>NZ_AP025487.1:0-652414 GCF_024347475.1 Vibrio fortis
GTGTCATCTTCGCTTTGGTTGCAATGTTTGCAACAGCTTCAAGAAGAGCTACCAGCTACAGAATTCAGTATGTGGGTTCGTCCGTTACAAGCGGAGCTCAATGACAATACTCTTACTCTATTTGCACCGAACCGCTTTGTGCTGGATTGGGTGCGTGATAAGTACCTAAACAGCATTAACCGTTTACTGCAGGAATATTGTGGTAACGATATCCCACACCTTCATTTTGAAGTGGGCAGCAAGCCGGTATCGGCACCTAAGCCTGCAGCGCCTAAGCCTGCTCGTACCGCCGCAGATGTCGCAGCTGAATCATCGGCTCCGGCACAACTTCAAGCGCGTAAACCAGTTCATAACACGTGGCGTGATGAAGAGCCTGCAGCAGAGGTCGACCTTAACCACCGCTCAAACGTCAATCCTAAGCATAAGTTCAACAACTTTGTTGAGGGTAAGTCGAACCAACTTGGTTTAGCCGCAGCACGCCAAGTTGCGGATAACCCAGGCGCAGCGTACAACCCACTATTTCTTTATGGTGGTACTGGCCTAGGTAAAACCCACTTGTTGCACGCGGTAGGTAATGCCATTGTTGATGGCAAGCCGAATGCTAAAGTGGTGTACATGCACTCTGAGCGTTTTGTTCAGGATATGGTTAAAGCCCTACAGAACAACGCGATCGAAGAATTCAAGCGCTACTACCGTAGTGTTGATGCATTGCTTATCGATGACATCCAATTCTTCGCTAACAAAGAGCGTTCTCAAGAAGAGTTCTTCCATACCTTTAATGCGCTCTTGGAAGGCAACCAACAGATCATCCTAACTTCAGACCGTTATCCAAAAGAGATCAACGGTGTAGAAGATCGTCTTAAATCTCGATTTGGTTGGGGCCTAACGGTTGCGATCGAGCCGCCTGAACTTGAGACTCGCGTTGCGATCTTGATGAAGAAGGCAGAAGACCATCAGATTCATCTTGCTGATGAAGTGGCGTTCTTTATTGCTAAGCGTCTGCGTTCGAATGTTCGTGAACTTGAAGGTGCATTGAACCGTGTAATCGCGAATGCGAACTTTACCGGTCGTCCAATCACCATCGATTTTGTACGTGAAGCACTGCGTGATCTATTGGCACTGCAAGAAAAGCTAGTGACAATCGACAATATTCAAAAGACCGTAGCGGAATACTACAAGATTAAAGTGGCGGACCTACTGTCGAAGCGTCGTTCTCGTTCGGTTGCGCGCCCGCGTCAATTAGCGATGGCACTGGCAAAAGAGCTGACCAACCACAGCTTACCTGAGATTGGTGATGCATTTGGTGGTCGTGACCACACTACGGTTCTACACGCTTGTCGTAAAATTGCTCAGCTTCGTGAAGAGAGCCACGACATTAAAGAAGACTATTCTAACCTGATCCGTACCCTTTCTTCTTAATACACAGTATTCTTACACCAGAGATAATAGAATATCGGCCGCTCGTTGGATAACGGGCCGCCCTTGATACCTTAAGAGTAAGCTATGAAATTTACCATTGAACGCAGTCACCTGATTAAGCCGTTACAACAAGTCTCTGGCGCACTGGGTGGTCGACCAACCCTACCAATCCTAGGTAACCTTCTGATCAAGGTTGAAGATAACGTGTTATCGATGACCGCCACCGATCTAGAAGTGGAATTGGTGAGTCGCGTGACGCTAGAAGGTGAGTTTGAAGCGGGCAGCATCACTGTACCTTCTCGCAAGTTCCTTGATATCTGTCGTGGTCTACCAGATAGCTCAGTGATCACTGTTGTTCTGGATGGTGACCGTGTTCAAGTGCGCTCTGGCCGCAGCCGTTTCTCATTAGCTACGCTGCCAGCCGCGGATTTCCCAAATATTGAAGACTGGAGCAGTGAAGTTGAAGTGTCTGTGACACAAGCAGAGCTACGCGGTCTTATTGAAAAAACGCAATTTTCAATGGCGAACCAAGACGTTCGTTACTACCTCAACGGCATGCTGTTTGAGATTGAAGGCTCAACACTGCGCAGTGTCGCGACCGATGGTCACCGTATGGCGGTATCGCAAGCAGCATTAGGCGCTGACTTTGCACAGAAGCAGATCATTGTGCCTCGTAAGGGCGTTCAAGAGCTAGTTAAGCTATTAGATGCACCTGAGCAGCCAGTGACGCTGCAAATCGGTAGCTCAAATGTGCGCGCAGAAGTGAACAACTATGTCTTCACTTCTAAGCTTGTTGATGGTCGTTTCCCTGATTATCGCCGCGTAATGCCGCAAAATACCACTAAAACGCTAGAAACTAGCTGCGATGAGCTACGCTCAGCTTTCTCTCGTGCTGCCATTCTGTCGAATGAAAAATTCCGTGGTGTGCGTGTGAATCTTGCGGACAGTGAAATGCGTATTACAGCGAACAACCCAGAGCAAGAAGAAGCAGAAGAGATGCTAGACGTGAGCTACGAAGGCGATGCGCTAGAGATCGGCTTCAACGTAAGCTACGTTCTGGATGTACTGAATACGCTACGCTGCGAACAGGTACGTGTTTCTATGTCGGATGCCAATGCCAGTGCACTGATCGAGAACGCACAAGATGACAGCGCAATGTACGTTGTTATGCCAATCCGTCTATAGAGATGGTGCCGTCGTTAATGATTAATATGATGACGTTATGCCACTCTCTCGTCTGATCGTTAAGCAGTTTAGAAATATTGAAGCCTGTGACATTCAACCGTCATCAGGCTTTAACTTTCTTATAGGGGCGAACGGCAGCGGTAAAACCAGTGTCCTTGAAGCGATTTATCTGCTCGGGCATGGCCGCTCTTTTAAGAGCTCCTTAACCGGTCGCATCATCCAAAATGAGTGCAGTGAGCTGTTTGTTCATGGCCGTTTTTTGACCTCGGATCAATTTGAGCTGCCTATTGGCATTAATAAGCAGCGCGATGGCACAACAGAGGTTAAAATAGGCGGTCAATCTGGGCAAAAGCTGGCGCAATTAGCACAAGTCTTACCTTTGCAGTTGATTCACCCTGAAGGGTTTGATTTACTGACGGATGGGCCGAAACATCGTCGTGCCTTTATTGACTGGGGTGTGTTTCATAGCGAGTCTGGTTTTTACGATGCATGGGGACGGGTTAAGCGTCTCAACAAGCAACGTAATGCTCTGCTTAAAACGGCAACTCATTATCGCGAACTCAGCTACTGGGATCAGGAGTTGGCACGATTAGCTGAAAACATCAGCGAGTGGCGAGCTACCTATGTTGAGCAGCTTAAAGAAGTTGCGGAAGAGATTTGCGCCACTTTCTTGCCAGAGTTTGAGATAAAGATTAACTACTATCGCGGTTGGGACAAAGATACGCCTTATGCCGAGATATTAGAAAAGAATTTTGAAAGGGATCAGCAGCTTGGTTACACCTTTAGTGGGCCAAACAAAGCGGATCTAAAGATAAAAGTGAACGGCACTCCTGTGGAAGATGTCTTGTCACGAGGTCAACTGAAGTTGATGGTGTGCGCACTGCGCGTGGCTCAAGGGCAACACCTCACTCAGATGACAGGTAAGCAGTGTGTCTACTTGATAGACGACTTCGCTTCCGAATTAGATAGCCAACGCCGAGCACGCCTTGCGGAGTGTTTAAAGGCGACCCAGGCACAAGTTTTTGTAAGCTCTATTACCGCTGATCAGATTGCCGATATGCATGATGAAAATAGCAGGATGTTTCATGTGGAACATGGCAAAATAGAGCAAGGATAATTAGTCAGAGAGTAACTATGTCAGATAATTACGATTCATCGAGTATTAAGGTACTGAAGGGTCTGGATGCGGTACGTAAGCGTCCTGGAATGTACATTGGCGACACGGATGATGGTACCGGTCTGCACCACATGGTCTTCGAGGTGGTAGATAACTCTATTGATGAAGCACTTGCTGGTCACTGTAATGACATCATTGTTACTATTCATGACGATAACTCGGTTTCTGTTCGCGATGACGGCCGTGGTATCCCAACCGAAATGCACCCAGAAGAGAAAGTATCTGCAGCAGAAGTAATCATGACGGTACTTCACGCGGGTGGTAAGTTCGATGACAACTCATACAAGGTATCGGGTGGTCTGCACGGTGTAGGTGTTTCTGTAGTAAACGCACTGTCAAAGCAGGTTACTCTTACTATCCACCGCGGTGGTCAAATCCATACTCAAACCTATCACCACGGTGAGCCTCAAGCGCCACTAGCTGTGATTGGTGAGACGGACAAAACGGGTACAGAGATTCGTTTCTGGCCAAGTGAAGAGACCTTCTCTAACACAGAATTCCACTACGATATTCTAGCGAAGCGTCTGCGTGAGTTGTCTTTCCTAAACTCTGGCGTATCGATCAAGCTGCGTGATGAGCGTGAAGAAGACAAAGGCGACCACTTCATGTTTGAAGGTGGTATCCAGGCGTTTGTTGAGCACCTAAACACCAATAAAACACCGATCATCCAGAAAATCTTCCACTTCGATAACGAGCGTGATGATGGCATCACTGTAGAAGTGGCGATGCAATGGAATGATGGCTACCAAGAGAACATCTACTGTTTCACCAACAATATCCCTCAACGCGATGGTGGTACTCACCTTGCAGGCTTCCGTGCAGCGCTAACGCGTACACTGAACAGCTTCATGGATAAAGAAGGTTTCTCTAAGAAAGCGAAAACAGCGACGTCAGGTGATGATGCTCGTGAAGGTCTAACTGCGGTTATCTCGGTGAAAGTGCCAGATCCTAAGTTCTCAAGCCAAACCAAAGACAAGCTGGTTTCTTCTGAAGTGAAATCGGCGGTTGAGCAGGCGATGGGTGAGAAGCTATCTGAGTTCCTAATTGAGAACCCAGCAGAAGCGAAAACCGTTTGTACTAAGATCATCGATGCGGCTCGCGCACGTGATGCTGCACGTAAAGCACGTGAAATGACTCGTCGTAAAGGCGCGTTAGACCTAGCAGGCCTACCAGGTAAACTGGCTGACTGTCAGGAAAAAGACCCAGCACTTTCTGAACTATACATAGTGGAGGGTGACTCGGCAGGCGGCTCCGCAAAACAAGGCCGTAACCGTAAGAATCAGGCTATCCTACCGCTGAAAGGTAAGATCCTGAACGTTGAAAAAGCGCGCTTCGATAAGATGTTGTCTTCACAAGAAGTAGCAACGCTGATCACTGCTCTTGGCTGTGGTATCGGTCGCGATGAGTACAACCCAGATAAACTGCGTTACCATAACATCATCATCATGACCGATGCCGACGTCGATGGTTCGCACATCCGTACGCTATTATTGACCTTCTTCTACCGTCAAATGCCAGAGCTTATCGAGCGTGGCTACGTGTACATCGCTCAGCCACCGCTTTACAAAGTGAAGAAAGGTAAGCAAGAGCAGTACATCAAAGATGAAGATGCAATGAACCAGTACCAAGTAGCACTGGCTCTTGATAACGCAGCACTGCACGTAAACGCAGACGCGCCAGCATTGGCTGGTGAAGCGCTAGAGAAGTTGGTTCAGCAATACAACTCAGGTATCAAGCTGGTGGAGCGCATGAGCCGCCGTTACCCACATGCTCTAATGCATGAAATGATCTACATGCCTCGTCTAACTGCTGAGCAGTGTCACGATGAGTCAGCAGTAGAAGCATGGGGCAAACAGCTTGTTGAGCAATTGAACGCGAAAGAAGTTGGTGCAAGCCAATACTCGCTAGAAGTTGAGAAACACGAAGAGCTAGGTTTAAGCCTACCTAAAGTTGTGGTTCGTACACACGGTGTCACTCACGAGCACGCATTGAGCGTTGAGCTGTTCAACTCTAAAGAGTACGACAAGCTAGCAAGCCTATCTGAAGCTCTTGACGGCCTAATCGAAGACGGCGCATACATCAAACGTGGTGAGCGTACTCAAGAGGTGAGCAACTTTGTTGATGCACTGAACTGGTTAGTGAAAGAGTCTCGTCGTGGTCTAAGCCTACAGCGATACAAAGGTCTAGGTGAGATGAACCCAGATCAGCTTTGGGAAACCACCATGGATCCAGAAACGCGTCGCATGATGCAAGTAACGATTGAAGATGCAGTCGGTGCAGACCAGCTGTTCACCACACTAATGGGTGACCAAGTTGAGCCTCGTCGTAACTTCATCGAAGAAAACGCATTGAAAGTAGCCAACCTAGACGTTTAATCACTACGATGCGTCGTTATTTCGCATGATTTCTGCGTTCGGCGTACTCACATACACTTGTATGCTGCGTGCGCCTCGCTTGAACTAATGCGAACTAACTTAGCCTCGCAGCAATTAAATTAATGGTTTAGTTAACCAATTGAAAATTTAAAGCACTATCCTTTGGATGGTGCTTTTTTATGTTTGTAAGGTATTGAAAAACATCGAGTTGCAAAAATAATTGAAAATAATCCCTTGAAACTATTTTTCTCAATCCATATATCTATTTGTGAAGAGGGAAGCTGTCTTGCTCAACAGAGAAGAAACAGGCCTTCTGGAACGCTGAAGAGGTATCGCTCAGGAGAGGATAACCTTGAAGGCACACAATTGAACTGATTTATTACTACGTCCCAGCGTTATGAGAACCCGAGGAGTAGAGGATAAATCCCTTAGTCGGCAGCGATCGAACACACACTCGATCCGTGCAAACTCACGACTAAGACTATTGCTTACTAAAAGGATAGCATTATGAGAACTGTAGATTTCACTCCACTATACCGCAACGCAATCGGCTTCGATCGTCTATTCAACATGATGGAAGCGAACACATCGAAGAACTCTTCTGGCGGTTACCCTCCATACAACATCGAGCAGAAAGATGAGAACAACTACCGTATCACTATGGCAGTTGCAGGCTTTGCTGAAGAGCAGCTAGACCTAACTCAAAAAGAGAATATGCTGATTGTTAAAGGTGAGCGTAAACCAGAAGCAGAAAAAACTTATGTGTACCAAGGTATCGCAGAGCGTGATTTTGAGCGTAAATTCCAACTGGCTGACTACGTAAAAGTCGTCGGTGCGAGCATGGAAAATGGTCTTCTACATATCGACCTAGAACGCGAAATCCCAGAAGCGATGCAACCACGTAAGATTGCTATTAATGGTAATAGCCTACTAGAAGGTTAATTACTGTTAGCTCTTGAGAGCTAAAAATATCGGGAAATAAGAGTGAAAGAGCACCCAATGAGGTGCTCTTTTTTGTTTGTGCGGTTGGCGTCATTCCATAGAGGAACGACCGAGTCGGGGGAGCTCTATTTGCTCTCGCGATAAGCCTTTTCCACTTCTTCAGCAATAATCTTAATGCCTTTTTGCATTGCTTCATCGTCTTGTACGTAGTTCATACGTAAGCACTGATGCGCATGATCCCATTCGTCTTCTTGACCAATAAAGAAGTACTCTCCTGGAACAATCAATACTCCGCGTTCTTTTAAGCGCTTGTACAATTCCATTGTTGTGATTGGTAGTTCATCAAACCATAGCCACAAGAAGATAGCGCCCTCTGGCTTATGAATGCGAAAACGTGAGTCGGTAATGGTTTGCTGCAATAACTCAACAGCACGCTGTGATTTCTGTTGGTAGAACGGCTTGATGGTGTTCTCGCTCAGATCAAGCAGATCACCCTTTTCAATCATATGATGCGCCAGTGCAGGTCCGATACTGCCCGGAGCTAAGCTAATGATGCCATTCATATTCGTCATCGCCTGTGTCACTTCTTCGCTCGCAATCACAATACCGCAGCGCACCCCTGGTAAGCCAAGCTTAGAAAGGCTCATGCACAGAATCGTATTCTCATTCCAGAACGGTTCGACATCTTCAAAGATGATGTTTGGAAACGGCAGGCCATAAGCATTATCGATAATCAGAGGGATGTTGTTGTCACGCGCCAGTTTATCTAGCTTGCGGATCTCTTCATCGGTCAGTACGTTGCCAGTCGGATTGGTAGGACGTGAAGCACAGATTGCAGCGACCGATTCATCCACCTTCAGCTCTTCAAAATCGACGTGGTATTTGAACATGCGGTTGTCGAGCATTTCAATTTCAGGGTGGTAAGAGATAAAGATGTTTTCATCAATCCCAGCATCACCATAACCGATGTACTCTGGTGCTAATGGCAGCAGGATTTTCTTGTGTGAGCCATCTGGTTGCTTGCCTGCAAGTAGGTTGAATAGGTAGAAGAAGCCGCTTTGGCTGCCATTGGTTAGGCTGATGTTCTTTTCACTGATATTCCAGCCATAGGTCTCTTTAAGTAGAGAGGCCAACGCTTTTACAAAAACATCTTTGCCCTGCGGACCATCGTAGTTGGCGAGGGCGTTAATCAGGCCTCCATTGGCGAGGAGTTCTCCACTGGCTTGGTGAAAGTAGTCGAGCATGGCAGGAATGGCTGCTGGGTTACCACCACCGAGCATGATGGCACCTGGTGTGCGTAGACCATCATTTAAATCATCCATTAACTGCGTAATACCTGAGTACTGATTAAATTTTTCACCAAATTGAGAGAATTGCATTACTTACTTTACCTAATTCATTGTGATTGCTTGTTATGTGTCATTAAGGCAGACCTTATGTCTGCCATCAGTGTATTCCTTGAACATACCGCAATGTTTTTGCGACGCATAGCGCCAAATGCTCTAACACGTAAAAAACTTCTATAAAGTTTGGATAATGAGTAACAGCTTGCTTATTGAATACGATTTTTGTGATCAAAAAAGGAGAAGCCTGAGCTTCTCCTTAAATTTCTATGGGTTGTCTCCGGCATGAATTACTTTGAGCCGGTATAAACCACAAGCACCTTGTCATCTTGATACTGACGTTCAAAGGCGTAGTACCCATCGCTGTTGCGCAGGATATGTTTACCTTGTGCAACGGCTGGATGACGTTGGCGGAATTGGCCAAGTGTCTGCCAGTGCTCAAGTAGCTCTGCACGCTCTCCATTGATTTGTTCCCAAGGCATATCAGAACGTGTGCCCTGCATAGGATCTGATCCCGTTGGACCGAAGTCGCGAGCAATCTCATCTCCGTAATAGATCTGCACTGCACCCGGAGCTAACATCAGAGCGTTGGCCGCTTTGGTCTGTTTGCTAAAGTCACTGCCGTGCTGCGTCCAGAATAGCGAGGTGTCGTGAGACGATAGGTAGCTCAGCACATTGAATTTATCGTCACTGTTGATCTTCTCTGCGTAGCGAAGGTAATCGGCATCGAGATCTGAAAGGCACTTAAGCGCTTTAGGGGCGATGTCACTCTGGAATTCAAAGTTGATGATCGAATCAAAGCCGTTAGCAAAGTAGTCGGATTTCACCACACTGTGTGCCCACACTTCGCCCGTCATCCAGAATGGTAAATCATCCAAGGCTTTGTCTGGGTTGTTCTGTTTCCACTCTGCGAGTGCTTGAGTGGTACTCTCTTTTAGCTCTGCCCACGCATCAAGTTCGACGTGCTTGGCTGTATCGACCCTAAAGCCATCGACGCCGTATTCTCGTACCCAATCAGATAGCCAAGTGATTAGGTGGTCACGAGGTGTTTTGAGCTCATCGGTCGCGCTGGTGGATTTATTGCGATAGAAATTCGGTAGGCCAGTTGTTTCTGTCGATTCTGTCTTCAAATCTGGTAAGTGTGCCAAAGACATAGTCAGGTTGTTGTAGCCCGGTGAGTCGTAAGCACCGATATCACTGCGCAGCCACGCCTTGCCCCACCATTTTTCCCACGCCTCTTGATCGCTGTAGGAGATGTAATTGTTGAAGTAGTGCCAGTTTTGTCCCTCTTTTGGCTGCCAGTCTGTCCAGTTTTTACCAAGCGTCTGCTGCGCTTCTTGGTCACTGAGGTTGAGTTTACCGAAATCGAACTCCTGCATGTCGGCGAGGGTTGCGTAGCCGGTGTGGTTCATCACCACATCCCAAATCACGCGGATACCTTTACTGTGAGCGGTGTCGATGAAGGTTCTAAGTTCGTTTTCTGTACCCATGTTGTCATCGAGCTTGGTCCAGTCTTGGTGATAGTAGCCATGGTAAGCGTAGTGCTTAAAGTCACCACGATCACCACCGCCAACCCAACCATGGATTTGCTCTAAAGGAGAGGTAATCCAGATAGCGTTAGCCCCAAGCGATTCGATGTAGTCGAGCTTTTCGGTTAAGCCCGCTAGGTCACCACCGTGGAAGGTACCGATTTCGTCTTGACCATCTTGGCTGCGTCCATAGCTGTTGTCATTGTTTGGGTTGCCGTTGTAAAAGCGATCGGTCATCACGAAGTAAACCGTGGCGTTGTCCCAACTGAACGTTGCTTTTTCTGCTGAATCAACCTCTTCAAGCAGCAATAACCCTTGGCTTGAATTGGCAGGCTTCATGCTGATGGTGCCGTTAGTCACGGTCGCTTGTTGGCCTGAGAGTGCATCACGTAACAAGGTGCCATCTGCAAAGGTCTTGGTCACATCGACGGTGGTTGGTGAGTCGCTAGGCACCGGACATGTGAAGCTCTGAACCTTCTTCTGTTTCGGTTTTACCTTAACTGTCAGTTCATTAGATTGTGGATTGAGGGTAAATTGGTAGGTATTGGCCTTGAATACCTTGATATCTATCTGAGACTCTTCCGCGCAGTCGTCTACACGCAGAGGCTTATTAAACTTCACTCGGCTCTCTTCTGCCAAGGCGTAGCTTGTGCCACAGGTTTGCGCGGCGTCGCTGATGGAAAAGGTGTGTGTGCCTTTGCTGAGCTCGTGCTCGGCAATCAATGTACCTTGTCCTGTTGATTGAAAGGGCGGCGCTTGATCATCAATGGTCAACAGTAGTGGATTGTCGCTGGTTTGGCTGCATGCGCTGAGTGCAAGAATTGAGAGCGCGAGAGTGGTCTTCTTCATTGTATCCTTCCCCGAATAAGACTCTCGTTATATCAAAGGTTGGGATCTACATTCTGAGGAGTAATACAATCGAGGGGAGGCTATTACCTCTACAAATAAATACAGAGTTCACAAAAACAAAAAGGGAAGCACGCGCTTCCCTTTGGGTATTTACCTTTTGTTGCTCAGAGCATCGCTTTGAACAGCTTTCTCTCTCGTACTTATTTTTGCAGTAGAGAGATGTCAGCAATCTGTAGGAACAGGTTACGTAGGTTGTTCAATAGCGTTAGACGGTTCTTTTTAAGCGCTTCGTCATCAGCCATAACCATTACGTTATCGAAGAACGCATCAACAGGCTCACGTAGAGCTGCTAGCTTGCTTAGGGCTTCTTGGTAGTTACCTGTCGCGAATGCTGGTTCTAGTGCTTCCGTCATTACGGCAACGTTTTCAGCCAGTGCTTTCTCAGCGTCTTCTTGAAGAAGGGCTAGATCGATGTCTGCCGCTAGCTCACCATCGAATTTCGCAAGGATGTTACCTACACGTTTGTTCGCTGCTGCTAGAGCTTCTGCCGCTTCTAGTTCACGGAAGTGAGATACGGCTTTAACACGTTGGTCAAAGTCAGTTGGCTTAGTTGGACGATTCGCCAGTACCGCTTGGATGATGTCGACGCTGAAGCCTGCATCTTGGTACCATGCGCGGAAACGACCTAGCATGAAGTCGATAACGTCAGCTTCTACGTTTTCGTTAGTTAGCTTATCACCTAGCAGCTCTTTCGCTTTTGCGATCAGATCGGTTAGGTCTAGGTTGTAGCCATTTTCAACGATAATACGTAGCACACCTAGTGATGCACGACGTAGAGCGAATGGGTCAGAACCTTTTGGCGCTTGGCCAATACCGAAGATACCAACGATAGTGTCTAGCTTGTCTGCCATTGCAACTGCAGAAGAGATGCCTGTGCTTGGTAGGTCATCGCCTGCGAAACGAGGCATGTACTGCTCGTAAAGTGCTAGTGCAACTTGCTCGTCTTCACCATCGTGAGTCGCGTAGTGCATGCCCATTACACCCTGAGTATCCGTGAATTCGAATACCATAGAGGTCATTAGGTCACATTTAGCCAGTAGGCCTGCGCGCTTCGACTTCTCAACGTCAGCATCGATTTGCTCAGCGATGTAGCCAGCAAGTTCTGTGATGCGGTCTGTTTTGTCTTTGATAGTACCAAGCTGCTTCTGGAAGATAGCTTGGTCTAGCTCAGGTAGACGGTCGATCAGAGGACGCTTACGGTCAGTGTTAAAGAAGAATTCTGCATCCGCTAGACGTGGACGTACAACCTTCTCGTTACCTTCGATAACGTGGCGAGGCTCTTTCGATTCGATGTTAGATACAAAGATAAAGTTAGGAAGCAGCTTCTTGTTGTCATCGTAAACAGGGAAGTATTTTTGGTCACCCTTCATGGTGTAAACCAATGCTTCAGAAGGCACTTTTAGGAACTCTTCTTCAAACTTCGCTGTTAGTACTACTGGCCATTCAACCAGAGACGTTACTTCTTCAACTAGGTCATCTTCTAGGTCAGCAGTACCGCCAACCGCTGCTGCCGCTTTTTGCGAGTCAGCAAGGATGATTGCCTTACGCGCTTCGTAATCTGCCATTACTTTACCGCGCTCTTCTAGGATCGCTGGGTATTGCTCTGCAGAATCGATAGTGAACTCTTGCTCACCCATGAAACGGTGACCACGGATAGTGCGATCTGAAGCTACGCCTAGGATCTCACCTTCAATAAGGTCAGAACCCATTAGCATAGTTAGTGTTTTAACCGGGCGGATGAACTGAGTGGTCTTGTTACCCCAGCGCATTGGCTTAGCGATAGGCAGGTTTCCTAGTGCTTTTGCTGCTAGCTCAACAACGATTTCAGATGTTGCTTGGCCTTTTACTTCTTGTTTGAAAAGAAGCCATTCGCCTTTGTCTGTCACTAGACGGTCAGCTTGCTCAACCGTGATACCGTTACCACGAGCCCAACCTTGAGCGGCTTTAGTTGCGTTGCCGTCAGCATCGAATGCGACAGAAACCGCTGGGCCACGTTTTTCAACCACTTTGTCTTCTTGGCCTTCTGCCAGTGCTGCTACTTTAAGAGCAAGACGACGAGGTGCTGCATACCATTTCACGCCTTCGTGCGCTAGGTTTGCATCTTTAAGCTCAGCTTCAAAGTTTGCCGCGAATGCTTCTGCTAGAGTACGAAGCTGCGTTGGTGGTAGCTCTTCAGTACCCAGTTCAATTAGAAATTCTTTAGCCATGATTACTTCTCCTCGTCCTTTTTGCACATTGGGAAGCCAAGAGCCTCACGCGATGCGTAGTATGCTTCAGCAACAGACTTAGTCAGGTTGCGGATACGAAGGATGTAACGTTGGCGCTCTGTTACAGAGATAGCTTTACGCGCATCAAGGATGTTGAATGCGTGGCCAGCTTTTAGAATGCGCTCGTAAGCTGGAAGCGGAAGTGGCTTCTCAAGCTCAAGTAGCTCTTTACACTCTTTCTCACACTGATCAAAGAACGTGAATAGGAAATCGACGTCTGCGTGCTCGAAGTTGTAAGTTGATTGCTCAACCTCGTTCTGATGGAAGATGTCACCGTAAGTTACCTTGCTGCCGTCTGGTGCGATGTTCCACACTAGGTCGTAAACAGAGTCTACTTCTTGGATGTACATAGCTAGACGCTCGATACCGTAAGTGATCTCACCAGTAACAGGCTTACACTCAAGGCCACCAACTTGTTGGAAGTAAGTAAACTGAGTTACTTCCATGCCGTTTAGCCATACTTCCCAACCAAGACCCCATGCGCCTAGCGTTGGGTTTTCCCAGTTGTCTTCTACAAAACGAATGTCGTGTACTAGCGGGTCGATACCAAGAACTTCAAGTGAGCCTAGGTACAACTCCTGAATGTTGTCTGGAGATGGTTTTAGAGCTACTTGGAACTGATAGTAGTGCTGCAGACGGTTCGGGTTTTCACCGTAGCGACCATCGGTCGGACGACGTGAAGGTTGAACGTATGCCGTAGACATTGGCTCTGGGCCAAGTGCACGTAGACATGTCATTGGGTGAGAGGTGCCAGCACCTACTTCCATATCTAGAGGTTGAACAATAGTACAACCGTTTTGTGCCCAGTAATCCTGCAGCGCGAGGATCATTCCCTGGAAGGTTTTGATATCGAATTTTTGCATAGTCAGGTTCGCGCGATTCTTATAAATGATTTGAAAAATAACAATCAAGTATACCCAGATATTTGCCCAGCGAGTAGCGTTAATCTTGTTTAATTAATAGCCTTAAATCCCTTTTAATGGATTTTTTACCCTTTAATCTTCTTTTTTCGACTTAACGGGAATTTTTAGTCACTTTTCAGCTTGTTTTAGAGGAAGGGGCTCGCTAGAATCACGCCGTCTTTGGGGAGTAGCTTACCTATTTATCAACACTGGGATAATAGGTTCGTCCGTCAACATAATTGATGCAAAATCATCATGGCGTTCGAGACGACAATCGACCATAACCACATATAAGTCGACATCGTTTAGCAAGACCTTAGACAAACATCGTGAACCGGGGTGGGGCGCGAGGTTTGTCTACGGTTAAAATAATAATCCCGCCCCAAATGAGCATGTCGTGAGCGTTTTAGCAATCTCTATTACAACTGTAGCCTTGGCCGAAATCGGTGATAAGACACAGTTACTCTCTCTTCTGTTAGCCAGCCGTTATCGCAAGCCGATACCGATTATTGCTGCAATCTTCTTTGCCACTATTGCCAATCATGCTCTTGCAGCGTGGCTCGGTGTGGTCGTCGCTGATTACTTGTCGCCAGAAGTTTTAAAATGGGTGCTGGTGATCAGTTTTATTGCAATGGCGGGCTGGATTCTGATTCCCGATAAGCTCGATGATGACGAACAGATCTCAAACCGTGGCCCTTTTGTCGCTAGCTTCATTGCGTTTTTTATCGCTGAAATTGGTGATAAGACCCAGATTGCGACTTCTATTCTAGGGGCGCAATACGCCGATGCTTTGGCGTGGGTGATTCTGGGTACAACCATAGGCATGTTGCTAGCTAATGTACCTGTAGTGATCATTGGTAAGCTGTCGGCAGACAAGATGCCACTCGATCTGATTCGTAAAATCACAGCCCTGTTGTTTGTTGGTTTAGCCATCGCAGCGGCAATTTATTGATGATTTATCGGTGATTGGCCCGTGGGTTAGCTGGTGGGCCTATTGCTATATCTATCAATCTATAATTATAAACGTGCCAGTTTTTTCGGTGCGTTGTGCATTCTGTGTTGTAGTTCAAACTCTAACAGAGAGTTGCTGTGAGTAGCGTCAACTGACATATCACTGTCACACTTGTCATGATATTTTAATGTTGTGAGTTGAGAACACGAGGGCATGATTATGTTGACGCGTTATATGGGAATCACTCCACAAAGCCAAAGCTATCTGTTTACTTTTGGCTTGGCATTAACTCTATTGGGGATGGTATTAACTGACATGTGGCTGCCGATGGTGGCAGGTGCAATGATCATGACTGGGCTCGCCGTTGAGGCTTGGATTCGAGTCGCTCATATTATCCCGATGCGTAAAGAACTACGCTCAATTCAACACCAACTCGACAATATGCAGCAACGCAGTCGAGATAACGAATAACAAAAAGCCGCTCACTGAGCGGCTTTTTTACATCTGAATCAAATCGTTCGATTAGGCTTCTAGGCCTTTCTTGATCAAGTATTGGTATGGCACAGACTCAGTGTGCTGTCCGACGAGCTGGTGATCCATAAATCGACAGAAACTTGGAATGTCGCGTGTGGTTGAGGGATCGTCTGCCGTTACCAGTAATACATCGCCATCCTGCATGTTTCGAATTGTCTTTCTGACCATCATTACCGGTTCTGGGCAGCGTAGCCCTTGTGCTTCTAAAGTGTGTGTGGCCAGTTCAGGATTGAATGTCATGATAGGTGTCTCTTTCTGTATAACGAGGGGAATAATACGTCTGCAGAAAAAATATGCAATAAGTGCTTGGCAAACAGAATTATTTACTATAAATTATTTAACAAGTTGGTAACAACTTAAACAAATGACAACTAGCTAAGGAGTGGCGATGTTGACAGCACTTGATAGATTAACCATATATTCGGTTCTCTGCTTTATCTCTTTTTGCGCGTTAGTGTTACGCACACCAGCAGAGACCTCGTTAATGCCAATCTTTGGCATTGCAGCAACAATTATTGGTATTTGGGTTGAAATGAGACGCTGGCGTGGCTTGCCAGAAGAGCAGGAACATTAAACCGCGAAATCTCTAAACTTAAGTACAAAACGTTTTTCCGATACGACACATTCCGACACTATCCCCAAATTTTCTTGGGCTTCCCCGCGTAATTGCGGGATTTTTTTTATCTAAAGCATGCTATAAACACATTAATAATCAAACGTAATTGTTAACAAGCTCATTGGGTAAGCGTGTGGAATTAGAAGACATCTATCGTCGAGACTTAAACCTGTTGGTTGCTCTCAAAGTACTGATTGAAGAGGGCAGTGTTAGCCAAGCGGCCTTGCGTTTGAATCTCAGCCAGTCTGCGACCAGTCGTGTGTTGGGCCGACTTCGTGAACTTCTAAATGATCCGCTCTTTACCCGACAGGGGCAGCGTCTACTTCCGACGAAAAGAGCGCTCGAGATCAGCCAGCGTATTGATCAGCCGTTAGAATCGTTTCGTCAGTTGTTAAGCCCGAGTGACTTTGACCCGTATTATTGCACTGAACGTTTCCTGATCGCGACCACAGATTACGCGATGCAAACCATACTGCCATATGCACTGCCTAAGATTTATGAGCAAGCACCAAACATCTCTTTAGAGTTTGCGCCACTTCAGCATGAGCATTTGTTTAAACAGTTGAGCACAGAGCGTGTTGATATGGCGATATGCCGACCAACAGGGCCGGTAGCCCCTTTGCACCAGCAAGTATTAGGGCCTGTCGGCGTATCATGCTTGCTTTCTAAGAATCACCCTTTGGCTGATAGCACTTTGAGCCTCAATGATTATGTATCACTGCCTCATGCAATGATTGCGATCAGTGATGGCGTAAAAGCCTTGCTCGACAATGCGTTGGCAAATCAACCGCCTAGAAAGATGGTGTTGCGTGCGTACCATCTTGAAGCAGCCTTAGCGATTGTCGATAAAATGCCTCTGGTGATCACTGTGCCTGCCGATCTCGCCTATTTGGTGGCAGAGCGCTATGACCTAGTCGTCAAGCCACTACCGTTCGAATTTATGCCGTTTGATTATTCATTGATTTGGCATTCACGTTGCGATTCGTCAGCTTCTCAACAGTGGTTGAGACGAGTCGTGAAAGAGGAGTGTGGTGAGTTGATTCAGAAGCGGATTGCT
Source organism: Vibrio fortis (assembly GCF_024347475.1). Taxonomy (NCBI): domain Bacteria; kingdom Pseudomonadati; phylum Pseudomonadota; class Gammaproteobacteria; order Vibrionales; family Vibrionaceae; genus Vibrio; species Vibrio fortis. The sequence goes on from NZ_AP025487.1 coordinate 17,208, forward strand.
GATGTAGGGCTTGGTTAATAGATAGAGAAAGGGCTGATTGATATCAGCCCTTTGTATTTGTTGCCTGAAGATGAAAAGCTTCCGGCTGTTGAAAACCTATGGCTTTATTAATACCTATAGCTTGATTACGACGCGACCTGTGATTTGACCATTAGTAATGTCTTCAGCAGCTTGAACGGCATCATCCAGTGATACTTCTTTAGTTGCTTGTTGGTAGAACGACTCTGGAAGTAGTTCAGCCAGTTGCTCCCACGCTTTGATGCGTTTCTCACGTGGACACATTACTGAGTCAACACCCTGTAGACGCACATTACGTAGGATGAATGGCATCACCGTTGTTGGTAGGTCGAAACCGCCTGCTAGGCCACACGCTGCTACTACACCGTTGTAATCGATCTGTGCCAGTACTTTCGCTAACACTTTGCTGCCTACTGTATCGATAGCACCTGCCCAAAGTTGTTTTTCTAATGGTTTTGCTGGCTCTTCTAGCTCTGCACGCTCAACAATGCGCGATGCACCTAGAGATTTAAGTAGCTCACCGTTCTCAGATGCACGGCCGGTTACGGCTGCTACTTTGTAGCCTAGTTGGTTAAGTAGAGTGATAGACACACTGCCCACACCGCCACTTGAACCTGTTACTAGAATCTCGCCATCTTCTGGTTTAACGCCAGCATCAACGATAGCTTGAACACATAACATTGCGGTGAAGCCTGCAGTACCAATCGCCATCACTTTTTTGGCGTCTAGGCCTTTTGGCATTGGTACTAACCAGTCGCCATTTAGGCTTGCCTTTTCAGCCATACCACCCCAGTGGCCTTCACCCACACCCCAACCAGTCAGTACTACTTCGTCGCCTGCTTTGTAGCGAGGGTCATCTGATTGAGAAACCACACCAGAAAGGTCAATACCCGGCACCATAGGGAAGCTGCGAACAATGCGTCCTTTACCAGTAATCGCCAAACCATCTTTGTAGTTCAAAGATGAGTAGTTCACATCAATCTTTACGTTGCCTTCTGGAAGTTGTGACTCGTCAATTTGAGAAACGCTAGCAATGGTTTTTTTGTCTTCTTGGTTTAGTACAAGTGCTTTAAACATGATGCTCTCCACTGGAGGAATATTAGGAAACTGAAGTAACTGTAGTTGAATAATTGAGGAAAAAATAATGAAACGTCGACATTGAATCTATGCATCATGCGCATAGATCTATTTTTGTGAAGTCGATGAGTCAACGCGTAAAAAAATGCAGCCTTAGAGACTAAGACTGCATTTCGACCGTTACCCTACTAACGATTATTTATTGGTCTCTTAACACAGATTTATTTGAGGCTAAGGGCGCTCAAACACGGTTGCGATACCTTGGCCTAAACCAATACACATAGTAGCTAAGCCGTATTTCACGTCTTTCGCTTCCATTAGGTTAATCAAGGTGGTTGAGATGCGCGAACCTGAACAACCCAGTGGGTGACCAAGTGCGATTGCACCACCATTGAGGTTTACTTTTTCATCGACCACATCCAGAAGGCCTAGGTCTTTCGCACATGGCAGAGACTGCGCTGCAAAGGCTTCGTTAAGCTCAATGACGCCCATGTCTTCAATTGATAGACCAGCACGCTTAAGTGCTTTCTTAGTCGCTGGAACGGGTCCGTAACCCATGATGGATGGATCGCAACCAGCAATAGCCATTGATTTAACACGTGCACGAATCGTCAAACCAAGTTCATTGGCTTTCTCTTCGCTCATGATCAGCATTGCAGATGCACCATCTGATAGCGCTGATGATGTACCAGCGGTTACGGTACCGTTAGCTGGGTCGAATACTGGGCGAAGCTGAGATAGGCCTTCAACGGTTGTCTCTGGGCGAATAACTTCGTCGTGATCCAGAGTGAACAGTGAACCGTCTGCCGCGTGACCTTCAGTTGGTAAGATCTCATTTTTAAAGCGACCTTCAACCGTTGCAGCATGTGCACGAGCGTGAGAGCGTGCAGCAAAAGCGTCTTGGTCTTCACGGCTAATGCCATGTAGCTTACCTAGCATCTCCGCTGTAAGGCCCATCATGCCGGCTGCTTTGGCTACGTTCTTTGACATACCTGGGTGGAAGTCCACACCATGCGTCATCGGAACATGACCCATATGCTCAACACCACCAATCAGACAGATATCCGCATCGCCAACCATGATTGAGCGTGTTGCATCATGCAGAGCTTGCATAGATGAACCACATAAGCGGTTAACGGTTACGGCGCCAATTTCAATCGGTAAGCCAGCAAGTAGCGCAGCATTACGTGCCACGTTAAAGCCTTGCTCAAGTGTCTGTTGGACACAGCCCCAGTAGATATCTTCAATCTCGCTTGGGTTAACTTGTGGGTTACGCTTAAGAATGCCTTTCATCAGGTGTGCAGAGAGGTCTTCTGCACGTGTATGACGGAAAGCGCCACCTTTGGAACGGCCCATTGGGGTGCGAAGGCAATCAACAACAACTACGTTCTTCATTTTGTAATTCCTTTTCCAAATGTGGGTTATAGAGAGCTAGCTTGTTGAGCGTCGTAAAAGCTTTCGCCTTTCTCTGCCATATCAAGCAACAGTTGAGGTACTTGGTACATTGCGCCAAGGTCTTGGTAGCCTTTCGCTTTCTCAACAAAGTTCGCGATGCCCACACTGTCTAGGTAGCGGAAAACGCCGCCTCTGAATGGAGGGAAGCCCAATCCGTAAACCAGAGCCATATCTGCTTCTTGTGGTGAAGCGATGATGCCTTCTTCTAGACATAACACGACTTCATTAATCATCGGGATCATGACACGCTGGATAATGGTCTCTTCATCAAAGTCCTGTGGTGCTTGGCATACGTCTGCCAAGATAGGAAGGATATCTTCTGAGAAAGCTTTCTTCGGACGACCGCGTTTGTCGACACTGTAGCTATAGAAGCCGCTGCCATTTTTCTGGCCAAACTTGTTCGCTTCAAACAACGCGTCGATCGCATCGCGACCTTCTTTACCCATGCGCTCGGGGAAACCCTGTGCCATTACATCTTGTGCGTGATGCGCTGTATCCAGACCAACCACATCCAGTAGATATGCTGGACCCATCGGCCAACCAAACTTACGTTCCATGATCTTATCGATCTTAGTGAAGTCAGCGCCGTCACGTAGCAACATGCTAAAGCCACCAAAATATGGGAACAGAACACGGTTGACGAAGAAGCCTGGGCAGTCGTTAACCACAATTGGTGATTTACCCATTTTCGCTGCATAAGCGACAACGCGATTGATGGTTTCATCTGAAGTGTGTTCACCGCGGATGATCTCAACCAGCGGCATGCGGTGTACTGGGTTAAAGAAGTGCATACCACAGAAGTTTTCTGGGCGTTGCAGTGATTTTGCCAGTAGATTGATTGGAATCGTCGACGTGTTTGAAGTAATCACGGTATCAGGGCTAACCTGTTGCTCTACTTCGCTTAACACAGCAGCTTTAATTTTCGGGTTCTCTACGACCGCTTCAACAATCACATCTGACTGCTCAATACCTGCATAGTGAAGGCTAGGGGTAATAGAAGAGAGAATACCTGCCATCTTGAAGCCATCGATGCGACCACGAGAAAGTCGTTTATTCAGAAGCTTAGATGCTTCGTTCATCCCCAAATCTAGCGATGCTTGAGCAATATCTTTCATCATCACAGGCACGCCTTTCAGCGCAGATTGGTAGGCAATACCGCCACCCATGATGCCTGCACCTAGTACAGCAGCACGCTCAGTCGCTTTGTTCGCTGATTTGCCTGCTTTTTTCGCGATGCCTTTAATGTATTGGTCGTTAAGGAATAGGCCAACCAGTGCTTTCGCTTCTTCAGACTTCGCCAGTTTAATAAAGTGCTTACGCTCGATATCCAATGCAGCATCACGATCGCAGCGAGCGGCTTCCTCAATCGCGATAACAGATGTAATCGGTGCTGGGTAGTGAGGCCCTGCTTTTTGAGCGACTAGACCTTTCGCCATAGTAAAGCTCATCATCGCTTCAAGCTTGCTTAGAGATAAAGCTGACGTTTTTTGTTTGCGGCGAGCAACCCAGTCAAGCTTTTCATTAGCAGCTAGAGATACGGTATTAATAGCGGATTCGAGTAGTTGGTCGGTTTCAACAATCGCGTCTAACAACCCAATTTTCAATGCTTCATCTGCTCGGCATGCTTTACCTTGCGTGATGATTTCCATTGCGCTGTCTGCACCAATCACACGTGGCAGACGTACACAACCACCAAAGCCAGGCATGATGCCTAATTTGGTTTCTGGTAAGCCGATGCTGGTGGTTTTGTCACCAATACGGAAGTCGGTGGCGAGTACGCACTCACAACCGCCGCCAAGAGCATGGCCACGCATCATTGAAAGGGTAGGAACAGGTAGGTCTTCAAGTTTGCTAAAAATAGAGTTCGCAAAAACCAACCACTCATCAAGTTCAGCTTCTGGTTTGGCGAATAGACCTAAAAACTCAGTGATGTCTGCACCGACGATGAAGGCATCTTTGTTTGAAGTTAAGATCAGGCCGCGCAATCCAGCATGGTTATTTAAAGCATCAAGTGCTTTGTCGAGTGATTCTAATGTAGCAAGGTCGAGCTTATTTACAGAGGCAGGAGCACAAAAACTGAGTTCGGCTATACCATCTTGTAATTCCTTTACCTGTAGGGTGTTAGCTTGGTAAATCATTGTCTATCTCCATGACATACAATCGACGATTGTTTGAGAGAATTTTGTTATCTTTCTGTAAGTGTAGAACACCTGGTAAGACCAGTTATCTTAGTTTGTACCCACCACTGGTTAATTTCAATACATTTTTTAAACAATTGTTTAACATTGTGCGTTAGCACAGATCCGCTAACCCTTATTATTCACCCGTGATACACTTTGCCGCCCTGATCGCTAAAGTAAATTATATGAATGAACAACCATATTTGATTCCGGCTGCTTCGGCTGTTTTTGAAGAAGAAATCAAGAAGAGTGTCTTCATTACTCACCTCGCACATACACCGAGTATCGAGGCGGCTAAGCTGTTTGTTGATCAGATAAAACAAAAGCATAACGCCGCAAGGCACAATTGCTGGGGATTTGTTGCTGGGCGACCAGAAGATTCGATGAAATGGGGTTTTAGTGATGACGGTGAGCCTTCTGGGACTGCAGGTAAGCCAATATTGGCTCAGCTTTCTGGTTCTGGTGTTGGCGAACTGACGGCGGTAGTGACTCGCTACTCTGGCGGGATCAAGCTCGGCACAGGTGGTTTAGTGAAGGCGTATGGCGGTGGCGTACAACAAGCGCTTAAGCTGCTTCAAACTATAGAGAAAAAAATAACCACAAAATTGCGCCTAGAGTTAGACTATGGGTTTATGCCAATCGCCCAATCAATCATGTCGCAGTATCAAGTGGTAGAAGTTCAGGCGGAGTATGGTGTTCAGGTCGAAATGGTTGTAGAGATTGAACTGCTTCAAGTCGAAGCCTTTACTCAAACCATGATCAATAAAAGCGGTGCCAAGGCACTGGTCACTCAAGTAAAAGATAACTAGGAAGTGTGAAGCCTTTCGCTTCGTTCATTAGCTCATGCAATTTCGCTCAATTATTCGAATCGTCGGATTATTATTAGCACTCTTTAGTGTCTCAATGCTTGCACCCGCGCTGGTGGCATTGATCTATCGAGATGGTGCTGGTGTTCCTTTTGTTACGACTTTCTTTGTTTTACTTTTTTGTGGTGCTACCTGTTGGTTTCCAAACCGTCGTCATAAGCATGAATTAAAGGCCAGAGATGGCTTTCTTATCGTTGTTCTTTTCTGGACCGTAATCGGTAGTGCCGGTGCACTCCCTTTCTTAATCGCAGATAACCCAAACGTTTCTGTTACCGATGCCTTCTTTGAATCCTTCTCGGCTTTAACCACAACAGGTGCCACTGTGATTGTGGGGCTTGATGATCTGCCTAAAGCGATTCTTTTTTATCGCCAGTTCCTACAGTGGTTCGGTGGTATGGGGATCATCGTACTCGCGGTAGCGATTTTACCGGTATTGGGCATCGGTGGTATGCAGCTATATAGAGCGGAAATCCCTGGTCCTGTTAAAGACAGTAAGATGACACCGAGGATTGCCGAAACCGCGAAAGCACTTTGGTATATCTACTTAAGTTTAACTATTGCTTGTGCGGTGGCGTTTTGGTTGGCGGGGATGAGTTTCTTCGATGCAATTAGCCATAGCTTCTCGACTATAGCCATCGGTGGCTTCTCGACGCACGATGCCAGCATGGGTTACTTCAATAGCCCGGCGATTAACATGATCACGGTAGTGTTCCTGCTTATTTCGGCATGTAACTACTCTCTCCACTTTGCCGCATTTGCATCTGGTGGTGTTCATCCGAAGTACTATTGGAAAGATCCTGAGTTCCGTGCCTTTATCTTTATTCAAGCAGTGTTGTTTTTGGTTTGCTTCTTATTACTACTGAATCACCACTCTTACGACTCTTATTATGACGCGTTTGATCAGGCGCTGTTCCAGACGGTCTCGATTTCAACGACTGCCGGTTTCACAACTACGGGTTTTTCAGAGTGGCCACTGTTCTTGCCAGTTCTGCTTTTATTCTCTTCTTTTATAGGGGGGTGTGCAGGTTCGACTGGTGGCGGTATGAAAGTCATCCGTATTCTACTGCTGACCCTGCAAGGCGCTCGTGAAATGAAGCGCTTGGTTCACCCACGTGCGGTTTACACCATCAAGGTTGGTGGTACGGCACTTCCTCAACGTGTTGTTGATGCGGTATGGGGATTCTTCTCTGCTTATGCTCTGGTGTTCGTAGTCTGTATGCTGGCTCTTATCGCAACAGGTATGGATGAACTGAGTGCATTCTCTGCTGTGGCGGCGACATTGAACAATCTAGGCCCTGGTCTAGGAGAAGTAGCAGTCCACTTCGGTGATGTTAATGACAAAGCAAAGTGGGTATTGATTGTCTCTATGCTGTTTGGGCGCTTAGAGATTTTCACTCTATTAATTCTATTAACGCCTACGTTCTGGCGTAGCTAAGGAACCATTGTGGCAAAAGCACTATTTCTTTACTCAAGCCGAGAAGGGCAGACTAAAAAGATTCTTAACTATATAAAAGAAGAGATGGTGGAGTTTGATTGCGACATTCGCGATCTGCATACCGTCGGCGACGTAGATTTCGCTCAGTATGACAAAGTACTGATTGGTGCCTCTATTCGTTATGGTCATCTTAATAAAAAGCTGTATCAGTTTATTGAGCACAATCTTACTCAGCTTCAATCGAATAAAGTGGCGTTCTTCTGCGTGAACCTAACCGCTCGCAAAGAAGACCAAGGTAAAGATACGCCGGAAGGCAGTGCTTATATAAAGACATTCCTTAAGAAGTCTCCGTGGCAACCGTCTTTAATAGGTGTGTTCGCAGGTGCCCTCTATTACCCTAGATACAACTTCTTCGACAGAACCATGATTCGCTTTATTATGACGATGACTGGTGGTGAAACGGATACCAGTAAAGAAGTTGAGTACACCAACTGGCAAAAAGTCTCTTTATTTACTGAAAAACTCAAGAATCTATAAGAGAAAAGCCTACTTTTGAGGCGTTTTGTTTTCTTTTTAATCGAACAATTAAAAAAAGCAAAAAAACTTAAAAAAGGGCTTGCCAATGTGATCGCAATCTCTATAATGCCACCTCGCTGACACGGGATGGCTTCTTAGGAAACCAAAACGAATCAGCAAGCCAAATTAGCCAAGCTAAGCGCTTGAAAAAAGTTTTGAAAAAAGTGGTTGACACTAAAACTTAAATCGCTAAAATGGCCGTCCGATTTGAGCGAAGCTCAAAAAGGAAAAGCTCTTTAACAATTTAAACCTATCAATCTGTGTGGGCACTCGTTGATGAATATCAAAAATGAAACTTCGGTTTCAACTTGATTTCAATGAACTGAGTGACCAATCGATAATTTATTATCGGCACAGTCAATTCACAGTCACTATTCGTAAGAATAGGGAATGTAATCAGTATTCATTGAGTCACAAAATCTTAAATTGAAGAGTTTGATCATGGCTCAGATTGAACGCTGGCGGCAGGCCTAACACATGCAAGTCGAGCGGAAACGAGTTATCTGAACCTTCGGGGAACGATAACGGCGTCGAGCGGCGGACGGGTGAGTAATGCCTAGGAAATTGCCTTGATGTGGGGGATAACCATTGGAAACGATGGCTAATACCGCATAATGCCTACGGGCCAAAGAGGGGGACCTTCGGGCCTCTCGCGTCAAGATATGCCTAGGTGGGATTAGCTAGTTGGTGAGGTAATGGCTCACCAAGGCGACGATCCCTAGCTGGTCTGAGAGGATGATCAGCCACACTGGAACTGAGACACGGTCCAGACTCCTACGGGAGGCAGCAGTGGGGAATATTGCACAATGGGCGCAAGCCTGATGCAGCCATGCCGCGTGTATGAAGAAGGCCTTCGGGTTGTAAAGTACTTTCAGCAGTGAGGAAGGGGGTGTCGTTAATAGCGGCATCTCTTGACGTTAGCTGCAGAAGAAGCACCGGCTAACTCCGTGCCAGCAGCCGCGGTAATACGGAGGGTGCGAGCGTTAATCGGAATTACTGGGCGTAAAGCGCATGCAGGTGGTTTGTTAAGTCAGATGTGAAAGCCCGGGGCTCAACCTCGGAACTGCATTTGAAACTGGCAAACTAGAGTACTGTAGAGGGGGGTAGAATTTCAGGTGTAGCGGTGAAATGCGTAGAGATCTGAAGGAATACCAGTGGCGAAGGCGGCCCCCTGGACAGATACTGACACTCAGATGCGAAAGCGTGGGGAGCAAACAGGATTAGATACCCTGGTAGTCCACGCCGTAAACGATGTCTACTTGGAGGTTGTGGCCTTGAGCCGTGGCTTTCGGAGCTAACGCGTTAAGTAGACCGCCTGGGGAGTACGGTCGCAAGATTAAAACTCAAATGAATTGACGGGGGCCCGCACAAGCGGTGGAGCATGTGGTTTAATTCGATGCAACGCGAAGAACCTTACCTACTCTTGACATCCAGAGAACTTAGCAGAGATGCTTTGGTGCCTTCGGGAACTCTGAGACAGGTGCTGCATGGCTGTCGTCAGCTCGTGTTGTGAAATGTTGGGTTAAGTCCCGCAACGAGCGCAACCCTTATCCTTGTTTGCCAGCGAGTAATGTCGGGAACTCCAGGGAGACTGCCGGTGATAAACCGGAGGAAGGTGGGGACGACGTCAAGTCATCATGGCCCTTACGAGTAGGGCTACACACGTGCTACAATGGCGCATACAGAGGGCGGCCAACTCGCGAGAGTGAGCGAATCCCAAAAAGTGCGTCGTAGTCCGGATTGGAGTCTGCAACTCGACTCCATGAAGTCGGAATCGCTAGTAATCGTAGATCAGAATGCTACGGTGAATACGTTCCCGGGCCTTGTACACACCGCCCGTCACACCATGGGAGTGGGCTGCAAAAGAAGTGGGTAGTTTAACCTTCGGGAGGACGCTCACCACTTTGTGGTTCATGACTGGGGTGAAGTCGTAACAAGGTAGCCCTAGGGGAACCTGGGGCTGGATCACCTCCTTATACGAAGATATTCACGATAAGTGTCCACACAGATTGATACGGTTTAGAAAGTAAAAGAGACGAAGATATCCCAATATCTTCATGCAGTGTCCCGTTCGTCTAGAGGCCTAGGACACCGCCCTTTCACGGCGGTAACAGGGGTTCGACTCCCCTACGGGATACCATTGGGTCGTTAGCTCAGTTGGTAGAGCAGTTGACTTTTAATCAATTGGTCGCAGGTTCGAATCCTGCACGACCCACCATTCTTTCCACGAAGAATGGCTTTTGTTTCACTTTTTTAAAAAGTGAAAGCAAGAGGAAACTATCGTGGGCGATTAGCTCAGTTGGGAGAGCACCTGCCTTACAAGCAGGGGGTCACTGGTTCGAGCCCGGTATCGCCCACCATTCTCTAAATATTCTTGGAAGTTCAAAACTCCAAACCACAATTTAGGTTGCTGGTTGGATTTTTCGACTGTGAGAGTCTTTAGAAAATGAACTTCTAACGAAGTCTCATGCTCTTTAACAATTTGGAAAGCTGACTGATTTAAATAACAGAGTTATTTAAATCAAATTAAAAGTTCTCAATGTTTACTTTTCGAAGTAAACACAACACAAACACATTCAAGTGTCTTGTATTCGAATCAAACTTAGTTTGATTCACCATTGAGTCCGGCAAACACGTAATAAGAACTAACCCTTCTTATTACAACCAAAAACCTTGGTTGCTATTTTGTCTTCACTTTGAAAAGTGAAAGCAAACAGTCATACATTAAGACCTCTTCGGGTTGTATGGTTAAGTGACTAAGCGTACACGGTGGATGCCTTGGCAGTCAGAGGCGATGAAGGACGTATTAACTTGCGATAAGCCCAGATTAGGTAGTAAAAACCTTTTGAGTCTGGGATTTCCGAATGGGGAAACCCACTTACATAAGTAAGTATCTTGTTGTGAATACATAGCAACAAGAGGCAAACCGGGGGAACTGAAACATCTAAGTACCCCGAGGAAGAGAAATCAACCGAGATTCCGAAAGTAGCGGCGAGCGAAATTGGATTAGCCCTTAAGCTTTTAATGATGCAGGTGAAGGCTCTGGAAAGTGCCGCAATAAAGGGTGATAGCCCCGTAACCGACACATCATAATCAGTGAAATCGAGTAGGGCGGGACACGTGATATCCTGTCTGAATATGGGGGGACCATCCTCCAAGGCTAAATACTACTGACTGACCGATAGTGAACCAGTACCGTGAGGGAAAGGCGAAAAGAACCCCTGTGAGGGGAGTGAAATAGAACCTGAAACCGTGTACGTACAAGCAGTAGGAGCGGGCATTGTCCCGTGACTGCGTACCTTTTGTATAATGGGTCAGCGACTTATATTCAGTGGCAAGGTTAACCGTTTAGGGGAGCCGTAGGGAAACCGAGTCTTAACTGGGCGTTCAGTCTCTGGATATAGACCCGAAACCAGGTGATCTAGCCATGGGCAGGTTGAAGGTTGAGTAACATCAACTGGAGGACCGAACCGACTAATGTTGAAAAATTAGCGGATGACTTGTGGCTAGGGGTGAAAGGCCAATCAAACCTGGAGATAGCTGGTTCTCCCCGAAAGCTATTTAGGTAGCGCCTCGGACGAATACTACTGGGGGTAGAGCACTGTTAAGGCTAGGGGGTCATCCCGACTTACCAACCCTTTGCAAACTCCGAATACCAGTAAGTACTATCCGGGAGACACACGGCGGGTGCTAACGTCCGTCGTGGAGAGGGAAACAACCCAGACCGCCAGCTAAGGTCCCAAAGTATAGCTAAGTGGGAAACGATGTGGGAAGGCTCAGACAGCCAGGATGTTGGCTTAGAAGCAGCCATCATTTAAAGAAAGCGTAATAGCTCACTGGTCGAGTCGGCCTGCGCGGAAGATGTAACGGGGCTAAGCTATACACCGAAGCTGCGGCTGCACACTTTAGTGTGCGGGGTAGGGGAGCGTTCTGTAAGCCGTTGAAGGTGGTCTGTAAGGGCTGCTGGAGGTATCAGAAGTGCGAATGCTGACATGAGTAACGATAAAGGGAGTGAAAAACTCCCTCGCCGGAAGACCAAGGGTTCCTGTCCAACGTTAATCGGGGCAGGGTAAGTCGACCCCTAAGGCGAGGCCGAAAGGCGTAGTCGATGGGAAACGGGTTAATATTCCCGTACTTCTTACAATTGCGATGGGGGGACGGAGAAGGCTAGGTGGGCCTGGCGACGGTTGTCCAGGTTCAAGTACGTAGGCGGAAAGTTTAGGTAAATCCGGACTTTCTTAACGCTGAGATACGATGTCGAGCCACTACGGTGGTGAAGTCATTGATGCCATGCTTCCAGGAAAAGCCTCTAAGCTTCAGATTGTAAGGAATCGTACCCCAAACCGACACAGGTGGTCGGGTAGAGAATACCAAGGCGCTTGAGAGAACTCGGGTGAAGGAACTAGGCAAAATGGTACCGTAACTTCGGGAGAAGGTACGCTCTTATCGGTGAAGTCCCTCGCGGATGGAGCTGACGAGAGTCGCAGATACCAGGTGGCTGCAACTGTTTATTAAAAACACAGCACTGTGCAAAATCGTAAGATGACGTATACGGTGTGACGCCTGCCCGGTGCCGGAAGGTTAATTGATGGGGTTAGACTTCGGTCGAAGCTCTTGATCGAAGCCCCGGTAAACGGCGGCCGTAACTATAACGGTCCTAAGGTAGCGAAATTCCTTGTCGGGTAAGTTCCGACCTGCACGAATGGCGTAATGATGGCCACGCTGTCTCCACCCGAGACTCAGTGAAATTGAAATCGCTGTGAAGATGCAGTGTACCCGCGGCTAGACGGAAAGACCCCGTGAACCTTTACTACAGCTTGGCACTGAACATTGACCCTACATGTGTAGGATAGGTGGGAGACTTTGAAACCGCGTCGCTAGATGTGGTGGAGTCGTCCTTGAAATACCACCCTTGTAGTGTTGATGTTCTAACGTTGGTCCCTGAATCGGGATTACGGACAGTGCCTGGTGGGTAGTTTGACTGGGGCGGTCTCCTCCCAAAGAGTAACGGAGGAGCACGAAGGTGGGCTAATCACGGTTGGACATCGTGAGGTTAGTGCAATGGCATAAGCCCGCTTGACTGCGAGAATGACAATTCGAGCAGGTGCGAAAGCAGGTCATAGTGATCCGGTGGTTCTGAATGGAAGGGCCATCGCTCAACGGATAAAAGGTACTCCGGGGATAACAGGCTGATACCGCCCAAGAGTTCATATCGACGGCGGTGTTTGGCACCTCGATGTCGGCTCATCACATCCTGGGGCTGAAGTCGGTCCCAAGGGTATGGCTGTTCGCCATTTAAAGTGGTACGCGAGCTGGGTTTAGAACGTCGTGAGACAGTTCGGTCCCTATCTGCCGTGGGCGTTGGAAGATTGAAGGGGGCTGCTCCTAGTACGAGAGGACCGGAGTGGACGAACCTCTGGTGTTCGGGTTGTCATGCCAATGGCATTGCCCGGTAGCTAAGTTCGGAATCGATAACCGCTGAAAGCATCTAAGCGGGAAGCGAGCCCTGAGATGAGTCTTCCCTGGCGCTTTAAGCGTCCTAAAGGGTTGTTCAAGACTAGAACGTTGATAGGCAGGGTGTGTAAGCGCTGTGAGGCGTTGAGCTAACCTGTACTAATTGCCCGTGAGGCTTAACCATACAACACCCAAGGGGTTTTAATGGACTCAAAACATTGTTTCCGCTTTAAAAAGCAGAGGCAAACAAGAGCACTTGAATGAGTTTAGAGAATAAACAGCTTTCCAAATTACTTTTCTGAAAGAAAATCAGAGAAGAAAGAATTTGCTTGGCGACCATAGCGTTGTGGACCCACCTGATTCCATGCCGAACTCAGAAGTGAAACGCAATAGCGCCGATGGTAGTGTGGGGCTTCCCCATGTGAGAGTAGGACATCGCCAGGCTCCAAATTTATTTTCACTTTTCAAAAGTGAAGACAAAAAGCTTCGTTATTTGCACAGCAAATAACAACCTCAACAGTGTACTAATCTGTTGATGACAATTTGTTGGAGGGATGGCTGAGTGGTCGAAAGCACCGGTCTTGAAAACCGGCAACCGTTAATAGCGGTTCTAGGGTTCAAATCCCTATCCCTCCACCACCATTGAAAAGCCCGCTGAGAAATCAGCGGGCTTTTTTCATTTCTGTCGTATCAGAATCCAGCCAATAAAAAAGAGCACTAGCGTGCTCTTTTCTATGTTTCTACCAAACAGTCATCTCGCTCATTAATCCGTTAAATATTTCCCTTCTGCAACCTGCCAGAATGCTCGAATAAGTGGGTTATCCAATTGCGCTCGCTTACAACATACGCCTAATTCAAAGGGCTTAATTGGTTCTATCTTTAAGCGTTCAACCTTATCTCTTACTGGGCTGTTATTGATCACTACATCTGGGGCAATTCCAATACCACACCCAAGCGCCACCATACTAACTATCGCTTCATGTCCAGATACCTGAGCATAGATATTAGGTTTGATTTTTAGCTTCTTAAACCAGGCATTGGCACGCTCACGAGCTGTGCCTGCCTCTGGGATGATGAATGGCAGATCATTCCAATCGATGTGCTCAGCCTGTAGTTGTTGGCTGAAGCTACTGACTCCTGCTGGAGAAATAACAGATAGCGGGATATCACTAATCGTTTCAAATTCGAGGCGTGATGGAAGGATATCTGGCTTAGCGGAAATAGCGATATCGACTTCGTCATTGAGGATCTTATCTATCGCTTGAGCTGGGTCGCCCGTTGAGAGTTTAAATTCAATATAAGGATGGAGCGCTCGAAACTCAGTAATTAACTCAGGCAGATGACTATAGCTTGCAGTCACTGAGCAGAAGATTCGAATCTCACCTTTCAGCTCTTGTTCTCCGCCTTTTAAATGAAGGTTGTACTGTTGCCATTCACTGACAATATTGAGTGCAACGGGAAGCAATTGTTTTCCTGCTGGAGTGAGGTCGACACTACGGTTATCTCGAATCAGCAGCTCTTGCCCTGTTTCATCTTCGAGTTTCTGTATTTGGCGACTTAAAGCCGATGGGCTGACGTGCATCGCCGCCGCAGTCTTGCTGAAGTTTTTGCTGTCACACAAATGTATGAATAACTGTAATGATTTTATGTTCATATATTACGAATGTTTCCACGTTGCATTAATTGCAATAACTAATTGTGAATATATCACTTTAAGCAACCGTATGTCTGTTTTAGTATGAACTCATTCGGTAACAAAGCTACCGACCTCAACGGAAAAATTCTTAAAAGGAGCGCCCAGATGGCTAACTATTTCAATACTTTAAACCTACGCGAGCAGCTAGACCAATTAGGTCGTTGTCGTTTCATGGACCGCAGTGAATTTGCAACTGAAGCGGATTACCTGAAAGGTAAGAAAGTCGTTATCGTTGGTTGTGGTGCTCAAGGCCTAAACCAAGGTCTAAACATGCGTGATTCTGGTCTAGACGTAGCTTACGCACTTCGTCAGGCTGCGATTGACGAGCAACGTCAATCTTACAAAAACGCGAAAGAGAACGGTTTTGAAGTAGATAGCTACGAAAACCTAATCCCTGAAGCAGATCTAGTGATCAACCTAACTCCAGACAAACAGCATACAAACGTTGTTGAGACAGTAATGCCTCTAATGAAAGAGGGTGCTGCACTAGGTTACTCACACGGCTTCAACATTGTTGAAGAAGGCATGCAAATTCGTAAAGACCTAACGGTTGTTATGGTTGCACCTAAGTGTCCAGGTACAGAAGTACGTGAAGAGTACAAGCGTGGCTTCGGTGTTCCGACTCTTATCGCCGTTCACCCAGAGAACGATCCAAAGGGTGAAGGTTGGGATATCGCGAAAGCATGGGCTGCTGGTACTGGTGGTCACCGTGCGGGCTGTCTAGAGTCTTCATTTGTTGCTGAAGTGAAATCGGACCTAGTGGGCGAACAGACTATTCTATGTGGCATGCTACAAGCAGGTTCTATCGTTTCTTACGAGAAGATGGTTGCTGAAGGTATCGATCCGAGCTACGCAGGTAAGCTTCTACAGTACGGTTGGGAAACTGTTACGGAAGCACTAAAGTTTGGTGGTGTGACACACATGATGGACCGTCTATCAAACCCGGCGAAAATCAAAGCGTTCGAGCTTTCTGAAGAGCTAAAAGATCTAATGCGTCCACTGTACAACAAGCACATGGATGACGTAATCACAGGTCACTTCTCTAGCACTATGATGGCTGACTGGGCAAACGACGATGCGAACCTACTAGGCTGGCGTGAAGAGACAGGTCAAACTGCATTCGAAAACTACCCTGAAGGTGATGTTGAAATCTCTGAGCAAGAGTACTTCGACAACGGTATCCTAATGGTTGCGATGGTTCGTGCAGGTGTTGAACTAGCATTCGAAGCAATGACTGCATCTGGCATCATCGATGAGTCTGCGTATTACGAATCTCTACATGAGCTTCCACTAATCGCGAACACGGTTGCTCGTAAGCGCCTATACGAAATGAACGTAGTAATCTCTGATACAGCTGAATACGGTAACTACCTATTTGCAAATGTAGCAACGCCATTACTGCGTGAGAAGTTCATGCCTTCAGTATCGACAGACGTGATTGGTAAAGGTCTAGGTGAAACATCTAACCAAGTCGACAACGCTCGTCTAATTGAAGTTAATGAAGCTATCCGTAACCACCCAGTTGAGTACATCGGTGAAGAGCTACGTGCTTACATGAGCGACATGAAACGTATCGCAGTAGGCGGCTAATTTCGTAACTCGACACGATAGCAAGAATTTAAAGAACTCCAAAAAATTGGAGTCATAAATAAAAAACACAACATCTAATTAAAAGGCTTGGTCGCCGTTGACCAAGCCTTTTTGTTTTTACAGAGCTCGCCAACTTGTTCCTGAAGATGTGGACCATGTATGTCTTAACTATCACGCCTTAAAGCAATGGAAGAGTATTGCTTGGAGTATACCTTCCAGAATATGAGCGTATAAAAAAGGGTTGATGCTTACACATCAACCCTTTTGTATTTTTGCATTTACGCTTATTTGTCAGCTAGCTTCGCTTCTAGATCTGCTAGTTTTTGTTCCATCTCAGTCAGCTTCTGACGTGTACGCAGTAGAACCTGAGTTTGAACATCGAACTCTTCACGGCTGACAACGTCTAGCTTGTTTAGTTGGCCTTGGATAACTTGGCGAACCTTTTGGTCCACATCAGAACCTAGCTCTTTCACTGGCTGAGGCATAGAGTCATGGATTTGTTTCGCAATCTGCTCTAGTTTTTTTGGATCAAACATATCAATTAAAACTCCTGATTATTTCCTACTATTCTATTTAATCGCAGTGGAGATGTCGCCTGTGGCGTATAAAAAAAGGCCACCGAAGTGACCTTTTTGCGATTAACGTGAAACTCGAGGTTAGTTGTTGTCAGCTAATTCTCTTTGAGCTGCTTTTGCCTCGTCGACACGAGCCAGTTTCTCTAGGTCTTTATCTTCAACAAAAACCGGTAGTGGCTTGTGTTTCTCTGCTAGGTAGCTGTAGATAACAGGCAGTACGAACAGAGTAAAGATAGTACCAATAGCCAAACCAGCAACGATTACGATACCGATACTAAAGCGCTGAGCTGCACCTGCACCACTTGCGTACATCAGTGGGATAAGACCAGCAATCATTGCTGCAGTTGTCATTAGGATCGGACGTAGACGAACCTTCGCCGCTTCCATCACCGCTTCAATACGTGATTTCTGGTGGTGTAGCTGTTCTTCTTTTGCAACCTCACAAATCAAGATACCGTGCTTGGTAATCAGGCCAACCAGCGTGATCAAACCGACTTGTGAGTAGATGTTCATGGTTGCTGCACCCCACGCAAGGGCAATCAATGCACCACAGATTGCTAGCGGTACCGAAACCATGATAACCAGTGGATCTTTCACAGACTCGAACTGAATCGCCAGTACTAGGAAGATGATCGCCAGTGCTAGACCAAATGTTGCGTATAGCGCGCTACCTTCGGTTACGTATTGGCGAGCCTCACCCATGTAGTCATGGTTGTAACCACTTGGTAGCTTGGTCTCTGCAATGTTTTCAAACCATGCAATTGCGTCACCCATCGCAGCGCCTGGAGCAGGTACTGCACCAATCGTTGCTGAGTTTAATTGGTTGAAGTGAGGAAGAGAGCGAGGCTCTGCCACCACATCAATGGTAATCAAGCTGCCTAGAGGAACGGCTCTGCCATCAGCTGCACGTACGTAGTAGTTGTTCATCGACTCAGGGTTAAGACGGAATTTACGCTCAACCTGTGGGATAACCTCGTACGAACGACCATTGAGGTCGATACGGTTTACGTAACCATCTGACATCATGGTACCTAGCGTGATACCGATATCTTGCATTGTCACGCCGTAAGCACCGGCTTTGTCTTTATCGATGTTGATCTTCATGGTTGCTGAGTCGTAGTTCAGATCAAGATCTGAGTAAACGAATAGCGGGTTTGAAGATACTTCTGCCAGAATGTCAGTCGTGATCTGGAAAAGGCTCTCAAAGCTGTTTGGTGTTGTGATAACAAACTGAATTGGAAGACCTGAACCTGCACCTGGAAGCTCTGGCATTTGGAACGCCGTTACTGCCATCCCTGGTACATCTTTAACTAACTCACCGACACGGTTAGCCACTTCTGATTGACTTGTCTCACGCTCACTCCAAGGCACCATAGATGCAATACCAAAGGCTTGGTTTGCGTTTGGTACACCGGTAAATACTTGAGCGTACGCTACTTCTGGTTGATCAGATAGAATCGTATTGACGTCGTTCATGGTGTTTTGCATGAAGTCTAGGTTCGCATTCGATGGTGCGGTACCCATAAGCATGATTACACCTTTATCCTCAGATGGCGCAAGCTCACTAGGGATAAATTTGAACAGCATTGGCAGGCTGGCAAATACGATGATAGCAAAACCGATGAACACCGGACGATGTTGCATAACAGCGCCAAGCATGCGCTCGTAGCGGTTAGTCATACCATCAAGAACACCGTGTACCTTCTGCTCAAACTTGCTTGGCTCAGCGTGAGCTTTAAGCATTTTTGAACACATCATCGGTGAAAGCGTCAGTGCCACGATACCGGATACAAAAACCGAACCGGCAAGTGTCAGTGCGAACTCTTTAAATAGTGAGCCCGTGATGCCACCCATCATCGCGATCGGCGCGTATACCGCACCTAGCGTTAGCGTCATTGCAATAACTGGAACCGCGATTTCACGAGTACCGATGATTGCTGCACGGAATGGCGACTCACCAAGCTTGATGTGACGGTCGACGTTCTCAAGAACAACGATCGCATCGTCTACTACCAGACCGATCGCGAGTACCATTGCCAGTAGTGTCATTAGGTTCCATGAGAAGCCCATCGCCTGCATTACCATTGCCACACCGATTAGAGACAGTGGAATAGTAACGATTGGAATCAGTACCGCACGGAACGAACCTAGGAACAGGGTGATAACGACCAGTACGATCAAGGCCGCTTCAAGAATGGTCTTAATAACCTCTTGAATAGACTCATTTATAGCGATGGTCGAGTCATACATCACGTTCATCGAGATGTTGCTTGGTAGGTTCTTCTCTAGTTGAGGAAGAAGCTCAAGTACATCTGCTGCAATATTGATCGGGTTAGCACTCGGTGCTGCGTTGATCGCTGCTACAACAGCCTCTTGGCCATTGGCACTCGCACGATAAACATCATGGCTCTTCTCAAGAGATACCTTAGCAATGTCAGACAGACGAATGATCTCGCCTTCGCCACTTCTTACAACAAGGTTTTCTAGCTCTTCAGTATTTGAAACCTGTGTATCGGCACTACCGTTGTAAAGTACGAACTCACCCGTTGCTTGGCCTGTTGCCGATTGGTAGTTGTTGGCGTTCAATACCGTCATAACATCGCTAGCAGTTAGGTCAACTGCCGCCATTTTTGACGGATCTAGCCATACACGTAGTGCGTATTTCATACCACCATATAGATCAACTTTCGATACACCGTTTACCGTGAATAGCTGCGGGTTAATTACACGTTCTAGGTAGTCGGTAATCTGACTCGAAGCCAACTCATCACTGGTAAAGCCAATGTAGAGTACCGCCGTAGTTGAACCTGTAGACATCGTTACGGTTGGATCTTCTGCCTCTTTTGGAAGCTGAGAACGTACCGAGTTTGTCTTGGCCAATATGTCCGACAGAGCCGCGTTTGGATCTGTGTTCAACTTCATGTTGACGGTAATGGTAGAGCTACCAAGAACCGACGATGAAGTCATATAGTCAATATTATCCGCCTGAGCAACAGCTTGCTCTAGGGGTTGGGTAATAAAACCTTGTATAAGGTCGGCACTCGCACCGTAGTAACTCGTGGTAACGGTTACTACGGTATTCGTCATTTCTGGGTATTCACGCACCTGCATTTTGAAGATTGCTTGCAAGCCAAGCAGGGCTATCAAAAAGCTGATGGATACCGCTAGAACTGGACGTTTAATAAAAACATCAGTAAAGCGCATTGTGACTCCAATTATAACTGTGGTGTTTCAGAAGGTGGGGTGATTGCATCACTCTCAACAACTCGCACCTTGGCACCATTACTTAGACGAACTTGACCTGAAGTCACCACTACATCACCGGCTTTCACACCTTCAAGGATGTGTGCGATGTCTGCAGTACGTTCGCCTACTTTTACTACGTGTTGTGTTACGCGTTTCACGCCATCTTCTTCAGTCAAGATGTAAACATTGTCACCGTATAGAGTGAAAGTGATCGCTGTTTGTGGCAGCGCAACTTGGTTCTCTAGAGTCGGTAGAATGATGTTGGCACGAGCGAACATACCGCTACGTAGCTTGCCATCACTGTTTGGAATGTCTGCTTGAACTTGAATCAGACCACTTTGCACGCTTACTGCTGGCTCGATAGCACTGATTGAGCCTTCAAACGGTGTCTCTGGGTAAGCATCAACAAAGATATCAACCGCTTGGCCAACATTAATGCGTGAGATGTCCGTTTGAGAAACCGTGAAGCGCAGGCGCATCACACTGGTGTCTTCTAAACGTACGATGTCTGTACCTGATTGTAGGTATTGACCTAGGTAAACATTACGAATACCCACAGTACCGTCGAATGGTGCGCGAATTTCACGACGAGCGATCGAAGCCTTTAGGCTCTCAATATCAGCCGATAGAGAGAAGTAGTTCGCTTCTGCTTCATCGTATGCTTCTTTTGAGATAGAACCTTTCTTGAATAGACCTTGGTAACGCTTGTACTTAGCTTGAGCAGCCGGTAGACGCGCTTGAGAGCTTTTCAGATTAGCTTTCTCAACGTCTGAATCTAGGCGAACTAATAGTTGGTCGCTCTTAACCTCAGTACCAGATTCAAAAGAGATTTGATCGATAACGCCGCTGGTTTCGTTCGCCAGTGTCACACCTTGGTTGGGTTCGATGAAACCGATAGCTTCGATTACTGGAACCCAGTCGATCGGTTGAACGTCAGTTACCGTTACTGGGAACTCAGGCTCAGGTCGGTTTGCCATGTATTCAGCAATTTTTTGTTGTTTGAACATGTTGAACCCAATTACGCTGCCAAAAAGAAGCACAGCGATGAGTAACATGAAGAAAGTCCACTTTTTCATTATGGTCAAAACTCCGATCAGTGTTTAATTATTGCGTCCCAGCTCGCTTCAATGGCTGCTTCGAGAGCCTCATCATCGAGATGGTAAAAACCTAAAGAATGCTTACGCGCGAGTGAGACACTTGCCGCTAAGCTCAGCCCACCTAATACTTCATTATCAAGTGGTTTAAATAGCCCTTGCTCTTTGCCTTCGTTAAACAACAGCTCAACTTGGGCAAACATTTTTCTTTCTAGTTCCCTGAAAGTTTTACTATTTGTTACAGGTAAAGAGTCATATTGAACGCGGTTTTTGATTGCCGCTAAATTGGTACCAGCCAAGTTCCATATGTTGAGCCACATAGTTCTGTAACGCTGCTTGATCGGTGCGGAGTCATCGACTCCATGTTGAACCGCTTCTGCAATGCGTTGAGTAACTTGAATACGCACCTCTTCAATTAAGTGCTCTTTATCATCGAAATAGCGATATATAGTGCCAGCAGCGACTCCTGCTTCTTTCGCCAACTTTTGCATTGAAAGGCCTTGAAAACCTTCCGCTGCGATCAGTGTCTCGGCGGCAGAGAGTATCTGTAAGCGCTTATCCTGAGAGGTATGATTGGTCATAATCTCATCACTAGTGAATGAACGTTCATTCATTATAGCTCAAGAACCATACATTCGTGCAAGTTAGTTTTATACAAAAAGCGTAAAAATCTTGTATAAGAGAACGTAGCATTCAAAACATTGCAGCATTATTATAGTCGCGAATTCCAATTGACCCTGAGATGACATCGAGAATCTAATGAGACTGAACCCAAGACAAGACGAAGCCGTGAAGTACGTGTCGGGCCCCTGCTTAGTATTAGCGGGAGCTGGATCGGGTAAAACACGTGTTATCACTAATAAGATCGCCTATTTGGTTCAGGAGTGTGGCTACAAAGCTCGAAATATTGCGGCTGTGACTTTTACCAACAAAGCCGCGCGCGAAATGAAAGAGCGTGTGGGGCAAACATTAGGCAAGAATGAATCAAAAGGGCTGATTGTCTCAACGTTTCATACTATGGGTTTGAACATCATCCGTCGTGAATACAAAGCACTTGGCTTGAAAGCTGGGTTTTCTCTGTTTGATGATCAAGACCAACTGGCTCTACTCAAAGAGCTAACGGAAAAGCAGATCGATGGCGACAAGGATCTTCTGCGTCAGTTACTGAGCACAATCTCGAATTGGAAAAATGACATGCTCACGCCAGATCAAGCGAAAGCGCGCGCTAAGAGTGAGCAAGAGCAGCTATTTGCCTTCTGTTTCGAGATGTACCAAAAGCAGATGAAGGCGTATAACGCTCTCGATTTTGATGATCTGATTGCGATGCCCGTATTGCTGCTGAAAACCAATCAAGAAGTGCGTGAACGTTGGCAGTCGCGTATTCGTTATTTGTTGGTCGATGAGTACCAAGATACCAACACCAGCCAATATGAGTTAGTGCGTCTATTAGTCGGCGAGCGCGGTCGTTTGACGGTGGTAGGCGATGATGACCAATCTATTTACTCATGGCGTGGTGCGAAACCGCAAAACTTGGTGCTACTTGGCGAAGACTACCCGAATCTTCGTCTAATCAAGCTAGAGCAGAACTATCGCTCAACCAGTCGTATCCTGCGAGCAGCTAATATCCTGATCGCCAATAACCCGCACGTTTATGAAAAGTCTCTTTTTTCAGAGATCCCAGACGGCGAAAAGCTCAAGGTACTCAATGCTAAGAATGAAGACCATGAAGCAGAGCGTATTACTGGTGAGATCATCGCGCATAAGTTTTTAAATCGTACCGACTATAAAGATTATGCGGTGCTCTACCGCGGTAACCACCAGTCGCGTTTGATAGAAAAAGCGCTGATGCAGAACCGTATTCCTTACAAAATCTCCGGCGGCACTTCTTTCTTCGCTCGCGCAGAGATTAAAGACATCATGGCTTACCTGCGAGTGTTGGTGAACCCAGATGACGATAATGCCTTCCTACGTATTGTGAATACGCCACGCCGTGAGATTGGTCCTGTGACACTTGAGAAGTTGGGTAGTTACGCTAATATGCGTGGCAAGAGTTTGTTTGAGGCAAGCTTTGAAATGGGCTTGGAGCAGACTCTGACTGGGCGAGGCCTAGAGAACCTGCGCCGATTCACCGACTGGATTGTCCGTATTTCTGATAATGCTGAGCGTGGTAATACGGTCGATGCCGTGCGTTCTTTGGTTCGTGATATTAATTACGAAGATTGGTTATACGAAACCTCTGCAAGTCCGAAAGCGGCAGAGATGCGTATGAAGAACGTCTCTGATCTTTACAGCTGGATCGTGGCTGACCTCGAGGGTGACAACTACGATAAAGAAGAGAAGACATTGAGAGAGGTGGTTCAGCGATTGACTCTGCGTGATATGATGGAGCGCGGTGAAGATGATGACGATGCAGACCAAGTTCAATTGATGACACTACACGCTTCAAAAGGTCTGGAGTTTCCGTATGTATATCTCATGGGGGCTGAAGAGGGGATTCTTCCACACCAAACCAGTGTTGATGAAGGCAATGTCGAAGAAGAGCGCCGATTGATGTATGTAGGCATCACTCGTGCTCAGAAAGAGCTAACCTTTACTAAGTGCCGTGAACGCCGACAATTTGGTGAGCTGATTAAGCCGACACAGAGCCGTTTCTTAGATGAACTGCCGCATGATGATGTGGAGTGGGAAACAGTGAAAAAGCCTCAATCTCAAGAAGAGCGTATGGAGAAAGGCCAAGCGCATATTGCGAACATCCGAGCGATGTTTAATAAGAAATAAGCCAGAAAAACAAAAAGGAGACCATTTGGTCTCCTTTTTTAGAATTTCGGTTTACTTACAGACCTGCGATCATGTGCTCGATAGCGTCTTTGATCTCATCATCTGAACAGTCCATACATGAACCTTTTGCTGGCATCGCATTGAAGCCGTTGATTGCGTGGTCAGCAAGAATGTCTCGACCTTGAGCAATACGAGGAGCCCAATCTGCAGCATCACCCGTTTTAGGTGCGCCACTTACGCCTGAAGCGTGACAAGCAATACAAAAAGTACCATAAACAGTTGCGCCATCACGAGGACCAGTTGGTTCTGCAGCAACGGGTTCGCTGCCAACTAGGTAAACTTGACCAACGGGCTTGATGCGCTCAGCAATAGCGTCTTGCTCTGCTTGGCTCAGTTCTGATGCGACCGCTGTCGTTGAAAAAGTCACTGCTGCGATGACAAGGCTTAAAATTCGACGAGACATATCCATTAAACTCACTTTACATTCCCAAGGTAAGTACGTGCCTACCAATTATAGTGTTAGAGGGGTGTGTTGATTTTAGTTGCAAAAAGCGACTGTTAAATCAATGTAAATAATGGGTGATTATATCCCGATAAGTTGTTGCAATAAACAACAACTTATAGGCAATAGGGGGTTCTAGTACTCAAATAAGGGGTTTATCACATATTAACTGTCGAAAAAGAGAGCAAACGAGAAAAAAAATAAAAAAAGTACTAGACGACCTAGGGTGATATACGTATTATTCCACTCCGCCGACAGGGCATGCGCCTGTAGCTCAGCTGGATAGAGCGTTGGCCTCCGGAGCCAAAGGCCGAAGGTTCGAATCCTTTCAGGCGCGCCATCCGGACACTTGTTTCGACAAGTGAGTATTGGCAAGAAAGAAACAATGGTGGCTATAGCTCAGTTGGTAGAGCCCTGGATTGTGATTCCGGTGGTCGCGAGTTCGAATCTCGTTAGCCACCCCATTTTTCTTTTAAGAATATCGGTAGCTTCGGCTTCCAGTTCTGATAAAATCAGGACAAAACATAAGTCGGTGAATAGCGCAGCTTGGTAGCGCATCTGGTTTGGGACCAGAGGGTCGGGGGTTCGAATCCCTCTTCACCGACCACTATTTCAATAATCGCTTAGGCGGTTATACAAAAAAATTAGTGGTGGCTATAGCTCAGTTGGTAGAGCCCTGGATTGTGATTCCGGTGGTCGCGAGTTCGAATCTCGTTAGCCACCCCATTAATTTTGTCGGTGAATAGCGCAGCTTGGTAGCGCATCTGGTTTGGGACCAGAGGGTCGGGGGTTCGAATCCCTCTTCACCGACCACTATAAGAAAGCCTCGTCAGAAATGACGGGGCTTTTTTGCATCTGAAATCTTGATGGTTTTAGATCTGGGGGCTGGTGCGCCAGTCCGATGAAAATCCAGTCGCATCGCCTCCCTTTTCTCCGACCACCTTGAGAATCCTCAACTCAGTCACTCACATTAATCTCTGTTCATCGATCTCAGGGTGAAAATTAACGAACTGTCAGTGACCACTCTTAAATGCACATAAAGGCATATGATGAACCTCTAGTTGATAGGCTTTGCCCTAAATCAGTGCTACGGCGATTAATGTATTGAAGTGGTTGATGAAAGTTTGCACTAATATTAAGCGTGCTTGCCTTTTTAGGGCGTTTATCTCATTAAGAGAATGTTCTTTTTCTTAGGTTGGTGGGTGATTTGTCATCAAACCTTACTGAGGGAATATTTTGCGAATAGAGCCGCTTTAGGTCACCTTATTGAGGTAAACACAAGGTGAGCTCTTCCGGTTATTTTACCTTTCAAAACACGAATACCCACGAAATATTACTGCCTTTTCTACAAGGTTCTTACTATCAATTCTGTAAATAATTTTTAGTTTAAACTTCTGTTTTTGTGATGTTATTCGGATTAAATGATGGCTATTTTGATCTAAAGTAGATTATGTTTCTATATTGTTAAGTGTTGTGTGGAATAATTATTTAAATAAAGTGACTAAAGACAAAATATGCTTTGGCGGTCTGTAAATCTTATACATGCATATGAATAAAGGCATTTGTTTAGCTTTTTTGACAGGGAATAAATACTGATTTCTTCTTACTATATGCTTGTTTGGTGAATAATTATATGGTGTTTTTACTTGCTTGACGTTTAATGTCGACTTTTTATCCTATTTTTGTTGCTTTTCTGTGAATTATTTGCCAAATTGTGAACCGTATAAAATATCAGAACATTATTCTGGTAAGAATGGATTCAATTTTGCAGACAGGGCAGAAAGCTGCCAAAGCAGTAGAGGTCTGGTAATGTCACTTTTAGAAGTAAAAAATCTTCGTATCGAATACCCATCTCGTCATGGTGTGCACGCTGCGGTGAAATCACTCTCGTTCAATATTGAGCGCGGAGAGATCGTGGGTGTAGTAGGGGAATCTGGTGCTGGTAAGTCAACGGTTGGTAACGCAGTTATTGATCTATTGAGCCCTCCAGGTCGCATCGCGAGTGGTGAAGTTTTCTTAGATGGTGAGAAAGTATCAGGCTTATCACCTGAAGATATGCGTAAAGTACGCGGTTCAAAGATCGGGTTCATCTTCCAAGACCCGATGACATCTCTTAACCCTCTTTTCACCGTTGAGCAGCAACTGAAAGAGACGATTCACGCTAACATGAAGGTTTCTGATGAAGAGGCTTATCAACGCGCTCTGGATCTAATGAATCAGGTTGGTATTCCTCAACCTGAAAACCGTCTTAAGCAGTACCCTCACCAATTCTCCGGCGGTATGCGTCAGCGTGTGGTTATCGCAATTGCACTGGCGGGTGAGCCAGATCTTATTATTGCTGATGAACCAACCACAGCACTTGATGTATCGATCCAAGACCAAATCCTAGGTCTGATTCGTGAATTGTGTATCAAGAAGAATGTAGGTTGTATGTTGGTAACGCACGATATGGGTGTGGTTTCCAACGTAACCGATCGCGTCGCGGTAATGTACCGCGGTGACTTAGTTGAGTTTGGCCCAACGGCGCAAGTCCTTGGTACTCCTGAGCACCCATACACACACAGCTTGATCTCTGCGGTTCCGCGTTCAGATCGTAAACTCGATCGCTTCCCTCTAGTGAGCTACATCGAAGAAGCGCACGAGATGGAGCCTCTGGACGTTAAGAACCACTGGCTAGGTCAAAGCCAAGATCATCGCGAATACACTGGCCCACTACTGAATGTTGAAAACGTAAACCTACGTTTTACTACTAAAGATTCATTTTTTGAAAGCCGCCGCGAGTATGTTCAAGCATCAAACAACGTGAGCTTTGAGGTACATGAAGGCGAGACGTTTGGTTTAGTAGGTGAGTCTGGCTCAGGTAAATCAACAATCGCACGTGTGATTGCCGGTCTGTATGCTCCTAACTCGGGTAAGGTAACATTTGAAGGCGTAGACCTTACGGGACTTAAATCTGAGAAAGAGCGTCGCCCAATGCGTCGTCAGATGCAGATGGTGTTCCAAAACCCTTACACATCAATGAACCCTCGAATGAAGATATTCGACATCATTGCAGAGCCTATCCGTTTCCATAAACTAACTCGTAACGAGAATGAAACGCGTCAGATCGTACACGATCTCTTAGATCACGTAGGTCTGGGTAAGATGGCTGGTGTTAAGTATCCACATGAATTTTCTGGTGGTCAGCGTCAGCGTATTTCTATCGCTCGTGCTCTGGCAACTCGTCCTCGTCTTCTGATTTGTGATGAACCAACGTCGGCACTGGATGTGTCGGTTCAAGCGCAAATTCTTAACCTACTAAAAGACCTACAGGATGAGCTAAACCTAACCATGCTGTTCATCAGTCACGATTTACCGGTTATTCGTCAAATGTGTGACCGCGTGGGTGTGATGCAGATGGGTACACTGCTTGAGGTCGCGCCGACCGAGCAGTTGTTCCAATCACCTCAGCATGAGTACAGCAAACAATTGATTTCTTTAATGCCTGAATTTACGGGCTTACGAGAAGAAAAAGCAGTGGCTAACGCCGCGGTATAAATGTAAGCGGGTGAGGTTGAGCCTGCTTTAAAAATAAAACAGACGCAAATACAACAACTAGGGATCTGGATTCCCGCATGAAGGAGTTATGCAAATGAAAACCATGAAAAGCAAATTAGCAGTCGCTTTGATGGCAGCTGGCCTAAGCTTTAGTGCAGCAGCAGCAGATATTACCGTTGGCTACGCAGCTGACCCAGTATCACTTGACCCGCACGAGCAGCTGTCTGGTGGCACACTGCAAATGTCTCACATGGTGTTTGACCCTCTAGTACGTTTCACTCAAGAGATGGATTTTGAAGGCCGCCTAGCATCTAGCTGGGAGCGTGTTGATGAAACGACTTTCCGCTTTAACCTACGTAAGGGTGTGAAATTCCACTCTGGTAACGAACTAACAGCTGACGATGTTGTGTGGACTTTCGAACGTCTACAAGCATCTCCAGACTTTAAGTCTATCTTCACACCATACGAGAAGATGGTAAAAGTAGATGACTACACAGTTGAGCTAGTATCTAAAGCGGCTTACCCACTAGTACTACAAACAGCGACTTACATCTTCCCAATGGACAGCAAGTTCTACTCTGGTAAGACTGCAGATGGCAAAGATAAGTCTGAGCTAGTGAAGCACGGTAACTCGTTCGCTTCGACTAACGTTTCTGGTACAGGTCCATTCATCGTTACTGAGCGTGAGCAGGGCGTAAAAGTTCAGTTCAAACGTTTCAACGATTACTGGGACACAGAGACAAAAGGTAACGTTGATAACCTAACGCTAGTACCAATCAAAGAAGACGCAACGCGTGTAGCAGCACTTCTTTCTGGTGACGTAGATATGATTCACCCAGTAGCACCAAACGATCACAAGCGTGTTAAGAACGCGAAAGGCATCGACCTTGTGACGCTACCTGGTACTCGTATCATCACGTTCCAAATGAACCAAAACAGCAACGAAGCTCTTAAAGACGTTCGCGTTCGTCAGGCGATTGTTCACGCAATCAACAACGAAGGTATCGTTAAGAAGATCATGAAAGGCTTCGCAACCGCTGCTGGTCAGCAAAGCCCAACAGGCTACGCAGGTCACAATGAGGAGCTAGTGCCACGTTACGATCTTAAGAAAGCAAAAGAGCTGATGAAAGAAGCGGGCTACGCAGATGGCTTCACGCTAACAATGATGGCACCAAACAACCGTTACGTGAACGATGCGAAAGTTGCTCAAGCATCTGCAGCTATGCTGTCTAAGATTGGCATCAAGGTTGACCTGAAGACAATGCCTAAAGCGCAATACTGGCCAGAGTTTGACCTATGTTCAGCTGACATGATGATGATCGGCTGGCACTCAGATACAGAAGATTCAGCGAACTTCAACGAGTTCCTAACAATGACTCGTAACGAAGAAACTGGTCGTGGTCAGTACAACTGTTCTGGTTACTCTAACCCAGAGATGGATGCGATCGTAGAAGCGTCAAACACGGAAACAGATCCTGCTAAACGTTCTGTGATGCTGAAAGGCGTTGAAGCAACACTATACAACGACGCTGCATTCGTACCGCTACACTGGCAAAGTGAAGCGTGGGGCGCGAAGTCTAACGTTGGTGCTGCTGACGTAGTTAACCCAATGGTTATGCCTTACTTCGGCGACCTAGTTGTAAAGTAATCTAGCATGCTAGATGTGAGAGCCTGTTGGTTCAGGCTCTCGCTTTTTTAAGTTGTTCTATTAAGTTTCGGTATTTAGTCTTCCTTCAGTCTGGCTAGATACCTTTTTTAAGACTGAATATTTGTTGTCTAGTTACGGATTTAACTAGATAGTCATGGATAGATAAGGGGCAAGGAATGTTTACGTTTCTGGTCAAGCGCCTGTTTCAGGCACTGATAGTGATGTTTGTGATCAGTTTGGTGGCGTTTGCCATTCAGGATAACCTGGGCGACCCGTTACGTGAGTTGGTAGGTCAGTCTGTTTCAGAAGCGGAGCGTCAAGCGCTGCGTGATGAACTGGGCCTCAACGATCCCTTCATTACAAAATACACTCGCTTTGTAGGCGCGGCTCTACAGGGTGACCTTGGTACTTCGTACTTCTTTAAGCGTCCTGCAGTTGACGTTATCTTAGACAAGCTGGTGGCCACACTTGAGTTAGTGTTTGGTGCATCGCTTATCATTGTTTGTTTGTCGATCCCACTTGGGGTTTACTCGGCGATTCACCCAAAAAGTTTCTTTACCAAGCTGGTCATGGCGGGCAGTAGTATCGGTATCTCGATCCCGGTGTTCCTAACGGCCATTATGCTGATGTATGTCTTCTCTATTGAGCTTGGCTGGCTGCCTTCTTATGGACGTGGTGAAACCGCTAACTGGCTTGGCTGGGAGTCGGGCTTCTTTACGCTAGATGGCCTTGCACACCTAGTTCTACCAAGTATTGCACTGGCTTCTATCATGCTACCGCTCTTCATCCGTCTAGTTCGTTCTGAGATGCTAGAAGTTCTAAGCTCTGAGTACATCAAGTTTGGTAAGGCGAAAGGTCTAGCACTGAACAAGATCTACTACCAACACGCACTGAAAAACACCATGCTACCAGTACTAACCGTGGGTGGTGTGCAAATCGGTACAATGGTGGCTTACACCATCCTGACTGAAACAGTATTCCAGTGGCCGGGTACCGGCTTCCTATTCCTTGAAGCGATTAACCGAGTGGATACACCACTGATTACCGCATACGTTATCTTCGTTGGTCTTATCTTCGTAGTAACCAACACCATTGTTGACCTGCTATACGGCATCATTAACCCAACAGTGAACATTACAGGGAAAGGAGCATAATCATGGAACAATCAACAACAGCTCCATCTCGTTGGGAGCGCTTTAAGCAGTCAGACATTCTGTACTACTTCTTACGTGACAAAGTGGCGATGTTCAGCTTCGCTGTCTTTACCGCATTCTTGGTGATGGCTTTGGCTGCACCGATTCTCGCGCCGATGGACCCATATGATGTGACGTCGATTGACATCATGGACTCAGAGCTACCGCCATCATGGATGGAAGATGGCGATGAGCGTTTCCTATTGGGTACGGACGAACAAGGTCGTGATATTCTATCGACCATGCTTTACGGCTCTCGTTTGTCACTAACGATTGGTTTCTTAGCGGTAGGCCTTCAGCTAACACTGGGTATCATCATCGGTCTGTCAGCGGGTTACTTCGGTGGTCGTATCGATAGCTTCCTGATGCGTTTTGCCGATGTTCAGCTCTCTTTCTCAACCATGATGGTTGCGATCATTGTTTCGGCTATCTTTAAGGCGAGCTTTGGTAGTGACTTCTATGCGCAGTATGCCGTAGTCATGCTGGTGGTGATCATTGGTATTGCGGAATGGCCACAATATGCGCGTACCATTCGTGCATCGGTATTAGCAGAGAAGAAGAAAGAGTATGTAGAAGCGGCGCGTGTGATGGGCTTTAAAGCTCCACGAATCATGTTCCGCCACATTTTGCCGAACTGTTTATCTCCAATCTTGGTTATTTCTACGGTACAGGTGGCAAATGCCATCATGTCAGAAGCGGCACTTTCTTTCCTAGGTCTTGGCCTTCCAGTTGACCAACCATCGCTTGGTGCCTTAATCAGCATTGGCTTTAACTACATTTTCTCTGGTGCATGGTGGATTACTGCCTTCCCAGGTGTGGTATTGGTAACGTTAGTGCTAGTGATTAACCTGCTTGGTGACTGGTTACGCGACGTATTTAACCCGAAAATCTACAAAGGTTGATCCCGAGCGATTGATTTTTAATAAAAAAGCTCACTAAACTAAGAGTCGTAAGCAATTACGGCTCTTTTTTTGCTTATAGTTTAGGAACTATGAGTTATTGATGTAGTCAATAATGTCTAAAATGGAATTCATTTTTTATCGACACTGTGTCGGTAATAATTTTACCCTTGAGGGTTGAGTGATGGGTATGAAAGTGACAATTAATGCAGTATGTCGTGGTTCACGGAAAGGTTTGGGTTTAGCGCTGTTCGCGATTGGGGCATCATTGTCTGGTCATGTGCAGGCGGAGTCGGTTCTTTGTGATGCTACTCAGGCCAGTACAGATCAACTGCCTCAACTAGAAGCTTCTTGTCCTATTGGTAAAGGGGTATGGGGCAATAAAGCACCTAAAACCCATTCAGAGAGCAATCTATTTTGGGTTCAGTGTGGACTGCTTAACGACCCGTTGCCGCTAGAGAAAGCGAAACCCATCTATAAGAATATATCGACCAATGTATGGATGAAACCAGAGCAGGGTAACTACCGGTGCTTGATTGGTCCATACTCCAACTATGCGGATGCACGCAAAGAGCTGCTTCAGGTTCGTAAGGTACCGGGCTACAAAGAAGCCTTCATCCGTATGGTCGATAAATCTCAATCAACCAATGTAGCGCCACTTACTGCGGCTACTGCAAAAGCGGATAAAGCGTCTTCACCGAAGCCTCGAGTAGAAGCACAACCTATCGAGCGTGCTGCACCAAAATCGCCTGCGACGGCAACTGTTGCTAAAGCTTCTACACCAGCGCCGAAGGCTCCAACTCCTAAAGCAGCGAGCAAATCGGCTGTTGAGCCGATGGCGATTCAATCACTTCCTGATAACTCAAAAAGCAGCAATGATGCTGAGGTAGAGGTTCGCTTGACGGCTTCTGTCTCTGGTAAAACTTACTCTGTTCCTTACATTCTTGATGGCAAGCAACAGTTTTACATGGAGCAAGGTAAGCCTTGGAGTCGTTTGGATTACGATCAAGCGAGCAAGACCTGTAATGGTTTAGGCATGGAGCTGTTGAGTGAAGAAGATTGGCAATCCATTTTGAACTCGAAAGTGATGGAACAGAAAGACTGGCCAATGCATCTGCCATACTGGGGCGCACAAAAGAAAGGCCTGTTTACCAATGGCAATGTCACTCAACTTAAAGGCTCATCACTTCTTAACGTGATGTGTGTGAAGTAGCTCTAAGAGTATTTGAGCTGCTGTAGGCCAAAAGGTCCAGATAAAAGAAACCCCAGCGATTGGCTGGGGTTTTTGTTGTTAGTTCGTTGAACTTAGTCTTGGATTAGTGGAAGTTTGTCGATCACCTTTTCCATTGATTCTTGGTCGTATGAATACAGGCCGAACTCAGGAGCAGATACGTAGTTCCACTGTGGTTCCTCGCTCCATTTTACCCCAATGTAGAAATCACCAAACTCACGTTGGATGTAGCGGTAGCGTGTCTTGTAATCAGAGTCAGCCCCTGTTTCTTCTAGTACAATTCCTTCACGGCCAAAGCTATCAAGCTCGTAGCTCAGGTTTCCTGGCGTTTCGAAGCCTGTAGGTTTGATTGACTTGTAGTCATATGAGTTTTCAGCATATACAAATTGACCAGCAGCATACGTTAGCGGGTAGCCGTCAAGTTCTGGATCGAATTCCTCTCCAGCCTCAACTGTAAGATCGAAGTCAGTGAAACCAGAGATGATTTTTTCAGAAGCTGGCAAAGTTTGTGCAAATGTTAAAGCAGTTGAATCGAGCCAGAATAGTTCGTCTTGATTTACTTTCAAGATAATCTGGTATTCATTGTCTTCTGGTTGATGTTGATAAAGCATCTCGTAGATACTGCCTTCTTTATCAATCATTTTCCCGTCATTGAGTGTCACATCCATACAGTCTTTATCTTGATGTGACATGTAGTCATTATGCTTATCTAGCTCGGCTAGCTTAACAAAAGGTGCGTAGCTATTACCCGATTGATCAAGTGCGTCACTCATGTTACCTGAGTAGTTTTCATCGCTATTCGAGCCCCAGCAGAACATTAGTCCGTGCTCGTCTTTAGCAAGTGATGCGTAGCCGATTTCACCGTCATTGTCGGCAAAGCTACCCATTTTCCACTCTTGGTTATTGAAGTGTGCTTCTGTAAATCCGAGTTCTGGTACTGGTGGTTCAACAGGAGCTCCTTCTAATACGTGAGGCATTAGAAATAAGGCATCTTCTGAATAAGCGTTGTCATTATCTCGAACGCTAATTGTTAGTTTGCCATGTTGATTCCATGATGTAGTTGGAGTGCCATGGATAGTGACGAGCATGTTTTCTCTATCTGTATCAACAGAAAGTCCATCAACAACACCACCTAAACCAACT
Source organism: Vibrio fortis (assembly GCF_024347475.1). Classification (NCBI taxonomy): domain Bacteria; kingdom Pseudomonadati; phylum Pseudomonadota; class Gammaproteobacteria; order Vibrionales; family Vibrionaceae; genus Vibrio; species Vibrio fortis. The sequence continues at coordinate 51,401 of NZ_AP025487.1, forward strand.
CTAATCCCCTCAATCGAGCCATCTTCATCTTTAAATAGCTGGCTGATATTGAGAGTTTGAGAGAAAGCCTCACCTTCTTGTAAGTACCATGTCTCTACCTCTTCCTTCTGAAGACGGGCTTCTTCATCTTTATTTAGAACGGGTGCTGTATTTTCTGCTTCAACAGTTACTTTGAGGTTGAGAGGGTAAGATAGTGATTGATGTTCATCTTTCGCGAATATTTGGTAATTGAATTCACCAACAGTCTCAGGGGTTCCACTAATGACACCTGTTACTTTATCAATGATTAGGCCGTTTAGTTTTCCTGTGAGCTCTTTGAGTTCATAAGTTAAAACATCACCTTCAGCATCACTAAAGTTTTGCGATGCATTGATAGGAGCCCAAGCATCTCCTTTAACCATAACAATAGGGTTCAACTGACTATCAGCTTGGTCATGTACAGGTCGAGAGTTTGGCGTGACAATGGGAGCACTACCATCTTCAGGAACTTCGATAACAGGCGAGAAGTCTTCTAGATTTTCACCGTTATCAATCACTTCTTTTGTTTCTTGAGCGATAGCGTCAGTTAGCTCAAGTTGCTTTTCTACTGGTAGTTCAGCGTTATCAACTAGACTTTCACCGATGACGTTAAGTGCTTCAGCTTCTTGCGATTCGTCAGCAATGTAGTCACCAAAGATAAGCTCATTAGAAGCTTCAAGACCAGATTCGGTTACAGAATTAACCACATTTTCTTGTGCTTGCTCTAGAGTAAGGCTGCTATCAGCTTCCATTTGCTCAACAACCATATTGGTCATTGGGCTAACAACGGTAGCACCTGCTGTAGCTGCTAGGTCGAAGTCGGATGTTACTAAGCCACGAGTTTTATCGATTGTTTGACCAGCAATAGCTTTAATGAAAACGGCTTTGTCTTTGTACTCATTTGGAAGAGTAATCTCGCCGTTTGCATTGGTGTTGCTCTCGAGTTGTTTATCTTCTGAATCTAGTTTTAGGTTGTTGTTAGTATCAACCCAAACTTGTGCATTCTCTAGGTAGCCATCGATTGCAGTAATCACAATACCGCCTGGAGCTACGCCATCTGATGAGCCACCATCTGAACCGCCACAACCTGAGAGTGCAATAGCCACTGACGCTGCTAGTAAACTAACCTTCTTCATTCTTTTCATCCTTACCGAGTGAAATCTGTATTTATTTGAAGTGATTTATAAAAACTGGCAAGGTTTTACCGTGTAGATGACTGTGGTTCAAGATACGGAAAATGAAGAAAAACCCGTAAAGAATCTTATAAAAATTGAATGAAATATTGGGTGATTTTTGAGGTGAATGTGTTGCGGATTATTGTATTTTTGTGATGAATAAACCCCGCATTTGCGGGGTTTAGATAAAGCAGCCTAATTACTCTTTGTTAAAACTAAAGACGATGGTTTCAGCTTCATCTGAACTATCTGCTTTGAACTGGATAGAGAAGAGGCCAGGTTCTAAAGCTTCACCACTGTTTGGCTTACGTTTTATGTAACAACCAGGCTGTTCTGGATCTTTTAAGTCATCTATAACAGATAAGTTCCAGAATCCTTGACCATTGCTTGCGGATACATACATGTTATGTCCCGGATAAATAGCTTCAAACTGATCGCAACTCATATCACCAATGTGAATTTCTGCTGCTACATAGCTTTCTGAGTGTTCTTGCACAACTGCACTTACATCTAACTCTTGTGCATTACCTTCCACATAGGTATGAACGATTCGAGTCTTCCATCCTGCTTCAATAACAGGCTGGTAGATCATGTTTTCTACAGCTACCGCATTCTGGTAATAAGAATACAGTTCAGTGTCACCATTTTCATCGAGAGATACAAAGTAGTGATCAAGGTTGTCGCCGTATATATCTTCACTAATTACATCTAAGGTCATACCATCGAAACTGATGGTTTTATCCGCATTCACAGTGTAGGTTGGACCGGCTTCAAATAATGAAAGATCTTCTGACGTACATTCCCAGTTGTTATTGTCATTGCGGATATTCCAGTACATAACCTTAGTTTTAGAATCGAGATATACAGTATCGCACCATGCTGACATGTAATCTCGATCACCATCACCATGTTCTACGAAGTGCAGGAATTGGTCTTCAAGAACATGTTCACCAGGTGTAGGTTCTGGTGAAGCGCCTTCTTCTATTTCAGGTAGGTTAAGAGTGACTGTCTCCCACTCGCCCTCACTGTGGAACTCATCAGTAGCATCGATACTTAAAGTGCCTTTGTTTGCTACTTTTGTTGGAGTACCTGATAGAGTGATTGTAGTGAAGTCGTCAGAGTATGTTGCTTCAATGCCGCTTTCTAGGTATGCGGTGGATAGACGAGGTTTTGTACCAAACTGGATCTTATTACCTTCTTCATCTGTGAATAGGTTAGTGATATCCAGAGTCATGTTAGAAATTGGAGTACCAACTTGGAACGACCAGTCGCTATCTATTTCATTTTGTAGAGCGGTGTCAGCCCCAGGAGTTACTGTTGGTAGTGAATTTTCAGAAGCAATAGTTAGAGTAAAGATTGCACTTGTAGGGTTCTGTGAGACTTCGCCCTCTGAGTTAGTATCAAATGCTTGAAGTTCGATAGCGAAGTTACCACTCTTCAATATTTCAACACCTTTAGAGTAGATCATCAGGCTGTTGCCACTTAGTTGTACTGAAATACCTGCTTCTTTTAGTGCAGCATTTTCTAATATAGTTACATCTACATTAGTGCCTTCGGTTAAGTCTGCATCTGAAAAAAGTAGGTTACCTTGAGTATTTGAAAGAGAAATAAACTCTTCAGTCAGAGGGTCGCCAACTTGAAGATCTAACTCATCAATTTCTGTTTGTGCAGTGTCATAAATAGATGTATTTACAACTAGCTTTTCATTGGTAACTATAACAGGGTCAAGAGCTTCACCTGTTCCGTTATCAATAATTACAGGTTTAACATTATTGTTTTCAAGATCTGCTGGACTCATACCATCAACCACGTCATCAGCTTTGTTTGCAAACTGATTCGCCTTGTCTTCGTATGTCGCTGGGTTAGCTGCTTTAGACTCAGTTAGGATTTGCGCGGTTTTATGCAGTTCTGCATCTGCATCGTCACCTTCAACAAAATCATCGTAAAGTGCTACAGGCTCAGAATCGGTACCACCAAGAGCTACGTTTACTGCGGTTTCCGCCGCTTCTAGATCACCACCATTTTTTTCAGCTTCAATTGCCACTAGGTCAGTGATTGGTGAAATAACTTTCGATGATGTCGGTGCGCGGAACACAAGCTCATGAGCCATAGCTTGAGATGGGTGGTCCATGTCGATCGTGTATTTGCCAGCAACTTCAAACTCATCGTTATTGTGTGCAATAAGTGCTTGTTGAACTGTACCGCCCGGAGTAAGAGTTTGTAGTGCTAGAGCGCCTTCAATAGAGCTTGGTACGGTGATCTGACCGTTAGTATCAGTTAAGCCGAATACAAGGTCAGCTCCTTCAGTGCCAAGTGTATTGATATCAAGCTGACCATTGTTGTTTGTATCCTGGAAGGCAATTGCTTGATTAAAGTAACCATCAAAACCAGTAATCACTACACCACCTGGTGCTGCACCTGAACTGTCGCTATCTGAGCCACAGCCTGTTAGAGCGAAAGCCACTGACGCTGCTAGTAAACTAACTTTTTTCATTTCATATCCTTTGTAGAGAGCTCTAGCCAAGCCCTATTTGTTTCATTTTCTGAGACTTATATTAATCGGGTGAATGTTTTACTTGGGATTGATCGCTTTTTCAACACACGTAAAAGCAGAAAAAAACCGTAAAATTTATTTGATTTTTATTTGCTCGTTCGCTCTTCAAATCGATTTCTAATTTCAATAGCATGCTGCCCCGAATTGACTAGGTGTATATTAAAATGAAAAAGTGGATCGGTTTGAGCTTGTTGCCGTTTACAGTAATGGCTCAGCAAACGCATGATAATGATAAGTATGGCTACTCGTATTTCACAGTTGGATTGGAGAATGTCACCTACCAAGAGCATTTTGGAGGGCTAAAGTCGGATGTAACGGTGACCAACCCGATACTGAATACCGGCGGGCTGTATTATGTGAATGATGATTTCGATTTCTCTATCGATGCATTGGCGTCTTTCTCGCCACAAAGTTCGAAAGAAGAGTGGGTTAATAATGGAGCCTCTATTCAAAAGAATCAGATGGAGTACCTGAAGACCGCAACTAATATACAGCTGCATTACAAGTTGCAAGATAATTGGCGTGTGATTGGTGGCCCATCTCTGACTTATCAAACCTTCACTCGTTATGGCGTGAAAAACTATAGTGCTGATGGTAACAAGTATTTCTATGGTACTTGGGAGGAAACCTCGACTGATATCTTTATAGATGTCGGTCTTGCCTATGATGATGGCAGTCTATATTTGAGTGATAAGTGGCATGTGAGTGGTAAAGCGACGTTTGGCTTACCTGTTTGGAGTATCACATCAAATACCCAGTTTGAAGGCGTCGATTTTTACGATTTTGGCTATCGAGCTGCGTTAGAAGGGAATGTGAGCTATGAACTGAGACCGGGTTTACATCTGGGTTGGTATGCAATGTTTGGTTACGAGAAACGCTTTCAATCTGATACTGAAACCGTAACGACCACTTATTGTAAAACCATGGTTGATGGAAAATGTACCGAGTATGTTACCGAGCAAAAACACGCCACATTACCTGAAGCCGACACTTTTACTTTTAGTACCGGCTTGCAGGCGTTGTGGAGTTTTTAAGCGTCAGGATCTAGGTATCGAACGTTGAGTTTCATCTCTTCAACCTTATGACGCCACTCTTTCTTGGGGCGGAGTATGATGCTAAATACTTCGCCATGTTTGAACTCATCGAACTCTAAGAAATCAACATCAAAATAAGAGTACTGAAGATGGCCCAGGGGTTGCTCTCCACACTCGATAGGTTCGAAGTTTTCGCCGATGGTTTGACCAATGATGTCGCCGTATACCCCTTGTCCGCCAACTGAGTAGTGTTCGAACTTACTCAGTAAATCTTCGCAAATCACCGTAGTGTTGTAGGATTGAACATTGAGGTCGCCGTCCATTCGATCTGGCCAATCAGGGTTATGTAGTTGGTAATTGCCAATATGCATGCCATACCAGCCAAGATAATAGCGGCCATCGTTGGCAAGATACATGTAGTTGAGCGGTGTCAGTTGTAGCGCTTCTAAGCCTGTCACGGTGTTTATGCGCTGCTCTATTTGCGCTTTCGACGCCACCGTATAGGTTTCATACTCATTGTCCATTTTAACTTGTGTCACATGAGCGGTCGTGAAGGTGGGGTGACTTGGGTAGGTCTCTAAAATTTTCCAGCGCATGTCGGTGTCAAAAATCGACTGATTGCTAGAGACAACTAAGGTATTACCATCGACATAGTACCCCCCAACTTTACGCAGCTCGTGTTCACTCGGGCAGGTGGTTAAGTTGCTTGAAGAGGCAAAAAACACTTCGTCATTGATAAACTTAAACGCCTCGCAGTAGACCTTTTCATAGTTGTACGTCTTGCCAGCAAATTGATGGTTAGTCTCTAGTCGATACCAAGTTTCGCCAATCAAAGGGTGCAAGCCATCATCCTCTAAACCTGAATACATGGATGGAAGGGAGAAGTGGGTGGTAACCCAAGCTTCCTCTTCTGAGCCATGATAATCATCTTTAGCGCGAGCAATCAGCTGAGTAGGTGCTTCTCCAACTTTTGGGGTGCCTTGGACGCTTGTCCGCCCGCCGAGGTTTGAAACAGAAAACTTCGGATGATTAACGGCAATCTGTGTCGTCAGTAAGTCATCATCAGGGTCTTCAAATAAGCCTGTCACATCAATCGAGTAGTTAATCGGAGAGTTTTCGATAAAGGACCATTGATTGATTTCGTGTTGAATACTTTGCTGTACCGCTGAGTTGACTTGTGGTTTCTGATTGCGATCGGCACGGTCTTTGTCATCAGCGACAACTAAGGTTTCGGTATCGCTGTAAAATTTCTCAGCAGGGTCCTCAAATCGATCTTTTTGGGCTTCGAAAGTAGCCGCTGGGAATGAAACCTCTGACGGGGTTGTCTCGGCTTTGCTTTTTATCAGCGTTGCTGATGAGGTACGACTTTGCGTAGGCTGAGTGTTCGCGGCGGTCTGCGCGCCTTCAGCAGCAGTTTGTTTGACTGAGAGTAACGAGTCACCTCCGATTAAACGGGGTGCATTCACTTCTTCAGAAGCAAGCCAAGGTGGCAGCAGAACTAATGCTCCGCAGCCAGAGACAACCAAGAAACAGAGGCGCTTTTTCATGTTAAACCAGTTTGCTTTGCAACCAACAACGAGAGAATTTGAGATCTTTTTCAATCAAGCTTGCACTGCACTCTAACAGTTCGCTGATCTCACGATTTCGCATGCCCATTAGGTACTTGAGCTTTAGTGCCTGAGATTGGCGAGGGTAGTGAATGCTGAAACTGTCAATGGCTTTGTCCATCATCATGAACTGCTCAAACTTATCTCCATCATTGTCGCTAATCATGGTCATTTGTTGACGCTTTTGCGCCTGAAGGTGGCGAGCGTTATCGATTAGGATTTGGCGCATCACCTTAGCCGCCATCAAAAAGAAATCTTTTTTGTTCTCGATCGATTGCAGGTCTGAAGACGATATTTTCAGATAGGCATCGTGAATTAACGCAGTGGTGCTATTCATACTGTCGCTCAGCACTTGGTTATCGGTGCCGTATTTCTGTGCACTTCGAGTACGCTCTTGTTGGGCGATCTGACGAAGCTGTAAGTAGGCGAATTGGTACAAGTCTGCTTCGGCGCTTTTGTTACCGGATTGCCATTGGTGGATGATCTGTGTGATATCTGGAGTTGCAGTTGCCATTAGCTGTTAGACCTCACTTTAGAAAACTCAGAAACAGATAGGGTGCTGATATTATGAGATTTATCTGGGTTTAGCGAAATTTTTTGTTTGAACCTGTAGAGAATGCCTTGGTCCCAGTTTTTACCTGCAGGTAGATATTCCCAAGCAGTGAAATGCTGCTGAGGGACGGAATCGTACCAGCGAACGCCAACATTCATTTGAGCGAGAGATGCTGTCGGTTCTGGGTTGCTCAACCACCACATGTCACCGAATTTCTCAGTCACGTCTTTTGTGTATTGTTGGTGGTTTGTTGGACAGCTTTCACCTTCGGTTGGACCTAAAAGAATACGTTGATCCTTAACCAGTAGACATTCTGTGAGGATATCAGCGTGCTGATATTGAGTATGTTGCCAGATGCCCTCATAAGGAATCTTATTGCCACGCTCATTGGTGTAGGTGAACCAGATCATCTCACCCTTGTTGGCATGGCGAATGTGTTCCTTCTGACCTAAGCCTTGGGTTTTCTCCATCAAGAGTTCGGTCTCTGTATCGAAGTCCAAAGCGACAGTACGATACTTCCAGTCCCCTTCATCGTTGTAGTCTTCAATGGAGAAACCACTGAGATCGTGGCGCGTGCAGCCCGTTTGCGCACAACTGGTAAAGCCGGTCCAGCCATCACCCACGGAGAGTGGCTCTCTGATGATTTCTTGAGGGGTGTTGTATGGGCGTAGATTACAGCCATTAAAGTAATCACCCGTTCCTGGGAATTGGATCAACTCACTGTCTGTAATTTGATAGCTCAGCTCGCCAATTGGGCCTTTATATTTAGGGTTCGCGTGGTGAGCGAGATCGTAGAAACAAGCTCTTCCGGCATAGTCTTTCTTGGCGATGATGACGTTATGCAGCACCTTATCTTTAGGTGAGAAGATGATCTCATCAGACGCAAAGTTGCTCTTGATGTATTCCTGGCTTTGATTGAGGTGCTCGGCTGCCTCTTTAACGGAAACCAAATCGATCCCGAGGTCTTGAGCATCGAGATAGCTTAAATCTAGGTTCTTAAGCTTTTTTTGGAACTCCACGTCAGACAGCACTTTACTGGCTAAGATGATCTCATCACGGTGCTCCGGCGTGTCATCGAGTGACAGCAGTAAGCGCGTCATATTGATGCTGCGGCTTGGACGAGTCGATGACAAAGTCGGCGTAATGACTTCTTGACCTGATAGGGTAGTCAGCAGGTAACCCGAGTTATCGGTGCCAATGAAAAAGCTCACGATATCACCTGAGTTGTATTGGAATGCGCCTTTATCGGTGGTGCCTGAAAGGTTAGAACTGGTCTCGTAGTAGAGCCCCGAAACTGGAGAGTCGATAAAGTACCCCGTTAGAGGTGGGTTATCCTCTGCGTGCGCAGTCAGGCTGACAACGCATGTTGCAAAACAGGTTAGGAGAGCTTTTTTCATAATCAGTTACTAGATGAATTTGCTTTGTTTTTATGAGTGACGGATTTTTCTGGTGCTGGCGTTAGCATCGCCAATAACATTTTTTGCTTAACTTCTTTTGGTAAGTCTGGGTTTGAAAGTATTCGGCGCCGTGTCAATTCGAGCATGGTGCCCACCGACATTTTGGCGGCATCGCTGCCTTTGGCATGAAATAGCAGACTCGTGACCTCGTACATCATCTCTTCCGCAACCTGTTTTTCTTTCTGCAGTTGTAGATTCTTATTAAAGATTGCCGTCGAAAAGGTAGTACCTGATATCAACAACAGAATCGTCAGGGCACTCTGTACTGGGCGACGCTTTAGTAGTTTCGATAGGGTATGGAGTGGGTGCTTCTCTCGGAGCGAGATAGGGCGACACTCCAACATACGGACGATATCTTGGCGCAATTCACCTACGCTGGCATAGCGTCGATAAGGCTCATGGTGTGTTGCCTTCTCAACAATAAGATCGATATCCAAGTTGGATGAAGAGTCGAAGATCAGCGCTAGAATCTTACCTAGTGAATAAATGTCGCTTTGCTGCGTCAAAAATTGACCGGCAGCCTGCTCTGGGCTTGCATAAGCCTTGCTATAAGCGGTGAGCAGAGAAGTATCGGTACCCTGATTTGGCGTTGGCTGCTTAACCTTTTGAGTCAGGTTGAAATCCAGAATCTTAGGTGAACCCAGTGGATCAATTAAGATGTTCTCTGGTTTAAGGTCTGCGTGCAGCACCTGTTTCTGGTGAGCGTGTTCAATGGCGGAACACACTTCTTTGAAGAGGTTCAGTTTCTGCCTTTCACTCAACGAACGATTCTGTAAGTGTAGCGAGAGTGTTTCCCCTTCTACACGTTCCATTACGATGTAAACCGACTCTTGATACACACCACCATCAAAAACTTTAGCAATACAAGGGTGGTTGAGGTGTGCGAGTAGCTGCGCTTCTTGGAATAGAGCGTGTTCACCAAGAATGTGTGAAAGGGCTGGCTGGATGAATTTGACCGCTAAGTCTTGCTCAAAAGTTCGGTCTGCTCGACTTGCTGCGTAGACAATGCCCATACCGCCACGACCAAGCTCGTGAGAGATTTGATACTTGTCCACTAGCATATTGGTGAGGTCGAGTTCTGTCTCTGTTGCTTGTTGTGCGTGAAAGCCGAACAGCGATGTGATCTGCTCTGAAGGCTCTTCGTTAATGAGTGGAAGAACTTGTTGGTATAAGCCGGGTTGTTTAGCCTTTAGTTGCTCTAAGTAAAGGCTCTTTTCTTTCTCTGACAGATCCATGAGGTGATAAAAAACCTCAGTGGAGCCACTGCTTTTATTTTGCACAACTGATCTTTTTTATGTCTTTTATTATTCAGGCATTCTATAAGAGTTTTCGATGTTTTTTCGATATTTTTGTCAATTAGTTATGAAAAAATGAGCTAATGAGTCGCATTTTTGAGAGGTGGTGCAAAAACCACCAGTGTGTGATCTTCTCCCCAAACTTAATCGGTTGATTTTTAGGCGATAAACCAAAGTTTCGCTAATGTTGCGTGGTTTATTTATTGGTGTGATTTATCTAAATTGCTCTCAAGTTGAGTTTGTTTCGTATTACTTGTGACTCAAGAAAATGAGGTTACAAAGATATGAAATTGAAGAAATGGATAGAGGGTGTCTCCCCTCAATTCGAAGCGGGCGGTAAGTACGAAAAATGGTACCCCTTGTACGAGGCTGCCGCGACCATATTCTATACCCCTGGCCATGTGAACAAAGGCCTAACTCACGTTCGAGACAGCATCGACCTCAAACGCATTATGATCATGGTGTGGCTAGCTACCTTCCCAGCAATGTTTTGGGGTATGTATAACGCTGGTCATCAAGCCGTTATGGGGCTGAATTCGACCTATACTGGCGCCGAGCTGTTGGCTGTTATTGAAGGAAATTGGCGTTTAGCTTGGGCCTTCGGGAGCGTAGAGGCGCTTACATCTAGCGGATGGTTGAGTCAGATGTGGCTCGGCGCACTCTATTTCTTACCTGTCTATGCCACCGTGTTTGTCGTCGGGGGATTTTGGGAAGTGCTGTTTGCTATTGTGCGTAAGCATGAGGTTAATGAGGGCTTTTTTGTTAGTTCGGTGCTATTTGCGCTGATACTGCCGCCAACGATTCCACTTTGGCAAGCTGCGTTAGGGATTACCTTCGGTATTGTGGTTGCGAAAGAAATCTTCGGAGGGACCGGACGCAACTTTCTTAACCCAGCCTTGGCAGGACGTGCATTTCTCTACTTTGCTTATCCGGCCAATATGTCTGGCGGCTTAGTGTGGGTCGCTGCTGACGGTTATTCAGGGGCAACACCATTGAGTCAATGGTACGAGGGCGGTAACAGTGCGCTGATGAACAATATGACCGGAGAGGCGATCTCTTGGATGGATGCGTTTCTTGGTAATATCCCCGGCTCTATGGGGGAGGTGTCATCGCTATTGATTATGCTCAGCGGCTTGGCACTCATCGTAATGAAAATAGCCTCTTGGCGGATTGTTGCAGGGGTGGTTGTTGGTCTTGTAGCGACTTCTAGTTTACTAAACTTGATAGGCTCAGAGACAAATGCCATGTTTTCGATGCCCTTCTATTGGCACTTTGTCCTTGGTGGTGTGGCCTTTGGTACCTTCTTTATGGCAACCGACCCAGTGTCTGCAGCCTTCACCAATAAAGGCAAGTGGGCCTACGGTATTCTTATCGGTGTCATGACGATAGGGATTCGAGTGCTCAACCCAGCGTATCCAGAAGGCATTATGCTTGCGATATTGTTCGCAAACCTGTTTGCTCCTTTGTTTGATTTCATTGTCCGTGAAGGCAACATTAAGCGCAGAAACCGACGAATGGCACGCTGATTACTATGCAAGTCGAAAAAAGAGGACTTAATTTTAAGTCCTCTTTTCAGTTTGAAATACATTTGGAATGTGGTGGTGCTTACCATCTTAGGTCGACACTGAGAGGAGTGTCGCTGCCGCATTGCTCACCACACATCTCATCATAAGCACTGTTGTGAACCAGCGTCGCAGAGGTGATTGAGTGGTCATGAAAGTGGTCGCGCACTTGGTTGAGGCTCATAAACTTTTTCGGGTGCTGGTCGCTGTCCATCACCAGTCTTCGGTTATGGTCTGTGACTTGATAAGCAAGGTAGATACCGCCTTCAAATGATTCAATCAGTAAGTTCATAACACACTCCGATGTTTCGTTAAGAGGAAATCTTTGTCTGTTACGTTGAAGTGCTGGGCAAGGTTCAGAAGAGACACAAAAAAAAGCAGGCCAAAGCCTGCTTTTCGAAGTCTAGAATGGTCGTAACTGCGATTAACGCATCGTTACGAACTCCTCAGAACCTGTAGGGTGGATAGCTACAACTGAGTCGAAATCTGCTTTGGTTGCGCCCATCTTCATTGCTACGCCGAAGCCTTGAATCATCTCATCTACAGTGAAGCCGATGCCGTGTAGACCAACAACAGTCTCTTCTTCGCCCGCACATACAAGCTTCATCTTACAAGGTTGGCGGTGCTTAGTAACCGCTGTGTACATAGCGGTGAAGCCAGACGTGTAGACCTTGATGTTGTCTTTGCCGTACTTCTCTTCAGCTTCTTGCGTTGTTAGACCAATGGTGCCGATTGGTGGGTGGCTGAATACCACAGTTGGTACCAAATCGTAGTCCATCTTAGCGTTAGTTTTGCCGTTGAATAGGCGCTCAGAAAGTTGACGACCTGCTTTAACAGCAACGGGTGTTAGCTCGATACCACCTTCCATGATGTCACCTACACAGTAGATGCCAGGAACGTTAGTTGTTTGGTATTCGTCTACCTTGATGTAGCCGCGATCGTTCGTTTCTACACCTGTTGAAGCTAGGTTGATTGCGTCAGTCGCAGGGTGACGACCGATCGCCCAGATTAGAGTATCAACGTTCTGGCTTTCACCGTTTTCTAGGTGAAGCGTTAGGCTACCATCTGCTTCTTTAACCACTTCTTTAGGTACAGAGTGAGTGTGCAGAGTTGGGCCTTCAGCGTCCATCACTTCAACTAATGTTTCGATGATCATTGGATCAAAGCTACGTAGTGGAGACTCTTTACGGCAGAACAGGTGTGTTTCTGTGCCCAGTGCGTGTAGAACGCCTGCGATTTCAACGGCAATGTAGCCAGCACCGATAACCGCGACGCGCTTTGGTTGCTCAGCAAGGTCGAAGAAGCCGTTTGAATCAATACCGTATTCAGCGCCTGGAATGTTTGGAATTGTTGGACGACCACCCACTGCGATCAGGATGTGATCTGCTGTGTAGTGTTCACCGTTCACTTCAACCGTTTTCTCGTCAACAAACTTAGCAAAGCCTTTAATCACGTTAACTTTGTTGTTGCCTAGAACACGGTCGTAAGATTGGTGGATACGACCAATATAAGCTTGGCGGCTCTCAACCAGTTTGCTCCAGTCGAAGCCTTTTACATCTACATCGAAGCCGTAGTCTTCTGCGTATAGGTTCATCGCTTCTGCCACTTGAGCACCGTGCCACATAACCTTTTTAGGAACACAGCCAACGTTTACACATGTGCCGCCTAGGTCTTGTGCTTCGATAAGTGCAACCTTTGCGCCGTACATTGCTGCACGGTTTGCTGATGCAATACCGCCAGAACCACCGCCGATACAGATATAATCAAAATGAGTCGCCATTACTTTCTCCAAGAGCTTATTTATTTTGTTGATAACAATTACATTGGGGTGCGTCTGAGTGAACTCAACGTCATCAACATGAATTGTTACCTATCCTATGCTGCTATCATAAATCGAGTCTAGCAATTTACTAAATGGGAAAAAGTGACATTGCTTATGACAAATAGCGATGAGACAGCAACAAAGCGGAATAAGACATCACTCCGCTTTGCTGGAATGGATGAGAAGTTTAGCCACAGCAGCTGTTTGAGCCACATCCGCTCTGAGCTTGCACGTCCTTACCATCAGCAAGATACGTGTTGGTGAGGTAGAAGTCGCTAAACAGCTTAACGAAATCTTCGGAAACGGTTTTTTCGACTAACCCCGACTCTAGAACATTTTTCTGCCAGGCCTGCATTTTTGGTAAACCACAGAAGAAGTCGTAGCCAGAGTGTGCCTTCACGATCGCAGCACGGTGAAGCAGCGGTAGCCACGCCATATCAACATTGCTCATTTCATCCGACTTGAAGAACTTGGTGTCACCGGATAGTTGGTTCTCGGCTTTTTGGAACGCTTTAATCAGTTTCTCTGCACGCTCTTCAAAGGTTTGTTTATCCTTGCTACTCATGGTGCCGCATTGAGGCAGATAGTGTTTCGAGCCTAAATAACTCCATGCGCGGTCTAGGGCGCGTTGTTCATTGGTCACGCCTTGCTCTAGTGGGCCAAACTCATCTTCAATGTACTCGATGATCGCATCTGACTCGAATAGCGCTGTGCCAGACTCGGTCACCATCACTGGTACTTGGCCGTTTGGCGAGATATCGAGGAACCACTGTGGCTTGTCTTTTAGGTTGATGTACTCAATCTCGTAAGGGATCTGTTTTGCTTCTAGCGCTGCAGTGACACGTTGAACAAATGGGCAAATTTTGAAGCTGATAACTTTAATCATGGGGTTTTTCTCACTCTAAGAATTAGTTTACCTACACTCTTAAGACGAGGGTCAGTGAGAAAAGACGAAGCTGAGACGAAAAAATTTACCTTCTAATAAATAAAAAGTGCAGCGAGAGGTTCGCTGCACTTTTATCTTTTTGATTCTATTTGAATAAACTTAAGACAATTTATTCAGGAACAATCCAGTCGACTTTCCAGTGGCCAGTTGCTGGCGCAATGGCGTCTTTTAGGAACGGCAGAATCTCTTTCATCTGGCTTTCCAGTTTCCAAGGTGGGTTAATCACGATCATACCCGAAGCTGTCATACCGCGTTCATTGGTGTCTGGCGATACACCAAGTTCAATTTGCAGAATCTTACGAATGCCGAGACCTTCCAACCCCTCAATCATGTCTTCGATATCACAGCGGTTAACTACTGGGTACCAAATCGCGTAAATGCCCGTAGCCCAGCGCTTATGGCTTTGGAAGATTGCGTTTACGACATCGCGATACTCTTTTGCTAGCTCATAAGGTGGATCGATCAAAACCAGACCGCGGCGCTCTTTTGGAGGTAGGCTGCCCTTAAGTCGCTTGAAGCCATCTTCTTTGTAGATAGAGACTTGGCGATCGCGGTGGAACTCTTGCTCAAGCAGTGGGTGATCGGCTGGGTGCAGCTCAGTCAGTACCATACGGTCTTGTTCACGTAGGTGAGCGCGAGCAACACGTGGTGAGCCTGGGTAGTAACGCAGTTTTTCACCGTTGTTGAGGGTTGCGATAGCGTCTAGGTAGCTTTGAATCTCTTCTGGAATCTGCTTTTGATCCCATACACGTGCAATACCTTGCTTGTATTCGCCTGTTTTTTCCGACCATTCATGAGTTAAGTCGTAGCGACCAACACCAGAGTGGGTGTCGTGGTAGACAAAAGGTTTGTCCTTCTGCTTCAGTGAATTAAGAATAAGGCTTTGTACAATATGCTTAACCACATCGGCATGGTTACCCGCGTGGAAGCTGTGGCGATAACTTAACAAATTAAACTCTCGTAACACTCTCGCTATAGAGTGTGGTTGGTGTCGGTTGGTATTCTGTCTTCATTATATACCGCACTAGCTAATAAATTCTCCCCAAAATAAGTGTGTCGTCGCGCGCAGGAGTGGTTAGTTATTGGTTCTACTATTGAAATTTGCGCTTATGGACACTATTTAATAACTATTCGCATGTATTTATCCGCTGATTAAGCCTAACACTGTAAGACGACCCAATTACATAAAGACGCAAGTCTTCAAGCCAAAGGAATGTTTATATGTCTAACCCGCTATTAACCTTCACGGACCTACCGCCGTTTTCACAGATCACCCCTGCGCACGTCAAGCCAGCGGTAGAGCAAGTGATTGAAGAGTGTCGCAATAAGATAGAACAAGTACTTGAAGGTAATACCTCGCCAAGCTGGGATAACCTAGTGGCGCCAATTGAAGAGGTGGATGACCGCCTAAGCCGTATTTGGTCGCCAGTGAGTCATATGAACTCGGTCGTGAACAGTGATGAGCTACGCGAAGCTTACGAGAGTTGTTTGCCGTTGTTATCTGAATACGGCACTTGGGTTGGTCAACATAAAGGCTTGTTTGAGGCTTACAAATCGATCAAAGCGAGTGATGAGTTTGCGTCACTGAGCCAAGCTCAGAAGAAAACCATTACCGATGCGCTGCGCGATTTTGAGCTGTCAGGCATTGGCCTACCTGCTGACGAACAACACCGTTACGGCGAAATCAGCAAGCGTATGTCAGAGCTAGGCTCGCAATTCTCAAACAACGTGCTCGATGCCACTATGGGTTGGAGCAAGCAGATCACAGACGTTGCAGAGCTTGCTGGTATGCCTGAATCTGCACTGGCTGCACTGGCTGCAGCGAAAGCAGCGGCAGAAGCCAAAGAGCAAGAGGGCTACCTGCTAACATTAGACATTCCATCTTACCTTCCAGTGATGACTTACTGTGATAACCAAGCGCTACGCCAAGAGCTGTATGAAGCGTATGTCACTCGTGCTTCGGATCGTGGTCCAAACGCAGGTAAGTGGGACAACAGCGAGATCATCACCGAGCAACTGAAACTGCGTCACGAAATCGCACGCATGCTTGGCTTTGGTACCTACAGCGAGAAATCTCTGGCAACCAAAATGGCAGAAACGCCAGATCAGGTTCTGGGTTTCTTGAATGACTTAGCGGTGAAAGCGAAACCACAAGGCGAGCGTGAAGTGGAAGAGCTGCGTCAGTTCGCTGAAAAAGAGTTTGGCGTGTCTGAATTAGAGCTTTGGGATATCGCTTACTACAGCGAAAAGCAGAAGCAGCACCTATTTGAGATCTCCGATGAAGAGCTGCGCCCTTACTTCCCAGAGTCAAAAGCGGTCTCTGGTCTATTTGAAGTACTAAGCCGTGTGTTTGGTATGACGGTGAAAGAGCGTGAAGGAGTGGATACTTGGCATGAGTCAGTGCGCTTCTTTGACATCTTTGATGCTAACGAAACACTGCGTGGCAGCTTCTACCTAGACTTGTACGCACGTGAGCACAAGCGCGGCGGTGCATGGATGGATGACTGCCGTGGCCGTCGTATTACTGAAGCGGGTGAACTGCAAACCCCGGTGGCTTACCTAACGTGTAACTTCAACAAGCCTGTTGGCGATAAGCCTGCACTGTTTACCCACGATGAAGTGGTAACTCTGTTCCATGAGTTTGGCCATGGTATTCACCACATGTTGACTCAGGTTGAGGCTGGTGCTGTTTCTGGCATTAATGGTGTGCCTTGGGATGCGGTTGAGCTGCCAAGTCAGTTCCTAGAAAACTGGTGTTGGGAAGAAGAGGCACTGGCGTTTATCTCAGGTCACTACGAAACTGGTGAAGCGCTGCCAAAAGAGATGCTAGAGAAGATGCTAGCGGCGAAGAACTTCCAATCTGCGATGTTTATTCTGCGTCAGCTAGAGTTCGGACTGTTCGACTTTACTCTTCACACTACCTACGACCCAGAAGTTGGTGCGCGTGTGCTTGAAACACTGGCGGATGTGAAATCTAAAGTAGCGGTATTGCCAAGCCTAGAATGGAACCGCTTCTCACACAGCTTTAGCCATATTTTTGCTGGTGGCTACAGTGCGGGTTACTACAGCTATTTGTGGGCAGAGGTGTTGTCATCGGATGCGTTCTCAGCATTTGAAGAAGAAGGCATCTTCAATACCGAAACCGGTAAACGCTTCCTAAACAACATCCTAGAGATGGGTGGCAGTGAAGAGCCTATGGAGCTATTTAAGCGCTTCCGTGGTCGTGAGCCACAAATCGATGCGATGCTGCGTCATGCAGGCATCAGCGCTTAATATCGGGTTGGTCTGAATGTAAAAAGAGCCTCTTCGTGAGGCTCTTTTTGTCTTTATTTATCAAACTATTACGGGTTCACATTGCGATTGATTGGGTTTTGCAGCGAGATCAGCGTCTCTGTCGATTGCACCTCATCAATTGCCTGCAGCTTATCAATCAACACGTATTGCAGCTCTTCAATCGACTTACACATCAGTTTGACAAAAATGTTGTAAGCGCCAGTGGTGTAGTAGGCCTCGACCACTTCATCGAGCGCGTTTAGTTTGGCGATGGCGGAGTGGTAGTCTTTCGCCGCATTAAGGTTGATACCAATAAAACAACACACGTCGTAGCCAAGCTTCTTGGTGTTCACCACCACCTCTGTGCCCTCAATGACTTCGGCCGATTTCATTTTCTCGATGCGTACGTGGATGGTCGCAGGGCTGACATCGAATTGCTTTGCCATCTCAGCATAAGGTGTGCGAGCGTCTTCCATTAAGGTTTTGAGAATGGCGCGATCTAAATCATCAAGACGAGCGGTTGAAGTCGACATGCAAACCTCTGTGAATTGGTTGAAAGTTTAATAGCTAGAGTACACATCATAGCCAAGGGTGATAATATTAGCAGCAAGTATGTTGTTAGGGTGAGCTTAGTGCGATTTTCGTTGTTTTTTATTCTTTTGAGCTGGAGCTTTTTGGTTTCTGCTCAATCAAAAGATGTATTGGTTGTTCACTCTTACCACCAAGGCTTTTTCTGGACCGATAACTTTCAAAAAGCACTGGTCACAGAGCTCGACCGCGATGATATTTCCTATCGTGTGGTGTATTTGGACAGCAAACGGGCTCAAAGCGAAGAGTACTTCGACAAACTCTATCAACTCTACCGTACTAAGCTCGCCAATGAAGAGTTTTCCGCGATTGTGGTGAGCGATAATAACGCGCTCAATCTCATGAAGAGGCTCGCTCCTGAGCTGAAAGGTACCCCAGTTGTTTTTGGTGGTATCAACAACTACTCCCCTTCGATGACCGAAGGGCTTAATGCGACAGGTATAACCGAAGATATTGATCTCAATAGCAACGTTACACTGATAAGACGCTTGCAACCCATGGCGAAGAAGATCTATATCGTTTCAGACTTCTCGGTAACAGGCGAAGCAGTTCGTGCACAAGTGGATCGCCATTTAGAGAAATACCCTGAGCACGCTTCGTTTATTGAACATTATCAACCGAACTCGTATCGCGATTTGGTGACCTTTTCTCAGCAAGCTGATATGACTAAGAGCATACTCTTCTGGGTTTATTATCGTGATGCAAAAGGCAATGTGAGTAGTGATGACGATTGGCGTGAACTGAATAAACTGACGAAAATGCCAATCTATATGGTACATGACCTCGGCTTGGGCTTTGGTGCCATTGGTGGTGTGATTCAGAGTGGCTTGAGTCAAGGGCGTGAAACTGGACGTACCCTGCGACGTATTCTCGCCAATCCAAAGCAAGTCCTGCCACCTGTTCTTGAAGGTGCAGCGGAAATTAAACTCGATTACCAGCAACTCAATCGATGGGAACTCGGTGACCACAACGATATATCGGCGACTTTTTACAATAAACCGCAGCCTTTCTTTGAGCGCTATCAAGACGAGATCCGAACTCTAGGGCTGCTGTTTCTGGCGATGGGCTGCGTGATTATTACCTTGGTTTACTACCTTAACCGCCTTAAGAAGAGTGAGCGTGACAGTCGTAAGAGCCAGCTTTTATTGGAGTCTATTTTCGATCAGAGCTTACAGTTTATGGGCATCATCGATCGCGATGGTGTGCTGCTCTCTAGTAATAGTAAGTTGCATGAGTTGTTCTACAACCAAGGTTATCAGGTGGGCACGCCTATCTATCAGCATCAGCACTGGGAAGACGCGGCGAGTGAGGCGCTCAAGAAGTACTTCATGGGTGCACAATCATACACATCGCTACGTTTTGAAGCCGAAGTGTGGTGTCGAGATAGAGGGGTGCTGGTGCTGGATATCTCACTTAAGCCAATGCCGGATAGCGAATCCAATGAGCTGCAATTCCTATTTGAAGCGCGTGATGTGACCTCTAGAAAGCTTGCCGAGAACAAGCTATTCCAACGTGAAGCGAATCTCAAGCTCTATTACGATAAACAGCCCGTGATGATGATTACATTGGATGAGAACAATCGCATTCAACAGGTAAACCAGTTTGCGGAAGAACTGTTAGGTTACCCATTAAGCGAGTTGCTTGGCCATCGACCTCGTGAGTTTTATGTCGACCGAAATGCAATGATCCCGCGTCAAATCTTACTTCAGCCACAGCATAAATCTCGTGGAGTATGGCGTCGTGATATCCAATATCGTCATGCTGATGGCAGCAAGATCTGGATTCGTGAAAATATTCGTCCTCTGGTCGACTCGAATCAGTTACTGATTGTTGGCGAAGACATCACTGAAACTCACGAACTGGCCGAGCAGTTAGAATATCAAGCGCGTTACGACTTGCTGACTCACACCTTTAACCGCAACCACTTTGAGCAAGAGCTGCAAAAGGCGCTGAAAGAGGTTGAGAGCCACATGCGCACTCATGCGATGTTGTTCCTCGATCTTGACCAACTTAAGGTTCTTAATGATACCGCGGGTCATGAAGCGGGTGATGCCGCGATCTTATTTAGCGCGGGCTTGCTTGAAAATGTGCTGCCATACAATGCGGTATTGGCGCGCATGGGCGGTGATGAGTTTGCCGTGTTACTAAAAGATTGTACCGAGAGAGATGCGGTCAATGTGTGTCGCAGCATTATCGCAATGATGGGTGATAACGCCTTCCTTTGGGATGATATTCAGCTCAATCTCACCTGTTCGATCGGTATTCGTTTGATTGACCATACCGCGGCTTCCCCGCAAATGGTGCACGCTCAAGCTGATGCGGCTTGTCATGCAGCCAAAGAAGAGGGGAGAAACCGCTACAACCTTTACCATCAAGATGATGAAGATCTGCGTCGACGTCATTTAGAGATGGAGTGTGTCAACTTGGTGCATGAGGCATTGGCTAATGATCGCATTGAGCTGTTTGCCCAACGAATTCTTGGCTTAGATAAACAAAGCGAATTGATGCACTTTGAGATACTGGTGCGAATCAAGAATAATAATGGTGAGTACATCTCTCCAGGGATCTTTATGCCGGCATCAGAGCGCTATAACATCGCTCACTTGATTGATCGCCAAGTAGTGAGCCAAACTCTAGCTTGGCTGGAAGAGAACCATGGTGTGGTCGAAGAGTTAGGAATGTGCTCGATTAACCTCTCTGGTCACTCGATGGGTAACCGCGAGTTCGTTGAGTTCTTGATTGATAGCCTAGAACAGTCAATTGTGCCGTGCGACAAAATCTGTCTAGAGATCACTGAAACGGCGGCGATGAGTAACATGAAGCAGGCGATCAAGCTGTTTACGCGCTTGAAGGAGCTAGGCTGTATGATTGCTCTTGATGACTTTGGCTCGGGCTTATCTTCGTTTGGCTACTTGAAGAAGCTACCCGTTGATATCGTGAAAATTGATGGCTTGTTTGTGCGTGATATTGATGTCAACGAAATGGACCACGTCATGGTGCGCTCAATCAATGATCTTGCTAAACAGATGGGCAAATACACGGTGGCAGAGTTTGTAGAGAACACCCAGATCATCGATAAGCTTATCGAGCTTGGGGTAAACTACGCACAAGGCTACATTATAGGGCGTCCGAAGCCGTTAGCGGAGCTGGTGGAAGAGCTAAGACAAGAGCGTTCGCTTTAACGGGTAAGTACGCTGGCATCCAAACAGAAAGTCATTCCAAAATTACGTATTTTTGAGGCAATCAGGTAAACTGGTTGCCTCAACTATTTTGAATCATCGAGTCCTCTGGAGACAACCTTGCAACTACAACTGATTTGCGAAGACGCAAGCCAAATCGAACGCCTCAATGAGCTAGCAACACGCTGGCACCTTTCTCATGATGAGAACAGTGTATTTGCCTTGGTGCTCACCAGTGACAGACTCGAATTGCGCAAAGTCGATGAGCCTAAGCTTGGTGCCATTTTTGTTGATTTGGTTGGTGGTGCAGTAGGGCACCGACGTAAGTTTGGTGGTGGTAAAGGCCAAGCTATTGCTAAGGCTGCGGGTCTTAACAAAGGCGCGACACCGACCATACTCGACGGTACGGCTGGGCTAGGGCGTGATGCATTTGTATTGGCATCATTGGGCTGTAAAGTGCAGATGGTTGAGCGTCACCCTGTGGTTGCTGCTCTGCTGGATGATGGTCTGCAGCGTGCCAAGCAAGACTCGGATATTGGTGCTTGGGTGAGTGAGCGTATGAGCCTGATTCATGCCTCAAGCCACGATGCGTTGGACAAGTTGAGTGATGATCCAGATTTTGCTCAGCCAGATGTCGTCTATCTTGATCCTATGTATCCACACCCTGAAAACAAGAAAAAGTCGGCTTTGGTGAAGAAAGAGATGCGCGTGTTCCAATCACTTGTGGGTGCAGATCTCGATGCTGATGGATTACTACAGCCCGCTTTGAAGCTTGCTGCGAAGCGTGTTGTCGTGAAAAGACCCGATTATGCCGCTTGGTTGGATGAGCAAAAGCCGAGTATGGCGATTGAGACTAAAAAGAACCGTTTTGATGTGTACGTAAAAGCATCAATGACTTAGCGGAAGATAGAAAAATCGTTCCGTCAGAAATACGCTAAAACTGAATTTTTTGCTTGCGATAGCCGTGTTAGAGATGTATATCTAACTAAGAATTATTATTATTCTTAGCTGGAGTTGTAGCATGGCTAAACGCTTTTGTAAGTTAAACCGTCGAGACATTACTGAACACCTAGGCGAAATTCACCGTTTGGTGAGTGAACCTAAGTTTGTGTGCCGTTCGTGTGCTCGCTCGTCTGCCGATAAAGCCAATCTATGCAAGCCCGCTGCAATTCCCCCTGCAAGTTGCCAAAGTAAGCCAGACAGCGAAAAGGTTGCTTGTGGATTGCTTGCAGAGACGCTAACTTCAGCACCTGCTAACGTCCTTAGCCAAGAGATCGTGAGCCTAGCGCCTTCGGCGAAAAGCGTGGAAAACAGCAAGTCTCAACTTGTTGTTAAGAAAGTACAAGCTCAAAAGCTACAAGCGAAGAAAGCACAAATGAATCAGGTATTGGAAGCACCGTTGTCGCCTTCATCGGAACTGCTTGATAAGAGTGAGTTGAAACGCGCTAAGAAAGTGGCGAAAAAGCAGAAGAAGTACAACAAGAAGCTGGCTAAGATGATCAAAAAGCAGCAAAAACTGTACAAAAAAAGCCGCAAGCTGCAGAGCGAGCTGGAAGGCATTAACCTGCAAGTCGATAGCTCTGCTCTAACCGTGAATGCAGCCCCAAAAGTGAGTCATATTCATTAGGGCAACGAACCTAAAACAGAATTGAATCAAAAAGAGCGACCTTAGGTCGCTCTTTTTGATTGTTGCTTCTTAAGCTTTGCTCAGGCTCTGTTCAACACGCTTTTTAACCCAAGTTTCGTTGACCCACAGAGACAACAAGATGATCGCACCGCCAATCGACAACCTTGTCAGGTCGACGTCGCGGTTCCAAATTAGGATGTTTACCACCAAGCCCGCTGGCACCAACGCATTGTTCATTACGGCTAGTGCGCCAGCGTTGACCATGCTTGCGCCTTTGTTCCAGAAGAAGTAGCCCAGACCAGAAGCGATCAAGCCAAGGTAAATTAAGATGCCCCACTGAGTCAACGTGGTTGGTAGCTTATCTGGATTGCCCAATAGTAAGAAAGCAACCGACGCTACACATAGCGCGCCCAAGTAAAAGTAGCCAAAAATAGTATGCTGAGGGAGCTCAACTGATTCCTGTTCCATAAGGGTTTTGTAGCCAACCTGACCAATGGCAAAGCAGAGGTTAGCACCTTGAACAACAAGGAAACCCATCAAGAAGTTGTCACTCACGCCTGCGAACTTAATGAAAGCAGCACCCACCACTGCGATCGCGGCCGTTACCAAATACCACGGCGAAAACTGGCCTTTCAAGAAATCATAAATCAGAGTGACGTAAATCGGGGTGAAGACGGTGAACAGCAACACCTCTGGTACCGATAGCAGTAGAAATGATTGATAGTAGAAGCAGTACATCAAGCCAAGCTGAATACCGCCGATGGTCATCAGTTTCGCGATCAGTTTTTTTGAAATGCCTCGAAATTTCAAGAAAGGAAGGAATACCAATCCGGCAAGCGCGACGCGCATCCAGACAGAAAACCATGAATCAACCTGACCCGCGAGATAAACCCCGATCAGGCTGAATGAGAAGGCCCATAGAAGGGTAACACCAACTAAATAACGCATAACAATAGTACATTGTGAAAGTATTCGCTTATGTTACCCAACTGTAACGAATTAGTCTTCCGGATCCCGTAATGGAATGACCAGCATATCGACAGGCGTGGCGTTGATCAGTTGACGAGTCGATGATAGCAGCTTACTCCAGAAATCCTGGTGGTGGCCGCAAACTACGAGGTCCACATTGTACTCTTTAATGGTGTCGCACAGTTCATGGCTGAGATCTCCACTACCCACTAAGGTATGGGTGATCGGGTATTGCGCGTGCTCAGCAAAGTTGCTCAACTGGATGCGAGAAGCTTCCATGGCGTTGTGCTGGGTTTCCGCCATGTTGATATCAATTAGCCCGGTGTAGAGCTCTGCGTAGTTGATATCGATGTGGATAAAAGAGACTTTGGCATCCAGCGGTTTCGCTAGTGCGACTGCTTTGTCTACGATCAGTTTGCTGTCGTCAGATAAATCGACGGCGACCAAAATATGTTTGTAACTCATACCGCTATCTCCTTACTCATTGTCTAACTAAAGATTAGCACTAAGGCAGGTGTTTTTTTGCTGAAGTGATCTCATATCCACTCTCTTGCGTAAAACCATGCCGAAACAATGGTTAACTAATAGCCTGCGAGATATTCATAAAATAGTGATATAGTAGGGAAAACGAAGGCGTAATTAGGAGACGTAAATGCTGTCTACAACTATGGTTGAACAACTGAATGAGCAAATTAACCTAGAATTTTTCTCATCCAATCTATACTTACAAATGAGTGCTTGGTGTGAAGATAAAGGATTTGAAGGAGCAGCAGAGTTTTTACGCGCTCATGCAGTGGAAGAAATGGAACATATGCAGCGTTTGTTCACTTACGTAAGTGAAACAGGTGCAATGCCTATTTTAGGTGCGATTGAAGCACCAAAGCATGAGTTTGAGAGCCTAGGTGCTGTTTTCCGCGAGACTTACGAACATGAGCAGATGATCACTGAGAAGATCAATAAACTGGCTCACGTTGCTTTCAGCACACAAGATTACTCTACCTTTAACTTCCTGCAGTGGTATGTCGCTGAACAGCACGAGGAAGAGAAGCTATTCAAAGGTATTCTGGACAAGCTAGAACTTGTTGGTGAAGACGGTAAAGCCCTATTCTTCATCGATAAAGACTTAGCGCAATTGGCAAAAGATGGTTCATCTTCAATTATGGATGCTCCTGCAGCGGTATAAGCTGTAAGAAAAAGCTCTGATTGTCTTTTTCTTTTGAGCGCCCTGTGAGGATGTAGGGAGGAAAGGATGATCAGTGGCGATACGATTCTATTTGCATTGATGGTTGTAACCTGCGTGAATTTGGCTCGCTATGTTACGGCACTCAGAAAACTCATCTATATCATGCGCGAAGCGCACCCGCTTTTGTATCAACAAGTCGATGGTGGTGGTTTCTTCACGACCCATGGCAATGTGACCAAGCAGGTGAGGCTATTTAGCTATATCAAGAGCAAAGAGTACCACCATCACCATGACCCGGTATTTACGGGTAAATGCGATAGAGTAAGAGAGTTATTCATTTTGTCGGTCTCGCTTTTGGGTGTAACCCTACTGGCGGCATTTTTGGTGTAATAGCCAAAACGTATCGTAAATAGAATGCTCTGCATTCCCACTTGATTGCGTCCTTTATTGAACGCAACGTAGGCAATTGCAAAGTTAAAATTTGACGCTAGAATAGCGGGCAACGAGTAAGGATGTGCTGATAACGCACATCCTTTTTTATTGGTAACGTCACTAGTATAGGAAGTACTGAGTGATGACTGGGTAAGATAAAGCAGAACACAATGAGTGAAAAATTTGATGTCATCGTAATTGGCGCAGGCGCCGCTGGCCTAATGTGTGCCGCTGAAGCGGGCAAAAGAGGTCGACGCGTGCTGGTGGTCGATCATGCCAAGAAACCGGGTCGAAAAATTCTGATCTCGGGCGGTGGTCGCTGTAATTTCACTAACTATGACGTGTCTGCAAATAACTACCTATGTAACAACCGCCACTTTGTGAAATCAGCGCTTTCTCAGTACACCAACTGGGACTTCATCTCTATGGTGAGCAAATACGGCATTGAGTTTGAAGAGCGCGATCACGGCCAGTTGTTCTGTGTAAACGACCATACTGCGAAAGACATTGTGAGCATGCTGCTTGCCGAATGTGACGATGCGGGTGTTCAGCAGCGCTATCGTTGCGACGTTCATTCAATAGAGAAAACAGAAGCAGGCTTTCAGCTTCACTTGAACACTGAGCAGGTTGAGTGCGAATCTTTAGTGGTTGCCACTGGTGGTTTGTCTATGCCTAAGCTGGGTGCGACACCGTTCGGCTATAAAATTGCTGAACAGTTTGGTTTGTCTGTGATCCCAACCTGCGCAGGTCTTGTGCCTTTCACTCTGCACAAAGAAGATAAAGAGGATTTCGCTGAGCTGTCTGGCATTGCGATTCCTGCAGAGATCACCGCGCAAGATGGCACTCTGTTCAAAGAAGCGCTGCTGTTTACTCACCGTGGTTTATCAGGCCCTTCTGTTCTGCAAATTTCGTCTTTCTGGAAAGCGGGTCAAGCGGTTTCGATTAACTTAGTACCTGAAGCGGATGTGGCTGAACTGCTTGAACGCTCGCGCGAGAAGCATCCAAATCAAAGCTTGAAGAATACGCTGGCGAAAGTGCTACCTAAGCGTCTGGTTGAAGCGTTAATCGAGCGTAAAGAGCTGCAAGATAAGCCTCTAAAGCAGTTCAACGAAAAGCAACTGGCAGCAATTACAGAGCACTTAGAAAACTGGAAGATCGCGCCGAATGGTACTGAAGGCTACCGCACCGCTGAGGTAACATTAGGTGGTGTCGATACCGATCAGCTTTCGTCGAAAACCATGGAGTGTAAAACGGTATCTGGCCTGTACTTTGTTGGTGAAGTGATGGACGTGACCGGTTGGTTGGGAGGCTATAACTTCCAGTGGTGTTGGAGTTCTGGCTTTGCGGCTGGGCAGTGGGTATAGCGGTTAGATAATCAGCCCAAACGTGTAGTTGCATGACAAATTTAGGCGATGAGTAAGACCCATAGAATGGCTTTTTACTCATCTCTTTGGCCGCCTCACTCTCTTTTCCTCTTCTTAAATGATAGCTTTAGCTAATCGAATAACCCTCGCAACTCATTATTTAATAATAGGTATTTCAAATTCTGACCAGAGTTAGTGTGATATATTTGACTTAGAACAGAAGAAATATGATTTAATATGACGATAATGGCGTATATAATTTATTGAGTTAACAAACGGACGTAATAGGTATTGCTGAATGCAAATTAAGAAAATGGACGCACCGCTCGATATGCAAATAGGTGCTAGATTTGATACAAAGAATCATGGCTACGTCACCGTTATCGAATACTACAATACCCATACAGTTATCGTTGCGTTTGAAAATACAGGTAATATTCGTGCTATTACGGCAGCTAAGTTACGTAGCGGCCAATTATCTGACCGTTCTGTTCCACCTCAATCCACATTAGTCGGTGAAACAGTTCAATCACCTAAGCATGGCACGTTAACGATTACAGCGGTAGAGTCTGGAAATATCGTAGTAATGGTAAATAAAGAAGGTGAAGAAGTTCGCATGCTCCTTCCTGCGGTGCAGAAAATGCGAGATCGCGAGGAAGAGGTTATTTCTGATAAAGAATCACCTAAAATGCCAACTTCATTGAGTGCACTCACTAAAAGAAATAAAAAGACGAAAGACGTTAATAGCCTGCTTAAAAAAATGCTTACCGATTACGGGAAATAAGCACAAGATTAATACTGAACTCCTATCGTATACCCAGATCACATTTTATATCTCACCTTATAATATTCTTCAAACTTATATAAAATCACCGCTTCACTCTTAAGTAGTATCGACGATTAAATCGTCTTTTTCTTTATTTTAATGAGACCTGCATCACAAGGTCATTTTGGTTTTGTGATGGTGATCTATTCTGTTTTTGGGTCTTTTCGATACTATCCTTATCAACAAATAAACGGAGACAATATAGTTTCCTGATTAAAACCCTACAGAGATTTATATTATGAAAAAGATTATGGTTGTGTGCGGAAATGGTCTTGGTACTTCTTTAATGATGGAAATGGCGGTTAAAGAAGTTGCAGGTAAAATTGGTTTAGAAGCAGAAGTTGACCATGAAGATTTATCTTCTGCTGCATCAAGCACAGCTGATATTTGGGTAGCAGCAACGGATGTAGCAAATCAATTATCTGAAGCGGGTAAAACAAACATTGTAAGCCTAGCAAATATCTTTGATAAGGCTTCAATTGAAGAGCAACTAAAAACTTTCATGTAAGGAAGTAAATAATGGCTAATTTCTTTGAGTTCATGCTTGGCTTATTAAAAGAGCCAGCAATCATGGTCGGATTAATTGCTTTTATTGGCTTGGTTGCTCAAAAAGCAGACGTTTCTACCATATTAAAAGGCACGATTAAAACTGTAATGGGTTTCCTAATTTTAGGTTTCGGTGCTGGCGCTCTTGTGGGTGCATTAAATAATTTCTCAGTCGTATTTACTGAAGCATTTGGTGTAAGTGGTGTTATTCCAAATAACGAAGCAATTGTTGCATTAGCACAAGAAGCTTTCGGTTATGAAATGGCTCTGATTATGTTCTTTGCTTTCGTTGTGAATATTCTACTGGCTCGTTTTACACCGCTTAAGTTTATTTTCTTAACTGGTCACCACACTATGTTCATGTCGATGCTAGTCGCAGTAATCCTGTCAACGGGTGGCATCCAAGGTACGTTACTGGTAGCGATGGGCTCAGTGATTGTCGGTTCTCTGATGGTGATCATGCCGGCTCTTGCTCAGAAATACACTGAAAAGGTGATGGGTACCGATCAGCTCGCTATGGGTCACTTTTCGACTTTCTCTTACCTAGTGTCTGGTTACATTGGTAGTAAGTTTGGTGATACATCAAAGTCGACGGAAGACATCAACGTGCCTAAAAGCCTGATGTTCCTTCGTGATACACCAGTAGCTGTTGCAACAACGATGGCGATCTTCTTCATGTTCGCATCAATTTTTGCAGGTCCAACATTCGTTGAAACCGTATCTGGTGGTCAAAACTGGATTGTATTTACCTTCA
This sequence comes from Vibrio fortis, assembly GCF_024347475.1. Taxonomy (NCBI): domain Bacteria; kingdom Pseudomonadati; phylum Pseudomonadota; class Gammaproteobacteria; order Vibrionales; family Vibrionaceae; genus Vibrio; species Vibrio fortis. The sequence goes on from NZ_AP025487.1 coordinate 80,165, forward strand.
TGCAGTCCCTTGTGTTTGCCGGTGGTGTGTACATTGTTCTGCAAGGTGTAAAGATGCTGATTGCTGAGATTGTTCCAGCATTCAAAGGTATCTCTGACAAACTGGTTCCGGGTGCTCGTCCTGCGCTTGACTGCCCGATGGTATTCCCAGTGGCACCTAATGCGGTATTGATTGGCTTCTTGTCTTCATTCGCAGCGGGTCTGATTGCAATGGCTATCCAAGGCATGTTCGATTGGACAATCATTGTGGCTGGCGTGGTTCCTCACTTCTTCGTAGGTGGTGCAGCGGGTGTTTATGGTAACGCGACGGGTGGTCTACGTGGCGCGGTGCTAGGTGCCTTTACTCAGGGTCTATGTATTTCATTCCTACCAATGCTACTGCTTCCAGTGTTAGGTGGTATGGGACTTGAAGCTACAACGTTTGCTGATTTTGACTTCGGTGTTGTTGGTCTGATTCTAGGTTGGATTGTGTCATGAGTATTCTAAAACTAACGGGCGATAACATTGTTATCTCAACGGAACAAAACTTGTCGGTTGACGCTGCGCTAGAGGTTACCTGTTCAAAATTGATTGAGAACGGCAAGGTGGAGAAATCTTACCTAGAAGCGATTCAACAGAAACACAAAGACATCGGTGCTTACTATGTGCTGGCGCCAAAGATTGCGATGCCACACGCGCGTCCTGAAGATGGTGTCAATGAAGCTTGTCTACAGGTCACCGTATTTAAGAACGGTGTTGACCTTGAGTCGGAAGACAATGGTGAAGTGTACTTCTCTATTACTCTAGCGGCGATGGACTCAGACAGCCATATTCAAACAATCATGGCGCTCTCTGAGCTGTTCCAAAACGATGATGATATTGATGCCATCATCGCTGCGAACACCAACAAAGAGATTGCGGACATCTTAGGAAAATACTGATTGTTGACTCCTGCCCCCACTTATCAAAAGGCCCTCATAACGAGGGCCTTTCTTTATTATTTCTATCAACTTCGCGACTGTTCGAGCCATTTAGGCGCTTTTGCCCTTAGATAGCTTTAGTTGTTGAATCACTAAACCAGTAATGATCAGTACCAAACCGAATAAAGTGGATGGATGAATTTTTTCGCCGATAATTGTGGCAAGCAGCATCAATGAGATAAACGGTGAGGCAAAAATCAGGTTACTGATGCGCGCTGTGTTGTTGGTGGACTTAAGTGCTGAAAGCCATAATACAAAGGTTATCCCCATCTCGAACAAGCCAACATAGGTTACTGCCATCCAGCCTTTGGTGGTTATTTGAGTAAAACTTTCGCCTTCATAGATGGTTAGGCCAATCGCAAATGGTAGCGCCACCAAGAAACCAAGCAGTACACCCACCACAGGGTCGGCTTTGTTTTTGGTGTTTAAGATCCAGTAACCTGCCCAAAGAAGTGTCGATAGCAGTGCTAAACCAACGCCGAGTGGGCTATCAAACTGCATCCCTAACACGTCGCCCTTGGTCGCGATCACAACCACACCTAAGTAGCTGAAGGTACAAGCTACCCAGTCCTGTTTACGAATCTTCTGCCCTAAAAACACAGCCGCCATTAGAGTTAAGGTGATCGCCCAGCTGTAGTTGATCGCCTGAGCTTGAGAGGCTGGGAGTAGGTCGTAGGCTTTGAAGAGAATCAGGTAATAAGCCAGTGGGTTGACGAGGCCGAGCAGCAAGTAGTACCAAGGGTTAGCAAAAAAAGTCGTGGAGAGTTGAGAAAGCTTGCCTTGGAAGTAACAGATAACAATCAGAGCAATCGAAGAGACAACGCTGGCAATGGTCAGCATTTGAATCGGTGAAAACTCAGCTAAGGTTAGCTTAAAGGCCGTGGCTACCGTTGACCAGAGTAGTACCGCGGAAAGGCCAAAGCCGAGGGCGCGACGTTCGTTCATAAAAGCTCATCAAGTTGAATAGGATAGAATACGGACGCCTAGTCTATCTGTCGAAATTTAATACGGCAAACTGGACATTTATCCAGTATCAAAATACCATTTAATGAGTTATTTCCAATTAGGCTAAGTTACTACCATGCAATGGATTATCGAGCACCAGACGACCCTTATCGCAGCCGCTTCAACCGCGGTGATCAGCGGGAGCCTCGTCGGTTGGTGGATTAAACAGAAACTCTCATTTCAACAGCAGCTATTAGAGCAGCAGTTGGAGTCTGATCGTCAGTTGCATGAGTCGCAAACCACGCAGCTCAAAGCCTCATTGGCAGAGGCGCAGCAAGAGCTCGATGAGCTTGATGATGAGCGTGATAAAGCCGCCTTCGAGCTTAAACAAGCTCACGGTAAGGTCATGGCCGCGATGGAGAAGCTGCGCTATTTCGAAGCGGTTAAACAAGAGCGTCAACAATACTTTGATGAGATTAATATCCTTAAAGATCAGAAATCTGAGCTTGAAGCTGAGTTGCGTGAGCAAGAAGCTCGTCACGATCAAGAGAACCTCGCCAACCATGAAAAACTGCAACTATTGGAGCAAGCGGAAACCCGTTTAAAGCAGCAGTTTGAACATCTGGCTAACCAACTCTTTGAAGCCAAAACCGCTAAGGTCGATCAGCAGAACAAGCAGAGCCTTGAAGGATTGCTTTCCCCACTCAAAGAGCAGCTAGAGGGCTTTAAGAAGCAGGTCAGTGACAGCTTTAGCCAAGAAGCCAAAGAGCGTCACACCTTGGTTCATGAGCTCAAGAACCTGCAGCGATTAAACGAAAGCATGACGCGAGAAGCGGTTAACCTGACTCAAGCGCTTAAAGGCGACAATAAACAACAAGGTAACTGGGGCGAAGTGGTACTGGCTCGGGTATTGGCGGAATCTGGTTTGCGAGAAGGGCATGAGTATCAAACTCAGGTCAATCTACAAAACGAAGCGGGCAAGCGCTATCAACCGGATGTGATTGTTCACTTACCTCAAGACAAACAAGTGGTGGTGGATTCGAAAATGGCTTTGGTGGCGTACGAGCGTTACTTCAATGCAGAAAACGATGCTGAGCGCGATGTTGCATTGCGAGATCACTTGCTCTCACTGCGCGCGCATATCAAAGGTTTGAGTCAGAAGGATTATCATCAACTAAAAGGCATTCAGAGCCTCGACTATGTATTGATGTTTATTCCGGTAGAGCCTGCATTTCAAGTCGCGATTCAAGCAGACCCAAGCTTAGTCAAAGATGCGATGGAGCAAAACATCATTCTTGTCAGCCCAACCACTTTGTTAGTGGCGCTGCGTACCATTGATAACCTGTGGCGTAATGAGCGCCAGAACCAAAATGCACAGATCATCGCCGAACGTGCAAGTAAATTGTACGATAAGCTGCGCTTGTTCGTTGATGATATGGAAGGCCTTGGTGGCGCACTTGATAAAGCCAACCAAAGCTATCAAGGAGCCATGAATAAGCTGGCAACTGGGCGAGGTAATGTGATTCGTCAAGCCGAGAGCTTTAAACAGTTGGGGGTTGAGGTGAAGAAGCCGATTGCTGTGAGTCTGACAGAGCTCGCGCAAAACGAGGCTTTTTCAGAAAATGCCTCGTTAGTAGAAAGACAACCTGCTGAGGATAAAGTAAACTAATCGACCGCAGCGCGCTCAAAGGCTTATTGCGCTGCCGTTGAGGACTTACCAGGGTAGAGAACAGCATGACGGACACCAGTGTGCAAACAAATACAGCAGTAGAATCAGAAACCACACACTTTGGTTTTGAAACAGTCGCAAAAGAAGAGAAAGTTGCGAAAGTGGCAGAGGTTTTTCACTCTGTAGCCGCGAAGTACGACATTATGAATGACCTGATGTCGGGTGGTGTTCACCGTCTATGGAAGCGCTTTACGATTGATTGCAGTGGCGTTCGCCCTGGTCAACGCATTCTAGACCTTGGTGGCGGTACCGGCGACCTAACTGCAAAATTCTCGCGCATTGTGGGCGAAAACGGTCATGTCATCCTTGCTGACATCAACAACTCGATGCTGAATGTAGGTCGTGACAAGCTGCGCGATAGCGGTATTGTTGGCAACGTTCACTACGTACAAGCGAACGCAGAAGAACTGCCATTCCCAGATAACTACTTCGATTGCATCACTATCAGCTTCTGTCTACGTAACGTGACAGATAAAGATAAGGCTCTACGCTCAATGTACCGCGTGTTGAAGCCAGGCGGTCGTCTATTGGTATTAGAGTTTTCTAAGCCAGTACTTGAACCACTTTCAAAAGTGTACGATGCCTACTCATTCCACCTATTGCCAAAAATGGGTGAGATCATCGCAAATGATGCAGACAGCTACCGCTACCTTGCAGAGTCGATTCGTATGCACCCAGACCAAGATACGCTGGAAGGCATGATGCAAGAAGCAGGTTTTGAAAATACCAAGTATTACAATCTAACCGGCGGCATTGTTGCGCTGCACCGCGGTTACAAGTTCTAAGACAGAACCCAAGTAAAATCGACAACGAATAATAAGATACAACGGATAGGTTTCGGCTTATCCGTTTTCAAAGGTAAGGACAGTCATGCCATTTGACCCACTAGTAACGGCGGTTATCGAAACCTCTTTGAATACTCTCGTCAACGACGATCCAGACTTGGTGCGTCGTTTATCGCGTTTAAAGGGCCAGATCATTCAGGTGAATCTCAAAGAGCTCAATAAAACACTGACATTTGTGTTTAGCCAACAGATAGACGTTTTAGCGGATTACGAAGGGCAGCCTGACTGTTACCTATCTCTGAATTTATCTGTCCTTCCTGAGCTGCGTGAGCAATCGAACATCACTAAGCTGATCAAGCAAGACAAGCTGATTCTTGAAGGTGATATTCAATTGGCGCAGAAGTTTGCTCAGCTAATGACAGACTGCAAACCAGATCTAGAAGAGTGGTTATCACGTGTGACTGGTGATGTTGTGGCACACACTTTGGTGCAAGGCGTGAAGAACGTCGGTGGCTTTGTGGCATCTCAAGCCAATAAACACCAAAATCACTTCGCACAAGTTCTAACTGAAGAGTGGAAAATTGCTCCAGCACCATTAGAGGTCGCGCACTTCTGTGATCAGGTTGATGATGTAAAAAGTGCCGCAGCACGCCTTGAAGCCAAATTGAATGCTCTATTGGAGAAAGCATGACTCCAACAGAACTGAAACGTCTTTATCATATTATTAAGGTACAGTTGGAGTACGGCTTAGATGAATTGATGCCTGAGCACCAGTTGACCAAAGCGCCGTTGCTGGCAAGAAAGTCTCTTTTTTGGCTCAAAAATCGCCATCAAGATAAAGAATTGGGTCATCGCCTGCGCCTAGCACTGCAAGAGCTTGGCCCTGTGTGGATTAAGTTTGGGCAGATGATGTCAACGAGACGCGATCTGTTCCCTCCGCACATTGCTGATCAGTTAGCGCTGCTGCAAGACCAAGTTGCTCCATTCGATGGTGAGCTGGCAAAGCGCGATATGGAAAAAGCCTTGGGCGGCAGTCTAGATAACTGGTTTACTGATTTTGATATCCAGCCACTGGCATCAGCATCCATCGCACAGGTGCATACCGCAAAACTCAAAGATTCCGGTCGCGAGGTGGTACTTAAGGTAATTCGCCCTGATATTCGCCCTGTGATTGATGCAGATCTAAAACTGATGCACCGAATGGCGCGTATAGTCGCCAAGTCGCTTCCTGAAGCACGTCGTTTAAAACCGGTTGAAGTTGTTAAAGAGTACGAGAAAACGCTACTTGATGAACTCGACCTGCGCCGTGAGGCAGCGAACGCGATTCAGCTGCGTCGTAACTTCGAAGGCAGTGAAGAGCTGTATGTTCCAGAGGTGTTGCCGGATCTGAGCAGTGAAACCTTGATGGTTTCTGAGCGAATTTACGGTATTCAAGTGTCGGATATCCCAATGCTTGAAGCTAACGGTACCAATATGAAGCTGTTGGCAGAACGCGGTGTTTCTGTGTTCTTTACCCAAGTGTTTCGAGACAGTTTTTTCCATGCTGACATGCACCCGGGGAACGTATTCGTAAACCCTGAGAACCCAGGCAATCCACAATGGATTGGCCTAGATTGCGGCATTGTTGGCACGCTAAACAGCGAAGATAAGCGCTACTTGGCAGAAAACTTATTGGCTTTCTTCAACCGAGACTATCGCAAAGTGGCAGAGCTGCATGTCGATTCTGGTTGGGTGCCACACGACACCAACGTTGATGATTTCGAGTTCGCGATTCGCATGGTGTGTGAACCGATCTTTGCTAAGCCTTTGGGTGAGATCTCGTTTGGCCATGTGTTGCTAAACTTATTTAATACGGCAAGGCGTTTTAACATGGAGGTTCAGCCGCAGCTGGTCCTTCTGCAGAAGACCTTGTTGTACATTGAAGGGTTAGGTCGTCAGCTCTATCCGCAGCTCGATCTGTGGGAGACGGCGAAACCTTTCTTAGAGACTTGGATGATGAATCAAGTCGGTCCGCAAGCAGTGATAAATGCTGTAAAAGACCGAGCGCCTTTCTGGGCAGAGAAGCTGCCAGAATTGCCAGAACTGCTCTACGATAGCTTGCGCCAAGGTAAAGCGATGAACCAGAGAATGGATCAGCTTTATCAAGGTTATAGAGAAAGCAAGCGTCAGCAGGCAACAGGTAAATTTTTGTTTGGCGTTGGAGCAACTTTAGTCGTATGCTCCGCAATATTAGTTTCAAGCCCTTATCAGCAGCTATCTATGGGCTGTGGCATTGCAGGTGTCACATTTTGGCTGCTAAGTTGGCGAGCTTACCGCCGTTAAGCGGTAGACTTTCTTAATAATTTTTTTGTAGACAGACCCGAGGACAATGACAATGGGTGGAATCAGTATTTGGCAACTTCTAATCATTGCTGTAATCGTAATCTTGCTGTTCGGAACGAAGAAGCTACGCGGTATGGGTGGTGACTTAGGTTCAGCAGTAAAAGGCTTCAAGAAAGCAATGAATGATGAAGAGCCTGCAAAGAAAGATGCAGACTTTGAACCAAAAAACATTGAACAGCAGAAGACTGACGCAACTGCTGAAACTAAGAAAGACAAAGAGCAGGCGTAAGTCGTGTTTGATATCGGTTTTTGGGAACTGGTATTAATATCTGTCGTCGGGTTAGTTGTTTTAGGGCCTGAGCGTTTGCCTGTGGCAATTCGTAGTGTTTCCAAGTTTATTGGATCTGCGAAAAGCATGGCGAATAGTGTGAAAGATGAGCTTTCACATGAGCTTAAGGTGCAAGAACTGCAAGAAAACCTGCGTAAGGCTGAGCAAATGGGGATGGAAGATCTCTCTCCTGAGCTGAAAAAGTCGGTGGATGAACTAAAGCAGGCTGCTGCTGAAGTTCAGCGTCCATACGCTAAGCCTGAGCCTGATAAGCCAAGTGAGGCTCAAACGAGTCACACTGAGACTGCGGATCATGAATCACTTCAGATCAACAGTGAGGCATCAGCTACGCCAGATAAAAAAGCCGAATAGTCTCGCAAGGAGGAGTCGCGAAGTACTTGAACTGATAAGTATACGTGCGGCTCCTTTTCGATCGTCCTTATTAAGAGGTTTGACATGTCTTCGACTGAGCAGACACAGCCTTTAATCAGTCACTTACTAGAGCTTCGTAATCGCCTATTGCGTGCTATTGTTGCCGTATTGGTGGTGTTTCTAGGGCTGATTTATTTTGCCAATGACATCTATGAGTTTGTCTCGGCTCCTTTGGTAGAGCGTCTACCAGAAGGGGCAACTATGATCGCAACCGATGTTGCTTCACCGTTCTTTACGCCGTTGAAGCTAACGCTTGTTGCCTCTATTTTTGTCGCCGTTCCATTTATCTTGTATCAGGTCTGGGCCTTTGTTGCGCCGGGCTTATATAAGCATGAGAAACGCCTGATCATGCCGTTGATGGCATCGAGCTCCTTGCTGTTTTATTGTGGTGTAGCCTTTGCGTACTTTGTGGTATTTCCGTTGGTATTTACCTTCTTTACCACTATCTCACTAGGGCAGGTTGAGTTCGCGACAGACATCTCTAGCTACCTAGATTTTGTGTTGGCGTTGTTCTTAGCCTTTGGTATCGCCTTTGAAGTGCCGGTGGCTATCATCCTCCTTTGTTGGACAGGAGCGACCAATCCGAAGTCGCTTTCAGAGAAACGTCCATACATTGTGGTTGGTGCATTTGTCATCGGTATGATGCTGACGCCGCCAGATATGATTTCTCAAACACTACTCGCAATTCCAATGTGTATTTTGTTTGAAGTGGGCTTATTTTTTGCTCGTTTCTACGTACGCAAAGAAGAAGAGGATGAAGTCGAGTCGTGAGCTTTTTACGCAATTATGCGTAAAAGTTGATTTGATTGATTTATAAACAGAAAAAGCGGCCCCGTGGCCGCTTTTTCTGTTATTTTATTATCGAATTTTTAGCTGGTAGCCACAGTTCTGACAGACGTAAATCTCTTTAATACCAATAAGTTTTTGCCAAAAGGTTCGATGTTGACGTTGCAAGTGCTGCGAATGGTCACACATAAAAACCACCTCCATATGAAGCTGGTTGATATTAGATCGATTGAGCTGCCAACTCAAATAAAAATTGTAACTTTATATCATTTTTTTAACGGAATGGATGGCTGTAATTTAAACAACTGTTCGGCATTTCGGGTTGTGATCGCATCGACTTCTTCTACTGCAATACCGCGCAACTCAGCAATTCGTTTTGCAACAAGCTCCGTATAAGCTGGCTCATTGCGCTTGCCTCGATTCGGTGTTGGTGCTAGGTACGGACAGTCCGTTTCTAGGATGACTAAATCCATATCAAGGTGTGGAATTACCTTATCCATTCCCGAGTTTTTGAAGGTAGATACTCCACCTAATCCTAGGTGAAAACCGAGTGCATTGATCGCTTGAGCCTCTTCTAAGCTGCTACCAAAGCAGTGAAATACACCACGTAGGCTGCCATCTTGTTCTTGCTTCAACAGAGCTAACGTTTCTTCAATGGAATCACGAGTGTGGATTACCACTGGCAGGTCGAGTTCTTTCGCCCATTGTAGCTGGGTGACGAAGGCCATCTCTTGCTCGGCTTTAAAGGTTTTATCCCAGTAGAGGTCGATACCGATTTCACCCACGGCAATAAAGTCGTGTTTGTCGAACCAAGCACGGATAGTCTTGAGTGTTTCTTCGATATTCCCATCAACATAACAAGGGTGGAGCCCCATCATAGAACGGCAAACCTCAGGGAATTGACGTTCAGTAGCCAGCATCGGCTCAATAGAGTCGAGGTCGATATTGGGCAGTAAAATACGATCAATGCCTTGGGCTAATGCGCGTTGCACCACCTGCTCACGGTCGTTATCAAATTCACTAGCGTAGATATGGGCATGAGTGTCGATCATGGTTGTGTCCTGAAAAAGCTGAAGAAACGAGTTGTCCAGAGTATACGGCAGTGTGAGGAGAAGGTCATTTTTTGCCATTTATCCCGGTTTTTACGGAGGATTTAGGTTTTACTGCTAGCGTCTTTAGCTAGCGGTGATATGCTTTTGCCAACTATTTTGCACTTTTTATAATCTAGGTAGTTGTTTACCTAGGCTAGGCAAGGAGAATCACGTGTCTGTATCTATTCAAGGTCAGTTCCCAGGTCGTCGTATGCGTCGTATGCGTAAACACGACTTCAGCCGCCGCTTAATGGCAGAAAACCAGTTATCAGTGAATGACTTAATCTACCCAATGTTTATTCTTATGGGTAAAGACCGTCGTGAATCGGTTGAATCTATGCCGGGCATTGAGCGCCTTTCAATTGACTTGATGTTGGAAGAAGCAGAATACCTTTCTCAACTAGGGGTGCCTGCAATTGCACTCTTCCCTGTCGTTAACCAAGACGCGAAAAGCCTATGTGCAGCAGAAGCTCACAACTCAGAAGGCTTAGTTCAGCGTGCCGTACGCGCATTGAAAGAGCATGTGCCTAATATTGGTGTGATTACAGATGTGGCGCTAGACCCATTCACAACGCACGGCCAAGACGGCATCATCGATGAAGATGGCTATGTGATGAATGACGAAACAACTGAAGTTCTGATCAAGCAAGCTCTGTCTCATGCAGAAGCGGGTGCGGATGTTGTGGCGCCTTCAGACATGATGGATGGTCGTATTGGTAAGATCCGTGAAGCTTTAGAGGAAGCTGGCCACATTCACACGCAAATCATGGCGTATTCCGCTAAGTACGCTTCGTGCTACTACGGCCCATTCCGTGATGCTGTCGGTAGTGCATCTAACCTTAAAGGTGGTAATAAGAAAAACTACCAGATGGATCCTGCAAATAGCGATGAAGCGATCCATGAAGTGGCGATGGACCTTAATGAAGGTGCAGATATGGTGATGGTGAAGCCGGGTATGCCGTACCTAGACATCGTTCGTCGTGTGAAGCATGAACTGCAAGCGCCGACATTTGCATACCAAGTGTCTGGTGAATATGCGATGCACAAAGCTGCTATTCAAAATGGTTGGCTGAAAGAGCGTGAGACAGTGCTTGAATCACTGTTATGCTTCAAGCGCGCTGGTGCCGATGGCATCCTAACTTACTTCGCTAAAGATGTGGCAGAGTGGTTAGCAGAAGACGATGCTCAAGCGGCACAGTTTCTAAGAAACAAATAGTCGTCGAGATAAATCATAAAAGGTCAGCCATTATGCTGACCTTTATTCGTTTTAGGAGATTGAAAATGACCGTTGTGGTTCGTGAGGGAACGCTGGAAGAGTGCGTGGCTGTCGTGGAGCAGATCGATGAGTTCAGCCTTAAAGAGAGCATCGAGTCTCTTTCTGCACGTCTGCAAGACAACAAGCAGTTGGTTCTTGTTGCTGAGGAAGACGGACAACTGCTCGGATTCAAAATTGGTTATCAGTTAGATGAGCAAACTTTTTACAGCTGGTTTGGCGGCGTCTCTCCCTTGGCTCGAAACAAAGGCGTAGCGCAGCTTCAATTGGATGTGCAAGAGCAATGGGTGCGAGATCAGGGCTATAAGCAGCTAAAAGTGAAGTCTAGGAACCAATTTTCTTCGATGTTGAGATTGCTATTGAGAAATGGCTACATGATAGAAAATTTCGAACAAAAAGAAGACATTAAAGAGAATAGAATTCACTTTGTGAAGCAGATGTAAGATGAAGGTTAGGTGACAATTGCAATTAAATGAGATTTATTATCATTTAATTGTTGACTATCAAATGAGAATCATTATTATTAACTTCGTCTTAGGGAATGAGGAAATGTTCACAAGGATGTTTAGTAGCTAAGCGCTCCGCTGAGTTACCAACAGAATTCTCGCGAACTTAAACTAAGTTCTTTTTGACACGACATTGCTCACATTGCTTCCAGTGTAATTTATAGCTTTTTGGTTAAGCTGTGGTATTCAATTGAATAGCTTCACCGCTTTTTGCTAGGCGACATCCTCGGGTGTCGCTTTTTTTCTATCTCAATTTCAACAAGATGCATATCTAGCACCATAAAGGTGCATGCATAAATCCTCATCAATATTCTTTTCCACAACGCAAGATCGAAAAAAGATCGTTGATCATATGTTCGATCTCTATTTTTGTTTATTTATTTCAATGGTTTATGGTGTATTTTTGTTTCATTTTACCAACTTCTCAACAGGGTGGATAAATAATATAAACAGAGTTATCCACAGATGAGGGCGCTTGTGGAACAAAAAATAACAAGATTCTGTTTATAACAAACACAACCCATTCTACGGATACAGATCGACAACGTGGAATCCCGTCACTATACGTGGCATGCTTAACCCATCATTTCTGTACTTATTACTGGATACACAAACATTATGGCTCGTATTCCTGATAATCCATTGATTCTCATCGATGGCTCTTCTTACCTATATCGCGCGTTCCATGCTTACCCGGGCACCATGAGTAATGGTGATATTCCTACCAATGCCATCTATGGTGTGGTGAACATGCTGCGCAGCATGATGCGTCAATTTGCTTCAGATCGTATTGCCGTTATTTTCGATGCGAAAGGCAAAACGTTCCGTGATGATATGTATCCAGAATATAAGGCGAATCGTCCACCTATGCCGGATGATCTTCGTTGTCAGATCGAACCTTTGCACAATGTGATTCGCGCAATGGGCCTGCCATTGATCTCGATCCCAGGTGTGGAAGCGGATGATGTTATCGGTACGCTGGCGTCACAAGCATCTAAAGCGGGCATGCCAGTGCTGATCAGTACTGGTGATAAAGATATGGCTCAGCTGGTTGATGATAACGTTACGCTGATCAATACCATGACGAATGTCGTGATGGATCGTGAGGGCGTTATTGAGAAGTTTGGTATTCCGCCAGAGCTCATTATCGATTATTTGGCACTGATGGGCGATAAAGTGGATAACATCCCTGGTGTACCGGGTGTCGGTGATAAAACCGCGACTGCATTACTTCAGGGCATCGGCAGCATCGAAAAGCTTTACCAAAACTTAGATGATATTGCAGCGCTGGGTTTCCGTGGCTCGAAAACCATGGCGAAAAAGCTGGTTGATAATGAAGAGAATGCCAAGCTTTCTTACGAGCTAGCGACGATCAAGCTGGATGTTGAGCTGGAAGAGACTCCGGAATCTCTAGTAAAAGCAACGCCAAACACAGACGAGCTGATCAAACTTTATGGCCAACTGGTGTTCAAATCATGGCTAAATGAGCTACTTGAGGGTGGCACTGGTGTGGTTGAAGCCGATGAGAAGTCTGGCGCAGTGGTGAGCGGTAGTGCAACAACGTCAGCACAATCAACGGTTGAAATGGATACATCAGCTGTGACCATTGACCGCAGCAAATACGAAACCATTTTGAGTGAAGAAGACTTCAATGTTTGGCTAGAGAAGCTAAAAGCAGCGGAAGTATTTGCCTTTGATACGGAAACAGATAGCCTAGACTACATGGTCGCTAATCTTGTCGGTTTATCATTCGCGACAGAAGAAGGTGTTGCTGCGTATGTACCTGTGGCACATGACTATTTAGATGCACCAGCGCAGCTCGATCGTGATTGGGTACTGGAACAGCTCAAGCCGATCTTAGAAGACGATACTCAAGCAAAAGTGGGTCAAAACCTTAAGTACGATGCCTCTGTACTGGCGCGCTATGGTATCGAAATGAAAGGCATTAAGCATGACACTATGCTCGCTTCATACGTCTTTAATAGTGTTGGTGGTAAGCATGACATGGACAGCCTTGCGCTGCGTTTCCTCCAGCACAGCTGTATCTCATTCGAGCAGATCGCTGGCAAGGGTAAGAAACAACTGACGTTTAACCAGATCGAACTGGGTGAGGCGTCGCCATATGCTGCAGAAGATGCCGATGTGACACTACGTCTTCACAACCGTCTGATGCAAAACATCGAGCAGGATGAAAAGCTGAAAGCGATTTACGAAGAGATTGAAGTGCCATTGGTACCTGTGATCTCTCGCATTGAGCGCACCGGTGTATTTGTCGATGACATGTTGCTAGGCGCACAGTCTCAAGAAATTGCTGCACGTCTTGATGAGCTTGAAAAGAAAGCGTACGAAATCGCTGAACAAGAATTCAATATGAATTCACCTAAACAGCTTCAAGCCATCCTATTCGAGAAGATGGGACTACCTGTGGTGAAGAAAACGCCATCGGGCGCACCATCAACCAATGAAGAAGTACTTCAAGAGCTGGCTTTGGACTACCCACTGCCGAAGCTGATTCTGGAATACCGTGGTTTAGCGAAGCTGAAATCAACGTATACCGACAAACTTCCAAAGATGATCAACGCTGAGACAGGCCGTGTACATACTTCGTATCACCAAGCGGTAACAGCGACAGGTCGTCTTTCTTCGACCGATCCAAACCTACAGAACATCCCAATCCGTAATGAAGAGGGGCGTCGTATCCGTCAGGCATTTGTAGCGCCTCACGGTTGGAAGATTCTTGCTGTCGATTACTCTCAGATTGAATTGCGTATTATGGCGCACCTATCTGGCGATAAAGCGCTGCTTGAAGCCTTCCAACAAGGCAAAGATATCCACGCAGCAACGGCTGCTGAGATCATTGGCGTCAGCATCGATGACGTGACTTCAGAGCAGCGTCGTCGCGCGAAAGCGGTGAACTTCGGGCTGATCTACGGCATGAGTGCGTTTGGCCTTGCTAAGCAGCTAGGTATTCCTCGTGGTGAAGCACAACATTATATGGACACGTACTTTGAGCGTTACCCTGGTGTTATGCAGTACATGGAAGACACGCGCAGTGCAGCTTCTGAGCAGGGCTTTGTTGAGACGATCTACGGTCGCCGTCTGCACCTACCTGAAATTAAGTCTCGCAACGGCATGCGTCGTAAGGCTGCGGAACGTGCGGCGATCAACGCACCAATGCAAGGCACTGCGGCTGATATCATCAAGAAGGCGATGCTATTGGTGGATGAGTGGATTCAAGCCGAAGGTGCGGGTCGCGTGAAACTACTGATGCAGGTACACGATGAACTGGTGTTTGAAGTAGAAGAGTCAGCACTGACTGAAATTGAAAGTAAAGTACAAGAATTGATGGAATCTGCGGCTGAGCTGGATGTCCCACTGGTTGCGGAAGCTGGCCATGGTGACAACTGGGATCAGGCCCACTAATCACTTTTTAACCTTATTTACGAAATTAGTATGAGCCAGCGCACAAACGCTGGCTTTTTTTTGTCATGAATAAAGCTTGTCACAACTGGCTTTTAAGATGTTTTAATAAAACATTCATGAAAAAAAACTACAAAAATTGTTTTCATTTCTGAGCAATTGTTGTACATTAAATCTCGTAGGGTACAGAGGTAAGATGTTCTATCTTTCAGACCTTTTGTTTCACGTTATTGGATTAGGCTGATTCAGCCGCCCCAGTCAGTATTTGACTGGGGCGTTTTTTCTTGTGCGGAAGAAAATTTTCTAACCCCACTTTCCTCACCTAAATTTTGTGGCCTAACTCACCTTTCGTTTATCTATCTGCTCCAGAACATTCCCATCGAAAAATTCGCTATGATTTGTTGTTTGTGGAATAAAGCGATCAAAATGTAACTTTTCATCAAAGCTATTTGACCTTGTTTTATCTGAGAAAATAACCTTATTAAGCCTGGGGTGTGCAGCGATTCCGTTATTGGTTCTGCTCTTCGGTGGTTATACTCGCTTTAACATCACCTTTCTGATCTATGGCTTCCATTAAGTATTGTTGTTTCTCAGTACTGTATTTAAGTGCTTCAGCGGTGATCTGAATAGATTGCGCCATCGCAGAGATATTGCTGGTGGCTTGCACTAAGGTGTGCTGCATCGGTTTTAAGATAATCAAATAGATAGCAATCAGGGCGAGGATAACCACAGCGACAATCGCGACCAGAGCGATGATTATCTTACTTTGAATATCGTTGAGTAGATTTTGACTGGTTTTCTGAAATGTCATGCGTGAGTGTTCAAAGACTTCTGGGAGATGGTTAATGGATTGGGTAGTGGAAGCACTCAGTTGGTTAATGCTGGCAATGGTTTCATTGAGCGCTTGTTGTTGGTCGTCACTGAGGTTGGGGTTGTTGACGATGGATTGCAGCGATTCAGAAATGACTTGCAGTGATTGGCTGGCCTCCTTTGCATACTTTTCCATACCATCTAGGTCGAGTGTCATGTCGACATTCATCAATGCTGGCGGCGGAGCTTGGGTCTCTTCAGCATGTAATAAGAGTGGGATTAGCAAACTGACGAGTGTTAGAAGTCGTAGTGGTATCCATTTTTTTAACATGAGCCTTCCTTTCCCATTATTAAGTTAGATGACAGTGATCTAACCATTGTTACTATCTATTTATTCGGTTTCTAACTTTTAGTATGGATCACTTCTGAGAGCTAACCGATTAAAATTAGTTAAAAAAATACCCTGCTTATATAAGCAGGGTAAGTGTTTTATTCATCAAAGCTAACGAATGAGGCTGCTTTAGGCTTCGTCGTTGCGCTCATCTTCTGCAAGTTCTTCGATCATTTGCTCAGCGAGCGCTGGGGCAAACCATTCATCCATTTTGGCACGCAGTTGGTCAACGCCAATGCCTTTCAATGAAGAGAACACGTCAACGGCAACGTCACCACCGAAAGATTGCGCATCTTTACGAATCTTAAGTAGCTGTGCTTTACGCGCGCCTTGTTTGAGTTTGTCGGCCTTAGTCAGCAGCACTTGTACTGGGATACGACTATCAATTGCCCAGTAGATCATCTGTTGGTCTAGGTCTTTCATTGGGTGGCGGATATCCATGAGAACCACCAAACCTTTTAGCGATTCACGCTTTTGAAGGTATTCACCCAGTGACTTCTGCCACTTTTTCTTCATTTCTAATGGTACTTGCGCAAAACCATACCCTGGTAAATCGACAATATGACAACCGTCAGTCACCTTGAATAGGTTAATCAGTTGAGTACGACCTGGGGTCTTACTGGTTTTCGCTAGACTTTTTTGGTTGGTCACGCGATTTAGTGCGCTAGATTTACCAGCATTGGAGCGTCCTGCGAACGCAATTTCGATCCCTTCGTCTTCTGGTAAGTGACGAATATCAGGTGCACTGGTAATGAAATGCGTGTTTTGATAATGAATTTTTACGCTCACTGTTAACTCCATCTCGACTTTGTGTAGTCGATTGATTACTTTTTTGTGAATTTGTGTAAAATAACCGTGCTCGGCATAAGGTCGCCTATTGTACCATGAGTGGCAACATAGAGTGGTACTGGAAGCTTGATAATTATAATGGAATGTCATGAAGAAATTAGCGCTAATTTTGAGTCTATTAGCCAGCTGCTCAGTATGGGCTCAAGGTAGTATTGAAGCTGGTAAAGCCAAATCACAAACATGTGTTGCCTGCCACGGTGCTGACGGCAACAGTCTGATCACACAGTACCCTAAACTGGCTGGTCAACATGAGAAATACCTTGAGAAGCAATTAAAAGATCTCAAGCTAGGTATGACTAGTGGTGGTAAACAAGGTCGTAACGAACCTGTAATGGGTGCAATGGCGATGCCTCTGTCTGAACAAGACATGGCTGACCTAGCTGCATATTACGCATCTCTGCCTATCTCTAACAACTCTACGCCAGAAAACGTAGTAGAAGAGGGTAAGGCTTTATACACTGCGGGTGACGCTGAACGTGGCGTAACGGCATGTATTGCTTGTCACGGCCCTCGTGGTAACGGCACAGAGCTATCTGGTTTCCCTAAGATTTCAGGTCAGCATGCTGAATACATCAAGGCTCAGCTTGAGAAATTCCGCGATGGTAGCCGTAATAACGACATGAATGCGATGATGCGTGATGTAGCTAAAAAGCTAACAGACGCAGATATTGAAACCTTATCGAAGTACGTTGGTGGTCTACACTAATTTGTCGGTTTCGCGCTCCTAGCCAGAGTGACGAAATGTACGTTCGAGCAAGATTTAGGATGCGCCCTAGCCATGATTGGCTAGGGCGTTGTCTTTTATATAGCCTTACTTTATGTATGGTGTGATCAAATTGGCATTATTTATGGGTGTTCAATAGCTGTACAAAAAGTGTGATGTCGCGCTCTTGTCGTTTTTTGATAAGTGAGTAAAGTATGCGCCATCAGCTTGGAGCTGAAATCGATATGGATGATCGTCTAGTCTAACGGTATAGACAGAAAAGGATCAGGCTAGGATAGCCCAGCGACAAGGTGTTAGAAACGGATAGCCAAAATTCATCAGGGTGATGAACAAAAAACAAATTTGGCAAGGAAAGCACCAATAACAAATGGAGATTTGTGTACCAAGTTGAGTATGCAAATTTTGGCCAATATAGGCAGATTTAGAGAGCGATAGGTTTTCCTATCGCTTTTTTTATTGATTTGATGAAAAAACACCCAATATCTCTCCACTCTAAACGCACTTTCTGGTATGTTTCGCATCCCTGTTTAAGGATGTGCTATGTATACTTGTCCCTTATGCCATCATCACGATGTGCATCACTACTTTGAAGACAAACGCAGAGAGTACCTGCAGTGTCAGCAATGTGAGTTGGTATTTGTAAAACCTGACCAAAGGTTAGAAGCAAGCGAAGAGAAAGCACACTATGACCTGCATGAGAATGATCCTAGTGATGCTGGTTATCGTAAGTTCTTGTCGCGCATTGCCGACCCATTAACAGACAGAATTTCATCTAACTCACACGGGTTAGATTTTGGTTGTGGCCCAGGCCCTACGCTATCTATCATGTTAGAAGAAGCTGGACACACCATGGAGTTGTACGACATCTATTATCACCCAGAACGCGCTGTTCTCGATAAGACGTACGACTTTATGACTGCCACCGAGGTGATTGAACATCTTTATGAACCCGATAAGGTGTGGCAGCAATGGTTGAATTTAGTTAAGCCAGAGGGCTGGATTGGTCTCATGACCAAGCTAGTAATTGACGTGGACGCGTTTGCTGGTTGGCACTATAAAAATGATCCGACGCATGTGGTCTTTTTTAGCCGCCAAACATTCCAGTTTTTGGCTGAGCGGGATAAGCTCGAACTCGAATTTGTTGGAAATGATGTAATTTTACTGAGGAAGACCCAGTAATGAGCCGTAGCAAAAAATCAAGAAAGCCAGGAGCTTACGGTGCTCCTGAAGTGATCGTAACTCGCAACCGTAGCGAATCGGATGTTGAGGGACGTGAACGCAAACGCCTGAAGAAACGTAAAGGTTTGAAATCAGGTAGCCGTCACTCAGACGGTGGTGAAGCGAAACAGCGTAAAGCTGCACAAAACCGTGACCCACGTTTAGGCAGCAAGAAAAAGATTCCATTGGTGATCGAACCGGTTAAGAAGCCGACCAAACAAGAGCGTAAGTTGTCGTTTGAACAAGAGCTAGAGATGCTTGAGAACGATGCGCAACTGAACACCTTGCTTGACCGTCTAGAAGCGGGAGAAAACTTGGGCGCTGGTCTACAGAAGCTAGTAGATGAGAAGCTGGATCGCATTGAGTTCCTAATGGATCGCCTAGGCCTACTTGAGCCAGAAGAGGAAGAGGTATTTGATGACCTTCCTGAATCTGTATCTAAGAAAGCCTCTTCAGATGAAGACCTACTGTCGCAGTTTGAAGACATCGATCTCGATAACTTTAAAGGTTAAGACCCAATGAATGTAACCTTATTAGCAATTGCTGGCGGAATTATCGTTCTCGGCTTGGGCTGTTACGCAGGTTACCTTCTACTTCAAGTGAAGAAGCAGACGGAGTTGCAAAGGCAGCATAAGGCTCTGGCCATCGAGAAGCGTAACGCGAACATTTTCGACAACGTTAACACCCTATGCCTTGCTGGCATTCAAGGGCAGTGCGATCTGTCTGAGATTAGTATTCGTGTATACAACATCATGGACTTTGTTCAAGGGGATGAGCGTGTCGACTTTGACGCCGAGTACCCAGCAACTTCAGAGTTGTATCACGTGGTTAAGGATATGGCGCGTGGCGAAGATCGACAAAATCTTCCGAAGCGCGAGCGTATGCAGCAGAACCTGACTCGACAAAAAGCAGAGTCACGCTTGAATGAATCCATCATTGAAGAGTTGAAGCAGTTACAGAAGAAAGTAAAACCGCTTAATAACCAAATCAACATTCAAATGATCTAATATAAAGGGCTTATGTGGTGTGGTGTCACATCAAATAAGCCCTCTTACCTTTGTGTTATCTTACATCCCCTAAGTCGGTTAGTGATCAAGCTATCAATTTTGAGCATTGGTGCTCAAAAAGCGTTTAGCGGTCAAACGTCCTTACTGGTCGTGTGGCAAAATAACCCGTCTATATTTTAATGTATGTAAAATGATTTGAGAGTACGTCAGTATTCGCGGATCTAAATTGGAAATACCATCATGTCGAGCAAGCCAGCAGTAACGAGCCAGCAAATCGTTTGGGATCAAGCCATCTTAGACAAGTACAACTATTCTGGTCCGCGTTACACCTCTTATCCAACTGCGTTGGAGTTCCATGAAGCTTTCACGGTCTCTGATTATGACATGGCGTGTACTCAGTACCCTGAGCGCCCGCTTTCTCTTTACGTACATATCCCGTTTTGTCACAAGCTTTGTTACTACTGTGGTTGTAACAAGGTAATCACTCGTCACTCGCATAAGGCTGATGAGTATCTGGATGTCATCGAGCATGAGATCCGCCAGCGCGCTGCACTGCTGCAAGGCCGTGAAGTGACACAACTGCACTTTGGCGGTGGTACGCCTACCTTCCTGAGTAAAGCACAAATCACACGTCTGATGATGATCCTGCGTGATGAGTTTAACTTTACTCAAGATGCTGAGATCAGCATCGAGGTTGACCCTCGTGAGATTGAGCTAGACATGCTTGATCACTTGCGCAGTGAAGGCTTTAACCGTCTGAGCATTGGCGTACAAGACTTCAATAAAGAAGTACAGAAGCTAGTTAATCGTGAGCAAGATGAAGAGTTCATTATTGCGATGGTACAACGTGCTAAAGACTTAGGCTTCCGTTCTACCAACCTTGACCTTATCTACGGCCTGCCAAAGCAGACTCAAGCCTTGTTTGCTGACACGCTAAAGCAAGTGCTAGAGATGAAACCGGGTCGTCTATCGGTATTTAACTACGCTCACATGCCTCAACTGTTTGCGGCTCAGCGTAAGATTAAAGATGAAGATCTACCAAAAGCAGAAGAGAAGATGGCGATTCTGCAAGATACCATCGCGACGCTAACCGGTGCGGGTTACCAGTTTATCGGTATGGACCACTTTGCTCTGCCAGAAGATGAGCTAGCGGTAGCGCAACGTGAAGGTATTCTGCATCGTAACTTCCAAGGCTACACCACCCAAGGTGAATGTGACCTGATTGGTTTCGGTGTTTCGGCAATCTCTATGGTGGGTGACGCTTACGCACAGAACCAGAAAGAGCTGAAGAAGTATTACGCTCAAGTGAACGAGCTGCGTCATGCTCTATGGAAAGGTGTTGCACTAGATAGCGATGACCTATTACGTCGTGAAGTGATTAAGCAACTGATCTGTAACTTTAAATTGGATAAGACACAGATTGAGTCTGAGTTCTCAGTTAACTTTAATCGCTACTTCAAAGAAGATTTAGAGCTGCTACAAACCTTCATTAACGATGAGTTAGTGGAAGTAGATGACAAAGAGATCCGCGTAACCCTACGTGGTCGACTGCTGATTCGTAACATCTGTATGTGTTTCGATAAATATCTGCGTGCAAAAGCGCGTCAGCAGCAGTTCTCGCGCGTTATCTAAGCGAGCCTGTTTTTACAATATTTGGTTTACCTATAGAAATGCCAGCATCTTAGATGCTGGCATTTTTTATTCGATAACCATCAAACCCTCAGCTAACTCAGCTGACGTGGCCACTCGTCAAATGGTACAGGACGGCTGTATAGAAAGCCTTGTGCTTGCGGGCATTTTAACTGTTTGAGCAAGTCTGCCTGTTGCTGGGTTTCTACGCCTTCCGCCACCAAGTTAACCTTAAATCCGTGCGTAATATTCACAATCGCCGCCACGATTGAACTATCGAGGTTCTCTTTTTCTAGTTTGTTGACGAAGCTGCGATCGATCTTGAGGCAATCAAATGGCAACTTTTGTAGATACGCCAATGACGAATAACCTGTACCAAAATCATCAATCGCAATCGAAATCCCCAACGCTTTGAGAGCCAGCATGTTGTCAATAATGGTTGGGTCGTTATCAACGATGCGCGACTCGGTGATCTCCAAGGTGAGGTTTTGAGCAGGCAGCTTAGTGTCACGCAGTGTCGTTTTAACTTGCTCAACGAAGCCTGGTTGGCTCAACTGATCAACGGCTAAGTTAACGTGAATTGAGAAATCCGGCGCCCACATACCCGTCTCAATCGCAATCGCGGTATCTCGACACGATTTATGCAGTATCTGTTGGCCAATATCGCTGATGAGTCCAGTCTCTTCCGCCAGAGTAATAAATTCCAAAGGTGCGATAACACCCTGTTCCGTCACCCATCGAGCCAGTGCTTCAGCACCAATCGTTGTGCCTGTTTCTAAATCGATAATAGGTTGATAGAAGGGTTCGAACTGTTGCTTCTCAATCGCTTTATTGATACGAGCTAGCATCTGCGTGCGATGCCTTGAGGCGTTGGCCATCTCAGGGCTATAGATGCTGACACGCGCTTTATCTTGCTTTGCATTGCTCAAAGCGATGCTGCTGTTGCGCAGCCATAGAGTCATATCACTGTCTTCGCACTGCTGAACAATACCAATCGAAATGTTGATCACCACATTTTCTGATTCCATACAGAAAGGGGAGGCGAAGGTCTGCAGAAGTCGGTTAGCCAGCAGATTGACTTCTTCTTGGCCAGTGACGTCGGGAGCGTAAATCGCAAACTCATCGCCACCAGTACGAGCCAACAAGTAATGCTCTGGCAGAATACCTCGCAGGCGAGCAGCGGCGATGATCAGCAATTGGTCGCCATTGTAGTGTCCAAGGCTGTCGTTAATATCACGGAATCGGTCGATACCCACCAAGTACAGGGTCCCGGTGTTAGCGATATTGTGCTTTTTGGCAGCCCCGACTAAGCCTTCACGGCTGTACAGTTTGGTCAATGAGTCGTATGTGAGCTGAGTTTGCAGCGCATTAAATGACGACTTGAGGTTGTTGGTCATCTCGTTAAAGGCTTCAACCAACATACTGGTTTCGTAGATATTGCCAGGCTGTGGCATGGTGCTTTCCCAATCGCCTTTCGCGAGCTGTTTTGCAGCATCAGCGGTTGAGGTGATTGGTCGAGTAACGCGATTAAATGCTAATAGTCCAAGTGTTATACCAACAAAGCTCAGTAGTAAACCCAGTAGCCAGCTATTGCGTTGATTCTCTGGCAGCTTGCCTAACAAGTCCGTTTTTGGAATAGACATACCAATGAACCAAGTAATGCCATGTTCATCAGTATATGGGGTTATCTGGTTGAAGAAGCGCTCGCCGTCGAGATTGAACGTAAAACGGTGAACCTGTTCATCATCAATGAGATGGAATTGATCGACGTAGGCTGCACTTTCACGAATGATTGGGTTCGGGCTTTCTGATGCCAGCAGTCTCTCTCCGCGATCTGAATGGCGCGTATTACCCCATGAGACAACGCTACCACCATCTGAGTGCGCGACCATACGTTGCTCTTTGTCCATGATGTAAACGGAGGCATTGGTCTTGTCTTTGAGCTGTTTTAGGAAGGCGTTGAAGGTATCAATTTTGATGTCGCTGACGATAACCGCCTTAAACTCACCTTGGTCATAAATAGGTGCTAGGGCAGAGAGGGTGATCTCCTGTCTCTCATCAGCATTGGTGTAAATCGTTGACCATGAAGGTTTGGTTTTGTGAGCAACAGGCGTGTACCAAGGGCGAACGCGTGGGTCATAATTCTCGATAACAGAGCGAATATCGTCGCTGACTTTGCTGCCACGATAGATGACCAGTTTATTCTGAGTGCGGTCATCTTGAACCATCAGTGTATAGCCGTTATTGGCCTCTTTACGAAACCCAACGTAATTACTGTCTTCAGAACCAAAGCCAATCACATCCAGCTGTTCGATGGTCGAAAAGTGCCCTGAGAAACTCTGCAGAATATAAGCTTGAACCTCACGCAGGTCACCAGGGTGGTACAGTTGGTGATATCCGATGTTATGGCTCAGAGATAAGTTCGCGTGAAAAGGTTTTTCTAAAAATTCAGAAAGGCTTTGGTGTACGTTTTCTGTCAGCGACGTTAATTGACGCGCACTGACATCACGAACCATTTCCTCGTAGCTGCTCTTTTGGGTTAAAACCATTACACCTATAGTGAAGAGAAAAATCATCACAAACGGCAGAACCACTGCGGTTCTGAGTGTAATTTGGGTTTTTATGGACATCGCTGACTAAAACTTTTGTATGTTGCACTGTAATTGTACCGACTCCGTCCCAGTCAAGCGACACTTTTTTGATTAAAAAGTAACTGCAAGTTTGAGCATATCTAAGCTAGTACAACTCTTTTAGCTTCCTAGTTAGGGTATTTCGTCCCCAACCGAGCACTTTCGCAGCATCTTGTTTGTGGCCATTAGTATGGTTCAAAGCCGCTTCAAGTAGTATACGTTCAAACTCAGGAAGCGCATAAGAAAGCAGCTCTTTTTCTCCGGAATCAAGCGCACACTTTGCCCAATTTGCTAATAGAACTTGCCAACTATCACCGCTATCGCTGGTGGTAACACTCTTCTCTTCGAGTAATTCTGGTGGAAGATCTGAGGGCAATATTTCACTGCCACTTGCCATTACGGTGAGCCAGCGACAGATGTTTTCTAGCTGACGCACGTTACCTGGCCAGTTGAGTTGATTGAGCTTAGCGATGGTCTCTGGGTGAAGTGCTTTTACCTCTACCCCAAGCTCCTCAGCCGCTGAGCTCAGGAAATGTTGCGTCAGCTTTTCGATGTCTTGTTTACGTTCGCGTAGAGCAGGGATGTGGATACGAATCACGTTGAGGCGGTGGAACAAATCCTCACGGAAATCGCCTTCGTGCACCAAACGCTCTAAATCTTGGTGGGTTGCCGCGACGATGCGCACATCAACCTTAACCGCTGAATGACCACCAACGCGGTAGAACTGCCCATCTGAAAGGACACGTAATAGACGCGTTTGGATATCGAGTGGCATATCCCCGATCTCATCCAAGAACAAGGTACCGCCGTTGGCCTGTTCAAAACGGCCTTGGCGCACGCTATTGGCACCGGTAAAGGCGCCTTTTTCATGACCAAACAGCTCTGATTCGATCAAGTCTTTTGGAATCGCGGCCATGTTGAGCGCGATGAAGGGTTTCGTTGCACGGGGACTATGACGATGCAGGGCGTGAGCAACCAGCTCTTTACCTGTCCCGGATTCACCATTGATCAACACAGAAATAGAAGAGCGCGATAGACGACCGATAGCACGGAAAACTTCTTGCATCGCTGGCGCTTCACCAATGATTTCTGGTGCGTTGGTATCGACTACTTCACTGGCTTGTTCACGCTTCTGTTCATGGCTGTGGGCAATTGCACGCTCAACCAGCGTTAGGGTCTCATCAATATCGAATGGTTTAGGTAGGTATTCGAAAGCGCCTTTTTGATAAGCGTTAACGGCTGCGTCGAGATCTGAGTGAGCAGTCATGATGATGACCGGCAGATCCGGCGAACGCTGCTGAACTTGGTTAAGTAGCTCGATACCGTCGATACCCGGCATGCGGATATCTGAGACTAAAACATCAGGGGTTTCGCGCTCCAATGCCATGAGCACGCTCTCCGCATCCGCGAAGGTTTCACACTTAATGTCCGCCGAAGAGAGCGTCTTCTCAACGACCCAGCGGATAGAGCTATCGTCATCGACGACCCAAACATATCCTTTACTCATAGTTCCATTCCTTTGCAGCCAATTCTATTGTGATGATCATTGTTGTTTTTATGCTGTTATATCTTGTTGTCAGCACCATCAGAGCAGCCCTCCGTTGATGCCAATAAATTTGTTAAATCGGTAGATAGATGGTGAAGGTGGTATTCCCCGGCCAGCTCTCAACATCGATTTTTCCGTTGTGTTGGTCAATCAGGTTCTGCGAGATGGATAATCCAAGACCGGTACCCCCTTCTCGTCCGCTGACCATTGGATAAAAGAGGGTATCTTTGAGCTCATCTGGGATACCCGGTCCGTTGTCGCAGATCTCAATGCGTGCCGCCAGCTTGTGTCGTTGCCCATGAATGTTCGCTTGATGCACCGTTCTGGTGCGAATGGTGATTTTGCCCGATTCTTGTGAGCTTAAAATCTGCGCCGCGTTGCTGACAATGTTGAGCATTGCCTGCTCGACTTGAGCCGAATCCATCAAAATATCAGGCAAGCTTGGATCGTAGTCGCGCTCAATCGCTAGCGAAGAGCCTGATTCTAACTCTACCAGTTGACGTACTTTTTCTAGGATCTGGTGAAGGTTCTCTTCACTCTTTTTGCCCGGTTTCTGAGGACCCAACAGGCGGTCAACCAAGGCTCTCAAGCGATCGGCTTGCTCGATGATGATCTGGGTGTATTCATTCAGAGACTGGTCTGGCAGCATTTTCCCAAGAAGCTGCGCCGCGCCGCGCAGTCCACCCAATGGATTCTTGATTTCATGGGCTAAGCCGCGCACCAATAGCTTGGCCGCTTGTTGCTGGGCATGCTGGTTCAGCTCTTGGCTGAGGCGTCTTTGCTGGTCTATCTTGCGCATCTCTACTAGTAATAAAGTCTCGCGTTGCCACGTCATTGGGCTTACGGTGACTTCCAGCATCAACGGGCGGTTATCGACCACAAAGGTCACGTCACTGTCAGTGATGCTTTGCCCACTTTGTAGTGGTTGTGTCAGCAGTGCGAGATCGAGAGAGGCGTGTTGAATAAGCTGGCTGAGTGGATGATCGACGATGCGTTTAGCACTCTGTGAAAAGAGTTGTTCGGCGGCAGGGTTGGCATAACGAACATAGAGTTGCTCATCGAGCATCAAGGTCGCTGTCACCATATTGTCGAGTATGGCGTTAGATAATTGATGTGTCTCTATACTGTCGCTCTGCGCTGATCGATTCACTGTGACATCCTTGAACTGAGATTATTTCCTTGCACCAAATTGGTGCGTTGATAAGTTCAAGTATGGCGCATCTCAACCAGAAGCTAAAGATAATTCCTATCTGTTGCCTAAAGTGGTCAGTATTCGGTGAAAAACAGACAAACTGGGCTTGTTTTGTGCACATTGGCCTACTTGATCGTTGCACGGTGTAAAAACACAGTGACTGGAGTAGTAGATGCAATAAGCTTGCCGCTTCTATGTGCTTGAATAGCAATGGTATGTGTGCCGCGATCGATGTTTTTTAGGGCCCATGTTGATGAAGTTTGCGGTGCACCATAACGGCGCCCATCTAGCATCAATTGTAGTTGTTCCCCAATGCCGAGTTTTCGGTTGAGCTCTATTTCAATAGCGATTAAACCGCGATTGCTGCGCAAGGTTTGATCGTGCTGCGGCGTGATTAGGGTCAGTTCGAGTGGAGCCGGAGTATCAGGCTTGTCCCGAACCGGTGCTTTGTGAGCTGTGGCTTCAGTCGGTAAAGGCTTTACCGGTTGAGGATCAACTGGCGATGTGCTGTCAAATTTAGGCGCTGGGGCAACAGCTTTAACATCGGGCAAACTTAATGCCTTGGCTCTGTTGCTGTCTGGCGTATCACTAAAGTGCAGCACGCCACTCTCATCTTCCCAAGTGTAGACAGTTTGAGCACTTACGATTCCCGAGAGTATCGCTCCAATTAACATCCATATCGCTTTCATGAGGTTGACCTTTTTCAGGTGTTATTAATGCGCACGTTGTTGGCAGTCGAAATGAGCTTATTTGATAGGGAATGGTACGAAGCAGAAGAGAAGTGAGGAACATAAAAAAGGCCCGCCTGCGAGGCGAGCCTAATATTTAGTGAGCGATTCTTACAAGATTGCAGTAAGAATGCTTATCTCTACCAGAGATTAAACAGAGTAGTACAGTTCAAACTCAAGTGGGTGAGTTGTCATGTTTACTTTCTCTACATCTTGAGACTTAAGGTCGATGTAAGAGTCGATGAAGTCATCAGAGAATACACCGCCAGCTGTTAGGAACTCACGGTCAGCGTCTAGACACTCTAGAGCTTCTTTTAGTGAGTAAGCTACTGTTGGGATTTCTGCTGCTTCTTCAGCTGGTAGGTCGTATAGATCCTTATCCATAGCTTCGCCTGGGTGGATCTTGTTCTTAATACCGTCAAGACCAGCCATTAGCATTGCTGCGTAGCATAGGTATGGGTTCGCCGCTGGGTCACCAAAACGTAGCTCGATACGACGTGCTTTAGGGCTTGGTACCACTGGGATACGGATAGAAGCAGAACGGTTACGTGCAGAGTAAGCAAGCATAACTGGAGCTTCGAAGCCTGGTACAAGACGCTTGTACGAGTTTGTTGCTGGGTTAGAGAATGCGTTGATAGCGCGAGCGTGCTTGATAACACCACCGATGTAGTAAAGTGCAGTTTCAGATAGGCCGCCGTACTTGTCACCAGCAAATAGGTTAACACCGTCTTTTGCTAGAGATTGGTGAACGTGCATACCAGAACCGTTATCACCTACAAGTGGCTTAGGCATGAATGTCGCTGTTTTACCAAATGCGTGAGCAACGTTGTGTACAACGTACTTGTAGATTTGAGTTTCGTCAGCTTTAGTCGTTAGCGTGTTGAAGCGAGTTGCGATTTCGTTTTGACCCGCAGTTGCTACTTCGTGGTGGTGCGCTTCAACAACTAGGCCCATCTCTTCCATTACTAGACACATTGCAGAACGGATGTCTTGAGATGAATCAACTGGAGCTACTGGGAAGTAACCGCCTTTAACGCCTGGACGGTGACCTTTGTTACCGCCTTCTACGTCAGAACCAGTATTCCATGCCGCTTCGATGTCGTCGATCTTGAAGAAAGAACCAGACATGTCTGTTGCGAACTTAACGTCGTCAAATAGGAAGAACTCTGGCTCAGGACCGATTAGAACTGTGTCTGCGATACCTGTAGAGCGCATGTACTCTTCAGAGCGTTTTGCGATAGAACGTGGGTCACGGTCGTAGCCTTGCATTGTTGCAGGCTCAAGGATGTCACAACGGATGTTTAGCGTTGCGTCTTCCGTGAATGGGTCAAGAACAGCAGATGATGCGTCTGGCATCATTACCATGTCAGATTCGTTGATGCCTTTCCAACCAGCTACAGAAGAGCCGTCAAACATCTTACCTTCTTCAAAGAAGTCTGCGTCAACTTGGTGAGCAGGTAGAGAGATGTGCTGCTCTTTACCTTTAGTAT
Organism: Vibrio fortis; assembly: GCF_024347475.1. Taxonomy (NCBI): domain Bacteria; kingdom Pseudomonadati; phylum Pseudomonadota; class Gammaproteobacteria; order Vibrionales; family Vibrionaceae; genus Vibrio; species Vibrio fortis. The sequence goes on from NZ_AP025487.1 coordinate 108,954, forward strand.
CTGTAAAGCGTAGGTCTACAAATTTAACTTCGTTCTCTTGGATCAGCGATAGTACGTTTTCTACTGACATCTTGGATAACCTCCAGTGTTATTAATTTGGTATGTGCTCGATTCGGTCGAAACTAGCATTGATTAATGTCTTTCGGTGCATTAATCGATGCTGTTTTAACTAAAGCTAAAAGCGTGCCAAAAAATTTAATCCATTAATTTCAATAATTTAGCTTGTTTGTGTTTTTCTTGGTGCGTTTCTTTGCACCAAAATGATCGCGCGTTGCACTGTTGTGGTGCAATGGTTTGGTTGTGCACCAATATGAGTCACAAACGGGTACCATTCAGCAACGATTTGCATTGGTTGTCAATCCACTTTTTTATTTTAAGGAGGGATTTCACGGGCTTGGCTGAGATAAATAGAAGGCAGGGCTCTTTTGAATAGTGAGCAGCTGATGGCCGATTATCTAACGGAAATAAACGCCTGTGGAAAAAGGCTTTGGTTCAGATCACATATTTCTGGGGTTTTTGCTAGAATCTGGTATATTATTGACCGTTTTTTTAATCAAGCTAGTGGCACTTACCCTGATTTTAGAGGTGATGTGCGGCTACTTTTATGAGTGAATCGAGAATCCATGTCTACTCCACAGATTGATAAGTTAAGAAATATCGCGATTATCGCGCACGTTGACCACGGTAAAACTACGCTGGTTGATAAACTGCTACAACAATCAGGCACACTAGAATCTCGTGGTGAGACTGAAGAGCGCGTAATGGACTCGAATGACATCGAGAAAGAGCGTGGCATTACCATCCTTGCTAAGAACACAGCAATCGACTGGAACGATCACCGCATCAACATCGTAGATACTCCGGGACACGCGGACTTCGGTGGTGAAGTAGAGCGTATCATGTCTATGGTTGACTCAGTGCTACTGATCGTTGACGCAGTAGACGGCCCAATGCCTCAAACTCGTTTCGTAACGCAAAAAGCATTCGCACACGGTCTTAAGCCAATCGTTGTAATCAACAAAATCGACCGCCCAGGTGCGCGTCCTGATTGGGTTATGGACCAAGTATTCGACCTATTCGACAACCTAGGTGCTTCTGACGAACAGCTAGACTTCAAAGTAGTTTACGCTTCTGCACTTAACGGTTGGGCTTCTCTAGAAGAAGGCGAAACTGGCGAAGACATGGAACCACTATTCCAAACTATCGTTGAAGAAGTAGCAGCACCACAAGTTGACCTAGACGGTCCACTACAAATGCAAGTTTCTCAACTAGATTACAGCTCTTACGTTGGTGTTATCGGTGTTGCTCGTGTAACTCGTGGTAGCGTTAAACCAAACCAACAAGTAACGATCGTAAGCGCAGACGGTAAAACTCGTAACGGCAAAGTTGGCACAGTAATGGGCTACCTAGGCCTTGAGCGTCACGAAGTTGAACAAGCGAACGCGGGTGACATAATCGCGATCACTGGTCTTGGTGAGCTGAAAATCTCTGACACTATCTGTGCACAGAACCAAGTTGAAGCACTACCAGCACTGTCTGTAGATGAGCCTACAGTAACAATGACGTTCCAAGTAAACACGTCTCCATTCGCTGGTAAAGAAGGTAAGTTCGTAACTTCACGTAACATCCTTGAGCGTCTAGAGAAAGAACTAGTACACAACGTTGCACTACGTGTTGAACAAACAGACGATCCAGACAAATTCCGCGTATCAGGCCGTGGTGAACTTCACCTATCTATCCTGATCGAAAACATGCGTCGTGAAGGCTTCGAACTAGCAGTATCTCGTCCAGAAGTAATCATCAAAGAAGAAGATGGTCAACTAATGGAACCGTTCGAAACTGTAACTATCGATGTTATGGAAGAGCACCAAGGCGGTATCATGGAGAACATCGGCCTACGTAAAGGTGAGCTGACTGACATGTCTCCAGACGGCAAAGGTCGTGTACGTATGGACTTCGTTATGCCATCTCGTGGCCTAATCGGTTTCCAAACTGAGTTCATGACGCTAACTTCTGGTTCTGGTCTTCTTTACCATACATTCGATCACTACGGTCCACACAAAGGTGGCGAAATCGGCCAACGTGTGAACGGTGTACTAATCTCTAACGGTATGGGTAAAGCGCTAACTAACGCACTATTCAACCTACAAGAGCGTGGCCGTATGTTCATCGGTCACGGTGTTGAAGTATACGAAGGCATGGTTGTTGGTATCCACAGCCGTGACAACGACCTAACAGTTAACGTACTGAAAGGTAAGCAGCTAACGAACGTTCGTGCATCTGGTACTGATGACGCACAGGTTCTTACTCCGCCAATCATCATGACGCTTGAGCAAGCTCTAGAATTCATCGATGACGACGAGCTAGTAGAAGTAACACCTGAAAGCATCCGTATCCGTAAGAAGTTCCTAACAGAATCGGATCGTAAGCGTGCTTCACGTGCAGCGAAATAATCAGATTTAACTGATTGAGATTAAAAAGCCCCGAGTAGCGATGCTGCTCGGGGCTTTTGTTTTTTTGGTTAGCTTAGATACGAGTATGCGGGATGCGGGATGCGAGATACGAAGAGCGCGTACCATTTCAATTCATTGGATCGTCATTCCAGAATCGAGGAACGAGATATCTGGAATCTAGTTTTTGACTTCTAAGTGACTTTCAACGAACTGAACTCGCTCTTCAACCGTCATAAACGGCACGTCAATCACTTTATATCCGAGCTGCTGATAGAGGGCGACTAAGCTGTCGTGAATCTCTAACGCACCCTCAAACGGATAAGGGCGCACCTCATCTTGTACGTAGATACTTGCTTCTGGGCGACACAAGAACACTTGAGGGTGGTAACCCTGACTCGCCTTTAGGTACTTTTCATCAATCTCTAATTCTGCCTGAGATAGATAACCACAGATGTCAGGGATAGCGCGATCGAGAAAAGCGATTGAGTGTTGGTTGGCTAGCGTCTTCTGCTCACTCATCACCTCTAAACAGAGTGCAGCAAAGCCGGGCAGGTTGATCCAAGGCAGTATGCCACCTTCAATCTGGCTCTGTTGTTCAATTAACTGACGAGAAGCCTCGGCAAAGGTGGCGTAGTGGCGATCTGCAAGTGCGTTAACCAAGGTTGTTTTGCCCGCACCAGGGCCGCCACTAATGATGATAGGTTGCATTGATTTACTCTGATTTATTTCTGGTTTAGCTGCGCAAGAAACTTATCTGACTCTTCAATGGCTGCATTCATCTGTTTGATTGCAAAGGCAATGTCTTTTTCTAAGCTCATGAACTCACCCTGCAATGAACCGACTGCACTCGCATTTAGGTTATGCTTAAGATAAAGCGTGTTGTCGCGAAGAGTGTTGAGCACTGGGTCCATTTTCTTTTCGGCACGCTTCATTGCTGAGAGCATAGTTTGATAAGAGGATTTGGTTTCTCGTAGCTTTTGCTCACTAGAGCGGCGTAGCGAAGCGCTGGTGTAGAGGTTGAGCTCTTCTTGCCACTCGGCGAATAGTGCATCAGAGACATCTTCGATTGCAGAGATACGATCACTGACGTTTTGTGCGGCTTTCTCGCTGTCTTGGTATTTGTCGTTGATCTTGTTGTACATGCTCTCAAGGTCGCCGCCATTGAAATTCGTCAGGCTACTGAGGGCTTCTAGGGCGCTAGTAAACTCTTCTTGAGCGTCTTGTTGTGACTCTTTGGCGTCTTCTACACGGTCGACCATAATATCGCGCTTGTGGTAACCCACTTGCTCCATGGCAGAGTAATAAGCCGACTGACATCCAGTTAGGGTAAAAATAGATAGCACTAAGGCGAGTAAATAAGGCATCCTTGGTTCCTATATACAATTAATCAACATTATTAGGACTATGAACGAGTTACATGGGAGTTACAAGTTGAAGATCCAAAAGACAACCGAACTCGGCCTCGCGTTCTCACAATACCTGATGGCGCGGATGAAACACGATCGGGTAAATGTGAATGCGGGCTACTTGGCATACATCACCTTACTGTCGATAGTGCCTATGCTCGCCGTACTGCTTTCGATACTCTCTTCCTTCTCGGTTTTTGCTGATGTTGGGGTTGTGATTCAGAAGTTCATCATCAATAACTTTGTTCCGGCCTCTGGGGATGCGGTGCACAATGCATTGCAGGAGTTCGTCGCTAATACCGGCAAGATGACGGCAGTTGGTAGTGGTTTCTTGTTTATTGCAGCAATGATGCTGATCTCTAATATTGACAAGAATCTTAACTATATTTGGCGGGTGACCGCTAAGCGTCGTCCTGTCCATTCGTTCTCTATGTATTGGATGGTCTTAACACTTGGGCCAATCTTAGTTGGGGCGAGTATCGCATCAACGTCTTATGTCACTTCGTTGAACTTGCTGCAGCATGAGGCTGTGTCTGGGCTTTATAACTTTGTGATTCGCAAGCTGCCACTCATTCTCTCTTTTTTCTCATTCTTTGGTCTGTACTTGCTGGTCCCTAACAAGAAGATTAACTTCTCGCATGCAGCGGCAGGTTCGTTGGTCGCGGCTCTTCTTTTTGAGCTAAGCAAGAAAGGCTTTGCCGCTTACATTACCCAATTTCCGTCTTATCAGTTGATTTATGGGGCATTGGCAGCGATTCCGATCTTATTCGTGTGGGTTTACTTGTGTTGGTTGATTGTATTGGTAGGAGCTGAGGTGACCGCTGCACTTGGCGAGAGTGAAAAGTGGAGTGAGACGAAAGAAATGGTACACTCTACCGATAATCAAAAAGTTCCAGAACAAGGAAATCACAGTGATAGCACTGATTCAAAGAGTAAGTGAAGCTGCCGTTCGCGTAGATGGTGAAGTAGTTGGGGAAATCGATAAAGGCTTATTGGTGTTGCTAGGGGTTGAGAGAGACGACGACGAAGCAAAAGCGAAACGCTTAATGGAGCGCGTTACGACCTACCGAGTTTTTGAAGATGAAGACGGAAAAATGAACCTCAATGTTAAGCAGGTTGAGGGTAAGGTTCTCGTTGTCTCGCAATTTACGCTGCCAGCTGACACCAAGAAAGGGACACGTGCGGGCTTTTCTCGCGGCGCACATCCAGCCGATGCTGAACGCCTTTATGACTATTTCTCGGATCTATGTGAGACCGTATTACCAACGGAGCGTGGTCGATTTGCAGCAGATATGAAGGTTTCCCTGATCAATGATGGCCCTGTGACATTCTGGCTACAAGCTTAAAGGAATAAGCATGTTTAAACTCATTACTCCAACCACGGAGAATCAACTCAACAAGTATTATCACTTTCGTTGGCAGATGTTGCGAGAGCCTTGGCGCATGCCTGTGGGCTCCGAGCGTGATGAGTACGATGGCATGAGTCATCATCGAATGATAGTTGATGGCCGTGGTCGACCAATGGCGATAGGACGCCTCTACATTACGCCAGATCTCGAAGGTCAAATCCGCTACATGGCGGTAAAAAACTCACGCCGCAGCAAGGGGATGGGTTCTCTTATCTTGGTTGCACTAGAGTCTCTAGCCCGCCAAGAAGGTGCGAAACGCTTAGTGTGTAACGCGCGTGAGGATGCCATCTCATTCTACGAGAAGAACAGTTTTGAGCGTCGTGGCGAGATTAACGACCAACGTGGTCCGGTGCGTCACCAGCAAATGGTTAAGCAGCTTGATCCAATGGCGGACGTACTGCGTAAGCCGGAATGGTGTAATGAACTTCAGCAGCGTTGGGAGCATCAGATCCCTATCAGCGACAAGATGGGCATTAAGATCAACCAATACACTGGCTATCAATTCGAGTGTAGCGCTCAGCTTAATCCGAACCTTAACCCCCACAACACGATGTTTGCGGGTTCTGCGTTCACCTTGGCGACCTTAACCGGTTGGGGGATGACTTGGCTGCTGATGAAAGAGCGCGGCCTGACAGGTGATATCGTATTGGCAGACAGCAACATTCGTTATCGCCATCCGGTAGAGCAAAACCCAGTTGCGTCGACTTCGCTAGATGGTATCAGTGGGGATTTAGACCGACTGGCTTCTGGGCGCAAGGCGCGAATCATCATCCACGTGACAATTCAGAGTGGTGATGTGGCAGCGGTTGAGTTCACTGGGACTTACATGCTGATCCCAGATTACAAAAAGGTTCTTAACTCTACTCAGAATGTTTCAGAGTAATCGAACCAATTAAACAGACTTACGCCACTCCTTGCGAGTGGCGTTTTTATTGGCAGCTCTCTTTCTTAATCAGTTGTGCTTGTGTCACTAATCCCGAGACTTGGTAGCACTCACTCGTTAGAGAAAGCGTCAAACTGTGCGCTTGTGGCGTCACGAGATCGAGCTCTCCACTGACCTCGCCTGTGAGTGTCACGGGTTGCGGCTGGTCGCCTTGTTGTGTTGCACCAATAATGTGCAATGGTGATAGGGACAACTGACCACGGTTGAGATCGGCTTTAATGTCGGACACCTCAAAGTTCACGATGTGGGTTAGCGGTGATTTACTGCTTGGATCTTCATTGCTTGGTTCTTTGCTCACCTGGGTGTCGTTAGCGGCAAAATTGATGATTCCGTTGCGAATGCTGCCCTCGATCTTTGCGGTAGCCGAGTGTCTGAGCATAAGATCATCTCCGGCCAAGCCCGAGGCTTGCAACTCAAACTCACCGATCCCCGAGGTTTCAAATGGCAGTGCTAAGTATGGAATGAATGGCGACAGTGGTACGCCATCAGCACTGATGGTTGCTTGCCAAGGTTGGCTAACTTGATTGAAGTCGACCGTGGCTTGAGCCTCAATATAGCCCTGCTTAAGTGGTGCAAACAGTCGCTTGAGTTGCCACTGACCTTGGTGGCTCGTCATTTCAACCACAGGTTGGGCTGACAAGATACTTTGGTAGCTGGCATCATTGGCACTGGCGTTCAGCTCCCCTTCCCACAATCCCCATTTCCCTTGCTCTATCAAGGTAAGCCTGTGACCTTCAACGTGTAACCCTGAGACTTGCCAATATGGCTGCTGAGCCAACTGAATGCGCTGGCTTCTCTCGACATTAAGTCTAGCTATTGATAGTGAGTCGATGGCTTTCAGCCAAGGTTGTAATTCGTTGAGCGGTGCTTTTTCCTCGGTGGACTCAGTGACCCATTTGACTCCACGAATGTCCAGCTCTTGAAGGTTGATGGCGCGAGGGGTCACCTGACCATTAAGCTGGATACTGCCTTGCTGCCATTGACTATAAAAGTCGTTAATTTCGACCTGATCTTCTTGTAGCGTCAGCTTGAGGTTAGGCTCAGTCCATTGCTCATCATTAAGAGACAGGCTCTCCGCCTGCAGTGAAAAGTATCCCTGCTCTTGATGCCATATCTTGAACGGCAATTGGATGTTTTCAAACGATGCACTGAAAGCGGCGAGGTGACCTTTTTGCCAAGCGATGTCACTTTTCAATATATCTAGGCTATTGATATGGCTGATGTTGAAGTTTGGAATGCGCCAGTCAGACCCCTGCAACTGCTGAACTTGCTTTCGATTGAGGTGTAAGCCATCAATGGTGACATTGATCAGCGACCAACCGCTTGGATACTGTTCAGCCTGCCCCGACACTTTAGCGCCGCGCCAGTCAAACGATGCGCCATAAAGGGTGCTATCTTGTGGTTTCAAATCGAGGTCGATAAGGAAATTATCTAAGGCTTCGTTTTGCCAAAAGATTTGTCCCGCCTTGAGCTGAATTTTCCCGTTTGGTAACAACTGCTGTGAGCTCGTCCAATCAGGGTTAGCGATTTGGATATCAACATCTCGGGCATTGAACTCTGACGTTGAAAAATCTAGGTTGTTGATTGCTAATTGATGCAGCTTAATCTGTGGGTGAGTTAGTTGAGCTTTAAGCATAGTTAACTCTTCGGTTTGCCACTGAACACCACTGATTAACAATGAATCTAGTTCTAGCTGTGCTGTGAAAAAACTATTGGGGCTGAGCCAAAGCTGAACTTTGTCGATGTATAGCGGCTCGTATTCCTGACTGTTTGAGCCAGCCGTGATGCCTTGTAGGGTCAGCTGGTAAGGAGCTTGATACTCAACGTCTTCTACTGTGATTGGGTGCTCTGTAGAGTGCTTGAGTAGGAAGTTGGCAATGTCGGTACGATATTGGGTCTGCAAGCCAAGTAGCAGCGCCGCAATGGCTGCGACGAGGACAGATAACACAATCCCAACTACCATGATGACTCTTTTCATTCCTAGCGCACCTTCCATTTCTTCGTTGCTCAAAATAGAGTGGAACAAAATACGCGCTGCGGCAACAAAAAAGCCCCTCAAAAGAGGGGCTTGCTACAAAAATACCGTTTTTAAGAGGGCATTAGCAATAAGGCTTTGCCCTCAGAGCAGATTGAACAATTAATCCAGTTGTGGGCCTGCAGAAACAAGCGCCTTACCTTCATCGTTGTCGGTGTACTTATCAAAGTTGTTGATGAAGCGTTCCGCAAGGTCTTTCGCTTTGCTTTCCCACTGTAGTGGATCCGTGTAAGTATCACGTGGATCAAGGATTGTTGGGTCAACATCGTGCAGTGCTAGTGGCACCTCTAGGTTAAACATAGGGATAACCTTAGTTTCTGCATCGTCGATTGAGCCATCTAGGATTGCATCAATGATACCGCGAGTATCTTGGATAGAGATACGCTTACCGCTGCCGTTCCAACCAGTGTTCACTAGGTATGCTTCTGCACCCGCTGCTTCCATACGCTTCACAAGTACTTCTGCGTATTGAGTTGGGTGCAGCGTTAGGAACGCCGCGCCAAACGCTGCAGAGAACGTTGGAGTTGGCTCTGTGATACCACGCTCAGTACCTGCTAGTTTCGCTGTGAAGCCAGATAGGAAGTGGTACTTCGTTTGCTCTGGAGTTAGCTTAGAAACGGGTGGTAGAACGCCAAATGCATCCGCAGTTAGGAAGATAACTTTCTTCGCATGGCCTGCTTTTGAAACTGGCTTAACGATGTTATCGATATGATGGATTGGGTAAGAAACACGTGTGTTTTCTGTTTTTGAACCATCGTCAAAGTCGATAGAACCATCGCCGCGTACCGTTACGTTCTCTAGTAGAGCGTCGCGACGGATTGCATTGTAGATCTCTGGTTCAGCTTCTTTCGATAGGCGAATCGTCTTCGCGTAACAGCCACCTTCAAAGTTGAAGATGCCGTCGTCGTCCCAACCGTGCTCATCATCACCGATAAGTTGACGTTTAGGGTCTGTAGATAGGGTTGTTTTACCTGTACCTGATAGGCCAAAGAACACCGCTACGTCGCCTTTCTCACCCACGTTCGCGCTACAGTGCATAGATGCAATGCCTTGTAGTGGAAGTAGGTAGTTCATCATTGCGAACATGCCTTTCTTCATTTCACCGCCGTACCAAGTACCACCGATGATTTGTACACGCTCAGTTAGGTTGAACGCGACAAAGTTTTCAGAGTTCAGGCCGTGCTCTTGCCATTTCGGGTTGGTTGTTTTCGCGCCGTTCATTACAACGAAGTCTGGTTCGAACGTTGCCAGCTCTTCTTCAGTTGGGCGGATAAACATGTTCTTAACGAAGTGTGCTTGCCAAGCCACCTCTGTGATAATACGTACGCTTAGGCGTGTATCAGGGTTAGCACCACAGTAACCGTCAATTACAAACAGGCGTTTGCCAGATAGCTGTGTAGTCACGAGTTCTTTAAGGTCGTTCCACACTTCAGTTGTAATCGGTTTGTTATCATTCTTACCTTGATCCGACCACCACATAGTGTCGCGAGTCGTATCGTCTTTAACAATGTACTTATCTTTTGGTGAGCGGCCAGTAAAGATACCAGTGTCAACAGCAACAGAACCCAGCTCGGTTACTACGCCTTTTTCGTAGCCTTCTAAGCCTGGAAGAGTTTCTTCCACGAACAGCTGCTCGTAACTTGGGTTACGCAGTACTTCAGTTACGCCAGTAAGTCCGTGTTTAGTAAGATCAATTTGTGCAGCCTTTGTATGTTCCATAACGGTCATAGGTGCTCCTTGTAGGATATTTTGTAGGGATTTTGTATTAATTTTTTGTTGTTATCTGCTCACCATGCTAGCAACGAGACATGGGGGAAACAGGGATATAGCTCAAAAATTATCCATATTTTCCATGGGGTTTTAAGTGTCTCGTCACATATTGGCCCAACTAGTCTATCCTGTACGCAAACCTTTGCGCTAGGGGCTTGAACATTATTAATTGATTAAAATTAAGCGGTGATTTTATTACGAAATGTTACGGGTTTTGCGCTATTTTGATCACAAAAAAGGCCAGCTTTGCGCTGACCTTTTTGGGGTAAATTACGTGTTTTTAGATCGGCGTAAATTAATGAACCGTATTGCTGCCTTTATCTGCGGCTTCTGCGAACAGAGCATCAACATCGTTCTTATCAAAAGAGTAATTCGTGCCACAGTAATCACAGTGTAGAGCAACGCTACCTTCAGTACTGATGATGCTGTAAATCTCTTCTTGAGCAACAGTGATGATAGCTGCGCCACTGCGCTCACGTGAACAACCACAGAAGAATTCAACCGGTTGCGGTGTGAACAGCTGTACTTTCTCTTGGTTGTATAGACGGTATAGAAGTTCGTTCGCTTCTAGAGAGAATAGCTCTTCATTTTTTACCGTTGCCGTTAGCTGCTCTAGGTGCTCAAAATCGTCAGGTGTACCAGTGCCGTCTGGCATTACTTGTAGAAGCATGCCTGCTGCGTGTGGTTTACCTTCGTGTTCACCAGTACGTAGCCATAGGCGCGTCTTAAGCTGTTCAGAGTTTGCGAAGTAGCCTTCAAGAACGTCAGCTAGCGTGTCGCCTTCTAGTGCCACGATACCTTGGTAACGCTCACCTTTCTTAGGATCGATGGTGATCACTAGGTAGCCTTTACCCATAAGGTCGTGTAGGCCTGCGTCATCAGCGATATCGCCTTCAAAGCGTGCTACACCACGGATCTTCTGGTCGTGATCACCGTTGATTACTGCTAGAGATACTGGGCCGTCACCTTGCAGTTGCATAGTGATAGAGCCTTCAAACTTTAGAGTCGCAGTAAGAAGAGTCGTTGAAACTAATAGCTCACCAAGAAGCTTTTGAATAGCCGCTGGGTATTCCTTGCTAGAAATAATTTGTTGGTACGCTTCGTCCAGTTGTACCAATTCACCACGTACCGATAGGTCTTCAAATAGGTAGCGATTTAAAACGTTGTTTGCCATTTGGCGATTCCTTCTAGCTTATTGATGCTTGAACTTGATGATGTCACGACGTTGCTTTTTGTCAGGACGACGTTCAGGGCTTGGGTTATGTGCATGTAATTTACGCTGTTGGGCGTGTGCTTCACGCTTTGCCAAGCTTTCTTTCGTTTCGGTATAAAGGGTTTGAGCCTCTGGAGCTCCGCGGCGCTGATCAGAAATCTTCTCGATCGTTACCGTCTTTTCTTCATTGCCTTGACGCAGTGAAATTACTGCCCCAAGTTCTACGATTTTGCTTGGTTTGCTGCGTTGACCATTATAGTGGACTTTACCACCATCGACCATATTGCGAGCAATAGAGCGAGTTTTGTAAAAGCGTGCTGCCCACAACCATTTATCTAGTCTGACAGCTTCATTAGCAGTTTTCATATGGCGCTGTGCCTTTTAAGTGAAAAAATGAATGTGGTTAAACTGAGTAAAATCAGTTCGCAACTTGTCATAGATGATGCTTATCACATTTGGTAGAAGCTAAAGTGGTGGCAAATGTGTTTTTTTTCAAGGCATACTGCAAAATAGCTCACGTTATGATTTTTTATGCGTCAGCTATGATATAGTTTTGGATCCTATGCTAAATGAGTAATTGGCGTAGAATTTATGTACAAAAAAGCTGAGAGCTTAATGATTTAGCGCTCTCATCTTCACAAAAGGGTTTAGGCAAGTGAAGTTATTAGAGCTCAAAAATCGCATGGGAAATTCTCCCCTGTTGAGCCGCTTAATAGAGAATGGATTTGTATTTCAGCAAAAGCTGAGCCTGATAACTTGCTGTGTATTGATTGCCGTTTCTGCATGGATACTAGGGCAGTTAGCTTGGTTGATTGAACCTGCAGAGCAGTCCGTTACGCCATGGAAAGCGCAAGCCTCGTCATCTTCTCGACCACAATCTACGCTTGATATTTCTTCTCTCCAAAAGAGCAACTTTTTTGGTGAGTATAATGCTGAAACGCCGAAGGTCGTTGAGCAGCCCGTCATTCAAGATGCTCCTAAGACGCGCTTAAACCTAGTATTGGTTGGTGCGGTAGCAAGCTCAGATCCACAACGCAGCCTTGCGGTTATTGCTAACCGTGGCAAACAAGCGACTTACGGTATTAACGAAGAGATAGAAGGAACACGCGCTAAACTTAAGGCGGTGTTGATTGATCGCGTGCTCATTGATAACTCTGGTCGCGACGAGACTCTGATGTTAGAAGGTCTGGAATACAAACGCTTATCGGTCTCTGCACCAGCGAAGCCTCGTGCATCGGCGTCCGTACGTGGGAATAATCCGGGCTCAGCCGAAGAGAAGCTTGAAGAGATTAAAGCGAAGATCACCAAAGACCCACAACAAATCTTCCAATATGTGCGCCTTTCACAGGTGAAACGCGACGGTAATGTGATTGGCTATCGTGTCAGTCCTGGAAAAGATCCCGAACTTTTTAAATCTGTTGGGCTCCAAAGTGGAGACATCGCGACTCAGCTTAATGGACAAGACCTGACCGATCCCGCTGCTATGGGCACTATTTTCCGTTCTATTTCTGATTTGACCGAGTTGAATTTAGTGGTCGAAAGAGACGGACAGCAGCATGACATTTTTATCGAATTTTAAAACATTTCGCCAAGTGAACGGCGAGAGTGTAGGAGTAGTACGTGAAGCATTGGTTTAAGAAAAGTGCATGGTTACTAGCAGGAAGCTTAATCTGCACACCAGCAGCCATCGCGAATGATTTTAGTGCCAGCTTTAAGGGCACTGATATTCAAGAGTTTATTAATATTGTTGGTCGCAACCTAGAGAAGACGATCATCGTTGACCCGTCGGTACGCGGCAAGATTGATGTACGCAGTTATGACGTACTCAATGAAGAGCAGTATTACAGCTTCTTCCTAAATGTTTTGGAAGTGTACGGCTACGCTGTGGTTGAGATGGAATCTGGCGTCCTTAAGATCATCAAAGCCAAAGACTCCAAGACTTCTGCTATTCCCGTTGTTGGCGACCGTGAAAACATCCAAGGCGACAGTGTTGTCACACGAGTTGTGACGGTGCGTAATGTCTCCGTGCGTGAACTATCACCACTGTTGCGTCAGCTGAACGATAACGCAGGCGCGGGTAACGTAGTGCACTATGACCCTGCCAATATCATCCTGATTACAGGTCGTGCTGCGGTGGTGAACCGTCTTGCTGAAATCATCAAGCGTGTTGACCAAGCGGGTGATAAAGAGATCGAAGTGGTTGAGCTGAAAAATGCTTCTGCTGCAGAGATGGTTCGTATCGTTGATGCTCTGAACAAAACCACCGATGCGAAGAACACACCGGCATTCCTGCAACCTAAGCTGGTGGCAGATGAGCGTACTAACGCGATTCTAATTTCTGGCGATCCTAAAGTGCGCAGCCGTCTAAGAAAGCTGATTGAACAGCTTGATGTTGAGATGGCGACCAAAGGCAATAACCAAGTTATTTACCTTAAATATGCAAAAGCAGAAGACTTGGTCGATGTGCTTAAGGGTGTGTCGGACAATCTGCAATCAGAGAAGCAGAGCTCAAGTAAAAATCGTACCTCAAATCGTAATCAGGTGATGATTTCTGCACACGCAGAGACCAACTCGTTAGTCATCACTGCACAACCAGATATCATGAATGCACTGCAAGATGTGATTGCTCAGCTGGATATTCGTCGAGCTCAAGTTCTGATTGAAGCACTTATCGTTGAAATGGCAGAGGGTGACGGCGTTAACCTTGGCGTTCAATGGGGTAACCTTGAAACAGGTGCGATGATTCAGTACGGCAATACCGGAGCCTCGATTGGTCAGGTAATGATTGGCTTGGAAGAAGCAGAAGATCAAACAAGTACCGAATACTACACAGACAATAACGGTAACCGAGTTCCATATGACGTAACGGAACCGGGAGATTACTCTACGTTAGCTTCTGCTCTGTCAGGCGTAAATGGTGCTGCTGTGAGTCTAGTAATGGGTGACTGGACTGCGCTAATTAGTGCGGTCGCGACCGACTCAAACTCGAACATCCTATCTTCTCCAAGCATTACTGTAATGGACAACGGTGAAGCCTCTTTCATCGTTGGTGAAGAAGTGCCAGTACTGACAGGCTCAACGGCCGGCTCAAGCAACGACAATCCATTCCAAACCGTTGATCGTAAAGAAGTGGGTATCAAGCTAAAAGTGGTTCCACAAATCAACGAGGGTGACTCTGTTCAACTTAATATCGAACAGGAAGTGTCTAACGTATTGGGCGCTAACGGTGCGGTCGACGTTCGTTTTGCTAAGCGTCAGCTAAATACCTCTGTGATTGTTCAAGATGGCCAAATGCTGGTGCTGGGCGGTCTGATTGATGAGCGTGCTCTAGAGAGTGAATCTAAGGTACCGCTACTTGGGGATATTCCGGTACTTGGTCACCTATTTAAGTCAACCAGTACTCAGGTAGAGAAGAAGAACCTAATGGTGTTCATCAAGCCAACCATTATTCGTGATGGTATGACGGCAGATGGCATTACCCAGCGCAAATACAACTTCATTCGTGCAGAGCAACTGTTCAAAGCAGAGCAAGGTTTGAAGCTACTGGATGACGATAACATCCCAGTGTTGCCTAAGTTTGGTGAGAGTCATAATCACCCAGCAGAGATTCAGGCGTTCATTGATCAGATGGAAGAGCAATAATGGCAGAGATGGTTGAGCCTGTACGCAGCTTTCAGCGTTTGCCATTCAGCTTCGCTAACCGCTATAAAATGGTGTTGGAGTATCAGCACCCAGAGCGTCCGCCAGTTCTTTACTATGTAGAGCCACTCAAGGCTGCGGCTATCCTAGAGGTGAGCCGCGTGATGAAAAGTGGCTTTACTCCACAAGCGATTGTCTCTGATGAGTTCGAGAAAAAGCTGACTGAAGCTTATCAACGTGACTCATCAGAAGCGCGTCAACTGATGGAAGACATCGGCGCTGATAACGACGACTTCTTCTCACTGGCTGAAGAGCTGCCACAAGACGAAGATCTGCTGGAGTCTGAAGACGACGCGCCTATCATCAAATTAATTAATGCGATGTTGGGTGAGGCGATTAAAGAGGGCGCTTCGGATATTCATATCGAGACCTTCGAGAAGTCACTCTCTATCCGTTTCCGTATTGATGGCGTGTTGCGTGATGTATTAGCCCCAAGTCGTAAATTGGCACCACTATTGGTTTCACGTGTAAAAGTGATGGCGAAGCTAGATATTGCAGAAAAACGCGTGCCACAAGATGGTCGTATTTCTCTTCGTATCGGTGGCCGTGCTGTGGATGTGCGTGTCTCTACCATGCCATCATCACATGGTGAGCGTGTGGTTATGCGTCTACTCGACAAAAATGCGACTCGTCTTGATCTGCATAGCCTAGGTATGACAGCGCAGAACCACGAGAACTTCCGCAAACTGATTCAACGTCCACACGGCATTATCTTGGTAACGGGTCCTACGGGTTCTGGTAAATCCACGACCTTGTATGCGGGTTTGCAAGAGCTCAACAGTAATGAGCGCAATATCCTGACCGTTGAAGATCCGATCGAATTTGATATCGACGGTATTGGTCAAACTCAGGTAAACCCTAAGGTTGATATGACCTTTGCTCGTGGTCTGAGAGCGATTCTTCGTCAAGACCCAGACGTAGTAATGATTGGTGAGATTCGTGACTTAGAAACGGCAGAGATTGCCGTTCAGGCGTCTTTGACTGGTCACTTGGTAATGTCGACCCTTCACACCAACACCGCGGTCGGTGCGATCACGCGTCTACGTGATATGGGCATCGAACCATTCCTTATCTCTTCTTCACTGCTGGGCGTATTGGCACAGCGACTGGTTCGTACTCTGTGTAATGACTGTAAAGAGCCGTACGAAGCAGATAAAGAGACCAAAAAGCTGTTTGATTTGAAGAAGAAAGACAGCCTGACGCTCTACCATGCGAAAGGGTGCGAAGCGTGTAATCACAAAGGTTATCGCGGCCGAACTGGTATTCATGAGCTGTTGATGGTGGATGAGTCTGTGCAAGAGCTGATTCACAGCGAAGCCGGTGAACAAGCGATTGAGAAAGCGATTCGTAGCACGACACCAAGTATTCGAGACGATGGTCTAGCTAAGGTTCGTCAGGGTATTACTTCATTAGAAGAAGTGATGCGCGTGACCAAGGAAGTTTAGTATGGCTGCATTTGAATACAAAGCTCTCGACGCTAAGGGTAAAACCAAGAAAGGCTCAATAGAGGCGGACAATGCACGTCAAGCTCGTCAGCGCCTCAAAGAGCAAGGCTTGATGCCTGTTGAAATGGCTGAAGCCAAAGCAAAAAGCAGCAAAGGAGGCAGTGCGCCTTCTACGGGGTTTAAGCGCGGTATCAGCACGCCCGATCTTGCCTTGATTACTCGACAGATTTCGACACTTGTTCAATCAGGTATGCCACTTGAAGAGTGTTTGAAGGCGGTAGCGGAGCAGTCAGAGAAGCCGCGTATTCGTACTATGTTACTGGCGGTTCGTTCTAAGGTGACGGAAGGTTATACCTTAGCCGATAGCCTTGCTGATTATCCTCATATCTTCGATGAACTGTTTCGTGCCATGGTGGCAGCCGGTGAAAAATCCGGTCACCTTGATGCGGTGTTAGAGCGCTTGGCCGATTACGCCGAGAATCGTCAAAAGATGCGTTCTAAGTTGATGCAGGCAATGATCTACCCTGTGGTGCTGGTGGTATTTGCGGTGACGATTGTCTCCTTCTTGCTAGCAACCGTAGTGCCTAAGATTGTTGAACCGATCATTCAGATGGGGCAAGAGTTACCTCAATCAACACAGTTCTTGTTGGCATCCAGTGAGTTCATTCAGAATTGGGGCATCCAACTGTTCTTATTGATCGTTGGCTTTGTTGTGTTGGTGAAAACGGCACTCAAGAAACCATCGATTCGTTTGAGCTGGGATCGAAAGCTGCTGAGTATTCCACTGATTGGTAAGATTGCTAAAGGTATTAACACCTCGCGCTTTGCACGTACCTTGTCTATCTGTACTTCAAGTGCAATCCCTATTCTAGAGGGGATGAAGGTGGCGGTTGATGTTATGTCTAACCACCATGTGAAACAGCAGGTTTTACAGGCTTCAGATAATGTGCGAGAAGGTGCGAGCCTTAGAAAGGCACTCGATCAGACTAAGCTGTTTCCACCAATGATGCTGCACATGATTGCCAGTGGTGAACAGAGTGGTCAGTTAGAGCAAATGCTGACTCGTGCGGCCGATAACCAAGATCAAAGCTTTGAGTCGACGGTGAATATTGCCTTGGGTATCTTTACTCCAGCACTGATTGCACTCATGGCAGGTCTAGTGCTGTTTATTGTAATGGCGACTCTGATGCCAATGCTGGAGATGAACAATTTAATGAGCGGGTAATCTCGCTGCCTTAAAGTAATAGTTGTAAGTGTTTTATGAGTTTTAAGATTCGGAGAGAGGCGCGTCTGCTAAACTTTCCGGCTGTCATTTGGAGAAAATAATGAAAAATAAAATCAAAAAGCAATCCGGCTTTACCCTACTAGAGGTAATGGTGGTTGTGGTTATTCTAGGTGTTTTGGCGAGCTTTGTTGTGCCAAATCTTCTAGGCAACAAAGAGAAAGCGGACCAACAGAAAGCGATCACTGATATCGTTGCTCTAGAGAACGCACTTGATATGTACAAGCTAGATAACAGCGTGTACCCAACAACCGATCAAGGTCTAGACGCGCTGGTTTCAAAGCCAAGCAGCCCAGAGCCACGTAACTACCGTGATGGCGGCTACATCAAGCGTCTACCAAACGACCCTTGGGGTAACGCGTACCAATACGTGAGCCCTGGTGATAACGGCACGATTGATATCTTCACGCTAGGTGCTGACGGCCAAGAAGGCGGTGAAGGTGCTGCGGCAGATATCGGTAACTGGAACATGCAAGACTTCCAATAAGCACTCGCTTATTGTGAACGCATGTCGTGATGGTAATACGAAACGTGAGAAACTCTGTTCAATCCCGCAGCACAACGCGCGCGCGCGGATTTACTTTGATAGAAATTCTGCTGGTTCTCGTATTACTGTCATTGACTGCAGTGGCGGTGATCGCCACGATTCCAACCAATGCCAAAGATGTCGCTAAGCAATACGCGCACAGTTTTTATCAACGTGTACAGCTGCTTAATGAAGAAGCGATCCTAAGTGGTTTAGACTTTGGTATTCGTGTTGATGAACAAAAATCCACTTATGTTCTGATGAGCTTGAACTCTGAAGGTTGGCAGGAAGTGGAGTTTGAAAAGATTCCTTCAACCACTGAACTACCAGAAGAGCTGTCTCTTTCATTGAAGCTTGGTGGTGGTGCATGGCAAGACGACGATCGCCTGTTTAATCCAGGTAGTCTTTTTGATGAAGACATGTTTGCTGATCTGGGAGAAGAGAAAAAACCACGTCCTCCTCAAATTTATATCTTGTCGAGTGCCGAGCTAACGCCTTTTACCCTCTCATTCTACCCAAATACAGGTGATTCGCTGCAAGATGGTTGGCGTATCCGAGTGCAAGAAAATGGGGTTATTCGTCTGCTTCAACCGGGAGAAGAAGATGAAGAGGAATAATCTAATCTCAAAGCGCGAGCGTGGTATGACCCTGCTTGAGGTGTTGGTGGCGTTGGCGATTTTTGCGACTGCAGCGATCAGCGTGATTCGCGCGGTTACCCAACACATCAATACGCTTAGTTATTTAGAAGAGAAGACCTTTGCAGCCATGGTCGTCGATAATCAAATGGCGATGGTGATGCTACACCCTGAGAAACTGAAAAAGACACAGGGAACCCAAAAGCTCGCAGAGCGAGATTGGTTTTGGACCGTCACCCCAGTGGCAACCAGCGATAATTTATTGAAGGCTTTTGATGTCAGTGTGGCAACCAGCAAGAATGCATCACCTGTAGTGACGGTACGCAGTTATGTCTCAAAATAAACGCGTTTGCGCTGCACGTAGTAAAACAAAGGGCTTTACGTTAATTGAGGTGTTGGTCTCGATCGCGATATTTGCCACTCTGAGCGTGGCAGCGTATCAGGTGGTCAACCAGGTCCAACGCAGTAATGAAGTTTCGACAGAACGTAGTGCTCGATTGAATGCACTGCAGCGTAGCTTGGTCATTTTAGATAATGATTTTCGCCAAATGGCGCAACGTCAGTTTCGCACTAATGGTGAAGAAGCATCATCTAAGCTGATCTTGATGCAGGAGTACTTGCTCGATTCAGACACTATCGGTGTGATGTTTACTCGTTTGGGTTGGCATAACCCACAACAGCAGTTCCCAAGAGGGGAAGTGACGAAAGTCGGTTATCGCATCAAGGAAGAGACGCTTGAACGAGTATGGTGGCGCTATCCTGATACCCCAACCGGACAGGAAGGTGTGGTGACACCACTGCTCGAAGGAATTGAAGCCTTTAACTTAGAGTTCTACAACGGAAGTTCATGGCTAAAAGAGTGGCAAACCGATCGCGCACTGCCAAAAGCGGTTAAGCTCAAATTGACCCTTAAAGATTATGGTGAGATTGAGCGTATCTACCTCACACCAAGTGGCACGATTAATACTAGCGACAGCAGTGACAGTTCCTCATCCAGTGGGGGCAACAATGGTTAAACGATATTCAGCAGGGAAACCTAACAAGCAACGCGGTGTTGCGTTGATCGTAATACTGATGCTGCTCGCGATCATGGCGACGATTGCAGGTAGCATGTCTGAAAGGCTGTTCACTCAGTTTAAACGTGTCGGTAATCAGCTCAATTATCAGCAGGCTTATTGGTACAGTATTGGTATTGAAGCCCTGGCCAAGGTCGGTATTGAACAGAGCTATAAAGATAGCGATACCATTAACTTAAGTCAGCCATGGGCGTTAGAAGAGCAGGTTTATCCACTCGATTATGGTCAAGTGGTCGGGCATATCCGAGATGGTCAGGCGTGTCTGAACTTGAATGCGCTGAAATCCGTTGCTAGCACTACCGATAACACATCGCCTTATTTGGTGTCCGTGTGGCAAACCTTGCTAGAGAATCTCGAAGTCGATTCTTACCAAGCAGAAGTGATTGCTAACTCGACATGGGAATTTGTCGATGAGGATACACGCAGTGTTTCGTCAGTGGGTGTCGAGGACAGTACTTACGAAGCGATGAAGCCGTCTTATTTAGCGGCCAATGGTTTGATTGCTGACGAGTCGGAGCTGCGAGCTGTGTATCAAGTGAGTGGTGAGGTGATGGATAAGGTGCGCCCTTATGTATGTGCTTTGCCAAGTGATGACTGGCGTTTGAACGTGAATACATTATCGGTGAAACAGGCGCCACTTCTGGAAGCGATGTTTGCACCAAACTTGAGTGAATCTGACGCCAAGGCGTTGATTGAAAACCGTCCCTTTGATGGTTGGGATAGCATTGATGATTTCTTAGCTGAGTCCAATTTATCAAGCGTCAGTGCTGATGTGACCAAGAAAGCCAAAGGGTATTTAGCGGTAGATAGTAGCTACTTCGAGTTGGATGCCGAAGTATTAGTGGAGAAGTCGCGAGTTCGAATTCGCACTCTCTTTTATAGTAGTAATCGAGAAACAGTGACGGTAGTGCGCCGTCGCTTTGGAGGAATCAGTGAGCGAGTTTCTGACCGTTCGACTGAGTAGCGAACCACAGAGCCCTGTGCAGTGGTTAGTTTGGTCGACAAGCCAGCAAGAAGTGATTGCAAGTGGTGAGCTTGCGAGCTGGCAACAGCTTGATGAGCTGACACCCTATGCTGAGAAACGGACCTGTATCGCGTTACTCTCGGGCAATGATTGCCTGTTGAAAAATATTGAGATTCCTAAAGGCGCAGCGCGTCAGTTCGAATCAATGCTGCCATTTCTTCTAGAAGATGAAGTCGCTCAGGATATTGAGGACCTGCACTTTACCATTTTAGATAAAGGCGCTGATTCGGCAGTAGTTTGTGGTGTTGAACATCAATGGCTCACTCAGGTTATGAGTGCGTTTTCTGAGAATGGGATTACTATTCGCAAAGTATTGCCAGATACGCTTGCACTTCCTGTTGAGGCTGAAGGGGTGACTGCGCTGCAGATTGATGACCAATGGTTGTTGCGTCAAAACACTTTTCAAGCAGTCTCTATTCGCCAAGCCTGGCTACCGATGTTTTTAAACAGCGATTGGCTGACTACGGAAGACGATACCAAACCGACCATCTTGAGCTACACCGCACTGCCAGACGAAGAAGCACAACAACAAAGCGGTGTTGAATGGCAGGCTAAACCAGCAGAATTGGTGATGTCAGTACTTAGCCAACAAGCGATTGTTAGCGGTATCAACTTGCTTACAGGACGCTTTAAAACCAAGTCTTCATTCACTAAGTACTGGAAGATTTGGCAAAAGGTGGCGATAGCTGCGTGTTTGTTGATTGCGGTTATCGCAACCCAACAGACTCTGAAAGTACAGCGCTATGAAGCGGAAGCTCAGGCATATCGTACCGAGAGTGAGCGTATTTTCCGTCAGGTGTTGCCGGGTAAACGCAAGATTCCAAGCGTGAGTTATCTTAAGCGCACGATGAACGAAGAAGCGAACCGATACGGTGGTTCCAGTGATGGCGCAACCCTGCTTGGTTGGTTGACTCAATTACCAGGCACGCTTGGACAAGTGACGTCCATTGAAGTGGAAAGTATCCGCTATGATGGCAATCGTTCTGAAGTGCGCCTGCAAGCGAAAAGCTCTGACTTCCAACACTTTGAGACCGCCCGTACTAAGCTGGCGGAGAAGTTCTCAGTCGAGCAAGGGCCATTGAACCGTAACGGTGATGCGGTGTACGGCAGCTTTACTCTTAAACCATTACAGTAACTCACGTTAGGAGATCAATGATGAGAAATATGATTGAGCCACTCCAAGCGTGGTGGACATCGATTAGTCAACGCGAACAGAGGCTCGTTATTGGGGGCTCTATTTTGCTGATTCTTGGCGCAATTTATTGGGGGGTGCTGCAACCACTCAATGCTCGCGCAGAACTGGCGCAAAGTCGTATTCAAAGTGAAAAACAATTGCTGGCTTGGGTTAGCAATAAAGCAGATGAAATCGTTGAACTGCGTGGCAGTGGTGGTGCAAAAAGCGCTGAGCCTTTGAACCGCTCGGTCCCGGCTTCAATGCGTCGTTTTAAGATTGAGTTAATTCGAGTGCAACCTCGTGGCGAAATGCTGCAAGTGTGGGTTAAACCTGTCCCATTTAATCAGTTTGTTGATTGGCTGACTTATCTTAAAGAGCAGCAAGGTGTTGAAGTCGAATTCATGGATATTGACCGCAGTGACACGCCGGGCGTGATTGAAGTCAAACGATTACAGTTCAAGCGAGGTTAGTGTGAAGCGAGGATCTTCTCTAAAATATGGCTTACTTTTTAGTGCCATTTTTATCGTGTTCTTTTCTGTCAGTCTGCTTTTGCATCTACCAGCATCGTTTGCTCTTAAGCATGCGCCTAAGGTGAGAGGGCTGCAAATTGATGGTGTGCAAGGCTCTATTTGGCAAGGCAGTGCCAGCAATATCGTTTGGCAGCGTGTTAATTATGGCTCAGTACAGTGGGACTTTCAGTTCAGCCAGCTTTTCAAAGGTAAGGCAGAGCTCGCGGTTCGATTCGGTCGTGATAGCGACATGAACTTGCGTGGCAAGGGCTATGTCGGCTACAGCATGAACGGTGCCTACGCGCAGAATTTGGTAGCATCATTGCCAGCTGAAGACGTAATGAAGTATGTACCGAATATTCCAGTGCCGATTACCGCTGTAGGTCAGGTGGAATTGACGATCAAGCATCTTCAACAAGGGCAGCCTTGGTGTCAAACCGGTGAAGGCACTCTAGCTTGGTCAGGCGCAGGCGCAGATACACCGTTAGGCTCTTTGGATTTTGGTCCAGTGATCGCCGATGTAACCTGCCAAGATAATACGATTGCTGCAAAAGGTGCGCAGAAAACCGTGCAAGTTGAGAGCGAATTTGAAGCGAGCTTAACGCCAAACCGCCGCTACGCAACCAGCGCATGGTTTAAACCGGGCGCAGAGTTCCCACAAGCGATGCAGAGCCAATTACGTTGGCTAGGCAAGCCAGACAATCAAGGTAAGTACCAGTTTACTTATCAAGGGCGTTTGTAGGGCTATTATTCAATAGTACATTAGAAAAGAAAGGGCGATAGAATCAAATTCTATCGCCCTTTGCTCATCAGGGGGGAACACTAGTCAGCGTAGTATTTACTTTCTAGCATTTTTTCTGCGTAGCTTTGTGTTGGCTGAGATGATTTGAGGACTTGGCTACTACTGCGAGCAGCAGGAGTAGCAGCGGAATCAGGGTCGGTTGTTGACCATTGATTTATTGGAACTAGGCTATAGCTGAGGTTATCATTAACTTCAATTTCAAATACATGCCACCATAGTTCAGCGTTACCTTCTGGTGGAGTAAACACAGTACGAATGCCATCTAAAATGACTTCTACTTTTGTTTCTCGACGTTGAATTTCGCCAGTTCTAGAGAAGTTGTATACGCCATAACGATAGGTTCCAGGAATAGTAAAGTCAGGAACGGTTACTATTTCGGGGCCGTAGCTACTTGTATCATCAACATCTAAGAAGATATTGTTGCCAGATTGAATGAAGTTCCTATTATAGTAAACGTGGAATCGATCATCTTCACCATTTGGACCATAGAAGTGCGTATCTAAGTCTTCAGGGCTTTGTCCCCAGGTAAGTTGGATCTTAGTTGTAGCATCATCAAGAGTTAAGCACTCATGCGTATTAGGTGAGCCGGTGTGAATAGTTTCTGTGCGACTTTGATACTGACTTTCTGCAGAGATTAGCACTCTGCTATTCTGTCTAACCGGTATTCTAAAGTTACCTTGAACATCACTATAGGCAGATGAACTGCCATTGTAGTCAATACCTTCCGAGCGAATTCTTGCATTAGCAATGGGTTGGTTTTCTTTGTCAACGACACAACCATTAATGTATATAGTTTCATAAACTCTATCGGCATTCCATGTTGTGAAGTGAGCGACTTCCCCAACATAGAATCCATTTTCTAAAGTAGCAGTCCCTTCTTCTACCCAAATACCTTGTACTTCATCGTAATAGAAGAGTGGAATCGTCGCTGGTGGATTTGAACCTGACGCAGGGATTCTAACTTGTGCAGTTTTACCATCTGCTAATTGGAGACCATTACCGTCACTATCAGTAAAGGTTGCAGTGATCGCACCAAAAGATTCAATAGGAACTATTTCCCCAGAGGGGGTCTCAGTAACCATTTCGCCAGGCATCAAATCAATATCCAACGATGGATCGATTACGAATAGTTCGGAACTAATTTGTCCCGTTACGGCTTCCCCCTGCGCGTTCACAAAGCTCTGAGCTTCTACTGAAACAAGAGTTTCATTATCGACTTTTAGATCTGAAGCGACTTGACTATCGAAGCTAACATTTGCGTGAATTGTCGGTAGATATAAGTTTATTGCCGTACCGATATCTGAATATTGCTTGGATTCTGAAGCTTCAGAAAAACCTACCGCATCAGCCGATACAATAATGGCTTTACTGGTATCTAAATCAGTATCTAATACCTTAATACTATACTTACCAGATGTGTCAGAATTCCCTTCGGCTAAAACAGCCCCATTATTCGAAATTTTGACGACGCTATCTTCAATCGCTGTATTCTCATAATAACTAGAGACTTCACCTTGCACCGTGTAGTAGAACAGTTCAGAGAGTTTGAAAGTGTTTTGCGCAATTACGGCGCCATCTTCTAAGCCATCTTGAACCTTCAAAACGATGTCGTCGTGAATGGTTGAGGCGACAACAGAAGAAGATATCGTCAGTTCCCCAGTCTCTGAAACAGATAGTCCATTAGGCGCATTGCTCAAGGAAAACAGAATATCAGAGCCATTGTTTTCATCATCTGGGTCGGTGATTTGCACTTGATAAGAGAGTGATTCTCCAGCTTCTACACTTAAACTAGAAAAAGACTCAACTTGTACAGGGTCGTTGATAGTTGTAATTAATACAACGCCACTATTGTTGATAGTGAACTCTTCGTCTGAAACACTGAAAGATAAGTTCGCACCTCCATTGTAATCTTGTAATGCTGTAAGAGTAATAGAATCGCTGTTTTCGGTAATAGTGATCGCCGGATTATCAATTGATAAGTTAGTGATCGTCAGATTGTCAGAGTCTACATCTGTTACATTACTTAGAAGAGTGGCATGAGAAATAGTAAGAGCGACATCTTCATTCGTATTAAGCTGTAATGGTGTTCCAGCTATTGGAGTGTCATTGACAGGAGTCACAGTAATTGTAAATGTTTGACTATCTGATAGGCTTGCATCGCTTGAAGCGACTGCTATAACGGTAATCTCACCAGATGTAAGGACGCCTTCTAGTGGTGTCCATGTGAGCACCCCTTCACTGCTTAAATCCATACCCGTAGGGATATTAGTTACCGAGTATGCAACGGGTTTTGAGTGATTTGTCGACAGTTGATACTGGTATTGAATATCTTCTGTAGCAGTTGTACTTGCGGTGGAGTTGATTTCAAATGATGAGCTTGGTGGTGTTTGTGGGCTACTATCTGAGCTGTCGCTACCGCATCCTGATAGAATGAGAGCGATGGAACTAGCTAGCAAACTAAGACGTTTCATGGAGTATCCATTCCTATTTATTATGAAGTCGTGTTTATAAATAGGAATGGAATTAACATCAAACCGCTTGCATAACAAATGGTTGTCTATCGAACTTTATTCACATTCGATATGTGAGATTGAGAGTAAAGTCTCTATTGTATGTAATTGATAAGACTAATCTTTACCTTGTAAGATCTCTTCCCAAGGTAGGT
Source organism: Vibrio fortis (assembly GCF_024347475.1). Taxonomy (NCBI): domain Bacteria; kingdom Pseudomonadati; phylum Pseudomonadota; class Gammaproteobacteria; order Vibrionales; family Vibrionaceae; genus Vibrio; species Vibrio fortis. The sequence continues at coordinate 135,020 of NZ_AP025487.1, forward strand.
CGGCGTCGCCGAGTACGATGAAGTTTGGATTCTCTAAGGTTTCGCGTTCATTATATGACAGTGGCTCTAGGTGGGTGCTGAGAATACGTCCGCCGGCTTCTTCCACGATACACTGGGTTGCAGCTGTATCCCATTCGCCAGTTGGGCCTAATCGTAGATAACAATCCACCGCACCCTCTGCAACTAAGCAGGCTTTCAAGGCTGCAGAACCAAGTGGTACCAGGTCGTAGTTCCATTTCGGACTCATACGGCTGGTGATGCGGTTGATATCTTGGCGGCGGCTGATCGCCATCGCAATTGGCTGATTCGGTAGCTCATGACGATGAGTCTTGATCTTCACGCTGTCGTTCAGATCTGGAATCTTCCACGCGCCTTTGCCGTCATAGGCGTAGTAAGTCACGCCAGAAACAGGGCCATAGACCACGCCCATTACGGGTTTGTTATGCTCAATCAGCGCGATGATGGTGGCAAAATCGCCGCTGCGTGCGATGAACTCCTGGGTACCATCAAGTGGGTCTACCAACCAGTAGCGATCCCATTGTGAGCGCTTTTCTAAACTAATATCTGCAGCTTCTTCCGACAATACTGGGATATCAGGGGTCAGTTCATTTAATCTTTGTGAGATCAGCTTGTGCGCCGCAAGGTCAGCACTGGTGACGGGGGTATCGTCACTCTTGGTGTACTCTTCGTAATCTTTCTTCTCGTATATCTCAAGGATGAGTTGCCCTGCAGAGCGCGCAACTTCAATCACGGAAGGCAATAAGTGGGATAAATCTTTTGTCATTGGCATAAAAAGTCTCTTACTCTTCGTCAGATTGTTGTTTTAGTAGTCGAAGAGCCAGTAATAGGGCGGTAATGGAGCGGGCTTCACAGAAGTCGAGATGCGTGAGCAGTTCTTCTCCTTGTGCCAGCGGCCAGCGCACAATATCCAGTGGTTCTGGCTCGTCACCTTCTAGCTGTTCTGGGTAGAGATCTTCGGCAATGAACAGGGTCATTTTGCTCGAAAAGTAAGAAGGGGCGAGAATCACTTCCTTGAGTGGCGTGAGTTTGCGAGCGCCAAAACCAATCTCTTCTTTTAATTCTCTTACTGCAGCCTCGTTGGGTGCTTCACCCGGATCGATAAGACCTTTCGGAAAGCCGAGTTCATAACGCTCTGTACCTGCCGCGTATTCACGTACCAATAGGATGTCACCTTGCTCAGTAATTGGGACCATCATTACTGCGTTGCGACCGCTTGGTTTCATGCGTTCATAGGTTCGAAGTTCACCGTTAGAAAACTTGAGGTCGAGAGATTCAATAGAAAATAGTTTTGATTGAGCGACAGTTTGCTTAGCCAAGATTTCTGGCTTGGTCCTTTTTGTCATGCGCTCGCTCCTTAGCTTTTTGGGAAGTCTTTCTAATATAGGGGAAATGGCGGTGACTTCCTAGAGGTGAGTTTTTATATCATGGAATTATTGAATGGGAAGCGATTGCAATGGCAGTCGTATAGATTAGAACGCCATTCTATTGATTTTATTGGTGAAGTTTAAGAAGGGGAGAGCTTGGTTTGGCAGAGTTATCGGTCAGCAGGTGCGTAGAAAACAAAAAGGCCGATGTTTTCACATCAGCCTTGGTCTCTAATCTTAGGTGTGATTAGTAGTAAGAGTGCTCACCGCGATCGTGCTCAGTAGCGTCACGAACAGCTGTTAGTTCACCCTCGAACTGTTGTAGAAGCTCTTTCTCGATGCCTTCTTTTAGAGTCACATCAACCATAGAACAACCGTTACAACCACCACCAAACGCGACGATAGCAACGCCTTCGTCAGTGATTTCAACTAGGCTTACGTGACCGCCGTGGCCTGCTAGTTGTGGGTTTACTTGAGTCTGGATTGCGTACTCAACGCGCTCTAGAAGAGGTGCGTCATCAGCAACTTTGCGCATTTTCGCGTTTGGTGCTTTAAGAGTTAGCTGTGAACCCATTTTGTCTGTAACGAAGTCGATTTCTGCTTCGTCTAGGAATGGTAGGCTTAGTTCATCTACGTAAGCAGAGAAGCCTTCAAATGCTAGTTCAGTATCAGATGCTTCTACCGCATCTGTAGGGCAGTAAGAAACACCACATTCCGCATTTTGTGTGCCTGGGTTTACCACGAATACGCGGATGTTAGTCCCTTCTGGCTGCTGTGAAAGCAGATTAGCAAAATGAGTTTGAGCTGTTTCTGTAATAGTAATATTTGACACGACGAATACCTGAGTAAATTTGTAGGCTATTACTGCCATTCTACTCCTGTCGGAGCGGTAATTCAGCCCTTTTTTGCTGAATTGATAGACAAGTTTCGTGGGAAATTGACTAAGTCGCGGGTTCAGGAGTGCGGCAGATGCAGTAAATATCAATCCTTTTAACGCCCACTTCAAGCAGCAATTGACATAATTGATACACAGTACTGCCTGTGGTGACAACATCATCGATTATTGCAACATGGACGTCGCCTTTTGCTATCACTTTCATCACTTCCTTGTTTCTTAAAGAGAAAACATTGCGTAGGTTGCGTTGGCGCTGTGTTTTACTCAGCCCCTGTTGAGTTGGCGTTGCACGTCGGCGACGAAATAGCGTAAGGCTTTGGCAGTTAAGCTCTTGTGCTAGAGCATTGGCAAGGTAGGTGCTTTGATTAAAACCTCGATGAATGTAGCGCTGCCAGTGTAATGGGACGCTAGTAATGATAGGAGCAGGGTGGTCGATTTGAGCTACTAGGAGTTTGACTAAATCCCGACTCAACCAGAATTGACCACTGTATTTCATTTGATGGACGTAGTGGCTGAGCGGAAAATCGTAGTCTCCGACACAATACAGCCTTTGCCAAGGCGGTGGTTTTTTTAAGCATTCTCCACATACTATGGCATTAATATCGAGCTTGATACCACAACGTTGGCAGCGGTGTTGTGGTGAGAAATGAGAGAGACAGCTATTGCACCATTTGGGATGAGTATCTAAAGGTAACTTTGGCAATTTGCACAGATGGCATTGTGGTGTGACCAAGCGTGGTGTGTGTTTTTGGAGCCAATCAGATAACATAGCGTGCAAGAGTACATTGATGATATTGGGTTTATTAGCCTAGTGAGAATGGTCATCATGGTTGGATGAGAATAGTAGGGAAAATCACGAGATGAGCGACAAACTGTATTGGCATGTGTCTGGCCAAGGCCCAGATTTGGTTTTGGTTCATGGATGGGGAATGAATGGCGCGGTATGGCAACAAACCGTAACGGCACTTGAGACCCAGTTCCGTGTCCATGTGGTTGATCTGCCGGGTTATGGTCACAGCAGTCATTGCCATGCTGATACGCTTGAGAGTATTGCCGAGCAGTTGATGGAAGAGGCGCCAAAGCAGGCGATCTGGGTCGGTTGGTCACTGGGTGGTTTAGTTGCAACTCACATGGCGCTACATCATACAGATTATGTCTCTAAGCTTGTGACGGTAGCCAGTTCTCCGAAATTTGCGGCAGCCAAAGAGCCGGTCCTGTGGCGCGGTATTCAACCTAACGTTCTAACCAACTTTACCGAGCAGCTGGTGGAAGATTTCCAAACCACTATTGAGCGTTTTATGGCACTGCAAGCGATGGGCAGCCCATCGGCAAGGCAGGATGTGAAACAGTTAAAGCAAGCGGTACTGTCGCGTCCGTTACCGAATCCAGACTCTCTACTCGCTGGGCTTAAAATGCTTTCCGATGTTGACTTGCGTGAACGTTTGCCAGAGCTCACTGTTCCTATGTTGCGCTTGTATGGTCGATTAGATGGCTTGGTGCCGATTAAAGTAGCGAAAGAGTTAGAAAAAGCGCTACCAAACACCGAGCAATACATCTTTACCCAGTCTTCGCATGCGCCGTTTATGACAGAAGCGGACGCTTTCTGTTGTGAACTGATCAGCTTCGCTGAGAAATAATTGCTAAAATTATAAGCAACGTGGTCGATATATAATCTAACCAAGGCACTGAACGATGCTCAGCCCTCTCTCTCACCTGAGCAGAACACAGTAAGTTGGGCTATGCCTGTTGTACTTATTAAGTTCAATGGTGTCATGGCAATAGCGATGGGCGATTCTTGAGGAGAGTTCGCAATGATTGTGTCACCTGCAACGGCAGTAAGTGTGCCACTGATCGCCCCATCCGTTAATGTGCAAACTGAGCAAGTTGCGCGTGAAAATAGAGTTCGAGAGCCCGTTGCTCCAGCCGTCGCGTTGGCCAAAACTAATGCAGAGCGCAAGGTTAAATCGGACGATAAACGAAGGCAGCAATCAGCTTGGGATCCCTCTGACCATCCCGGTTATGAGATGGATAACGAGCAGGAAATAAATGCGGTAAACCAAGAAGAGCCTAAGGATCCATTTGATAGGTTGTTCAGCTTATTGGCACTGAGTAGTTATAGTGCTGATCAGGGAAAGGGTTACACCATGCGTTTTCGATTGCCCAAGCACATTCTTGATGCGGCGATTCGAGAAGGGCAGATGGAACAACGACGTAAGGTCATTAAGTATCACTATGGCCATGCTGTTGCGCCTCATAAGCCATCTGAGGTATTGGTTGTGCTTTAGCGCAGTCAATATCGCCAAGCCTTTTTGAACCTAATAAAAAACCTGCATGCCAGTGGCGATGCAGGTTTTCTGTTTTTTAGGAGGCTGCTTTACCTCTAAGAGAGCGCTTTTATAGCTTTAGGTCTATGATGATCCAAAAGCGTTTTTAGCTGCTCACTCCCTTAGCGTGACTCGCTATTTCTTTGCTTTAGCAAAGGCAGCAGCAAATGCACCACCCATAGCACCGTTCTGTTGTGGCTCCTCGCGACGACGTTGACCGCCTTGCGATTGACGACCTTGAGAGCGAGGGGTTGATGAACGCTGTGCACGGTTATCTTGTCCCGGCTCGTCTTTCATACGCATGCTTAGCGCGATACGTTTACGCTGCACGTCGACTTCCATCACTTTCACTTTAACGATGTTGCCCGCTTTCACCACTTCACGTGGATCTGAGACAAAGCGGTCAGTCAGTGCTGAAATGTGTACCAGACCGTCTTGGTGAACACCGATATCCACGAAGGCACCAAAGTTAGCCACGTTAGAAACAACGCCTTCTAGAACCATACCCGGCTCTAAATCAGACACAGAGTTAACGCCTTCCGCAAAGGTCGCCGTTTTGAACTCAGGACGCGGGTCACGGCCCGGTTTATCTAGCTCTTTGATGATGTCTGTTACAGTTGGAACACCAAAGTTGTCATCGGTGTAATCAATTGCATGAAGGCCTTTTAGGAAGCTAGAGTCGCCGATCAGCGTCTTGATGTCTTTGCTGTTCTTCTCAGAGATTGCTTTTACCACAGGGTAAGCTTCAGGGTGAACCGCTGAGGCATCGAGTGGGTTTTTGCCACCCATGATACGCAGGAAGCCAGCACACTGTTCAAAAGCTTTTGGCCCCAAGCGCGCGACTTTCTTTAACGTGGTACGCGCTTCAAAGCGGCCATTCTCATCTCGGTAATCAACAATGTTTTGTGCGATAGTGCTAGATAGGCCAGCAACACGAGTCAGAAGCGCGGCAGAGGCGGTGTTTACGTCAACACCGACGGCGTTTACACAGTCTTCGACGATCGCGTCTAGGCGTTTCGCGAGCATGGTTTGGCTCACATCGTGTTGGTATTGGCCAACACCGATCGACTTCGGGTCAATCTTCACTAGCTCTGCCAATGGGTCTTGTAGACGACGAGCAATCGATACTGCACCACGCAAAGATACGTCCATATTCGGGAACTCTTTGGCTGCAAGCTCAGACGCTGAGTAAACCGATGCACCAGCTTCGCTAACGATGATCTTCTGCACTTTTAGGTTACCGCGCTTAATCACGTCAGCCACAAAGCTGTCAGTTTCACGTGAAGCGGTACCGTTACCAATCGCAATCAGATCAACATTGAATTGACGCACCATCTGCTCAACGATATGAGCCGATTTGTCGTACTGTTTTTGCGGCGGGTGAGGGTAGATAGTTTCGGTTGCGAGCACTTTACCCGTTGCATCAACGACGGCAATTTTTGAACCAGTACGCAGGCCAGGATCGAGACCTAACGTTGCACGAGGACCTGCCGGAGCTGCCATTAACAGATCTTTTAGGTTGGTCGCGAATACTTCAATTGCTTCGATCTCTGCGCGCTCTTTCATTGCGCCCATCAGCTCGGTTTCCATGTGCATAGACACTTTAATGCGCCATGCCCAGCTGATCACTTGCTTACGCCACGCATCGGCAGGCGCGCTACTCAGAGTAATACCGTAGTGATCAGAAATGATGTTTTCACAGTAAGAACCACGCACGCCCTCTTCTTGCTCTGGGTCTGCGTTCATGGTTAAGGTTAAGAAGCCTTCATTACGACCACGCAGCATGGCTAGAGCACGGTGTGAAGGCACTTTGCTCAGCGTTTCATCATGCTCGAAGTAGTCTTTGAACTTCTCGCCTTCTTGCTCTTTGCCAGCAACCACTCGCGCACCTAGTGCTGCATTACGCGTCAGGTGCTGACGGATTTTCTCAAGCAGGTTTGCATCTTCTGCGATGCGTTCCATGATGATTGCACGTGCCCCATCCAGTGCGGTCTTAGTATCTTCAATGCCTTTTTCACTGTTTAGGTATCGGGATGCTTCGTTTTCTGGATCGTGTTGTGGCTCGTTCCAAAGCGTCTCTGCGAGCGGCTCTAGGCCAGCCTCAATCGCGATTTGACCTTTGGTTCGGCGCTTAGGCTTGTAAGGTAGGTATAAATCTTCAAGGCGGGTTTTGCTGTCGGCTTGAATGATCTCTTTTTCAAGCTCAGCGGTCAGTTTGCCTTGGTCTTGAATAGATTTGAGGATCGTTTGACGGCGATCGTCGAGTTCACGCAGATAAGAAAGTCGGCTGTCTAGATTACGTAATTGGGTGTCATCAAGGCCGCCCGTCACCTCTTTACGGTAACGTGCAATAAAGGGAACCGTGTTACCGTCGTCGATTAGGGTAACTGCTGCGGTCACTTGATCGGGGCGAACGCTCAGCTCTTGAGCGATCTGTCTACAGATAGCTTGGCTCATCCGTTGAATCTCTTTTTGATTATCGTGCCCACATATATGGGGGTTAACCTTAGCTTTTTCTAGCTCTGCTAAGTCAATTTCCTGTTTGTTCGGTGATTTCCCGATCTGACATACCCTTTGTGAGAGATCTCTTACAAGTGATGTGCGACTAAATCTCTTTGTTCATGCTGTTTTTGCTACGATTGATTGTAAGTTGTTGATATTTAATGGTTGTAATTACGGTGTGATCGATGTCATACCATTTTTTGTTGGCAGATATCTGGGATGCCATCGGATTTCGCGTAATATTTACCTTGTCGACAGGGAGTTGGCAGGAACAGGAAAAAGCCTAACGGATTAGGTATCTTCAGGATGAAGATTTGATTGCTTAGGATGAGTGGTCAGCAAGGATGTAAAACACTGATTGAGTTTGATGTGGCTAGGATGGTTACTGATGCTGATGAAAGTGAATATCTCTGGATGAGATTGGCCCGTCAGGATGATAGGCAAGCATGGACACCGCTAGGATGGCGATGACAAAAGGAAATCGGTTAAAGGATTTAGCCAATATCAAGGAAAGATGCAGGGAGCACCTTATCTCAATGAGATAAATAGTGGCAGGAAGGCTACGAAAGAACTTAACCCCGTAAGGCGCAAGTCTCACGGGGTTTCCTTTTATCTAGAGCAGTGAAAAGTACCTGCTATTGGTAGCGAATCGCATTCACAAACCACTCTTTGTCACCCTCTGGGGTGCGTACTGTGAATTCATCATCCACTTCTTTTTTTAGCAGCGCACGTGCCATCGGTGAGTCGATCGAGACATAGTCTTTGACGCCACCATAGATCTCATCTGGCCCTACGATACGGAATGCTTTGGTATCGCCATCATCATTCTCTATCTCTACCCAAGCACCAAAAAAGACCTTACCTTCCTGTTGGGGCGAGTAGTCCACAACTTTGACTTGGTCGAGGCGCTTTCTTAAATAGCGAACGCGGCGGTCTATCTCGCGCAGGCGTTTTTTGTTGTACTGATAGTCTGCGTTTTCACTGCGATCGCCTAGGCTTGCTGCCCAAGTTACCTTTTTGGTCACTTCTGGGCGCTCTTCTCGCCATAGGAAATTCAGCTCTTTAGTGAGTCTTTCATAGCCCTCACGAGTAATTAAGTTTGTTTTCATAACTCTGACTTAGTGAAATCATGTTCTAAGATAGAATATATAGAAAGGCAACATACGTTAACAATTCTTTAGGCGACATTTTCTCCAAGAATGTTACATTTTCAATGTCTAAAAAGAATACTTAATCTTCAAGTTTGAGTTTTAATAGGTGGAACCATTACATGCAAGAAAACTACAAAATTTTAGTGGTCGATGACGATGCGCGCCTTCGTGCATTGCTGGAGCGCTACTTGTCTGAGCAAGGCTTTCAAGTGCGTAGCGTGGCAAACAGTGAGCAGATGGACCGCCTGTTAACCCGTGAAAACTTCCACTTAATGGTATTGGACCTGATGTTGCCAGGTGAAGATGGCCTTTCAATCTGTCGTCGTCTGCGCAATGCCAATAACATGTTGCCGATTTTGATGCTGACCGCTAAGGGCGATGAAGTTGATCGCATTGTTGGCCTAGAAGTGGGTGCCGACGATTACCTACCGAAGCCATTTAACCCTCGTGAGTTGTTGGCACGTATCAAAGCGGTACTGCGTCGCCAAGTGATTGAAGCACCGGGAGCACCAAGCACGGAAGAGTCTGTGGTTGAGTTCGGTGAATTCCGTTTGAACCTAGGTACTCGAGAGATGTTTCGTGGAGAAGAGCCGATGCCTCTGACCTCGGGTGAGTTTGCAGTATTGAAGTCACTGGTAACTAATGCACGTGAGCCAATGTCTCGCGATAAGCTAATGAACATGGCTCGTGGCCGTGAGTACTCAGCGATGGAGCGTTCTATCGACGTTCAGATCTCTCGCCTGCGTCGCCTTGTTGAAGAAGATCCAAGTAAGCCACGCTACATCCAAACGGTGTGGGGCTTAGGTTACGTGTTCGTTCCAGATGGAAAAGCGGTGTAGCTCTATCTGTCACACTCGTGATTGAAACGTGATTATTATCGGGTCATCTCATGCTTATGTGATGGCCCGTTTTATATTCAGAACAGTGGTTTAGAGTTATAGTTTCTATTATGTCTCTGTTTCTCTACCTTTCACTTTAGGTTTTCTATGCGTATACGTAGCTCCTTTACTCAATCTATCGTTCTTTTTTTAACCTTGTTGGTGGCCAGCCAAATATTCTCTTATTACGCGGTATTTAATTACGCCTTGATGCCGAGTTTGCAGCAGTTCAATAAGATCTTAGCGCATGAGTTGAACTTGGTTTTAGATGAAGGCGACCTCGATATCGAGATGGATGCTCCATTGCGTCAGCGGGTATTGGAGCAGCTTGGGGTGACGGTACATGCTAAAGACAGTGATACTGCGGGTGAGTTTTATCATGCTGTCGCGATTGATCTAATGAGTGAAGAGATGACCAAGGAGCTGGGTTCAGAGACCGAGGTGAGGTTGATCTTAGGTGCTGAGAGCTATGTGTTGTGGATGGATATCGCGCAGCTACCTAATTCCTTGATTCGAATCCCACTTTCTGAGCTACAAGAAGAGGACTTTGCGCCACTGTTTCGAAATAGCTTGATCATGGCGCTGTTGATCATTGCTGGTGGCTGGTTGTTTATCCGTTTACAAAATCGCCCATTGATTGCGCTAGAGAAAGCTGCGAAAGGCGTTGGGCGTGGTGATATCCCACCACCGCTACCAGTGCAAGGCGCACAAGAGATTCGCTCAGTAACTCGTGCCTTCAACCAGATGTCGAAAGGCATTCAAGAGCTAGAAGAAGACAGAGCACTGTTGATGGCGGGTATTAGCCACGATCTACGCACGCCATTGACTCGTATCCGCTTGGCAACAGAGATGATGTCACCAGAAGACAGCTACTTAGCCGAGGGTATTATCAGTGATACCGAAGAGTGTAACGAGATCATCAGTCAGTTTATGGATTACCTTAAACCGGTTGATCGGAACTCATTCCAAGCGGTGTTCTTAGAAGATATCGCCGGTGAGGTAGCAAGCTCTGAGGGCGGCTATGAGGTGCAGATTGAAACGGATATATCGACATCCATGAAGCCTGCTCTCGGGAATCCAATTGCGATTAAGCGTGCCGTGAGTAACTTGGTGGTTAATGCTCTACGTTACGGTAATGGTTGGGTGAAGGTGACAACGGGCATGACTGCAGATAATAAATTGGCGTGGGTGACGGTCGAGGACAATGGCCCCGGTATTCCGCAAGATCAGATCAGTAAGTTGTTTGAACCCTTCACCCGAGGCGATACCGCGCGTGGTAGTGAGGGTACTGGCTTAGGCTTGGCGATTGTGAAGCGTATTGTCAGTCAACATCAGGGTGCTGTGGTGGTGAATAACCGCAGCCAAGGTGGTTTGAAAGCGCAGATCAGTTTTCCGGTTAAGTCGTAATTCTAGTGAGTATCGGGGACGGCTATAGATCCCCGATTCGGTCATTCTTCCCTCTCGGGGATGATGGCGTTATCTACAAACGTCATTCTCTATCGTGAGGAACGAACGAGTAGGGAATCTCTCTCTTGATTGATGAAAGTAACGTGTACTAAAAAGGCTTCCACGTGGAAGCCTTGCTACTTTTGAACCTCAACTATGAGAAGGAACTACGCCTTAGAGTAAACATCACGCTCACCTAACCAGCGGTTGATGATCGCTTTAGCATTCTCTGGGTAGCTGTCGTGAATGTGACGAGCGATGCGCTGTACTTCAGGGATCAGGCGTTGGTCGCGAACCAAATCAGCAATCTTAAAGTCCGCTAAGCCTGTTTGTTTGGTACCTAGCAGTTCACCTGGGCCTCGGATCTCCAAGTCACGCTGTGCAATCACAAAACCATCGTTACTTTCACGCAATACGCCTAAGCGTTTCTGAGCGGTTTTAGACAGCGGTGAGTGGTACAGCAATACACAATGACTGGCGACTGAGCCACGACCAACACGACCACGTAATTGGTGCAGCTGCGCTAAGCCAAGACGTTCTGGATTCTCGATGATCATTAAGCTCGAATTCGGCACATCCACACCCACTTCAATCACCGTAGTTGCAACTAACAGATGCAGTTTGTTCTCTTTGAACTCTTGCATCACCGCTTGCTTCTCAGCGGGTTTCATTCGGCCATGAACCAAGCCAATCTTTACATCAGGTAGTTTGCGTTGCAGCTCCTCTGCGGTATCCGCTGCGGCTTGTGCTTCCAATACTTCTGATTCATCAATCAGAGTACACACCCAATAAGCCTGTTTGCCCTCATTGAGACAGGCGTTGCGCACACGCTCAACAATGTCATCACGCTTGGTATCAGGAATGGCGACGGTTTGAATTGGGGTTCGACCGGGCGGAAGCTCATCAATAATTGAGGTTTCCAAATCCGCATAGGCGGTCATTGCTAAGGTTCGCGGGATTGGTGTTGCTGTCATCACTAGCTGATGAGGGTAGTAACCTTGTTTCGCGCCTTTCTCACGTAGCTCTAGTCGTTGGTGGACACCAAATCGATGCTGCTCATCAATGATCACCAGACCAAGGTTTTTGAACTCAACATGCTCTTGGAAGAGGGCGTGGGTACCGACCACCATTTGCGCTTCGCCACTGGCAATTCGCTCAAGTTCTTTCTCTTTAGCTTTGCCTTTCAGTTTGCCCGCGAGCCAACCTACTTGAATACCCATACTTTCAAACCAGTTAGCAAAGTTGATCGAGTGTTGCTCTGCTAGAAGTTCGGTTGGTGCCATCAGCGCCACTTGTTGGCCATGCTCTAGAGCGCGAACCGCCGCCAGTGCAGCAACCAAGGTTTTACCTGAACCTACATCACCTTGTACTAGGCGCATCATCGGGTGCGGCTTCTCTAGGTCGCCCTCAATCTCTTTCACTACTCGTGCTTGTGCATTGGTTGGTGAGAACGGCAGCTGTGCGAGTAGCTTGTCTTTGAGTGTATGTACTGGCGGCAGTGGTATTGCGTTGTCTTGCTGCCCTTTGCTACGAACCGAGAGCATAGAGAGGTTTTGTGCGAGCAGCTCTTCCATGATCAAACGAAGTTGGGCAGGATGCTTGCCCTCATCAAACAGTTCAAGGTCGATCCCTGGAGGCGGCCTGTGAATAGTATGCAGTGCTTGTGCCAGCGTGATCTGGTGATCGTATAGACCAGAAGGAAGTAGCTCATTGACTGCCGCCTTATCGATAAGCTCTAGTGCTTGATCAGTGAGGTTACGCAGAGTGACTTGTCGTAGTCCGTCGGTCGTTGGGTAAACCGGAGTCAGGGTTGCTTCTACATCGGGCTGTTGCCTTGGTGCAAAGAACTTGTAGTCTGGATGGACGATCTCCAGCCCCATACCGCCACGTTTAATCTCGCCGTAGGCATGAACCTGTTTGCCTTCCGCAAAGTTGTTCTTCATCCCTGCGGTGAAGTTGAAAAAACGCAGGGTGATGGTGCCGTTGCCATCGCTGATTTTTACCGCCAGCATTTTGCGTTTACCAAAGATGGTATCGACGCTCATCACTTTGCCCTGCACTGCCGCCCAGATCCCAGCATGCAATTTAGCAATTGGGTAGATGCGTGTGCGGTCTTCGTAACGCAGTGGCAGATGAAACAGTAGATCTTGTACGTTGTTCAACCCAACCTTTGCCAGTTTCTCGGCGACCTTTGCGCCAACTCCAGACAAAGAGTTAAGAGGAATAGCAGATAAAAGCTGTGACATAACAAGGCTCACGACGGTAATGGATATCGTCTATTCAAGCATTTTACTGGATTTTTGTACAGGATAAAGCGAAAGAGCAGATGAGAGATTCGGGTAAACGGGATGCGAAGAGATTGAGGGCGGATACGGGATGCGAGTAAGCGAGATGCAAAAGGATAAGAGCAGATGCAAGATTCGGGAAAACGAGAAACGAAAAGATCAAAGCAATATAAAGAATTAAAGCAGACTCGAAATACGAAAAGTGGAGTGATGAAAAGCTTTTGCTCTTCGCATCTCGAGACTCGTATCTCTCATCTACTTTATCTATCTAGACTCAAAAAATTAAAAACAGATGTGGAATTTAGGTGGCGAGTTACGAAGTCATTTGCTCTTCGCATCTCGCCATCTCGAATCTCTCATCTTATTTTGAATCAGTTCTTACGACGTCTTACCTTCAGCGCGTGTGGCATAACACGCAGCTTCTTCATAATACTCGCAAGATGTACACGATCTTTCGTGGTCAGCAAGATTGTCACTGTATACAAGCGCCCATCACGTTCCTCAGTTGAGATACCGTGAATGTTAGAGCCCGTTTTCGAGATAACATTGGTTAATTCAGCCAGTGCACCTTGGTGATTCTGTAGATCGACCTGAAGCTCAGCTGTGAACTCTTGGTCGTAATCGTCAGACCATTCAACCGCCATGTACTTGTCTGGTTCTTTTTGGTAACCACGGACGTTTGGACATGTTTCACGGTGAACCACAAGACCACGACCTGGAGACACATGGGCAATGATGTGATCATCAGGGATTGGGTGACAACAGTTGGCAAATGTCAGCAGTAAACCTTCAGCGCCGCGGATAGGCAGCTTCTTCTTCGGTGAATCGCTGTCGCTGCTCACTTCTGTTAGCTCGTCAGCATCACCAAGCAGGCGACGTGCAATCACGATGCTCATCAGCTCACCCAGACCAATCGAAGCCAGTAGGTCTTCAATCGACTCAAGGCGCAGATCAGACAGAACGTGTTCAACATTCTCTTGCGCAATATCGCCAATCGAGTGTTCACCCAGTGCGTGGTTAAGCAGGCGGCGACCTAGGGTGACAGACTCTTCACGACGCATGGTTTTAAGAACCTGACGGATCTTAGTACGAGCACGAGAGGTCACCACATAGTTGAGCCATGCTGCATTCGGACGAGCACCCGGCGCACTGATGATTTCGATCGTCTGACCGTTCTTCAGGGCTTTGCTTAGCGGGTACGGGTTCATGTCGACACGAGCACCAACACACATGTTGCCAACGTCAGTATGGACTGCGTAAGCAAAGTCGACGGCTGTTGCGCCTGCTGGCAGCTCAACGATACGACCTTTCGGTGTGAAGACAAAGATCTCGTCTGGGAATAGGTCAGATTTAACGTTCTCAATGAATTCGAACGAGTTACCGGCACTTTGTTGAAGCTCAAGTAGGCTCTGCATCCAGCGCTGAGCTTTCACTTGCGCGGTCGTGCCATTGCTACGAGTGCCATTGCCTTTATAAGACCAGTGCGCCGCAACACCTTTGTCAGCCATTTGGTCCATGTCTTCGGTACGAATTTGTACTTCAACAGGAACGCCGTGAGGACCAATCATTGATGTATGCAGAGACTGATAGCCATTGGCTTTCGGTACCGCAATGTAGTCTTTCATGCGACCCGGACGAGGCTTATACAAGCTATGAGCCTGACCCAGTGCGCGATAACAAGTGTCTGGAGTGTCTACGACGACGCGGAATGCGTAGATATCCATAATGGTGTGGAAACGCTGCTCTTTGGTTTTCATCTTGTTGTAGATGGAGAACAGGTTCTTTTCACGACCAAATACACGAGCAGGTAAGCCAACCTCTTCAAGGCGACCTTCAATCTCGCTATGGATACGTTGGATCATCTCTTTGCGGTTACCACGAGCGGCTTTCACCACTTCTTTAAGAACTCGGTAACGGTTTGGATAAAGGGCTTCAAAGCCAAGTTCTTCTAGTTCAGTCTTGATGTTATGGATACCAAGACGGTGAGCAAGAGGAGAGTAGATCTCTAGAGTTTCACGTGCAATACGACGCTTTTTATCTGGGCGAAGTGCCCCGAGCGTACGCATGTTGTGTGTTCGGTCTGCTAATTTGATCAAGATAACGCGGATGTCTTGCACCATGGCGAGAACCATTTTACGGAAGTTCTCTGCTTGCGCTTCTTTGCGATCACGAAACTTAAGCTTATCCAGCTTAGAAACACCATCAACAAGCTCCGCCACTGTGTTACCAAACTGCGCTTCTAACTCTTCTTTTGTAACTTCAGTATCTTCAATTACATCGTGGAGTAGGGCTGCTTGGAGTGTTTCGATATCAAGGCGCATTTCAGCCAGGATACGTGAAACAGCAACAGGGTGGATAATGTATGGTTCACCGCTTGAGCGGGTTTGCCCTTCATGGGCATCTCTCGCTACCACATAAGATTGACGCAGAGCCTCAATTTGAGGCTCTGTTAGGTATTCTTGGGCAACGTCTTTGAGGCTATCGAATAGATACAAATTAAAGGCCCGGAAGGTTAATTAGTTCGAATAACAATGACGCTTTTGCGAATAAGAGTTAACGAGAGTGAGCGATGCTGCTTACTGCTGCAAGCTCAGCTGCTTCTTGCTCTTGTTGCTCTTGACGCTCACGAGCATCTAGTACGTCTTTAGTGATAAGACCTTCTTCGATTTCACGAAGTGCGATAACCGTTGGCTTATCGTTTTCTTCAGGCACTAGTGAATCTTTACCGCCAGTTTGCATTTGACGAGCGCGGCGAGCCGCAATAAGAACTAGGTCGAAACGGTTGCCAACTTTTTCAACAGCGTCTTGAACAGTTACGCGTGCCATGAGGACTCCAAATAGTTAACTAATAAATTTTGAATGACGAGAAAGTATACAAGTTTAACTAGAGACTTTCTAGATCACCGTATACTTATCTCAATGGAAAATCTAGCCTTGCTAGCTTATTCCGCCAGTAGAGCAGTAAGCATGCCGCTGTATTTTGCTGCTTGCTTATCTTCTTTTAAGCGCTCCGCACGAATGATAGCTCTGAAGTCCATAAGGGCTGCATCAAAGTCATCATTCACGATCACGTAGTCATACTCATTATAATGAGAGATTTCTGACTTCGCTTCGCTCATGCGTTTCGCAATAACTTCTGCGCTATCTTGACCACGAACATTTAGACGACGCTCTAGCTCACCGTTTGATGGTGGAAGAATGAATACACTCTTTGCTTGAGGCATCTGTTCACGGATCTGACGAGCACCCTGCCAGTCGATATCTAGGAACACATCAATACCGCGGTCTAGGTTTTCTTCAATCCATACGCGAGAAGTACCGTAGTAGTTACCAAACACTTCGGCATACTCTAAGAACTCACCTTTAGCGATAAGATCTTCGAAGTGATGCTTTTCAACGAAGTGGTAGTGAACACCATTTTCTTCACCAGGGCGCATACCGCGAGTGGTGTGTGAAACAGATACCTTCATTGCGTAGGTTGGATTGGTTTCTAGCATTGCTGAGATCAAGCTCGATTTACCTGCGCCACTAGGTGCAGATACGATGTAAAGAGTACCTTTGCCCATCTGTATGTTTCCACTGTTGGTTGGATTGAGTGAAGGTGTTGCCCTCCACTATAAAAGATAGCACTGACCGAACTCTTGCTCACCTCTGCTGTGCACAGTGTACACGCAATGTGGTGAAAATTAGGTCAGAAAAATGGAGGCGAAGAGTAG
Organism: Vibrio fortis; assembly: GCF_024347475.1. Lineage (NCBI taxonomy): Bacteria > Pseudomonadati > Pseudomonadota > Gammaproteobacteria > Vibrionales > Vibrionaceae > Vibrio > Vibrio fortis. Next base: position 151,602 of record NZ_AP025487.1, read on the forward strand.
CATATTTCAATGATTCAGAACAACTGGCTTGATCGTTATTTATTGGCAAATGATCTTCTCAAGGATCTTCGTAGAAATGCAATCAGTGGCCATCAGCACTTTTTTATGTGATCCAGACAAAATTTGTTGAAGTTTTAATCTCAACCCTTACAATCCGCGCAAACGATTAAATGCTGTATATATCTAGTGATATGGACTAGATGTTTCTACTACCGAGCCTATCTTGGTGACTACAGTTTTTAGTGCAGAAACCTCTCTTTTTCTCACAGCATTTGAATCTTCAATTTCTTATTTTTTGCATAGGTTTTGTTGTGAGTACCGATTCCACCCTTAAGGCCCAAAACACCTCATCTGGTTCGCTAGATTCTCTGTTTAAGATTTCTGAAAGAAAGACCACCATTAGCACCGAGCTATACGCAGGTTTTATTACTTTCTTGGCGATGAGCTACATCCTAGCGGTGAACCCAGCTATCTTAGGTGGCATTCCTGGCATGGATAAAGGCGCGGTATTTACAGCAACGGCTTTGGCGGCGGCTATCTCAACCCTAATCATGGGTATTTGGGGTAACTACCCAGTAATGCTGGCACCGGGCATGAGCATGAACGGCTTCTTTAAAGGCCTATTATTAAGTGGCTCTGTTGCCGTGCTTTGGAATGAAGCGCTATTTGGTATTTTCCTATCGGGTATTCTGTACCTTGCGTTCTCTCTGACCAATATTCGTAAGTCGATGATTGAGTCGATTCCAGAAGACCTGAAACTGGCGATCACGGTATCGCTTGGCTTGTTTATCGCGTTCTTGGGTCTTAAAAATGCAGGCATCATTGTTTCTAACCCATTTGTACTGGTTGGCCTTGGTGACATCTCAGACCCACAAGTGATCATTGCTTATGTGAGTATCTTCATTGCGCTTGGCTGTATGGTTCGTGACATCAAGCTAGCGACGTTTATCTCGTTTGTATCTGCGATTGTACTGACGATCATTGCTGATTTGTTTATGGGTACGTCGAATGCGCCCATTCCAGATGAGCTAATCTCTATGCCACCAAGCATGGCGGGCAGCTTCGGTGCGATCTTTGATTTCTCAGCCTTCACGGCAGAGAAGATGTTTGATCTGCTGTTCATCGTTCTTATCTTCCTGATTGTCGACTTCTTTGATGGCTTGAGCACCATTGTGGGTGTTGGTCGTGACGCGGGTATCATTGATAAAGACGGCAAAGTGCCAAACGCGAAATCGGCATTGGTTGCTGACGCAGGCGGCACTGTGATTGGTTCTGTTCTGGGTACCACTTCAATTACGGCTTTCTCTGAGTCAGGTATTGCTTCTTCTCAAGGTGCGAAAACAGGTTTGGCGGCAGTAATGGTTGCAGGCTTGTTCCTAATCTCGCTGTTCCTATACCCAATCTTCTCTATTTTCTCGGCGGCTATGGTTGCGCCGGCGATGGTCGTGGTGGGCATCTATATGGTGGGTCGCCTTGGTCAGATTAACTGGGAGAAGAAAGAGTCTCGTATCGCAGCCTTCTTCACCATTATGTTCACTGTACTGAGCTTCTCTCCTGCGAACGGCATGGCGATGGGCTTCATTAGTTACGCATTTACTATGGTTGTCGCGGGTAAGGGTAAAGACGTGCACCCATTGATTTACGGACTATCAGTGGTGTTCCTTGTTTATCTACTGCTTCTGTAATCGAATCAGATTTTAAGAATGGCTCTGCACTGCGCAGGGCCATTTTTTTCGTTGAAGATTCCAGAACTTTTAATCTTATTGCCACCCTCTACGCCTAAAGTTGGTGATAACAGATAGCGCCACTTTGATATAGGCATGCTATTGTAATGTTTGGTTTAATTAGTAATTAGAGTGTTTATGCCTTCTCATTTACCAAAAGGTTTTAGTCGACCTTTCTTGAAGATATTCCATATTCTTGAAGCCGTACTGCTGGTGGCCATTACGTTGGCGACCCTGTTTGCGATGGTTGAAGAGTTCATGCATGTGTTTGCTGAAAAGCGCGTTCTCTTGACTGACATCCTACTGATGTTTATCTATCTTGAAGTGCTGGCGATGGTGCAGCAGTTTGTGATGAACGGTAAGATCCCCGTTCGATATCCTATCTATATCGCAATGATGGCGATTGCGCGTTATATCACGCTAGGCATGAAGGAGTTGGATGCGGTCTTGGTGGTTTGGCTAGCGGTGGCGGCGTTCATTCTTGCGGCTGCGACACTATTGATTCGTGTAGGTCATCATTACTGGCCTTATGTCGATGGACAAACCAAAGAGCCAGACGAGTGATTGAGATTTAAATCCAGACAGATACAACAAGGGCGACATTGAGTCGCCCTTTGTATTTTCTAGCCAACTAAGTGTTCATTGTTAGAATTTGTAAGTTGCTCCAGCGTAGAACGAACCAAGTTGGATAGTAACGTCATCATATAGCCAATTGTCTACATCAACACTGAAAGTATCAACTTCGTAAGCAACGCGGAAGTTTAGATTTTCAAGACTTGCTGGCGTGTATTCAACGCCTGCACCTAGACGCAGCGCTGTCTCATCATCGCTACCATAGCCATTAGTATCGAATGAAAGTTGAGTTAGACCAACGGTACCAAATGGGCGCCAGCCGCTATCGAATGTATAACCAAGGTTAGCTGCAATAGAGATCCCTGTTGGTTCAATCTTAAGAGGAGTGCGAGGTGCAGTGACATCACTGTACTTTGTGTACTGTGCTTCAACACCGACGATACGGTTAAATTGGTAGCCACCAATAAGCTTAAATGAAGAATCATTGGTTTCTAGGATTGAACCAGACACGTCATCATCATAAGTTGTAGTACCGAAACCACCGCCTAGATAAAAACCAGATACGTCTTTTTCAACGGCTTGTTCTTGGGCACCAGCAAAGGCAGAAAATGCTGCCAGAAGGATCACTGCTTTTTTCATTATATACATCTCATTGGGGATAAAAAACAGTGTGCATTGTGTGTTCAATATCGATATAAAACTAAAGATGGATTTCATTTAAACTTCATGAATTGTCGATTTATTGACGGTTTTTCTTTTATTTATTTTTATATTTATTACATAAGTTATTGATATATTTAATGGTGTATTTTTCATTGGCACTGTTCTTTGAATTGGTAGTAGATTTCAGACTACCACTTACACCACAGAGTCAGTAATGATAGGATCATAATCACCGCGGTATATTTTTGAGTGAAATTTGCTCAAATTCTAGTAACAGTGAGCTTATGCATAGAGTCTATTTTTCCAATTTGATCCTTGAGCCTACCACTCGGACATTATCGAGTGTGGAAGGCGAGAGTATCCAATTGCGCCCGCTACCCTATGCCGTATTGAGTTTGCTGCTAGAAAACCAAAGTACCCACGTTACTCGCGAGTGTCTGTTTGAAACATGCTGGGAGGGAGCGTTAGTCACCGACCAAGCGATCACTAATGTCATTTCTGGTTTAAGAAAAAACTTCACACAGTTAGGCGCAACTGACGTCACTCTCAGAACCGTGAGTAAGATTGGCTACGTACTTGAAATCCATTGCGCTGAAGAGCCTGTGAAAAAGAAGGTCGAAGAGCGGACAATTCGAGTAAGCCACGAGAGCGATGTTACCCCGGCAGCGTCAAGCAAAGTCAGCGAACCTATCAAGGAAAAAGAGAGCAAGTATTTGTGGCATGGCGTGGTAACAGTGCTTCTGCTTCCCTGTCTGATATTTATATTGCTGGCTAAACCTTTTATAAGAAAGCCAGACTTTATCCAACCGAGCGATTATCAACATTTTCAAGTTGGTGCGACCGACTTTTACCTTCATGACAGCGCATATTTGATCAGTGACGGACAGCTTCTCGCGTATGAGTTGGCGACGCAGTCTCTTCCTACTTGCCATGCTGATGTGTATCTGCGAGTTGCAGAGTCGGCTTATGACGATGGTGTTTATCTGATTAAAGCTTTCGCGTTTGCAAAACATGGCAGTAAGAACGCCAGCTATGTGAATCACTCAGTGACGATCGAGCAGATCCCAGCGACAGTCGTTAAAGCGATTAAGAGGGCGAGAGCAATATGCGGTTAAAAACAATCATCGCTTTCAACATCGCACTCTTTGTTAGTGTTATCGCTATAGCACTGTATCAATGGAAATTTGAGCAGCAACACTTGGCGGGGACCCGCTGGGCGTGTGTGCAGCTTGATGAGGGTTTTGTCACGCAAGGCTATAGCGGTTATCAAGAGATTGCCGACCGCTCTATTCTAGAGTTCACCTCAAACAACAGTTTGCTGATTTTTCAGAAAGGGCACCTAAAAAACCTCGATGGGAAAATTGAGCCCTACGAAGTCTATTATGAGGCGGACTATACCGCTGAGAATGGCCTTTTATCGGTCGCTTATCACCACATTGACTGGAATTTAAAGCCAACAAATGGTGATGTATTTGTACGCGACATGAACTCTCTGGTCAGAGCTAAAATTGAATTGATGTACAAAGTGAAAGGTGAGCACTTATTCCTGTTTAGCCATGGGCATGCAGAAGAGAGGAATTATACCTGCTATAAAAAATAGCCCCTGATGACAGGAGCTATTTTCGAATCACGTTAGGTGGTGCCTAATAGATTATTCAATGTTTTGAATTTGCTCACGCATCTGCTCGATAAGAACCTTCAGCTCTACACCTGATGCTGTGATGTCTGTGCTGATAGATTTCGACGCTAGCGTGTTCGACTCACGGTTGAACTCTTGCATCATGAAGTCTAGACGACGGCCACATGCGCCACCTTTCTTCAGGATGTTCGTTGCTTCTTTCACATGAGAATCTAGGCGGTCTAGCTCCTCAGCGACGTCAGACTTTTGAGCCAGTAAGATAAGCTCTTGCTCAACTCGTGCACCTTCAAGTTCAACCTTCGCTTCTTCAAACTTGTTAAGCAGACGCTCACGTTGCCACTCTAGGATCTCTGGCATGCGTGCACGAACTTTAACGACTTCTTCTGTGATTGCAGTTAGACGCTGCTCGATAAGAGCCTTCATGTTGTCGCCTTCACGGCCACGTGCATCAATGAAGTCTTTCACTGCTTCGTCAAAACCAGCGAGCAAATCTTTGTTGATCGCATCCATGTCTTGCTCAGGCGTTTCCATCACACCAGGCCAGTTCATTACTTGGAATGGGTTCAGGCGGCTCTCTTCGCCAGTCATACCCATTACTTGGTTCGCTGCATTGATCACTTGTTGTGCTAGGCCTTCGTTGATGCTTAGCTCACCTTTTGCTGCTGGGTTCGCTTCAAAACGCAGGTTACACTCAACTTTACCGCGTGCTAGACGCTTACGAAAACGCTCGCGAAGGATTGGCTCTAGGCCACGGAACTGCTCTGGCATGCGGAAGTAAGTTTCAAGGTAGCGCTGGTTTACACTGCGGATTTCCCACACTGCTGTACCCCAATCGCCTTTCACTTCTTTACGTGCGTATGCCGTCATACTATAAATCATCGAATTTTCCTGTCTTTTATCATTCTGAAAATAACGCGCACGCATAGTATCATGATACGAGGTGCTGTGTGTGCCCATTGCTTTTTAGGTTGAGCTGCTTTTTGGGAAAGATGGAGCTTCACGATAAATAGCTTTGCACTGCAAACTGCTATATAATCTCGCCCCAATCCAATTTGTCTCACCCCTTTCTTAGGTGACAGACACTTTCAATAGTTAAACACCTAAAGATAAGACTAATAAGGTAGATACTTATGCGTCCAAATGACCGCGCCGTAGATCAAGTTCGTCCAATTAAAATTACTCGTAACTACACAGCGTATGCTGAAGGCTCTGTGCTGGTTGAATTTGGTAATACCAAGGTTCTATGTAACGCGACGGTAGAAGAGAACGTGCCGCGTTGGTTGAAAGGTCAAGGAAAGGGTTGGGTAACGGCTGAATACGGCATGCTGCCACGTGCAACGCACACTCGTAACCGTCGTGAAGCAGCGAGCGGTAAACAAGGCGGTCGTACGATGGAAATCCAACGTCTGATCGCTCGTAGCCTACGTGCTGTGGTTGATCTAAAAGCGATGGGTGAAATCATGATCACGGTTGATTGTGATGTTATCCAAGCAGATGGCGGTACACGTACTGCGTCTATCTCTGGTGCGAGCGTCGCAATGGCTGACGCGATTAACCACCTGTTAGAGAACGGTAAGCTTAAAACGAATCCAATGAAAGGCCACGTAACGGCAGTTTCAGTGGGTATCGTTGGTGAACAAGCTCTATGTGACCTTGAATACGTTGAAGACTCAGCAGCCGATACCGATATGAACGTTGTAATGACGGAAGACGGTAAGATGATTGAGATTCAAGGCACCGCAGAAGGCGAACCGTTTAGCCACGAAGAGCTGATGCAGCTTCTAGCCCTGGCGAATAAGGGCATTGCCGATATTGTTGAAGCGCAGAAGTCGGCGTTGGCAGAATAGTTTCTAGATAGCTCCTTTCATAAGGAGCTATTTTTTTGTCTGTAAAACCTGAAAGGGTGGTACAGAGCGTAAGTTAAGTTTTATTGAGTAAACATAGAGGATGAGCATGAAAGCATATCAACGTGAATTTATTGAATTTGCACTAGAGAAAGAAGTACTTAAGTTTGGTGAGTTTACTTTAAAGTCTGGCCGTAAGAGCCCTTACTTCTTCAATGCTGGATTGTTTAACACAGGGCGTGACCTAGCGCGTCTAGGCCGTTTCTACGCAGCAGCACTAGCAGACTCAGGCATTGAATTCGATGTACTGTTTGGCCCTGCATACAAAGGTATTCCAATCGCGACGACAACAGCTGTCGCACTGGCCGATCACCACGATGTCGATACGCCTTACTGTTTTAACCGTAAGGAAGCGAAAGATCACGGTGAAGGTGGCAACCTTGTAGGTAGCGCATTGGAAGGTCGTATCATGCTGGTGGACGATGTGATCACTGCAGGTACTGCGATTCGTGAATCAATGGAAATCATTCAAGCGAACGGTGCTGACCTAGCAGGTGTTTTGGTAGCGATAGACCGTCAAGAGAAGGGCAAAGGCGAGTTATCTGCGATTCAAGAAGTTGAGCGCGATTTCGGCTGTGCAATCATCTCAATCGTTAGCCTGACTGACCTAGTGACTTTCCTTGAAGAGAAGGGCACAGACGCAGCGCAACTAGAAGCGGTTAAAGCGTACCGCGCTGAGTACGGCATTTAATACGATTTCTGTTTAGAATATAGAATGCAAAAGGGGCTGATGAATCATCAGCCCCTTTCTTTTTGGTCATCGTTTATTTGTAACGAATTAGTTTATTTGTAGCGAATGCCTTTTGGCACCTCTGGATCTTCCATAGTCTTATAGCGCTTGTGCAGCCACATCCATTGCTCTGGAGCTCTTAAGATGGTTTTCTCTAGGTAGCGGTTCATGTAGGCCGCTGCGGCTTTCTCATCTTTTTGCGGGTAATCGGCTTCCACGGACTCATTAGCGATGATCTCATACTTCCCATGTTCATTTCTAAAACCCGAACCCGGAACCAGTGCACACTTACTGGTGTAAGCCAAAATACTGGTGCCAGTGGTGGTACAAGCATCCTCAACGGCAAAGAATGGCACAAATACCGACTTATTACGGCCGTAGTCATGATCTGGCAGGTAGAAAAGGATCTCTCCCTTGCGTAGCACTTTGATCATGCGTTTAACGTCTTTGCGATGAATTAAGCGGTTGCCATTTTGAGTTCGACCACGGTACTGAATAAATTCGTAAGCAGGGTTGTTGTGTGGGCGATATACGCCAAGCCCTGGAATACCCAGTACGGCCATTCCTCGAGCGGTGATCTCTAGATTGAGGGCATGAACACAGCACAGCAGTACACCTTTACCATTCTGTTGGTGGGTACGCAGTGCTTGGGTGTCTTTGTCTACCAGCAGACGCTTAAAGCGCCACGTAGGCCAGAACCAAGTAATGCCGGTTTCGATCAGTGCCATACCGGTATTTTTGAAGTTTTCTTGCACCATGGCATCGACTTCATCTGCTGGCTTGTCTGGAAATGCGAGCTCTAGGTTGCGTGCAGTGATCGCAACGCGTTTTTTGCCATAACGAGCACCAAGTGCACCAAGAGAGCGGCCAATCATCAGTAGTGCGCGATAAGGCAGCACATTAACAATGAAGGCAAGCAAGCCAAAACCGAACCAAACGCCCCAATACTTAGGGTGCAGTAGCGAAAGCTGAAAAGGTGGTTTGGTGATTACGTGTTGTGTCGAACTGGTTTGTGTCGTCATAAGCACCGCTTAGATTAATGAATTTATTTAATTTGAGCACTCAGTAGCGCCCAGTAGGCATCAAAGTTTTCAGTCGGTTGGTATTTGAAGTCTGAACGCACAAAGCGATTGAGGCTACCTTCAACCTGACCAAGTAATTGAGCTGCGAGAATTCTTTCATCCACAGGGAAAGACTTGCCTTCACGAATCTTACGCTCGCGTAGGATCTGACGCAGTTGCGTTTCGATACGCTCGAACAGTTGGTTGATGCGATCGCGTAGGCGCTCATTTTCAAACATTAAAGCATGTCCCGACAAAATACGAGTCAGGCCAGGGTTACGTTCTGAGAAAACAAGGATCAGTTGTAACACCAATCGAATTCGCTCTAAGGTATCTTTCTCTTCATCAAGGATGCGATTAATGCGTGACATTAATGCTTCTTCGATGAACTCGATTAACCCTTCAAACATGCGCGCTTTACTTGGGAAATGACGATAAAGTGCAGCTTCTGATACGCCGACCTGCTTGGCCAGTTTCACCGTTGTGATGCGAGATGCGCCTTCTGCTGATTCCAGCATTTGAGCAAGCGCTTGTAGAATTTCTTCACGACGGTTTGATTTACGGGTACCAGCCATCTGTTTACTTCCTTTGATAGAGAGGATGATGAGTGAAGGGGATTATAAACACCAATCAATTCTGTTCCTAGTTCTGTAAGCATTAGGTCAACAGAATCGAGAGGTGTCAGGGTATTGTCAGCGCAAAAATGCGGTTACGCCTCAAAAATACCAATCGTAGCAAATAATTGCTCGACCTAGCTTGTTAAAACGCTCGATAACTTCGTTAGAGTTTTTGATTGTAGAATAGCTACTCATCGAAAAACTCTGCCTTGTTCTCAAGCGTTTTTCCTACGCTATTTCTGATCACTTACTTACTGTAATTGGTATAAGCTCTTGAATCTGTTCTAGGATCTTGAAGCTTAGTGCCTCTTTGCTCTCGAGCGGAAGTGACTTATCACCGTCGTTCCAGTAAAGGTTCAGAGCGTTGTTGTTGCTATTAAAGCCTTGCCCTTCAACTGAAACATCATTGGCGCAGATCATATCTAGGTTCTTCTTCACCAGTTTGCCACGCGCGTACTTCTCGACATCTTGAGTTTCTGCAGCAAAGCCAACGGTGAACGGGCGATCTTGGGTCATGCTAGCCACAGAAGCGACGATATCAGGGTTCTTCACCATCTCGATAGACATGTCATCGGTACCGTCGACCTTCTTCAGTTTTTGATCAGCTACGGTGTGAGGGCGGTAATCGGCGACGGCAGCGCAGCTAATGAAGACATCGTGTTGTGGTGCTGAGCCCATAACAGCATCGAACATCTGTTGTGCGCTTTCGACATCTACTCGAGTGACACTCGCTGGCGTTGCTAATGCAACCGGGCCGCTTACTAAGGTAACTGTCGCACCAAGCTTAGCCGCAGCGTCCGCCAGCGCATAACCCATCTTGCCTGAGCTGTGGTTAGAGATGTAGCGAACAGGGTCAATGGCTTCACGGGTTGGGCCTGCAGTAATCAGTACCGAGCGGCCTTCAAGAGGCTTTGGTTGAAAGAAGCTCTCACAGCGATGAACGAGCTGCATCGGTTCTAACATTCGACCCATACCGACATCGCCACACGCTTGTTCACCCGCAGCTGGGCCCCAGATATGACAACCACGGCGCTTTAGAGTTGCGATGTTCTCTTGCGTTGCGGGGTGCGCATACATCTGTTGATTCATTGCAGGAGATACCGCGACTGGTGCGTCAGTTGCAAGAACAAGTGTGGTCAACAGGTCGTTACCCATGCCCGCAGTCATACGAGCAATCAAATCCGCCGTTGCAGGCGCCAATAGCACCAGATCAGCCCATTTTGCCAACTCAATATGACCCATAGAGGCTTCCGCCGCTGGGTCAAGCAGGCTATCAGACACTGGTCTACCCGAGACAGCTTGCATGGTGAGTGGGGTGATAAATTCCTTTGCCGCGTGCGTCATCACCACTTGGACTTGTGCGCCTCTTTCGATTAAACGACGAGTTAGCTCCGCACATTTATACGCGGCAATACCGCCACTGATGCCGAGTAGAATTTTCTTTCCTGCTAGTGTTTGCATGTGAGATCTCCAATTTTTCTGGCGATGAGTTTAGCACAACTGAATCTTTCATCGCCCCCGCAAATCTGATGAGAAGCTAATCGATATCAAACTACAGAATATTAATTGCTGAGCGTTATATAAAACCTTTGCTTACTTCACAGACAATCTTTGCCCGCTCTGGAAGATAGAAGGGGAAAAATAACAATAATGAGGTAGTGGAATAAAATGGTATTGAAAAGTCGAGGTAAATTGCTGTTGGTGACTCTGATCCCTTTGTTGTTGATCACCACATTGATCTCGGTGGTCTATTACATCAACGGCAGTAATAGCTTAGAAGCAGAACTGGCTCGAGATAGACAAGAGCTGATCGACACACGTAAGAAAGAGCTGCAAGCCTATATGATGATGGGTATTACCGCGATAAAGCCGCTTTACGATACGGACGTAAATGGCAATAACAAAGCAGCGGCAAAAGAAATCTTAAAAGCGATGCGCTTTGAAAGTGATGGTTATTTCTTTGCGTATGACTCGCAAGGGGTCAATACGCTGCATGCGATTAAGCCATCTTTAGAAGGCAAAAATCTTATCGGTTTGAAGGATGAAAACGGCGTAGCAGTAATTGGTGGGTTGATTGATGCATCTAAAAACGGTGATGGTTTTCTTTATTTCTCTTGGCATAAGCCAAGCATTGATGCACAAGCGCCAAAACTCGGTTACGCCGAGTACTTATCTAAGTGGGACTGGGTGTTGGGTACGGGGATCTATATCGATGATATTGATCAGCAAGTGGCGATGCAGCGTGAATTGCGCACTCAAGAGTTGAATGAACATACGCTCTCTGCGGTAACCATCTCGGTCATTGGCCTTATCATCACTAGCGTGCTTACGAGTATTATCGTTTCTAAAGGTATTCAACCACTGCAGCATATTGCGGCGTCTTTACAAGATGTGGCTGCGGGTGGCGGTGATTTAACGGCCCGTCTGAAAATTGAAAGTAAAGATGAAGTCGGTGAGGTGGCCTCGGCATTTAATGAGTTCATGGATAAGTTGCATCCGCTAATGCAGGATATTCGAAACTCTGCGGACACAGTACAAACCGTTTCTGAGCAATTGGATCAGCAAACCTCGCAAGCCAGTGCTCAAATGCAAAATCACTGTCTTGAAACCGATAAGGTGGTGACGGCTGTAACGGAAATGAGCATGACGGCAAAAGAGGTCGCAAGTAACACCAATGCCACGGCGCAGGCGATTGATGATGCAAACGGGCAAGTTACTGAGGCACAGCGCGAAGTCGATCAAGCGATTGATGGTATCAGTAAGTTGGTTGATGAAGTGAACAGTACCTCTGATGCAATTGCAGAGTTGAGTCAACAAACCGAGCAGATTACCAAAGTGCTCGATGTGATTGGTGAAATCGCTGAGCAGACCAATCTATTGGCACTGAATGCGGCGATAGAAGCTGCGCGTGCAGGCGAGCAAGGTCGTGGCTTTGCTGTGGTTGCTGATGAAGTTCGCTCATTGGCAAGTCGAACCCAGAACAGTACCCACGAAATTGGCGATATGCTCAAGCAGCTGCAAATGGGCGTCTCAAGAGCGGTCACCACTATGGCAACCAGTCAAGAGCGTGGCGTGAAGACGGTTGAAGAGTCATCAATGATCCAGCAGTCACTGTCTGGTGTGCATCATTCTATTGGTATGATTCGAGACAGGGGCATTCAAACCGCCACGGCAGCAGAAGAGCAAAGTGCGGTTGCTGAGGATATCAACCAGAACTTAGTGGCGATTCAGCAAATCGTCAATCGTATCAATGACACCCTTCAACATGCAGAAGGCATCAGCACCCAGTTGTCGCAGTCAGGATCTGAAATTAATGATCTGGTCGGAAACTTCAAGCTTTGATGGATCGCTCAATTACACAGAAAAGTAGTGGTTAACGAAAAAAACGAAAGTCAAATACGACTTTCGTTTTTTTATTTTGTTCAATAGGGGCTTATTCATCAACAGAGCCGCCTAATGATACTCAAAGCTTTGCCCAACGATTCCATGCCCAGAGAAAAACTGTTGCAACGCGGACCACAAGCGCTGTCAGATGCCGAGTTACTCGCGATTTTTCTGCGGACCGGCACCCAAGGCATGAACGTTATCGAGTTGGCTGATTTTCTTATCCAAGATTTTGGGTCGCTTCGCCAGTTGTTTTCGGCTTCAGAGAAAGAGTTTTGCCAACATAAAGGGTTAGGGCAGGCCAAGTATGTTCAACTGCAGGCCGTGCTTGAGATGACGCAGCGTTATCTGGCAGAGACGTTAAACCGAGGCGATGCACTGACAAGTCCGACCCACACAAAACTCTATCTTTCGAGTGTCTTAAGGGATCGCCAACGCGAAGCCTTCTATATTCTGTTTTTAGACAATCAGAACCGAGTGATTAAAGATGAGGTGATGTTCGAAGGCACCATTGATGCCGCATCGGTTTATCCGAGAGAAGTGGTTAAGCGGGCTCTGTTCCACAATGCTGCCGCGCTGATATTAGCTCACAATCACCCATCTGGCGTTGCAGAGCCAAGCCAAGCAGACAGAAGAATTACACGCAGATTGAGCGATGCATTGGCGCTGGTGGACATTAGGGTGCTTGACCATTTCGTGGTTGGCGACGGCGAAGTGGTCTCTTTTGCTGAACGTGGGTGGATTTGAATCACATTTTGGCTTGTTAGTTGCTAGAAATCTGCTATGATTCGCCCACATTTTTAGACCTTAAATCAGCTCTGATTACTCAAGCAAGCTGTGTTGCACAAAAAAAGATCACGAAATCCTTAAAAAGGATCTGTTCGGGTCTTGAGCAATGCGCGTCAAGTTAGTATAATGCGCGACCTTTGATAGCCTTGTATGGGTTTTCCATAACGGTTTTTACCTTCTATTTTTTACAGATAGAGAGGTTCGGCCACCAAGGTTGATATCGAGCTGAAACGATTGGAGAAGACATTCATGTCCCGAGTATGCCAAGTAACTGGTAAGCGTCCAGTAACGGGTAACAACCGTTCACACGCACGCAATGCTACTAAGCGCCGTTTTCTGCCGAACCTACAAACTCATCGTTTCTGGGTAGAGAGCGAAAAACGTTTTGTTAAACTACGTCTAACTGCTAAAGGTATGCGTATCATTGATAAGAAAGGCATCGATGCTGTTCTTGTTGATATCCGTGCACGCGGCGAAAACGTTTAAGAGGAATTAAGCAATGGCTAAAGGCATTCGTGAGAAAATTCGTCTAGTATCTTCTGCAGGTACTGGTCACTTCTACACAACTGACAAGAACAAGCGTAACATGCCAGGCAAATTTGAGATCAAAAAGTTTGATCCAGTAGTTCGCCAACACGTTATGTACAAAGAAGCGAAAATCAAGTAATTGATGCTTTTTTGGCTCTTCTTAAGTAGAAGAAAGAATTGAAAAACCCAGCTTATCGCTGGGTTTTTTTATACCTAAAATTTGCTTCAAGTGCACCCTTGTACCCATCACATAGAATCTCTCGACATTTTCACGCTATACTGAGCTTTCTTCGTTCAGATTAGTTGTGAGTAAAGTCATGAGATACCGTGGTCGCCGATGGAATAACATTTTGATGTTGAGTGTGATCGCCTTTATTGGGGTACTCAACCTGCCGACGATCATCAAAACCTACTTGCTAGAGCCAGAAGCTGAAGTCACGTCTGAAAGTGGTTTTCCATACTTACTCAACCCGTCCGATCAAATTACTGCAATGCACTTCTCTCAATGGTCTATCGTATTGGAGGATGGAGAATGGCTGTATCAATCGCAAGGTCAGCCTCTAGAGCTTACCGAACCAAGCGCTCAAACCCTCTCACAACGCTGGCAACAACTTGTCGGTACCGAAGTAGACAATGAGATATATCAATCGCTTAGCGCTTCTCTGACGTCGCCACAAACCATTGAGGTGTGGTACCAAAATCAAGAAGAACCACAGCGCATCACGTACTATCAACTACCGGATTTTTGGCTCCTAAAAAACTGGCAAGGTAAGTGGCTAGCGGTGTCGGTTGAAGCTGAGTATTTGGTGCCTTAGCCTTATTATTCAATGATCACAATAATGGAACTGTTCTATGCCTGAGTTACCTGAAGTTGAAGTTAGTCGTATGGGAATAACCCCACACTTAGTTGGGCAAACTATCGCGACCTTAACTTTCCGCACGCCTAAACTTCGTTGGGATATCCCTCAAGAGCTCAAACAGTTAGAGGGAAAGGTGATTAAAGCGATCTCTCGCCGTGCAAAATATTTGGTTATTGAGACGGATGTAGGCAATGCAATTGTTCATCTAGGGATGTCTGGTTCTTTACGCGTGTTAGATGCAGAAATAGCCGCAGGCAAACACGATCACGTCGATCTAAAGTTAACTAATGGCAAAGTACTGCGCTACAACGACCCACGCCGTTTTGGTGCATGGTTATGGAGTTCTGTCGATGAAACACACCCAGTACTGCTAGGTGCTGGCCCAGAGCCGCTGACAGAGGCTTTTAATGCGCCATATATAACAAAGCTTGCGACAAAGCGTCGTGTTCCAGTTAAGCAGTTCATCATGGACAACAAAGTCGTAGTCGGTGTAGGGAACATTTATGCCAATGAAGCACTGTTCGCTTCAAGAATTCACCCACTTCGAGCTGCCAATAAGATCACTGCAGCAGAGTGGGATCTTCTGACTCAAGAGATCAAGCAAGTTCTTGCGACAGCTATCAAGCAAGGCGGAACCACACTCAAAGATTTTGCTCAAGCTGACGGTAAGCCTGGCTACTTTGCACAAGAGCTACAAGTTTATGGTAAAGCTGGAGAACCTTGTCCAAACTGTGGTGAAGCTCTCCAAGAACAGAAAATTGGGCAACGGAATACGTTCTTTTGTGGGGAGTGTCAAAAATAGGAAAGGGAGCTATCTGCTCCCTTTTGTCTCTACTGTGCTGTAAACCCTTTCATTTGCGAGTTGATGAACATGCTCTGTAATTTTGAATATTCAACATCTATATTTGGTGCTGAGTTTGGTATGGGCTCATGTTTGACTTCGAGACTAGAGCTATCTTTCCAAGGGTAAAGCTCTTTGGCATTCGCGCGATGATATACCCCCTGTGAAGTGAACGTTACTCCACTACTGTAAGCATAAGGCTTTTCAGAGTCTGTTGTTGCTAATAGGTTGCGACCACCTAAAGAAACATACTCAGCATTAGATAAGCTGAAATTGTACAATGTAGGAAAAATATCTCGGTGAGAGCCTACGCGATTAGCTTGATACTGATAGCTAGAATTTTCCAATATAGCCTGTGGGACATAAAGGTAAAATGGCACAGCGTGAGCAACACCAAGATCCTTCGGATAGGATATGGAGTAGTTGCGTAAGCGATGGTCACCAGAAGCAGATATAATCGTATTCTTATTCAGATCGCTTCTTTTTATGCTACCAACAAAATCACCTAGAGCATTAGAAGAGTACTGATACGTTTCATAAATCTTTCTAGAGTTCTCTTCACTCAAAGACATTTTCTTCATCGCATAATCACTAACTTCGATGGATTTTGGCGTATAATTGCTAGGGATTTGGTAAGGAGGATGATTGGTTTGCGTTTGGATCATCATCATCACCGGTTGCGTATTTTCTTCTAGTAATTTTTCTGCAAACTTGAAGGTAAACTCATCGGGTGCGCCCCATGTGCTTGCATACTCAGCGGACTCTGGAAGTGCGTTGTAAATGTCTTCTTCTGAATAAAACTCATCAACGCCTTGTACGGGCATGTAATACTTAAGGTTACGCCATAGTGGGCTTCCGCCAGTAATGTAGATTACTTTATATCCGGCTTCTTTATAAGGCAGGAACGCCGAGCCTGATAGTGGCGTTTTCTGTTCTTGACCATGGCTGATTGAATTAACATTGCTGTGAAATAGCATCATTACAATGCTGTTTATTGTACCACCTGTGCCAGGTAGAAATCGTTCAAAACTAAAATCATTTTCGTAATGTGTTCTAAATGATCCTAATAGATCTGTGGTTTTTCCATTATCTTCGACAAGTAAGTTTGTCCCCATACTTTCCATCAATGCAAATACGACATTGGGTTTGTTCTGCTCAAGGTATGGGTTATTCTCTGTTCGATAGATAGGGTGCTCTTGGCCTAATACTTCTTTAGTTTGCTGCTCGTATATTGGCTGTGACACTGGTTTAAAGGTGGCGCTTTTCTTATGAGCACTTTTAGCCCAATCTAATGCAAGAAAAGCATTAGGCGTGACCTTATTCAGAACTTCATAACTTGAAACATTGGCATGATATTGCTTAAGTGGAAAGGTACCGATTGAGCCTCTTGCCAGAACAAAGTAGGCAGCAATGGTGAGAACAAGCATACCAACGGTGACCAATCCACTTCGTTGTGGCCATGTCTTCAAGTTTATATTGCTCCACATTTTAGTTGTTAACTTGAGCAAAACTGTCGCAATAAGGAGTGACAATATAGACATGATAATGATGGGATAATCTTGCCACATTGTGAGTAGCACAGCTGCAGTATCATCTTCAACAAGGCCAAACATGAAAATATCAAAGTGATTGCTATACGTTTTGTAGTAATAGTAATTACCAATTGATACAGAGATGCCTAAAAAATACACTACGTATGAATAGTAAGGAATTATCGTATCAACAGCTTTAAAAAACCTAGATCCGGAAAGTGTTAGGCCTAATAAAAGTAGCGGTGCAAAGGCAATGGTGGCGACTCTTAAATCAAACCGCAAACCGATAAAAGCAGATTGGATATAGTCTGGTAAGATTTGATATATAGTATTGATGTCACCAATTAGAAGGGTGAAAACTTGACGAAATAGTGATAGTAAAAGAGCAAATAAAGCAACTTGGAGCCAAACTATTCGTGTGATTTTTTTAACGTTATTCTGAAACATAAATCAAACTTAAACTAATATTAAGAACCAGGTGAAAATCGCGAAGAAGATAGCAACCATTACAGCCGCTGAACCTATATCTTTGGCTTTACCACTCAGCTCATGGTGTTCAGGACCTATTCTATCGACAACAGCTTCAATAGCGGAGTTAATTAGTTCGAGTATAAATATCAATACAAGAGAGCCGACTAATGCAATAGTCTCTATTTTGCTTACGTTGAGGTAGAACGCTACTGGAATAAAAATCGCACAAAGTGTTAGCTCTTGTCTTACGGCAGCTTCACTTTTAAAAGCTGACTTTAAGCCTTTTATTGAGTAGCCAGTTGCTTTGATGACTCTTCGGAGTCCGGTATCGCCAGGTTTGTTGAATGAGTTTGTCATTTTCTATGTTTACCAACCAAATTTGTTACAAATGATACCACACTATAAAAACAGCACTGAGAGTCGTTGAGTTATTTGAAATGGAACCCTGTTTCTCATGTCTTCATGTTGTAGACAATATCTTTGAGCTACTGATGACAGCTTTGTGTGTAAGTAAAGTATTTTTGAGCAACTAGTAGAGAGATTAGCCTTTCTTTTTTTTGGTCTTTAAACTGTTCAACCCATTGACTTGCATTGCTAATTATATTCTTTGCTTCTTGTGGATTCGCAAGGTAATAATCCATCTTTTCATCCAGGTCAGAGAAATCATCTTGCACTTCTACGAAGTGAACACCTGCTTGTAGTTTTCCTTCCATAAACCAAGTCTCGTACACTAACTTCGGAGTAAAGCATAGTGAGTTTGATGACATAATCCATTTTAGGTTTGTCGCTACATCCATCCCTTCTAAGCTTAAAATAAACTTATATTCAAGTTGCTCTGAAATGGTCATAGGAGGTGTCACATAGCTGAGTTGCTCTGGATCTTTGTCTTGTGTATCAACTCGACCTACATTACATCGGTCATTATTAAAATGCTTAGAAAGCAAGGTTCTACGGTTTGGTCTAAATCCGGTGCCTCGCCAAACTAATAGATCTTTTTTCTCTTCATAAGGCTTATCACCTTCGATGAAGAGGTAATGTCTAACAGCATTGAGTTTCAATAATACGGAATTGGTATTATTGCCTTCGATGGGACGGCTCTTTAGAAAACTAGGTTCATCAGGTACATCGGTCACGTCACCATTGACATACTTAAAGCGAGACTGCCGTGGAAAACACTTAATCACTTTCAAAAGGTCAAAGTAATATGCGCTGCCACCCGTTTTTTTAAAATCTTTGACTTGAGTAGTATCTTGTTTAGACAGAGAACATTGAGAGTTTATCTTGCAGTAATAATCTACTCTTTCTTTTAATGAGTCTTCGGCGTATTTATATTTTTGACTCAGCAAAATATTTGCTGACAATCTAAAAAACAAAGAAGGCAATACAGCTAAGAAGCCATTGGATAAGTAGTACTTTAATTTTTTCATGAGCCTTTAAGCTTAGTTAACATTGCATCACTGACAGGTTTAGGGACAAATGGAGTAATATCTCCGTCGTGTATCGCCACTTCTCTAACTATAGTCGATGAAAGAAAGGCAAACTCTTCTGCGGGTGTCAGAAATATACTTTCTAGCCCTGGCAGTAATTTGCGGTACATACTTGTCAGGCCAAACTCATACTCAAAGTCCATCGTTGTACGCAAACCTCGAATAAGAACGTTGGCCTTTTGCTCTTCAGCAAAATCGACCAATAGTCCGTCAAAACCAACTACCGACACGTTATTTAAGTGTAGGCAAGATGCTCTGACTAAGTCTACTCGTTCTGCAAGAGTAAACATGGTTTTCTTTGAAGGGCTTGCAGCGACACCAATAATGACATGCTCGAACATGTAGGCCGTTCTTTCAATCAAATCTAAGTGACCATTCGTTAGCGGGTCAAAAGTGCCTGGGTAAATTACCGTCTTACTCATGATTCTCTTTCCATAAATTGGTCAATACCGTTAGTGCAACGTGTTAGCTGAAGTTTAATGGTATTTTCAAGGATTGCATCATTCTCGGGTAAAGAGCCACGAGAGTTCTCCACGTGATAAAGGTGGTAACCAACGCCAGCAAATTTTAGGTAAAGACGTGACTTGTTGGAGTTAAGCATGCGATGAACAAATTCGCTGTCTTCACGTCCCCAACCGACAAAATCTTGGTTGAAGCCATTCACCTCGATAACATCTTGTCGCCAAAACGCCATATTACAGCCGCGAGTTGCCTTATCGTTGTTGCGTTCGTATGAGAACCAGTTCGATAGCAGTGAGTTTGTTATGCAGTTCTTACGGTTGCGGATCCCTTTGCTAAACACAGAAGGAACCAATTCGTTTTCCATAATTTCACGGCTACACGCTTCGTCAGTCAGAACTCGACCACCTTGAACAAACCAATTTGGTTTTGCCACGCGTTTGTGGGATTCAATAAAGGTTTGTGACAATACCATGTCGCCATCGATCATGATTAGGTAATCGCCTGATGCTTTGGTGATTGCACGGTTTCGACTCATAGAAAGCTGGAAGCCATTGTCTTCATGCCAACTGTGTACCAGTGGAACCGGGAAACCTTCACGCATTTGGTCAATCATTGCTTTGGTATCTTCACGAGAACCATCATCTGCCACAATAACTTCATCAGGCAAAACGGTTTGGCGCTTTACACTTTCTAACACGGATTTTAAGGCTTCTTTCCAGTTATAAGTGGTAATAATTA
Organism: Vibrio fortis; assembly: GCF_024347475.1. Lineage (NCBI taxonomy): Bacteria > Pseudomonadati > Pseudomonadota > Gammaproteobacteria > Vibrionales > Vibrionaceae > Vibrio > Vibrio fortis. The sequence goes on from NZ_AP025487.1 coordinate 171,605, forward strand.
AAGTTGTTTTCATTGTTTTTTCGCCTGTTCGCGTAAGTATAAGTCGATGTATTTAACGAAGGTAGAATGCATGCTTAACCACGCAAGGATGAAGCCATGCTTACCATCAAGAAAACCACGCTTAAGAATGTACATCTTCAAAAAGCTGGCTAATGCATGGGTGATTGCCGTGCTGAGACTGGATTTTTTCCTGCCTTCTCGCTCGTCTGTCCAAGCTTTTAGGTAACCTGTGGTTTTGTTGATGTAATGATGGAGGTGTTCGTACGTATAGTGGTGTAATCTGCCATCCAGTTTCTTGATTGCAAAGCCTTTATCTTCGACTTTTTCATGCACTAAAGCATCATTGTAGTGGGTGTAACTGGTGCGGTAGAGACGAACGATCCAATCTGGTGACCATCCTGAGTGATAGATAAACTTACCAAACGCGGCACTCAGACGATTCACTTTGTACAGTGTGTTTGGCTCGTCATTCTCAACGGCTTTTAAAATGCTTTCTTTCAGCTCTGGCGTGACTTGTTCGTCGGCATCCAACCAAAGCACATAATCTGCAGTGACGTATTGCTGAGCAAGTTGGCGCTGTTTGCCAAATCCTGGCCACTCCAAGTTGGTGTAAAATTTGTCGGTATATTGTCTGGCGATTGCTTCAGTGCGATCAGTACTGCCTGAATCAAGTAGGACAATCTCATCAGCCCAATCTTTCACTGTGTCTAGACAAGCTTGTAGGTGCTTCTCTTCATTTTTCACGATTAAGGCAACGGCTAAAGTGGGTTTAGACAAGTTGGTTTCCTTCTTAAACAATCTTATATTAGGGGGAGTTTACTGATATTGGGGATACAAATCTTCTATGACTTGATCAAACATAACCATGACACGATCACTCGTGATACGGTTCATCGCTTTTTCATCTTTTGCTCGCGTTCGCCAGCTTAGCTCTTGGCTGGTTTTTCCAGTCTCTGCAAAAATGGTCTCTTCATACACTGAAACGGCGTATTTCAAATAATTATAAGGACCAACACGGATAGGGTTATGATGAGCATACAAGCCAATAATCGGGGTTTGCATTGCACTTGCCATATGAGCAGGACCAGTATCTGGTGCAATCACCATCTCAACCTTATCAATCAGTGCCAGCATTTGCATGATGGAGCTTTCTCCAACCAAGTTTAAGCAAGGTTCTGTAAGTAAAGATTGAATGCGTTCAGCTAAGTCGACTTCTACTTTCGCTGGGCTACCCGCTAAGATGACATTCCAGCCTTTCTCTCGAGCGTGGTTGATAACATCAACATAACCTTCTGCATTCCAGTTCTTATAAGCTTTGCTTGCCCCCGGGACCAACAATAGATTCGGCTTATCAGCTTGGCGCTGAGTTTTCGAGAGTTTAGTTTCTGAGATCTTAGTTTCTGAGATCTTAGTTTCTGCCCAGTGAGCATCTTGCTCTGAGTACGACAGTGACCAAGTAAGTTTTGACTGAGGCACACCAATTTGATGGGCAAACGCCATTAAACCATCCGCAACATGCAAAGAGCTTGGTGAAGGAACTTTGACGTTGGTGAACAAAGTTTGAAAGTCTTGGCTACGGTCAGAAGAGAATCCAAGTTTGTACTTCGCTTTAATTCCGAGTGTTGCAAAACTTGCTCTGAGTGCATATTGCATATGCAGTAATGCATCAAACTCACGGCCTCTTAATTGTTTCCAAAGCGTGTTATACCCTTCAAATCCAGCATTCTTATCGAAGATGAGAACCTCTATTCCTTCGATAGCAGCAAGTAATTGAGCTTCAAGCTTCCCCGTGATCCAAGTGATCTTAGTCTGTGGCCAGTGAGCTTGAATTGCTTGAACGGTGGCGATGGTATTACATACGTCACCAATTGCAGATAATCTTAAAATACATAGTGATTTAGGGGCAGGTTCAAACAATAGCATTAGGGGAACTCTATCAAATTGGTTAATAAGAATTATGCAGTTGGGCTAGTGGAATGTAAAATAAAACTAGGTTATTAAGTAGGTAGATAGACAGGATGCAAACGCTTAACTTTGACGATCAGGTGATCTGGTTTGATGAATTACTAATTTCAGCAGAGCAGGTAAAGTATGCCTTTGATGCCGAGTACTGGCAGCAGCAAGATAGGATAATCGGAAGTGCGACTGGTCGTGGCACAACTTGGTTTGTTGAATTAGACACTATTCAAGCAGCACTGCGTCATTATCGCCGTGGTGGACTATTTGGTAAATTAGTCGAAGATAGCTACTTTTACTTTGGTGATAAGAAAACCCGAAGTTATCAAGAGTTTGAACTCTTGAAAGTGCTCCAGCAGTCAGGTGTGAATGTGCCGAAGCCGATTGCTGCTAGAGTAGTGAAAAGTAGTCTTACCTATAAAGCTGACCTTTTGAGTGAAAAAATCCCTAACGCTAGAGACTTAGTGACAATCTTACAGGATGGCCCTCTTTCTCAAGATGTTTGTAAAAAAATCGGTGCCGAAATACGTAAGATGCATGCGTCACAAGTTAATCATACCGATTTGAATATTCATAACATTCTAATAGATGATAAGGGTGAGGTTTGGATCATTGATTTTGATAAATGCTTCCAGCAAAAGGGTAACGACTGGAAGCAAGGTAATTGGAATAGACTAAAAAGATCGTTTGACAAAGAAAAAGCTAAGCTGAATATTCACTGGGATGATTCAAATTGGGATTGGTTGATAGCTTAAATTTTCTTTGTAATTTCTATGATCTCAGTAGTAGAAATAGATGGAGTCCGAGGGAAGTAAACAACCTCACATATGTCACTAAACTCATCAAATTTACCCTTCCAATCGTCACCCATCGCTAATATGTCAGCTTTGAAAAATTCGATATACTCTCGTTTTTTTTCTAGAGAGTGTTCTACAAAAACTTCATCTACGAATTTCAAAGATTGGATGATTTTTACTCTGCTTTCTTGGTCATAAATCGGGTTACGATTTTTTTTTGAAAAGTTTAGCTCGTCGCTAGACACACCAACAATCAAAGTGTCCCCTAAACTAGCACATCTCTCGAGTATGTTTATATGGCCAATATGGAAGACATCAAATGTTCCAAAGGTGATAATTCGCTTAGACATCGTGACTTTCCTTGCTTAGGTTAAAAGAAACTTCTATTGGGTTATGGCAAATTCTATCTTTCTCTTCTGGGATTTTCATATAGTCCCCGTACTTATTTTTAAGATACTTTTCAATATTTTTGGGGCATGCAACTTTCATATCTTCAAACGGTAAGTACTGTAAAGGATAGAGGTCATCAATGTGTATGGCATCTTTAAATGGTGCATTACCTAAGATACCAGTTTTCCTACCATTGTACATTCGATGTGCACTGTCTATTGCTTGGTACTGATGATTGGAAGACTTGAAACCATACATGAACTTATAAAAAAAGGTTTTTATAAGCTTAGCTAAGTTTTTCTTTCTTTCTCGAGTAATTAAGCACCGTCTAAACTTACGAGCAGAATGGTCAATACATTTCTTCTGAGTTGTTGCATCTTCCAGGACTTCATCCCATGGAAACACATCAATAAAGATGCCATGATTAATGTTAAAGTCACTCATTCTTTCTTCAACAAATAATGTATTTTTGTCCCTAACTTTTGTTATGTATAGAGAATACTCTTTCTCAGTATGATAGTTCTGTATAAACAGGTTATCTGGAAGTTTATCTTGTAGCGTTAGAAACTTATCATAATCCTTACGTGGCATGCCGATATCGATATCATCATCCCAAGGGATAAAACCTTTGTGTCTTACTGCCCCTAATGCGGTACCCCCTATGGCAAAATAGGTTAAGTTTTCGTCTTCAAACAATTGAATGACTTGCTTTAATATCTTTATTTGATGTAACTGCAATTCACGAGTTTGGTTCATAATCTTTCTCTAGGCTATTAATGGTTTTTGCAATGGCCCCTTGATTACTCATTACAAAGTTGAAGGCTTGCTCACCAGACTTAGCAAGTTCGTATGGATTTTGAAAAAGCGTAATCAGTGAATGTGGTATATCTGAACTTTGGGATACTACTTTCACTCCTCCGCATGATGACAAGCTATCGGTAATATCAGAGAAATTATAGTAGCTAGGGCCTATGATCGAAGGTTTGCCCAAAATAGCGGGCTCTAGTAAATTATGACCGCCGACTTTATTCCCAATTAAGCTGCCACCCATGAAACAAATGTCGGAAGCGCCAATGAGCGTTAACATTTCTCCCATTGTATCACCAAGATAAATTTGTATATCTGATGTTATGCTATGTGTTGATGTTCGTTTCATTACATTGAATGAGGAGTGTTTACATAACTGATACACATCTTCAAAGCGTTCAGGGTGCCTCGGAACTAGAATAAGTACGGCGGTTGGATATGTACGTAACAACTCACGATGTACTTTTAATATTTGCTCATCTTCACCCTCATGAGTGCTTGCAGCTATCCAGGTAGGTCGGTCATAGCCAATTGATTCTTTTAGCTTATCTGCTTCATCTATTTCATTATCAGGTACTTTAATATCAAACTTGATTGATCCAGTTACTTCTAGCTTTTTTTCGGCTACGCCAAGTTGCTTAAAACGCATTGCGTCAGCTTCAGTCTGACAAAGCACATTTGATAGCTTGGAGTGCATGAGATTAAACAGCGGTTGTACTTTAGCGTAGTTTGCGCATGATTTATCTGAGAGACGAGCATTGACTATGGTAATTGGGACTTCAGCTTTATTGACAAGGTTTAGCGTATTTGGCCAAAGTTCTGTTTCGATAATCAGCATTTTTTGAGGATTTACCGCAGCTAGAAATCCCTTCACAGCGAAGCTGAAATCAATAGGCATATAGCGGTGCTCTACTAGGTCACCTAGTTTGGCAATTTGTTCGGCACCAGTGCTCGTAGTTGTTGTAACAAGAATCGGTTGTGCCGGTGATTGTTTTTTCAGCTCTTTAATAAGGGGGATTGCCGCAATGCTTTCACCAACTGAAACCGCATGGATCCATATTGGACGCTGTTTTGAATTGAGTTTTGGTGTTAATCCAAAGTGTTCTTTCCAACGAGACCCAAATCTGGGCTTGTTAGGTTTGCTCTTATACAAACCAAACAACAAAAATGGAGCAGCTAGCGCTAAAACTAGTGTATAAAAAGATCGGATTAGCATGGGGTAACCGATATTGCTTCAAGTTTTTGGATACTATTGAGTACTTGTTTAGGGGATAACTTTGTTAAGCATTTTAGATGACTGAATTCACACTCACGCTTAAAGCATGGTCGGCAGTCAATATCTGTATGTACGATCTCAACTTTTTGAGCGAGAGGAGGGGTGTACTTTGGTGAAGTGGAACCATAAACAGCTACAACATTACAACCGACAGCTGCAGCGACATGCATTAGCCCTGAGTCATTGGCAACGACAGTTTTACATGCTGCGAGCAAATCTACAGCTTCGATTAAAGTTGTTTGCCCCGCTAGAACATGTATTTGCTGTTGATTTTCTTGCGGTACGAGAGCTCTAATATTGTTACAAGTATCGATATCTTTTTGTGAACCAAAAAGCCAAACTTGATTACCTGCTTTTGCCATTGTCGTTGCAACTTCTGCATAATGTTTTTCAGGCCATTTTTTTGCTGGCCCGAACTCTGCGCCTGGACATAAGCCGAGTACAGTTGCATTTGTTGTTAAACCAAATTTGGCAATTGTTGTGCTTTGGATTTTTTCATCAACGAACAAATTTGGTCGAGGTAAAGAATCCAATCCTCCAAGGGAGGTTGAATCAACCATATCCGAATTTGGATATGCTAATGCGACATACCTTTCAACCATGTATTGAAAAGACTTCATGTTTGGGCGCAAGTCATTCAATAGCCCGTAACGCATTTCCCCTTTCCATCCAATTCGAACAGGAATGTCTGCAAACCAAGGTATTAGAGCTGACTTAGCTGATTTAGGCAGTATGTACGCGTGGTCGTAGTGTTTTTCTTTTAAGCTTTTACCAATGGCTCTGCGTCCGAGCAGATTAAACTCGCCATGACCGATAGGCATATCGATGGCCTGATTGACCTCTGGCATCCGTTCTAAGATAGGTTTGCACCAAGCCGGAGCTATGACATCTATTTGGCTATCTGGATAGATCTCTTTTAGAACAGTATAGAGAGATTGAGACATTACCATATCTCCAACCCACGATGGGCCGATAATCAATATGTTCATCAGTCAGTGTCCTTCGTAGTGATATTTGGACTAAATGACATGCCAACAAAAATAGCTACTCCAAATGAATAAAATATAATCCCTGAGTGATGAGCTAAATAATGTTGTGTCATTGAAAAACCAATTACAGAAAGAATATGCACAATGCCCATTAGTGAGAGGTAATAAGTATTACTGTCTTTTGGTGAATTTCGATATTTTTTTGCAAGTAGTATTAGAGGAGTACCAAAGAATAAAAGTATTATGGTGACCCCGATTAGTCCTTTTGTTTGTAGTTCTTCAAAAAACTGGTTATGAGCTCTGTTGTAGTGTAGTACTACTTTATCAACTAACCCTTCCGAAACTTGAAGTTTCTTTGCCTCTTTGACCCCACTAAAACCTTGGCCGAAAATAGGTTTATCTATTCCAGAATATAGAGCCGACTTCCACATTTCTAGCCTAGCGCCTGATGAACCCCTTGCATCATTATGTTGATAGTTATTTATCTCACTAACGGTAGATTCTATTCGCGATTGAATGCTCGTATATGAAAACGCGACAATGACAGAAACCATGATTATGGAGTACAGCTTAGCTCGTTTGGAAAACATCTTACGATGATGAACAATAAGGAACAACACAATAAATGGAAGTGGCAACCAAGCTCCTCTAGCTCCAGACAATAGAACAGCCGTAAAACCTAGTGCTATTGCTGCGATAGAAGTGATTTGCAACACCTTATCCCGATGTTGCATAGTGTATATAAATACCACTATAGATAATACGCTGAGAGCCGCAGCTATACCACCCGCTTGTATAACCATATATCCATTATCGATTAATGCTCTTTCTCCAGTATCAAGGTATTGATATACAGAAATAACACCAGCAGATATCGCCCCAAAACAAATGGAGAACATTAGAACACGGATAGACGGCGGATAAGTGTAAGCTAGAGCCATAACACAAGAAGCCAGGACAACCCTACTAGGCATATCTAAATTACTTGCATCACCTCCATAAAAAAGAAAAGATAGCAAAGTTACAATAAAGTAACCTAATAAAGAAATAGAAGATGCTCTGATATATTTTGACTTGAATGATTTTATGGTTATTGGGATTGTTAATAATGCTAACATGGCTAATGGAATAGCGGCTAGCTTATAACTATCACCTGTCACAAGCAACAAAGTGAAAAAACAACCAAATAAGAGTGAACTTAGGCTGTTTATATGTATAACTGATTTCATTAATTGTTTTTCCAGTCGTTATTATATCTTGGCTTAAATAGATTATAATAGTTATTACCATCTTCTTGCGAATGCAGTAGTTGTAGCACCCACATGTATTGTTCAGGTTTATCTTTTACAAAGTACTCAATAGCTTGATTGCTTGTTCTCGCATCTTGTTCTTCACCTTTATCTAGTTCAAAGGCAGGCAAGATTTCGATATCAAATGAACCATCTTCTGTGTTCATTGAAGCGAAAAGAGGAAGAACTTTAGCTTTGGACAATTTTGCGATCTTACCTAAGCCTGGCAAGGTCGCTTTTCTTGTCGCAAAAAAGTCAACGAAGACACTGTGCTCAGGACCGTGATCTTGATCTGGTAGATAATAACCAATGTAGCCATCTCGAATCGATTTAAGGAATGGCTTGATGCCACCAGAGCGTTCATAAACACGTCCACCATACTGGACTCGTTGTTTATGCATAAGCCAATCCGATACGTCATTCTTCTGCTTTTTCGCCATTGCAGAAACAGGCATGTTCATTGATGCAAGGAGTATTGCAGGAACATCGATGGCCCAAGAATGGGGCACCATTAAAATGACATTCTCGTTAGCCTCGATATGGCCTTGAAGAATGTCTAAGCCTTTTATGTTGCAACGTTTTGTTAGCCAAGATGCGGGCTTTAAACTCAACAACCCAAAACGAATAAAGAACAGCGAAGCAGTAAAAAGAGTCTTCTCAATTAACGCTTCACGTTCTTCAAACGACTTTTCTGGGAAACACAGTTCAAAGTTCACTCGACTGCGATGAGCGGGACCTTTTTGAGATTTGGCGAGCTTAGCTGCAATTGTTTTGGCGAGCCACTTTTGGGCTTTTAGAGGTAGTAGGGCAAGCGGAAGACCCACAATCACGCCTAACCAAGTTCCCCAAAATTTGGGCGCTAGAAAGCTTCGGTTAAATGTTGGATTGTAAGCTTTAGGATCAAAATCGTTTCTTTCAGTCATAATCACGGCTACAGCGGCTCGTTATCCAAGCCGCTGTTATTGTTGAGTATTAATACTACTGGTTTTGTAGTGTCATATACTCCGCAACGCCTTGCGCCACGGTTTTAAATTCGATGTCACAACCAGCTGCACGTAGCTTAGTCAGATCTGCCTGAGTAAACTCTTGGTATGCACCTTTTAAGTGCTCAGGGAATGGAATAGTTTCAATCTCACCTTTACCGTGGTACTTAATTACCGCTTTTGCTACTTCTTCAAAAGACTCTGCATTGCCGGTACCTAGGTTGAAAATGCCCGAAACACCATTTTCTAGGAACCAAAGGTTCACTGCGGCTACATCACCAACGTAAACAAAGTCACGTTTAAATGTTTCGCTACCAGCAAACAGTTTTGGGTTTTCGCCCGCATTCATTTGGTTGTTTAAGTGGAAAGCGACTGAAGCCATGCTGCCTTTGTGCTCTTCACGAGGGCCGTAAACGTTGAAGTAGCGGAAGCCTGTGATTTGCGAAAGTGTTTCGTTATGCGCTGCAGCATCTGCTTGAAGGCGACGAACATAGTTGTCGAATTGTTGCTTAGAATAGCCGTATACGTTTAATGCACCTTCGTACTCTTTCTCTTCGATGAAAGTATCTGTTTCACCGTAAGTTGCTGCCGAAGAGGCATAAAGGAATGGAATCTCACGCTCAACACAGTAATGTAGTAGCTCTTTAGAGTACTCGTAGTTATTAAGCATCATGTACTTACCATCCCACTCTGTTGTCGCAGAGCATGCGCCTTCGTGGAAAATAGCTTCGATATTGCCAAAGTCATCACCGGCCATAACTTGAGTTAGGAAATCGTCACGATCCATGTAATCAGTAATGTCTAGGTCAACAAGGTTTTTGAACTTCTTACCGTTCTTTAGGTTGTCGACGACTAGAATATCGTTGTGGCCAGCTTCGTTGAGTACTTTCACAATATTGCTGCCAATCATGCCAGCACCACCAGTTACGATAATCATATTTTCCCACTCTTTTGAATATAAAACTACCGCGAGTATAGCAAGGAATGAACAATACGGGCTAGTGGAATAATTCCGCAACCAGAGTATGATATGAGAAGATTAGTTTTGAATTTTATTGAGTTAGCGAACTCGAGTTTATAGGTAATATCATGAAGATTGCGGTTGCCGGAACTGGCTATGTAGGGCTCTCAAATGCAATGTTATTGGCTCAACACCACGAGGTGGTAGCGGTAGATATTGTCGAAGAAAAAGTGGCGATGTTGAACAACAAGCAGTCTCCTATTGTGGATGCTGAAATAGAGCACTTCTTAGCGACAAAGGCATTGAACTTCAGAGCGACGATCGACAAAACAGCTTATCAAGACGCTGAATTTGTCATCATTGCGACCCCAACTGATTACGATCCTACCACTAATTATTTCAATACCAGCTCTGTTGAGTCTGTCATTAAAGATGTAATGAGCGTTAACCCTGATGCTGTAATGATCATCAAATCAACAGTACCGGTTGGTTACACTGCTCGCATCAAGCAAGAATTAGAATGTGAGAATATCCTCTTCTCTCCTGAATTTTTACGTGAAGGAAAAGCACTATACGACAACTTGCACCCATCACGCATTATTGTTGGCGAACGTTCAGAGCGCGCAAAGGTATTTGCAGACTTATTGGTTGAAGGTGCTGAGAAGGTAGATATCGAGGTTCTATTTACTGATTCCACAGAAGCTGAAGCGGTGAAACTGTTTTCTAACACCTATCTTGCAATGCGTGTTTCTTACTTTAATGAGTTGGACTCGTACGCTGAAGCTCACGGATTAGATTCGCGACAGATCATTGAAGGGGTGGGGTTAGACCCGAGAATTGGTAATCACTATAACAACCCTTCATTTGGTTACGGCGGCTACTGTTTACCTAAAGATACTAAGCAGTTGCTGGCTAACTACCAAGATGTGCCAAATAACATTGTTGGTGCGATTGTCGATGCGAACCGAACGCGCAAAGACTTCATTGCAGAATCGATCATGAAACGTTCGCCTAAGGTTGTTGGTATCTATCGGCTGATCATGAAAACGGGTTCTGATAACTTCCGAGCTTCTTCTATTCAGGGCATTATGAAGCGGTTGAAAGCAAAGGGTATAGAAGTGGTTGTATATGAGCCTGTGCTGAACGAAGAGCATTTTTTTAACTCGAAAGTTTACAGTGACCTTGGTGAGTTTAAGGCTGTGAGTGATGTAATTGTCTCTAACCGTATGGTTGATGAAATCAAAGATGTAGAAGATAAAGTTTATACCCGAGACTTATTCGGTAGCGACTAGTTCTAACTTTATGCCTTGCGAGAGCTAAACCGACCAGATGTTAACGGCTCGATCTATCTGTTTAGGGGCGATATACTAACTATCTAAACAGATAGGGATTCGAAATAGAAATGAAGACACGTGACAAGATCGTTTATGCGGCGCTAGAGCTATTTAATGAGCACGGCGAGCGTAGTATTACTACCAACCATATTGCTGAACATATTGAAATCAGCCCAGGTAACCTTTACTACCATTTCCGCAACAAGCAAGAAATTGTGCGTGATATCTTCACTCTATATTCCGCGGAACTTCTAGAACGCTTTACCCCAATCCAAGGTCAGCAAGAGAGCTTAACGCTACTTAAACATTACTTGGACTCTATCTTCACTTTAATGTGGAAGTACCGTTTCTTCTACGCCAACCTTCCTGAAATTTTGTCTCGCGACGAGCAGTTGCACAATGATTACATGGCAGTGCAAGAGCGTTTGCAATCAAACCTAATCGCGATCATGCGTGCATTTGTGGATTTGAATTTGTTGAAAGCTTCTGAAGAAGAGATGAAATCTATGGTTACTTCTCTGCACCTTATTGCGTCGAGCTGGCTGGCTTACCAATCTGCGATGTCGCCAAAAACACAGATCACAGAGCAAGTGGTTCACCAAGGCATGCTACAGATGATCGCAGTCGTGAAACCTATCGCAACCACTCAAGGTTTTGAGCAGTTAACACTGTTGGAAGATGGCGTTCGAGCGTTGAATGGGTAGGGCAGACGAGAGTAACGAGATTCGGGATGCTTTTGAAGCAGATACGAGATTCGAGTAAACGGGATGCGAAGAGAATAAGAGCAGTGTGCTGTTCGTTACACGTATCTCGTCGTCCTTATCTGCTCTTCTTGCTCTTCGTATCTCTCATCTCGTTTACTCGCATCCGCTCTTACCTCACCAACCAACTCTTAGGATTCTGAGCTTGACTGTTTCTGCGGATCTCAAAGTAGAGCGATGGGCGAGACTGACCACCAGTATCACCGGCCAGCGCGATGGCTTCACCCGCTTTTACCTTATCACCTTCTTTCTTCAAGAGGGCTTGGTTAAAACCATATAGAGTCATATCACCTTTACCGTGGTCAAGTAGTACAACTAAGCCATAGCCACGTAGGTATTCAGCAAATACTACGGTTCCAGAATAGACAGATTTTACCTGCTGGCCATAGCTCGCGTTAATCACCATGCCTTTCCAGTTAATTTGTCCGGTTTGACGGGTGCCGTAGTTGTGCAGCACCTTACCTTTGATTGGCCATGGCAGTTTGCCTTTACGTTTTGCTAAGCCATCCATAGGAACAGCATTACGCCTTTCACGAGCGGCTTTTTCTGCTTTGGCAATCTCTGCTTTTAGGCGAGTCTCGTTACGTTGCAGTTCTGCAAGATAGTTTTGATCACCAGAGATGCTTTTCTTGATACTACCGACGGTTTTCTTACGCTGAGCTTGAGTCTTAGCGAGTTGGTCTCGTTTGGTGGTTTGTTGTTTGAGTAGGCTAGCAATTTGTTCCTGCTCTGCTTTACGAAGACGTTGGCTTTCTTCAAGTTCGGTTTGAGTTTGCTCAATCGCTTTAATCGTCGTTGTGCGTGTTTTGGCTAAATGCTGGTAATAGTGGCTAATACGATCTTCTTCTACACCTGTATTCAGAATGTGTGAAGAGGCTTTAGCACGACGTGTCATGTAGTAAGTTTGAATAAGTTGTTCAAGCTTTTGGGTGTGGACTTGCTTCTGAGTGGTAAGCGCTTGAATCTTGTTGTTGAGTTGCTGAACGTTAGCGTTAGCGGTAGCAAGCTGCTTCTTACTTTCCTTGATGTCTTTCTCTAATGAAGCGATAGAGAGTTCTTGCTTCTTGAGGTTGGCCTGCAGGCTATCCAGTTTTTTTTGTTGAGAAGATAGAGCTTGTTGCTGGCGAGAGATCTCGCTCTTAACACCCTTCAGCTCGCCTTGGGAAGCTGCATGAGTAGAGATAGAAAACATAGCACTAGAAAGTAAAATAAGGCCGCTTATAGCTTTAATTTTTTTCATTGTTTTTGTCATCTAAGTTACAGCCTACTCATTAAATTACTTATAGTTAATAGAGCTATCTATGTGGAGATAGAGATTCCAGATACTTTAAAAGCAGATACGAGTAAACGAGATTCGCGATACGAAGAGCTAAAGAGCCGTGACGAGATGAAAGGTACGAGATTTGAACAAACCTGTTCTTGTATTTTGGCTCTTCATCACTCGTTTACTCGTGTCCCGTATCCGCTTTTATTCTGCTCACATCCTGCTACTCAAATCTCTCATCCGCTCTTAAATCCCATCACCATGAATAAAGTTCTGAGAGCGTCCATTAAACCCTTGGTCCATATCCAGGGATGGCTTATCGGTTTTCGGCTTACCGACAATCTTAGCTGGTACACCTGCAACCGTAGTATGAGCAGGAACTGCTTGCAGCACCACAGAACAAGATCCGATCTTCGCACCTTCACCGACTTCAATGTTACCCAAGATCTTCGCACCTGCACCAATCATTACGCCTTCACGGATCTTAGGGTGACGATCGCCACCTTCTTTGCCTGTACCACCTAAAGTTACATCTTGTAGGATAGAGACATCGTTCTCAACAACGGCGGTTTCACCAATCACAATACCGGTTGCATGGTCGAGCATGATTGCCTTACCAATGCGTGCAGCCGGGTGGATATCCACTTGGCACGCCACTGAAATCTGGTTTTGAAGGTAAGTAGCAAGAGCAATACGGCCTTGTCGCCACAACCAATTTGCGACGCGATAGCCCTGTAGGGCATGATAACCTTTTAGGTAGAGCAACGGCATAGAGTACATCTCTACCGCCGGGTCTCGTGTCACGGTTGCGCAAATATCACAAGCCGCCGCATCAATAATTGATTGGTCTTCAGCAAAGGCTTGCTCCACCACTTCACGTACCGCCATCGCTGGCATAGAAGCAGTTTTTAGTTTGTTTGCCAGGATATAACTTAACGAAGCACCGAGACTGTCATGGTTGATGATGGTCGCATGATAAAAACTCGCAAGCATAGGCTCCTGCTCAGATTGCTCTCGAGCTTCCTTTACAATGCATTGCCAGACTTTTTGTTGTTCACAGTGTTTCATTTTTACTATCCATTCTTAAAGCAAGTGACGAGATGAGAGTAAACGAGTGGCGAAGATCTAAAAGATGAGAAAAGCTTTTGCTCTTCGAATCTCGTATCTCGTCACTCGAATCTGCTCTTAACCTTCCGATTTCTTATCTCGAGCCAGCAGATCTTGCGCTGCTAAGTGTGCATCTTTCCCTTGATACAACACTTGATAAATTTGTTCAACAATTGGCATCTCAACACCCATACGTTCAGACAATAGCCAAACCTCTTTGGTATTGCGATAACCCTCCACAACTTGGCCGATCTCTTCCTGTGCGGTATCGACATCTTTGCCGGTACCCAAGGCTAAACCGAAGCGACGGTTACGTGATTGGTTATCGGTACAAGTTAGGACTAAATCGCCTAAACCTGCCATCCCCATGAAGGTTTCTGGTTTTGCGCCCAGAGCAGCGCCTAAGCGACACATTTCAGCTAGGCCGCGCGTGATTAATGCAGTACGAGCATTTGCACCAAAGCCAATACCATCAGACATACCTGCACCAATTGCGATAACGTTCTTAACCGCACCGCCTAGTTGCATGCCAATGAAATCATCATTCGCGTATACACGGAAGGTACGAGTGCAGTGAATCTTCTCTTGCAGCTCTTTTACGAAATCTTGGTCTGGTGAAGCAACTGAAATCGCAGTTGGCATACCTGCAGCAAGCTCTTTGGCGAATGTAGGACCCGATAGGACTGCTAGTGAATAGCCATCGCCAAGTACGTCATGAGCAACGTCTTTTAGTAGACGACCTGTTTCTGGCTCTAACCCTTTAGTTGCCCAGCAGATACGTGAATCTGCTTTTAGGTGAGATTTTAAACTGTTCAGAACAATGCCAAATACATGGCTTGGTACCACTACAAGTAGATCGCGACTTGCAGATACAGCTTTCTCTAGATCTGATTCGATAATCAAGCTTTCTGGGAAGTCGATGTTTGGCAGGAACTCATGGTTAGCGCGATCAGCTTCTAAGCGAGCCATATGCTCAGGTTCATGGCCCCAAAGCACAATGTTGGCACCATTACGTGCAAGAGAAATCGCTAAAGAAGTGCCGTAGGAACCAGCGCCAATCACCGTCATGGCGATCTCTTTGCCATAAACGCTCTTTCTATCATAAGCGTCACTGATATCATTAGTGCGAGTTGTGTCTGTCATGCTTCCACCTGAAAGTCTTGAGGAAATGAAAGGAGTATCTGTCTACTGAATATACCGAAAATATAAAAAATGCACACCGCATTAAGTCGCGCTGTGCATTTTTAAACGGTTAGATTAAGTTTTATGTGGCATTAAGCCCTGTATAACTTAAGCTTGCTCGCCTTCAGCTTGTTGAGCTTGGTTTTGTAGGTAGTTCATGAACAGAGCGTCGAAGTTAACTGGTGCTAGGTTCAGTTGTGGGAACGTACCTTTAACCACTAAGCTAGAGATAGTTTCACGAGCGTATGGGAATAGGATGTTCGGGCAGAATGCACCTAGGCAGTGTGCCAGTTGGCCAGCTTCCATTTCGCTTGCAGTGAAGATACCACCTTGTTGTACTTCACATAGGAACGCTGTCTCTTCTGCGTTCTTAACTGTCACAGTAAGACGTAGGATTACTTCGTAAACGCCTTGGCCAAGTTCACGGCTTTGAGTGTCTAGATCCAGTTTTACATCTGGGTTCCACTCTTTTTGGAACATATCTGGTGAGTTTGGCGCTTCAAAAGAAACGTCTTTTAGGAAGATACGTTGGATTGCGAAGTTTTGTTGTGCTTCTTGAGGTGCTGCTTCAGCCATTTTCTTGTCCTTAAAAATTTACATTGGGCTCCGTAATCAAAATTGAGTTACGTAGCCTGAAAAACGAGTATATAGATAACTTTTTTTATTAATAACAGTGCTACTAAGAGTTACTTTTTACCCTTAACTAAAGGTAGGTTCGCTTCACTCCAAGCAACTAGGCCATTCTTTAGTAGGCTCACGTTTTCAAACCCTGCTTTCGTTAGTAGGTTTGCACTTTCTTGAGCGGTTTGACCTGTTTTACATACCACAATGATTGGGTCTGCTTTATGGCTTTCAAGGCTACCAAAGTTATTTGCTTTGATATCTGAAGGCAAAATGTGAAGTGCGTCAGTAATATGACCTTTTTTGTATTCATCCTTAGTACGAATATCAACCACAATGCCATTTTCACGGTTCATTAGTTGTGTGGTTTGCGCTGCGGTGATCTCTTTGTAAGCCGCATTCGATGCTTTGATGACATTCATAATGATGGCAACCACTAAGCCAATCCATACGATGGCTAAAATCATATTCTCTTGAATAAAGGGTACTAACTCTTGCATATCTTAAACTCTTGTCGTTTGGGGCTAGAAACTATACCCAAGCATCTTGAGGTCACTTTGGTATATGGTTTTGGATTATAGCGATAAAGGATTACAGAATACAGAAGAAGCCAAAGGTTGTGAGTAAAGGCGTGGAATAAAGCAGTTTCTGTCTAGAATTTATGCATTTACTTGTACACACTTATTCACTATGATGATCAACTGGTTGTTTAAGCTGAACAACGGATAGAGGTTGAAGCTTAGCCTCTGAATATAAACGTTTATATTTTATGGGAATCATTATGAAAAAGATTGCTTTAGTAGCAGCACTAGCTGTTAGCTTCTCAGGTGCGGCTTTCGCTGCAGGTGAAACTGCAGCCGCAGCAGGCGCTGGTGCTGGGTCTGGCGGTGCAGCTGCAGGTGGTGCGGCTGCAGCGGGTGCAGCAGCAGGTACAGCGACAACTGTAGCAGTAACAACTGCAGCAGTAGCAGTGGGCGCAGCAGTAGCAGTAGCTTCTAACGAGGGCGGCGCTACAACAACTACTACAACTAAGTAAGTGATTGTGTAGTAGTACAAAAGCCATTTTATGTGCAAACATAAAGTGGTTTTTTTTTACATCAGTGTGTTCAAACATCGCTAGGAAGCTAAAAACAGTCATGATTAAACCTCTTATCGCCTCTTTAGGTTTGTTGCTTGCGGGATGCTCCCAGCAGTTCCAAGACTTAAACACCACTTTTAATGAAGCTATGTTTGGAGATGCTGACGTTTCTACCACAGCTGAATATATCCAAGACCTGCCTTACGCCAGCATTTACGCGCAGATTGAAGATCAAGGTAAAATATTTATGGTTTTGGCTTTTGTTGGGCAGAACCCTGAAACTGGTGCTGAGCAACTAAAATGGATGTCTTCTGACAAAGCGATAATTGTGACTGAAAATGGCCGTGTGGTTCAAACTCTGTTGCTGCCTTATGAGAACCTATCAGGCTTAGCAGCAAAACCAACAAATGCATTGGTGCCAAGCTTTGATTTATCAGCACAACCCAAAGTGCAACAGTGGCAAGCTACTTATGACTGGCAGCCAGATTACCGATTTGGATACAGTGCGAATATTGTACGTACCTATGTAAACAAAGAAACAGTGCAAACACCATTAGCTTCGATTGAAACAAATAAATTTATCGAACAAGTGAGCTATCCAGCGCTTAGCGAGCAGATAGAAAATGAATATTGGGTAAATAGCCAGGGTAAGGTAGTGAAAACGGTTCAGTATCTTGGCCCAGATATGACTCGTTTAGAGCTAACCCTACTTAAGCCTTATCAAGCGAACTAATCGATGGTGATAAACAGTATGAAATCATTAATGAAATTCGGTAAACGTACCGTATTGGCTTCGCTTTGTTCTTCGTTATTCTTATCAAGTGTTGCGCATGCCCTTTCTTTAGAAGTACAAGCCCAAACACAACTAAGCGTTGAGCTTCCAGTCCAGGGAGTTACCCTTAATTACACTCAGCCCGTTCGCCTTGAACAAGTGTTAGATGACGCGAATGAGAACGGTGCGTTAGGCTACTTTCCACTATCAGCACAACTGTTTGATCGTAATGCACAACAGCAAGTTGATAAGTTAAAAGCGCAAGTACTTGAACAGCTGAATCAACTAGTGCTGCAAGAACCGCAAGTAAAATATGTGGCTGCACAATTGGAGTCTTTTGATTACCAAGCGCGTTACTTTGTCGATTTAGATAGAAACGCAGTGATCTCACAACCAGAGAAAAATCCGCTCTTACGTTCAAAAAATATATCGCTTTTAATAGGGAACATGGTCGAATCAGGTAAGCCAAACCAGGCGCAACGCTTTGATTTGTATCTAACTCAAAGATCAAGCAATTTGATTTTAGTTGGGGCTGTTAAGCAGGCACACAAACTTAAGTTGATTGAACATGGCCAGTTAGATAACTACCTCTCTATGCTTCCAAAAGGTGAGTTGCTGGAGAACGCGGACAAAAGCTTAGCATTCGTCATTCAACCTGATGGTCATGTGGATGAAATAAGCTACGCCTATTGGAATAGCAAGCAAGCTTATTTCGCTCCTGGTGCAATTCTGTTTATTGCTTTTGATTCGCTACCTTCTGAGTTTTCAACTTTGAATCAAAATATTATCGAACTTCTACGTCATAAGGTTAATTTGTAATGTCTGCTAATCAATCATTCCCATTAACTTTCTTTGCAAGTTCGATTGCTGGTTCCTTATTGGCTGTCAGTAGCTTTTCTGCTAATGCTCAAGAACATCAGTATTCTGACGTTGAGATTTCAAGTTTTAATACACCTACGTTGAAGCATTCGCAGACCAATTTTGGCGGTGTTGGTTTAATGCAGATGCCTACGGCACGTATGGCTCCTGAAGGGGAATTTAACTTCAGTACCTCATTTAATAATGAGTACTCTTTTTACAATGTCAGCCTACAGCTAATGCCTTGGTTAGAGACAACCATTAGATACGCTCAAGTGCAAGACTTGCTTTATAGTGGTAATGGTGACGGTGATTGTTCTACGAATAATTTTAGTGGTTGCAACGAATACACCGACAAAGGTATCGATTTTAAAGTTCGCTTGATTGAAGAAGGTTACTACCTACCTGAACTATCCGTTGGTATTCGTGACTTTGGTGGCACAGGGTTGTTTGACGGTGAGTTTATCGCGGCTAGCAAACGTTTTGGACCACTGGATGTTACATTCGGTATGGGCTGGGGTTATATGGGGACTAGTGGAAATGTTACTAACCCGTTTTGTAAGGCTAGTGACAAGTTTTGTCACAGAGAAAACGGTTCGCCTGAAAACGTTGGACAAGTAGAGTTTGAGCGTTGGTTTAAAGGAGATGCAGCAGTCTATGGTGGCTTAGAATATCAAACGCCATATAAACCCTTAATATTGAAGCTTGAATATGATAGCAATGACTATTCGCAAGACTTCCCTGTGGTGTTTGGTGGTGTCGATATGACACAGCATACACCTTGGAATATAGGCGCCTTATATCGTTTTAATGACTGGGCTATTGCCAAAATTAGCTATGAGCGTGGTGACACTCTGACTATGGGGGTTGATTTAACGACTAATTTTAATGAAATCTCCTCCATTTGGCGTGACACAGAGACAACGCAGCTACGCCCAAGTAATGCTAACAGCAAAGACGATGTTGACTTAGTCCAGTTAACGGAAGAGTTAGATAGTATTGCTGGTTATGAACAAGCCCAGATATTTATGGATGATAATATCGTCGTCGTAAAAGGCGAGCAGGTAAAATATCGAGATCGTTCTATAGCACTTGAACGTGGTGCAACGGTAATTGCTAACCATGTCCCAGATTACATCGATACTTACCAAATCGTTGAAACTAGTAAAGCAGGCGAGCTATCGCAAACGGATATCAATGCTACACAGTTTAAACAGTCAGCGAACTACGCCTACTTAGACTCTGATATTGCAGACTCTGCACAAAATGTAGAGGTTACATCGACGTCAGTTGCTGAGTATAGCGATGCTCGAGAACGTTTTGATGTTTCAGTATCTCCAAACTTAGCACAGTCTTTTGGTTCAGCAGAAGATTTTTATCTGTATGCTTTAGGTGTGTATACCAATGCCTCGTTCTGGGCAATCCATAATATTGAGCTATCCGGCTCGCTGTATATCAACTTAATTGATAACTACGATAAGTTTAATTATGAGATCCCATCTGATGGTACTGACCAAACGCCAAGAGTCAGAACCCTGTTTCGCTCTTATGTGGAAGAGCCTGTTCGTCTGGATAGATTACAGTTAACTTGGTTTGAAGACTACGGTAGTGGTGTTTACAGCCAAGCATATGCCGGTTACCTAGAAAGCATGTTTGCTGGAGTGGGGGGGGAGATCCTTTACAGACCATACAATAGCAACTGGGCAGTTGGCGCAGATATTACAACCATTAGCCAGCGTGAACCAGATAGTTGGTTTGCAACCTTTGATGAAGAAATACAACCTCACCCAACAGACTCGAGCCGCACTTATAAAGTGATAAATAAAAGTACAACCGGTTTTGTAACCGGTTACTACATGCCACAATGGGAGTTTTTAAGCGATACCCTGTTTAAGGTTGGCTTTGGTAAGTTCCTAGCGGGTGATATTGGCACTCGAATAGATTTCTCTAAGCAGTTTAAAAGTGGTGTGATTGCAGGGGCCTTTGCGAGTTTGACCGATTTGAGTGAAGAGGACTTTGGAGAAGGTAGTTACACAAAAGGCTTTTATATATCAATTCCGTTCGATCTATTAACGGTAAAACCAAGCTCGAATCGTGCGCAGTTTACTTGGCAGCCATTAACCCGTGACGGTGGTCAGGTGCTCAATAAACAGTACAATCTGTTTGAACAAACCGACGCAAGATCACCATGGTTCCAGAGGCCAAGTAAGGTTAAATGATTTAGTAGATTCGAGTAAGCGGGATGCGAGATTCGAAGAGCTCGAGGGTAGATTAGAGTAAACGGTATACGAGATGTGAAGAGCCAGTGCCTTCGCATCTCGAATCTGCTTCTTTGTCTTTTCGCATCCCGAACCTATATGTAATTCGATTCTTATGTTTCTAGCGCCCAACCATTCAACAAGGTTGATAATACAGACAAACTGTGGATAATACATACGGATTAAAATTAAGCACTTTCAGTTGTAAATTTTATAAAAAACACCATTTGGCTTTTAAGTAAATTCTCGGTGCACAGAAAACTACGCAGTGTGATGTCGCGTTATATCAATGGGCGGTAGCGTGCCCGAAAGCAAAGGAATGTGGAACCGATATCAAATTATCATCTACTTCTCCCTCCGTATAAGCCATTGCCAATGGTAAGGTCATATATCAGTATCACTCGGATGTGATTACATTTCTCAACAATGATTTGGTTAACATGAAGATTAAGAAAAATCGTCTCCTTTTGGCACTTTTGCCTGTTTTACTTGTTGGCTGTACAACTCCTGGTTCGCACCTTACTACTGATGATAAGAATGTGATCCTTCCCTCTGAAGAACAGCAAGCTACGGATATCTCAGATGTTGTTAACCTCTACCCTCTAACTGCTCAAACGGTTTCTAATTACAAGAGCCAAGCTCAGTCTATGTCGCAAGCTAATCCAGAGTTAGACGTTGATATTGCGAAATATGAGTACAAAGTTGGTGTGGGCGATATTTTGAACGTCACGATTTGGGACCATCCAGAGCTAACCATCCCAGCAGGTTCCTACCGTAGTGCTTCTGAAGCAGGTAACTGGGTACATGCTGATGGCACTATCTTCTACCCATACATTGGAACGGTAGAAGTCGCTGGTAAAACCGTACGTGAAATTCGTGAAGAGGTCGCAGAGCGTTTAGCTAAGTACATTGAAAGCCCGCAAGTGGATGTGAATGTAGCCGCTTTCCGATCTAAGAAAACTTATGTTACTGGTGAAGTTACAGCACCGGGCCAACAGCCTATTACCAATATCCCTTTGACATTGCTTGATGCCGTTAATCGCTCAGGCGGCCTGTCTGAACATGCAGATTGGCGTAATGTTTCATTAACACGCAATGGCGTTGAGGAAAATATTTCCCTGTATGGGCTTATGCAACGTGGAGATTTGACTCAAAACCGTTTATTACAAGCGGGGGATATTGTTCATGTACCACGTAATGACAATCAAAAAGTCTTTGTGATGGGGGAAGTTAATGAACCTCAGCTCCTAAAGATTGATCGAGTTGGTATGAGCTTGACGGAAGCGTTGAGCAGTGTGGGGGGTATCAATCAGCTCTCAGCGGATGCGACAGGTGTATTTGTGATCCGCACTTCTGATGATAAATCGGAAAGAATGGCGGATATCTACCAACTAAACATGGAAGATGCATCAGCATTAGTTATCGGCACTGAATTTGATTTGAAACCGTATGACATTGTTTATGTAACCGCGGCACCGATTAGTCGTTGGAACAGAGTGATAGGACAATTAGTGCCAACCATTACCGGCTTTAACGACTTAACTGAAGGTGTACTTCGAGTTCGTAATTGGCCTTAGAAAGTTAAAATACTCAGGTCACATTTGGTGGCCTGTTTTGTAGAGTTGTTTATTACTTATGTTTAATAAAATTTTAATCGTTTGTGTAGGTAATATTTGCCGCTCTCCAACTGGAGAGCGTGTCTTGCAAAAATTATTGCCTACCAAGCATGTTGCCTCAGCTGGGATCGCCGTAGAAAAAAGCCGATTGATTGACAAGCCTGCCGATAAAATGGCTATTGCTATTGCCAATGAACATAGTGTTGATTTAGAAAATCATCGTTCACAGCAACTTACTCCACAACTGTGTGCCCAGTATGATCTTATTCTGGTTATGGAGAAGGGGCATGTAGAAGCTTTAACTCAAATTGCACCAGAAGCTCGTGGGAAAACCATGCTGTTTAGCCAGTGGGTTGGTCAGCAGGATATTCCAGATCCGTACCAACAGAGTCGCGAGGCATTTGAACATGTTTACTGCTTGATTGAAGAAGCAGCAGAAGCGTGGGCGAGAAAGATTTAATCACTTTTAAGTAGTGAGAATAATATAGAGTGGTGGATAGCTAGCCTTCCGCACTATTAGAACAATACTAGTTTTAGGAAGTAGTAATTCGATGACAACACAAGCATCTAGGCAATCACAAGTTGATAATTCAGATGAGATAGATTTAGGGAAACTGATTGGCACTTTGTTGGACGCTAAATGGTGGATTATTGTTACAACATTTTGTTTCTTAATCGTTGGCGTTGTATATGCACTTTTGGCAACACCAGTATTTAAAGCTGACGCTTTGGTTCAGGTAGAGGAGAAGTCAGCGGGAGTGCCGGGCCTTTCTGATATCTCAGACATGTTTGCTTCAGAATCATCATCAGACACTGAAATTCAAATTATCAAGTCACGGATGGTCGTGGGCAATACAGTCGATAAGCTTCAACTGACCATTAACGTGGAGCCTAAATACTTTCCAATAATAGGGAAGGGATTTGCTCGCCTTATGGAACAAGATAAGCCTGTTCTGGAAGTAAATTCTCTTGAGGTTCCAAAAGAGCTGCTCGGTCAGAGCATGATTTTAACCGTTGTTAGAGGTGACCAATTCAGTGTTTCTTACGATGGTCAAGAATTGTTGGAAGGAAAAGTCGGTGAATTAGTCGAAGATAACGGCATCAAAATTGGTGTGATCTCAATTGATGCTAATCCTGGCACTCAATTTAAAATCACTAAGTCAGCACGCTTGTTAACTATTGCCGATTTACAAGAGCAGCTAGGGGTATCTGAGCAAGGCAAAAAAACGGGTATTTTACGCTTAGTTCTAGAAGGTGAAAATCCAGAGGAAATTCAGAATATTCTTAACAGCATCGCATCAGATTACCTGATGCAGAATGTAGAGCGCACATCAGCAGAAGCCGAGAAAAGTCTGCAATTCTTACGAGGCCACCTGCCAGATATTAAACAACAGCTTGATAAATCTGAAGGTAAATTGAATCAATTTAAGATAGAGAATGATTCGGTTGACCTAGCGTTAGAAGCTGAATCTGTGTTGAAAACCATGGTCACAATCGAATCTCAGCTTAATGAGTTAACATTTAAAGAGGCAGATATTGCTCAGAGGTTCAAAAAAAGTCACCCAGCGTATTTAGCTCTGATTGAAAAACGTAGCACCCTTGAAGGAGAAAAGCTTCGCTTAGAGAACATGGTGGCTAAAATGCCGCAAACTCAACAAGAGGTGATTCGATTAAGTCGCGATGTTGAAGTCAATCAAGCAATATATCTGCAGCTTATTGAAAAGGTACAAGAATTAAACGTAATGAAGGCTAGTGCAGTCGGGAATGTTAGGGTTTTAGATTACGCTGAGACTTTAGAAGAACCAGTGAAACCTAAAAAAGCCATTATTGTTGTGATTGCGACTTTATTAGGTGGGCTACTTTCCATCGCGTTTGTCTTAATTAAAGAGGTGCTTCATAAAGGCGTTGAGAACCCAGATGAAATTGAAGCTATTGGCTTGCCAGTCTATGCTAGCGTACCAAAATCGGATTTACAGTTAGAGTTAACCAATCGTTTTAAATCCAAGAAGCATAAGATCTCAGGTACTCAAGCGCTTTTAGCAGAATCTAATCCTGCAGATCTCTCAATCGAGGCTCTACGTGGTCTACGTACAAGCCTTCATTTCGCCATGCTTGAAGCAAAGAACAATATCTTGATGATTTCAGGACCTGCGCCAGGTATAGGTAAATCTTTCATTTCGACCAACTTTGCTGCAGTTGCTGCAAAAACGGGCCAAAAGGTGTTGTTGATCGATGCGGATATGCGTAAAGGTTACTTACAACAAAGCTTTGGTGTTAAATGGGATGATGGTCTTTCTGATATGTTAATCAGTAAAAATGACTTTGTAGAGTCAATTAAGTCAACACAGATAGATAACTTGGATATTGTAACTCGAGGTCAGGTACCACCAAATCCATCAGAATTGTTAATGCACTCTAGATTTGCTGAATTGATGGAGTGGGCATCGGATGCATATGATTTAGTAATTGTTGATACACCGCCAGTATTGGCAGTAACAGATCCAAGTGTTGTAGGGGCGTATGCTGGTACGACATTGATGGTAGCTCGCTTTGGCCAAAACTCGATTAAAGAGATAGAAGTAGCACGCAATCGCTTCGAGCAATCTGGCATTGATGTGAAAGGCGTAATTTTCAATGCTATAGAGAAAAAGGCTTCCAGCTCTTATGGTTATGGTTACTATAACTACTCATATAAGAGTGACTCCTAATTTAAATTATTTAGTGAACACCAAAATAAATGGTTAAAAATATTACTAGGGTGTTCAGTATAAGAATTAACCTTCAAAAAGAAAAAGTATTATGGATATTTCAAACGCTCGAATGACTCACCTAAAACAGCTGGAAGCTGAGTCAATACACATTATTCGCGAGGTAGCTGCTGAGTTTGACAACCCAGTAATGCTGTACTCTGTCGGTAAAGATTCTGCAGTAATGCTGCACTTGGCAATGAAAGCATTTTATCCAGCACCGCCTCCATTTCCACTAATGCATGTAGATACTACATTTAAGTTTAAGGAAATGATTGAGTTTCGCGATCGCATGGCGAAAAAAATGGGCATGGAATTGATCGTGCATCAAAACCAAGAGGGTATTGATGCTAATATCAACCCGTTTGATCACGGTAGTGCTAAATATACCGATATTATGAAAACTCAAGGTTTGAAACAGGCACTAGATAAGCATCAATTTGATGCTGCATTTGGCGGCGCTCGTCGTGACGAAGAGAAATCTCGTGCTAAAGAGCGCGTATACTCATTCCGTGACAAAAATCATCGCTGGGATCCAAAAAGTCAACGTCCCGAATTGTGGAATATCTTTAATGGCAAAGTAAACAAAGGTGAAAGCATTCGAGTATTTCCTCTTTCTAACTGGACAGAACTCGATATTTGGCAGTACATCTATCTAGAAAACATTGATATCGTACCTCTATACCTAGCAGCTGAACGCCCAGTAGTAGAGCGTGATGGGACGCTAATCATGGTTGACGATGAGCGTCTACCATTAGCTGAAGGCGAGAAGCCAATGATGAAGAAAGTCCGCTTCCGTACCCTCGGCTGCTACCCACTGACCGGTGCAGTAGAGTCTGATGCAACAACGCTTCCAGAAGTTATCCAAGAAATGCTTCTTACCAAAACATCCGAGCGCCAAGGGCGAGTCATCGACCACGATTCTTCAGGCTCGATGGAGAAGAAGAAAATGGAAGGTTATTTCTAATCCTCGAAGGATTAGATATAGCTTTTAGTTTTTAGCTCTCAGCTTTCAGATTTTTACACGAGATAGAGTGACGGGCCGCATGTATAAATGTGCGTTCTAGTAAATATCAATGAGTTTGGTCATCATTTTTATTTTTTAAGAGGTGATGATGAACTTTGAAAAACTAGAAATTTGGCAACGTTCTGCTCGGTTAGCAGCTGAACTGTATAAAGCAACGAGTCAATTGAAAGATTTTGGTTATAGGGACCAACTGACAAGAGCTGGCTTATCTGTCCCCAGTAATATTGCAGAGGGCATGACTCGAAGCAGCTCAAAAGAGAAATGTCGATTTCTTGAAATAGCTCGTTCATCCATAGCTGAAGCGCGAACGCAAATATATATAGGCATTGAAATAAACTACCTGCCTCGCAAAGAAGCACGGAAATGGTTAGATGAAACTAAGCAAATCTCTGCCATGATTTCGGGCCTAATGCAAAAAATCAAAACTGATTCTTAGCTGTCAGCTTAAAGCTATATGCTGATAGCTAAATAAAAGGACTATCAATGAGTAACCAATCCTCCCTAATCGCTTCTGACATCGAAGCGTACCTAAAGCAACACGAAAATAAAGACTTATTAAGTTTCCTAACTTGCGGTAACGTAGATGATGGTAAATCAACCCTGATTGGCCGATTACTGCATGACTCCAAAATGATCTTTGAAGATCACATGGCAGCAATTAAAAGTGACTCTAAAAAGTTCAATACAACAGATCAAGAGTTTGACTTAGCGTTACTGGTTGATGGCCTTCAATCTGAACGTGAGCAAGGCATTACCATTGATGTTGCTTACCGTTACTTTTCAACAGACAAGCGTAAGTTTATTATCGCAGACTGCCCGGGGCATGAACAATACACCCGTAACATGGCAACGGGGGCGTCAAACTGTGACTTGGCGATTGTAATGATAGATGCTCGAAAGGGCGTGCAAACACAAACGAAACGCCACTCTTATATTGCGTCATTACTTGGTATTAAGCACGTTATCGTAGCGATAAATAAGATGGACCTAGTCGATTACAGTCAAGAAACTTATCGTAAAATTAAAGCAGACTATAAAGCCTTTGCTGAGCAGTTAGAAATTCCAGATATTCGTTTTGTACCAATCTCAGCACTTTGTGGGGACAATGTGGTTGATCGTTCTGAGAAGATGGATTGGTACCCAGGTGCGACATTGATGCAGTTGCTTGAAACAGTAAAAATCAATGAAGACAAAAACCTCGATGTATTCCGCTTGCCTGTTCAATATGTAAATCGACCTAATCTCGACTTCCGTGGTTTCTGCGGTACTATTGCCAGTGGCGTGATTAATGTCGGCGATAATATTGTCGCTTATCCTTCAGGTAAAACCTCTTCTGTTGAAAGCATCGTCACAGCGGACGGTGACTTAGATAGTGCTTTTGCCGGTCAAGCGATTACTCTAACCTTGGAAGATGAAATAGATATCTCTCGTGGTGATGTCATTGTTAAAGCAACAGAAGACACAGCTAAATTGCCAACTACTACAAACAGTTTTGAAGCGACAATTGTTTGGATGAATGAAGCCGAACTTCAGCCAGGCAAAGAGTATGAAATTAAAATCGGATCTAAAAATACTTTTGGTCAAGTTGAATCAATTCAGCACCGTATTGATGTTAATACCCTAGAGCAGCACGATTCAACAGAACTGCAACTCAATGAAATTGCAAGCTGCATTGTTGAAACAGCTAGTAGTGTAGTTATAGATAAATATAGTACTAACAATGGGACCGGTTCATTTATTATCATTGATCGTTTGACGAATATTACAGTTGGAGCTGGGATGATTACCAATACTATATTTGAGAATAATGACAGCTTAGATGAATTACGCTCTTATACAGATGCAGAAGTTGCACTAAATAGACTTATATGTGATAAATTTCCTGAGTGGGGAGCTAAAAGAATATGAATCATGAAAAAGATATGCAAGTAGTTATTTTGGGAATGCATCGAAGTGGCACATCTATATTAAGCAAAGTACTATCATCACTGGGCGTAAATATGGGCGAGTTTGATGAAAAGATATACATTTCAAATGTAGAAGGGCATTTTGAAGATTTAAGGATGCTCGAAATTAACGAGCGTATCTTGAAAAATCTGCAGTGTTCTTGGGATAAACCACCTAGTATTGAGCGCATTAGAAAAAACAAGTCTTGGATTGCGCAAGAGTATAATGACTATATAAAAAGTAAAAAAGGCATTTGGGGAGTAAAGGAGCCAAGATTATCTTTGTTTTCAGATATATTCTGTGATTTAACACCTAATGCAAGAATTATCTACTGTTTAAGAGATGAAAACGAGGTGGCAAAATCTCTAAACGTCCGCGAAGGGATGCCTATAGAAACTGGTTTAGAACTAAAAAAAATTTATGACGAAACTATTAGTGCAAGCATCCGAGGGAGAGATTACTTGCTTGTAGAGTATACGAAGCTAACGCAAAATCCAGATGAAGTGCTAAAGGAAATATGCCAGTTTCTATCACTTGAATACACTAAAACCGCCATTGAACACATAAAACGACCTAATGATCTAAAGAATAAGAAAAGGGAAGTTTTAGCTCAATCTATGTATTCCCATATAATAACAGCCATAAGAGAGCCTAGAAAAATATTTAGAAAGGAGACATTGAATCTGATGGCTTTGTATTTTAGAAGAATAAGGGAAGTTATTTAAATGAGTTTACTTTCTTCTTTGAAGAGTAAAACTAGCGGTTCTAAGTTTAGTACCCCTGTTAACTTTAACTATGTATTATATAAAGGGCTTATACCACTTCTTAGAGCATTATTTTCTAGCTTTATTATTCGTGGCCGGATAAAGCTACCTCTATATTTGGGAAAGAGGGTTACAGTTAGAAACAAGCACCTTCTAGAAAGTGGTAAAGGTCTATATCTAGGCGATTACTCGTATATTGACTGCCTTAGTAAACAAGGCATAAAAATAGGAGAGCGAGTAACAATAAGAGAGTTTGCCTGGATTCAGCTTACTTCTACTTTAAGCAACCCAGGCGAACAAATTTCGATTGGACATCACACTTACATAGGACCAAGAGTTGTAATAGGGGCGGCAGCTCCGGTATTTATTGGAAATAACTGTCAGTTAGGTTCCGGCGTAAATTTAATAGCTGAAAATCATCAGTTTAGTGCTGATCAAAAGATTTTTGACCAAGAAGTTACAAGGAAAGGAATAAAAATTGGCGATGATTGTTGGATAGGTAATAATGTAATAATACTTGATGGGGTAGAGATCGGAAGCGGTTGTGTTATCGGTGCCGGTAGTGTGGTTAGTAAATCATTACCAGAAAAAATAGTAGCCGCAGGTATACCAGCAAAAATAATAAAGAGTAGATAAAGGTTGAAATATTTTCTTTCTTTAATGTTAGTATTGCTACTATTCTCAATGAAAATAGTATTAATACCTTTAGGATCTTCAGGGTTAAGAGTCGAAGATTTGCTAATATTAATTCTGCTAGTTTTTTTTGTGGTAGAAAAATGTAATGGCAATAGTAATGAAAGGTTTAGTGTCAATATAGCGCTATTTATATATCTTATTTTTTTATCTGTGAACCTTATATCTGCAACGTTAAACTCATTGATAGGTAATGTTAGATTCTTAGAGTCACTTTTATTTGTACTAAAGAGCTTTGAATTGATGTTCTTGGTCTATTTGGGGGCTAAGTCACGCTCTTATAGTGTGAATATTGATTATATATTTAGATTCTATATTATATATTGTTTTATGATATTTGGCCTTCAGAGGCTAGGTGTCCTTGAATCTTTTAATGCTTTTTCTATAGACAGGTTTTCGGCAAATACAAATGGGCCATATGAGCTTGCCTTAATAGCTGGCGTGTTATTTTTTTACTTTTTTGGTAGCAAGAATTGGATATATTCTATTTTTTCTTTGATTATAGTCTTATTAACTGCTTCAAGGGTTACCATTGTCTCTGTTATTTTTATTTCGATACTTTCCTTACTTTTTAATAAAGATGTAAACATTAAGAAAAAATACTTTCTAATGTTTCTTCCGCTTGGTTTTATTACTACTTTTACAATCGTTTTAGTATTTTATTTTTCTGATGGTGGTTTTTACTTTTTTGAGAGGATTCAGCAAGCACTTTCGATTGAAACATACAATACGCTGTTATATCTAGCCGAGAAATCGATAATTGCGAGTTCAATGGATCAATATCATTCTTTAGCGTATGGGGATGGTATGAATGAAGCCTTATCAATGTCTGGCGATGGTAGTTCTATAATAAGATTTTACCGTTGGTTGATTTTAGTGAAAACGGTTTTTTCTGAACCGAGTACTGCTATTATTGGGCTAGGTCCGTCTTTTGCTAGTTTAGCTGTTGATGGTCATTACATTAGAGTTTTAACAGAGTCCGGTTTAATCGGTCTTGCAGTTTTTATTTTTTTTATATTGACTATCTATAGGAGAACAAGCAATCTCTTTATCAAACAAATGATTGCTCTTATGTGCCTGTCTGCACTGTTTATAGATATATTTGTCGCTATAAAACCGATGATAATGTTTTGGTTTCTTATAGGGTACCACTACAAAGATGTGAAACTTAATAGTAATAAAGGTAATATGTGATGAAGGTTTGTTTCCTTATGCGAAGTGAGTTCAAAAAAGTTCACGGAGGCGATGTCGTACAGGTACTCAATTATGTAAAATACCTTGAAGAACTTGGTAATACTTGTAAGCTGGTAGGGAGGTTTCCCAAGGAAGAGTTTGATGTCTATATTATAGTTAACATTGATAGACCTATAGAAGTCTATTCATATTATAGACATATAAAGAGAAAAAATAAACCTTTCTTTGTTGTGCCTATTCATCATCCAATTGATGCTGTTTCTAAATATGAAATAGAAATTAGGGGAGGTGTTGGTGGTCTACTTGCTAGTATTGTACCTGATTTTTACAAAAGAGAAAAAATTAAGAATATTTCAAGGTTTGTGAAAAGGAAATGGTACTTAAAATTAATATTCATGACTATGTTCTTAGATTACAAGAAGGTTATCAAGAATGTTATCGAGAACGCTGAGTGTGTATTCTGCATAAGTAACCAGGAAAAGCGAGAGATTGCTAATAGATTTAATGTTGAATTTAAATCAAAAATAGTTAGAAACGGTGTTGATATAACTAATGATGTTGTTCATGAAGCAGAAGAGCGGAACTTCGACTTAGTTGTGGTTGGTAGGATAGAAGAAAGAAAAAATCAAATATCGATAATAAAGGCAATGAGTGCCGAGAGGTTTAACATAGTGTTTGTGGGAGCAATGGATAGAAAACCAACTCCTTACCAAAACGAGTTTCTCAAGTTAGTTAATGCTAATGAAAGGCTTATTTATAAAGGGAAATTATCTCAAAAAGAGCTGTTTTCTTTATATTCAAATTGCAAGGTATTGGTTAATGCATCGTTCTTTGAAGTGTCTCCTTTAGTTGATATAGAAGCGGCACTTTTTGGATGTCGGGTTGTTTCTACTCAGTTCGGATATACTAGTGAGAACATTTGTGATGTAAAACTAGTTAATCCATACTGTATCGAGAGCATTAATTCTGTTTGTAAAGAAGCCCTAGTATCAAGTGATATAAAACATCATATAGATACAAAAGTGTTATCTTGGAAAAGAACTTCGCAAGTTATTCACGACAGTATTACAGCTTTAGGTTAGGCAATGAAAATTCTATTTGTGCTTCGTAGTGACGCGGAAACAAAAAAAGGTGGTGATGTAAATCTATTGATGAATTTCAAAGCTTTACTCGATGATACCTTTGTTTGTAGTTTTGTTAATGGCGTCCCTAAAAGTGTCAGCGACTATGATAAGGTTATTTGTGCTAATTTAGATCGTCCAATTGAAGCAGTTAAAACCCTCGAACTGTGTCTGGATAGTAATGTTGACTTTTATTTGTATACTCTACATCATCCCTACTCTGGAATACGAGAGTATTTGAGGTTTGGTGTTACTGGTTTTAAAAAGTTCATATCTCTAATTTCATTTAGAAATCCTGTAGTATATGAGCAGTTTCTCTGGACTATAAGGTTTTTTTATACATTACTCTTTGAAAGAAAACTAATTCCTTATGGTTCTGTAAAAAAAGCACAAAAGAAATTATTAGCCGAGTCAACGGGGGTGTTAATGGTTTCGAAAGAGGAAGAAGTGGAAATAATAAAGGATATCGGTCCGATTTCTGCGCGTGTTAGTTACGTTCCACACCTACTGGACTTTGAATGTACTAGTAGGAGACAACCTCTAATAAATAGTGTGCTTTGCCCGGGAAGAATTGAGACGCGAAAGAATCAACAATTCATTTTGAAGCTTGCTAAACTAAGACCAAATATTCAATTCACGTTTGTCGGTCCTAGTGTGAAAAGTGAGAGTCAGTATTTTGTTGATTTTAAGAATGCTGTTGATAACTTAAAAAATGTCGAGTATTTAGATGCATTGCCGGCACATGATTTTTACAAACGACTGTCAACACATAAAGTGGTTCTCACTGCAAGCTGGTTCGAGGTTACATCTTTAATTGAGTTGTTTGTCCTTAATTCTGGATCTAGGTTAGTTTCGAGTAAATGTTCATACAATCATTCTTTCTTCAAACATGGGTTTGCTTATGACTCTAACGATATAGACAGTTGTTTGAGGCAGATTGACTTAGCTATCTCGATTAATGAATATGGTCATATCAAGGGTTACCCTGATGCACATGAAATCAGGAAGCTTTTATATAATTCGATAGGGTGTTTTGAGTGAGAATATTACTGATTGGTGGAAATGGTTTCATCGGAACTAATTTACTGCAAGCATTGCATGACAAATGTTCGGTTACATCATTAAGCAATTATAGACATGGGTTTACAGCAGGATTCGAAGGTGTAAAGTATATATATGATGATTGGAGGATTTTTGACTATGAATCTCACTTTTCTAATAATCATTACGACTTCGTGATACACCTTGCTTGGGGTTCTCATCCGAGGAGTTCTAATTTACATCCAGCTGATGATATTAATAAGACAATAATACCATCTTTGAAAATGCTGAATGCTCATGCAAAATATCAGAGATCTTCTAGTTTAATCTTTATTTCAAGTTATGGAGCACTTCCAGAAATAGATGGGAGCTTCAGCTATCAAAATCTATCAATGTACGCAGCATCTAAGTTCTCTTTTGAAACATATATGGAAGCGTATTCTAATATCTGTGATAATAGTTATATATCTATCCGATTGAGCAATCCGTATGGCATTCACCAAGATCCTTTTGGTAATCAAGGCTTGATTCCTATCCTTTTGAAAAAAGGAATAATGAGTGAAACTATAGAAGTTTTTTCTGATGCAAAAATCAAGAAAGACTATATCTCTATCAGAGATGTTGTAACTGCATTGAAATTAATCTTAGAGCGCGGTGCAGTAAAGGGATTTAGTAAGTTTTTATTAGGTAGTGGAGAGTCGTTAAGTTTTTTTGATATAGCAAGTATCATAAATAATAAGTTAGATATTGAACGCCTGTTGCCTAGTGGTTTATATGAAGGTAATTATAATTGTGATTCCTTTGACTCGCACCGTTGTATTGATACAAGTACTTTTCGCGAAAACTACGGTTGGGCTCCTGCTTACAAGCTTAAAGATGAACTACCAGGGTTAGTTAATTGGGTGAGGTGTTATGTTAAATAAAGAGGTGCGGGGCGCGACGCTTGTTTCTGTTCCCGTATATAACGGTGGTGAGCTATGGAAGAAAGCCGCTGCAGCCTTAAATGCTCAATTCTGTGGTGATGTTTTAGTAATAGACTCTAGTTCAAAAGATGACTCATTAGTAGTAGCCAAACAGTATGGTTTTCATACATTAGTTATTGATTCTCTAGATTTCAATCATGGTGGGACTCGAAATATAGCTATCCAATATGCCCTCAAAAATGACTATGAATTCATAGTGTTTTTGACTCAAGATAGCATTGTGCAGCAAAGTGCGTTAGATAATATAGCTAGCTATTTCGAGGATCCTAAGGTTGTTGCGGTTTGTGGTAGGCAGTCACCTCACGATGACGCCAACCCAGTAGCAGCACATGCTCGCTACTTCAATTACTCGGATAAAACTTTAATCAAATCTATGAAAACTATACCTAAGTATGGTATCAAATCTGCCTTTATGTCTAACTCTTTTTCTGCCTATAGACTAAGTTCACTACTAGAAGTAGGTATGTTTCCTGAGAACACTATACTTTGCGAAGATATGTTTGTTTCAGGAAAATTCATACAAAGCGGTTACAAGAATGTTTATGCGTCAGATGCAGTATGCAAACATTCTCACAACTATACCCCAATAGATGAGTTTAAAAGATATTTCGACATTGGTGTATTTCACGAAATGGAACCTTGGATTAGAAATGAATTTGGTGGAGCCAGGGGGGAAGGCTTTAGGTTTATTATATCTGAGTTCAAGTATTTACTAAAGCATGCTCCTTTATATATTCCTTTAGCACTGTTGAATAACTTTGCAAAAATCCTAGGAATGAAACTTGGTGGTGAATATAAACTATTACCACTATGGCTTAATAAAAAATTATCAATGCACAAGAGCTTTTGGAAATGAAAATTTTGGTAACTGGAGGTGCTGGCTTTATAGGCAGTGCCGTTATTCGATACATTATAAACAACACACAAGATCAAGTCATTAATGTTGATTGTTTAACTTACGCAGGTAACTTAGAATCTCTCGCCGAAGTTGATGGCAATGAACGTTATACCTTTGAGCAAGTTAATATTTGTGATCGTATTGCTCTGGATAAAGTCTTTGAGAAGCATAAACCAGATGCAGTAATGCACCTTGCAGCAGAGAGCCATGTTGATCGTTCAATCACTGGCCCTGCTGCATTTATCGAGACTAATGTAGTTGGGACTTACACATTGTTGGAAGCGACTCGTTCCTACTGGAACGAGCTTTCGAAAGAAGCTCAAGCAGAGTTCCGTTTTCATCATATTTCAACTGATGAAGTATATGGCGATTTACCTCACCCTGACGAAATGGCAAAGGGTAAAGTTTTACCCATGTTTTTAGAGACAACGCCTTACGCACCATCTAGCCCTTACTCTGCAAGTAAAGCATCGAGCGATCATCTAGTTCGCGCATGGCTACGAACTTATGGTTTGCCTACTATCGTTACTAATTGTTCTAACAACTATGGTCTGTACCATTTTCCCGAAAAGCTGATCCCGTTAGTCATTCTAAATGCATTGGACGGAAAAGAGCTGCCTATATACGGTAAAGGTGACCAAATTCGCGATTGGTTATACGTAGAAGACCATGCGCGTGCGCTATATAAAGTAGTGACAGAGGGTACAGTAGGGGAAACCTACAATATAGGTGGTCACAACGAAAAACAAAATATTGAAGTGGTTAACACTATTTGTACTATCTTGGATGAATTAGTTCCTAAAGACACCAAATATGCAGAACAGATCACTTATGTATCAGACCGCCCGGGTCATGACCGTCGTTATGCGATTGATTCTTCAAAAATGCAACGTGAGTTAAACTGGATGCCACAAGAGACTTTTGAAACCGGCCTACGTAAAACAGTCCAGTGGTATCTAGATAACCAAAAGTGGTGCCAAAATGTCCAAGATGGCAGCTACCAACGGGAACGTTTAGGTCTGTAATAAGTAGCTAAAACTTCGTGTATTTAGACTCGATTAAAATTCAAACTAGCTTTCAGCTGACCCCAAAACAGGAAAACACAATGAAAGGAATTGTTCTTGCCGGTGGTAGTGGTACACGCCTATACCCACTAACGCGCGGTGTTTCGAAGCAATTACTGCCTATCTATGATAAGCCGATGGTTTATTATCCAATCTCTACACTTATGCTGGCAGGGATTAAAGATATTCTCATTATTACCACACCCGAGGATCAGGCTGGGTTCATGCGCCTTTTGGGCGATGGCTCAGGCTATGGTATTAACTTGGAGTACGCTATCCAACCAAGCCCTGATGGTTTGGCGCAAGCTTTCATTATTGGTGAGGAGTTTATTGGAGAAGAGTCAGTTTGTTTGGTTCTCGGCGATAATATTTACTATGGACAGCACTTTAGTGAACAGTTACTCAATGCGCGTGCTAAAGCAGAAAGTGGTTTGGCGACCGTATTCGGGTACCAAGTTCATGACCCTGAGCGCTTTGGTGTTGTTGAGTTTGACCAACAGATGAAAGCTGTCTCGATTGAAGAAAAGCCAGAGTTTCCAAAATCAGATTATGCTGTTACTGGGCTTTACTTCTATGATAATTCAGCTATTGAGATGGCAAAGCAAGTCAAGCCTTCACACCGTGGAGAGTTAGAAATTACCACGTTGAATGAAATGTACCTAAATCAGGGTAAGTTAAGTGTTGAGTTATTAGGACGCGGTTTTGCTTGGTTAGATACCGGTACCCATGAAAGCCTTCATGAAGCATCCAACTTTGTGCAAACCATTCAGAACGTACAAGGGCTCAAAGTGGCTTGTTTGGAAGAAATTGCTTGGCGCAACAACTGGCTTAGTGATGAACAGTTACAAGAAATTGCAAAGCCAATGCTAAAAAATGATTATGGAGAATATCTAGTTACGTTAATTAACGACTCTAAGAAATTATATAAGTAAGCGGTAGTATGAAGATTATAGAAACATCTATTCCTGACTTAAAAGTCATTGAACCCCAGGTCTTTGGTGATGAGCGCGGCTTCTTTTTGGAGACTTTTCAAACAACACGTTATCAAGAGGTGATTGGTAAAGACTTTATTTTTGTGCAAGACAACCATTCACGTTCTTCTAAAAATGTCCTTCGTGGTCTGCACTTTCAAAAAAACAAGCCGCAGGGCAAGCTTGTTAGAGTAGTTCGTGGCGAAGTCTTTGATGTTGCAGTTGACCTTCGAAAAGGGTCGGCAACTTATGGGAAATGGGAAGGTGTGATTCTCTCAGAGCTAAACAAAAAGCAGTTTTGGGTACCTCCGGGGTTTGCTCATGGCTTCGTTGTGTTATCGGAAATAGCAGATTTTGAATATAAGTGTACCGACTTCTATGATCCAAGTGATGAAGGTAGCCTAATTTGGAATGATCCTGATATTGGTATTGAGTGGCCATGTGATTTGCCAATTTTGTCAGAGAAAGACGCAGTAGCGGCGAGCTTTAAGGAGCTATAATGGTTAAGATTCTCATTACAGGTAGTAACGGGCAACTTGGCCAGTGCTTGAAAGATCGCGCAAGCAGCTTTGGTTTCGACGTTGTTGCGGTAGATTCTAGCGATTTAGATATAACTCAACAAAACGAAGTGGTTGAGTTCATTAATCGAGTACAGCCGGCAGCTATTATTAATGCCGCTGCCTATACAGCAGTTGACAAAGCCGAGGTAGAATTTGATGCGGCATATCATGTCAATGCTCTTGGTCCTAAGTATCTCGCGCTAATGGCAAGTGAGCTTAATATTCCGCTGTTTCACGTATCTACAGACTATGTATTTGACGGCACAGGTTGTAAAGCATACAAACCAAGTGATACTCCTTGCCCTGCAGGTATATATGGTAAGACAAAGCTAGCGGGTGAAAGGTTTGTACTTGACTCCCATGTTAAGTCACTGGTTGTTAGGACTGCATGGGTGTTTAGTGAGTATGGAAACAATTTCGTTAAAACCATGCTTCGTCTTGGGAAGGAGAGAGAAGAGTTGGGGGTTATTGCCGATCAATACGGGTGCCCAACCTACGCTGGCGACTTAGCGCAAACTTTGTTGTCGTTGCTTTCTTCTGCGTTAACGCAAGATGACTGGCAGGGATATGGCGTTCATCATTTTTGCGGCGATGAGGCGACCTCTTGGCATGGTTTTACGAGAACGATTTTGCAATTTGCTCACAAAGCAAAAATGATCGAATGTCTACCTAAGTTAAATGCTATTAAGACAGAGGACTACCCTCTGCCAGCAGTAAGACCGGCCTATTCTGTAATGGATTGTACCTCATTAGAAACACTAGTCTCAGAAAATAGAGATTGGAAAAAAAGTCTCGGCCATGTGCTGGGTAAACTATAGACTTGGTCGATATGTTTCGGAAATTAAGTACATTGGCCAGAAATGAACTAGCGTTAAAGGCTGCAGTAGCACTCACTGTGAAAGTGGTGGGTGCTGCTGGTGCTTTCTTACTAAATGTCGTCATAGCTCAATTTCTTGGAGCAGAGCAAGCAGGATACTTCTTTCTCGCGCAGGCTATATTAGTGATATTGTCAATATTTATCAGGCAAGGATTGGATAATGCGCTTGTAAGGTATATTGCTGGTTATAGAGTGGACAATAATCAGGCTTCGATTGCGGGTATTTATCACCTTGCTTTAACGCGAGTTTTACCCCTTGGTATGTTGAGCACTATTGTGTTGTGGTTCTGTTCTGATTGGGTCGCAGAAAGTGTATTTACTAAGCCACCGTTAGGTTCAGTGCTTGCTTGGTCTTCGTTTGCAATAGTTCCTATTGCTCTTAGTCAATTACATGGTTTTTGTTTTCAGGGACAAAAACGAATTGCGCATGCGATGTTCTTTGAGTCAGCAGCCCTGTCTTCTCTTGCTATTCTCATTATTTGGATAATGAAGCCTGTTGATGCAGACTCAACGATGCAACTGTATTTGTCAGCTAGTATTGTCGTTTGTGGTATGTCATTTTTGCTTTGGAACAGGGCAAGAAAGCCTATGTTTTCTCGCCTAGAAAAAAACGAAAAACGAAGGGTGTCAGATACCTCCAAGTCACTGTTTACGATAGTTATTATGGCTCAAGTTACGCAGTGGGCAGGTCAACTGACTTTAGGAGCTTGGAGCTCGGCTGAGGATGTTGCGTTATTTTCTGTTGCACAACGAACGGCGATGTTGACAGCGTTTATATTGATTGCCGTCAACGCAATTGCAGCGCCAAAGTTTGCAGAGGCATACAAGCAAGGTGACTTAAACCAAGTGCGCTCCGTAGCGAAAATGTCGGGTAGGCTTATGACGATATGCGCGTTGCCTATAGTAGGGTTTATGATGTTTTTCGCACCTTGGTTGATGAGCTTTTTTGGTGAGGAGTTCATTCAAGGGGCTGATGTTTTGCGAATTCTTGCTCTTGGCCAGTTTATTAATGTTATTACTGGCTCAGTTGGCTATTTATTACAGATGACAGGTTATGAAAAAATATTTCGTAATAACGTCATAACTTCTTCACTGATAACCATAGTAGGTAGCGTTGTTTTTATACCTGTATTTGGTTTGGTAGCCGCGGCTTGGGTGACGACGATTGCAATCGCAACACAAAACTTACTGTGTGTTTATCAAGTTAAGAAAAATCTTGGTTTTAACACGTTAAATATCTTTTCACGATAACTTTTTGGCCTTTAATTCGGCTGGTTTAAATAAGGGATACTCTCATGGGTGATTCTCAGACTATTAGATATACTCCCCCTTCTATGATTAGAAGTAAATATTCAGCAGGTAAGAATAAAGCCTTTCTTATTTTGAGTGATGTATTATCTTTCTTTTTGGCTGCATTCATCGCTGGCATCGTAAATTTTTCTGAACAAGCATTTTCTAGTAACGCTCTGAGCCATGCTCTTTTGCTAAGAGGTAGTGTGTTTACGATAGTGATGTTGTTAACAACACTATGGTTCTGGGGAAGCTTGCGACATTATACATATCGAAAGCCATTTTGGGATGAGCTACGAGAATCGTACTCGACCTTGTCTGTGATGGCGTTGATTGAACTTGCTTTAGTTACTTTTATTCAAGCAGAGTTCCATAATCGTGCTTTACAGGAGTATCAACCGTCAACATGGTTGGTTGCTTGGTTAAGCTTATTTTTTATTTTACCTCTGTTTAGATTCTTGACTAAGCTTTATCTCAGATCTGTTAGTTCTTGGGTTATGCCAAGCGCTATTGTTGGCAATGGCAAAAACGCACGAGAGGCTTATTTAGCGATTAATAGTGAACCCTCAACAGGCTTCAGAGTCGATACTTTTGTTTCTCCAATTGAAGAAAGTCACAAGAACCATTTTATTGATAGCATCCCATGTATTTCAGAAGCGGATTATTTCAGTAACGGTGACTTAGTCACTCCAAAGGTCTTTATCGCGTTGGAAAAAAATCAAAGCGATCTTAGGGATAAATGGCTTAGAACTTTAGCGAAGCATGGTGTTACCAATATTTCAGTGGTTCCTGACATGAGAGGTGTACCATTGGCGGGAATGGATGTGTCGCACTTTTTCAGTCATGAAGTCATGATGTTACGTATTAAAAATAACTTGGCAAGAAAGTCCTCTAAGTTCATAAAGCGCACGTTTGACATTGTTGTTTCGTCTTTACTTTTGCTAACGCTTTCTCCTTTCTTTGCCTTTATTCGCCATAAGGTGACAAAAGATGGCGGCTCCGCGACTTATGGCCATGAAAGAATAGGTTTGAATGGTAAGCCCTTTAAGTGCTTGAAATTTCGTTCTATGGTGATGAACTCTAAAGAAGTCCTTGAGCACCTCTTAGCAACGGATCCTGTTGCAAAGGCGGAGTGGGAAAAAGAGTTCAAG
Organism: Vibrio fortis; assembly: GCF_024347475.1. Classification (NCBI taxonomy): domain Bacteria; kingdom Pseudomonadati; phylum Pseudomonadota; class Gammaproteobacteria; order Vibrionales; family Vibrionaceae; genus Vibrio; species Vibrio fortis. The sequence continues at coordinate 212,232 of NZ_AP025487.1, forward strand.
CTAAAAAATGATCCTCGTGTAACGCCTATTGGTGCATTTTTGAGGAAAACCAGTCTTGATGAGTTACCTCAATTATGGAATGTGTTAAAAGGTGAAATGAGTCTAGTTGGCCCTCGTCCTGTTATCGATGAAGAGCTTGAACGATACAAAGAGGACGTTGCATATTACTTAATGGCAAAACCTGGGATGTCTGGACTTTGGCAAGTGAGTGGTCGAAGTGATACCGATTACGACACTAGGGTTTATTTAGATGCATGGTACGTAAAAAACTGGTCTCTGTGGACAGATATAGTCATTTTATTCAAAACAGTTGGTGTAGTCTTAAAGCGAGACGGTGCCTATTAAGATAATCATTGTTTAGTTTTGGTGTGTCCATTTTCAGTATCCCTAATCTCATTAACTATTGATTTATATTTAGACTAAGGACAACAGTTTTTAATGCACTTCACCTCTATTATCACCTTGTTAACATTCTGTTCGGTGATCCTAACTCTGATTTTTACTAAGAAGCGCCCCACTTATATTTTTGCTGGGGCGTTATTAGTTTTGTATCTTTCAGACATAGTCTCGAGTGAGCAAGTGATCGCTAGTGCATCAAATAAAGGGTTACTGACATTAATTCTTTTGATGCTCTGCTCTCTAGCGCTAGAGAAAACACGGCTATTGAGAAAGCTAGCGACAAGGGTTATTAAAGCTAACTACAGTACCACTTGGGTTCGCTTGTTTGGAGCTACCGTTTTTTCATCGGCATTCCTTAATAATACGGCCGTAGTATCAACGATGCTCGCACCTATTCGTAGTAACCCCTATCATGCTGCGAGCCGTCTGCTTATTCCTCTATCATATGCTGCAATACTCGGAGGCACATTAACGTTAGTAGGGACCTCTACAAATCTCATCGTGAATAGTTTACTTATAGAGTCCGGTGAGCCTGAACTGACTTTTTTTGAGTTTACGAAGGTAGGTATCTTACTTGTTACATTATGTGGCGGTGCACTGTTTTTTTGTAGTCATTTTTTGCCCGTTAAGAATATTCAAGACCGACAGGTTAAAGAGTATCTAATTGATGCTAAAGTTCAGCCAGGCTCTTCTTTAATCGGGAAAAGTATCGAACAGAACGGGTTGCGTCATCTAGAATCTCTTTTTCTTGTTGAGCTGGTTCGTAATGAGCGCTTGTTGAGCCCGGTGTCCCCATCAGAGATTTTACAGCAAGGGGATAGGCTAATATTCAGTGGTGATATCAATAAAGTGAAGCAGTTAAGTCACTTTGACGGATTGTTTCTTTTTGCGCATGAGAATGGACTGCCGATTAACAACCTTACCGAAGTCGTAGTACGAACTGATGGTGTGCTTGTTGGAAAAACCTTAAAAGAATCGGGTTTTCGTGCTCGGTTCGACGCTGCAGTCGTTGCTATTAAACGAGATGGTGAAAGAGTCTCCGGTAAGCTTGGTGAGCTTGTGCTAAAAGGGGGAGACTTCCTTATTCTAGCGGTTGGCGAAGATTTTCAATCACGCAAAAACATATCTAAGAACTTTATCATTTTGAGTGGTGTCGAGCCTGATGACTCATTGTCTGGTTGGCGAGAGGTTTTTGCCTCTTTAGGTTTTTTGTCCGTGATTACTATTGCAGCTCTGGGGATGACGAGCTTATTTAAAGGCATGTTTTTATTATTAGGGTCTTTGATATTGACTAAGTGCCTAACTGTAAATGAGCTTATTCGAAGGGTGCCAATAGACATTTTTGTTATTATTGCTTCAGCCCTCACAATGTCTCAAGCATTAATGGAAGTCGGCTTGCGCGATAATTTGGAGTTATGGTTAAGCGAACTTCAGGGCACTCTAACGCCTTTAACGGCCTTAATTCTGGTATATGTGCTAGCTTGGTTGTTAACTGAGCTCGTGACCAATAATGCTGCTGCAGCACTTGTTTTACCGATCGCTTTAAGTATTGCCAGCTCGTTGAACTTACATGTATTACCTTATATTCTCGCAGTAGCGTTTGGTGCAAGTGCAAGCTTTATTAGCCCATACGGCTATCAAACAAATCTGATGGTGTTTAATGCTGGTAACTACCATTTGAAAGATTTTGTAAGAGTCGGGCTCCCAATTAGTATCGTCTATGGAACGACTGCTGTAAGTTCGTTGTACTTCATCTATTTATAACAGGATAATTATGTCTCCTTATATTGAAAAAAAAGACGTAACAGAAAAATCGTCGGATGTGGTTTGGCATGAGGCGAGTGTCTCTAGTGAAGAACGTAATGCACTAAACGGCCACAAATCAGTGGTGCTTTGGTATACAGGCCTAAGCGGCTCAGGCAAATCTACAGTCGCCAATGCTGTGGATAGAAAGTTATACGACCTAGGTGTGAAAAGTTATGTACTTGACGGCGATAATGTTCGCCATGGTTTGAATGGCGACTTAAGTTTTTCTGATGTTGATCGTGTAGAGAATATTCGACGTGTTGGTGAGGTCGCGAAGCTGTTCGTAGATGCTGGCGTGCTAGTTTCTACCGCTTTTATTTCACCATTTGCTGCAGACCGAGTATTGGTTCGCAAACTGCTTCAAGAAGGACAATTTCTAGAAGTATTTATTGATACCCCTTTAGAGGTTTGTGAACAGCGCGACCCCAAAGGCTTATACAAGAAAGCGAGAACAGGTGAGATCAAAAACTTCACGGGTATTGATTCTGCATATGAAGCGCCAACTCAGCCTGAAATCCGCGTTACAACAGCCGGTAAATCTGTAGAAGAATGTGCAGATTTTGTTATAAGCCAACTGAAACAACGAGAAGTTATTGAAGTGAAGCGCTTTGGTTGCATTGGTGTCTAAAATCTAAGGGAATAACACAACATGAATTACGATATCTTTAACGGCGATGCTGATGGAATCATTGCTTTGCTGCAGTTGCGTCTTGCAGAACCGAAAGAGTCCATTTTAGTCACTGGTGTAAAGAGAGATATCAAGCTCGTTGAGAAAGTGAATCTAAAAGTTGGAGATAAGCTTACTGTGCTTGATATTTCTATGGAAAAAAACATTCATGGCCTTGCTAAAGCCCTAGAAGCTAGTACAGAAGTCTTTTATGTTGATCATCATAGGACAGGTGACTTGCCACAATCAGAGTTATTGGAGGCGCACATTGACTTGGACGCCAATACTTGTACAGCTCTTATTGTCGATAAACTGTTGGATGGTCGATTCCATGATTGGGCGATCACTGCTGCATATGGTGACAATTTAATACAAAAAGCCGATCAATTGGCAGATGCTGCTGGGTTTGATGAGCTCCAAAAAGACTTACTGAAAGAGCTAGGTACTTTAGTCAATTACAATGGTTATGGCGCAACAATAGATGATTTGCATTTCCATCCAGCAGAGCTTTACAAATTATTATTAGCTTACTCTTCTCCATTTGATGTCTTAGAAGATAAAAACTCACCATATTTTGTGTTAAAAAATGCTTACGAGTTAGATTTAGAGAAAGCGCTTGCCATTGAGGCAAAGTACAACTCGGAAACATTAGCTGTGTTCGAATTACCTGATAATTCTGCATCGCGTCGTATCAGTGGGGTTTTTGGGAACTTATTAGCAAACCGTTCGCCAAATAAAGCTCACGCTGTATTGACGCGTAATCAAGATGAAACATTCACCGTTTCATTGCGTGCCCCTCTTAATAATAAGCAAGGTGCTGGCGATATTTGCTCTAGTTTTGATACTGGAGGAGGACGTGCCGCGGCTGCTGGTATCAATAAATTGCCATATTCAAGTCTTGAAAAGTTTATAAATGCAGTTGAAGCGTTTTACGCTGAAAGCCAATAATATCGTAAGCTATTAAAATAACGGTTTATGGTTAGGTGTACAAAGTATAAAAATAATGACATGAACAGATTTAATTATATAAGGAAACGTCATGATTAAACGTTGTCTATTTCCTGCAGCGGGGTACGGAACTCGTTTCCTTCCTGCTACTAAGTCTATGCCCAAAGAAATGATGCCGGTGGTGAATAAACCACTTATTGAATACGGTGTCGAAGAAGCTATCCAAGCTGGTATGAGCGATATGTGTATCGTAACTGGTCGTGGTAAGCACTCGCTTATGGACCACTTTGATAAGAACTATGAGCTTGAACATCAGATCATGGGCACTAGTAAAGAATCTTTGTTGGATGATATCCGTGGCTTAATTGATTCGGCTAGTTATACATACATTCGCCAGCGTGAAATGAAAGGCTTAGGTCACGCTATTCTGACTGGTCGTGAATTGGTTGGTGATGAACCATTTGCTGTCGTTTTGGCTGATGATTTGTGTGTAAACGAACAGCAGGGGGTGCTGGCGCAGATGGTTGAGCTGTATAAACAGTTTCGTTGTTCAATAGTAGCCGTTCAAGAAGTGCCTGAATCAGAAACTCACAAATATGGCGTTATTTCTGGTGAGATGATCAAAGACGATATCTTCCGTATTGATGACATGGTTGAAAAGCCAGAACCGGGTACAGCGCCGAGCAATCTTGCTATTATTGGCCGTTACATTCTTACTCCAGATATCTTTGATTTGATTGAGCAAACGGAGCCAGGCAAAGGCGGTGAAATCCAGATTACCGATGCGCTTTTAAAACAAGCTCAGTCAGGCTGTGTGCTTGCTTATAAGTTCAAGGGACAGCGTTTTGATTGCGGCAGTGTAGAGGGCTATATCGAAGCGACTAACCATTGTTACGAAAACTTCTACAAAAAAGCGCCAAGTGCAGAACTTGCTAAAAAGCCGACTGTAAAAGTAGTGGAAGAAAAAGAAGCTGAAGCGGTTTAATCGATATTTGTTAGGCATGTATATGAGGAGCTAGGTATTTAATGCCTAGCTCTTTTTCTTTTTACAATAGAAATTTTTGCATCACTAGGTTGGGCTCAAGAATGAGTTCAAAAGAAGCTTTTTTTCAGCTCTGATCCTCCTACCTGCTACCTTTCTTGATCTTCCACTACAGTTTTGACTGTAAACTGTAGTAAAATTACGCTAATTTGTTTTTATACCGATTTATTTTGAATTGAACGAGGTCAGTCCTATGTCAGCTAAGAAGCCTATGGCTCTAGTGATTCTTGACGGTTACGGTCACCGTGAAGACACAGCAAACAACGCAATCGCGAATGCAAAAACTCCATTTATCGATAGCCTGTTTGCTAACAAACCAAACACACTAATCTCTGCTTCTGGTATGGATGTAGGCCTACCTGACGGTCAAATGGGTAACTCAGAAGTTGGTCACACTAACATCGGTGCTGGTCGCGTTGTATACCAAGACCTAACTCGTATCACTAAATCTATCGCTGACGGTGAGTTTGCTGAAACGCCAGCTCTAGTAGAAGCTATTGATTCAGCGGTTCAAGCTGAGAAAGCTGTACACATCATGGGTCTAATGTCTCCAGGTGGCGTACACTCTCACGAAGACCACATCTACGCAGCAGTTGAAATGGCTGCAGCACGTGGCGCTGAGAAGATCTACCTACACTGCTTCCTAGATGGCCGTGATACACCGCCACGTAGCGCAGAAAGTTCTCTACAACGTTTCCAAGATCTGTTCGCTAAACTAGGTAAAGGCCGTGTGGCTTCTCTAGTTGGTCGTTACTACGCTATGGACCGTGACAACAACTGGGATCGTGTTCAAGTAGCTTATGACCTTCTAACTTTAGGCAAAGCGGAATTCACAGCAGACTCTGCAGTTGCAGGTCTAGAAGCAGCGTACGCTCGTGAAGAGAATGACGAGTTCGTTAAAGCAACGGCTATCAAAGCTGAAGGCGAAGAAGACGCAGCTATCGTTGACGGCGATGCAGTTATCTTCATGAACTACCGTGCTGACCGTGCTCGTCAAATCACTCGTACTTTCGTACCTGATTTCGACGGCTTCGAGCGTGAAGTGTTCCCAGCAATCAACTTTGTAATGTTAACGCAATACGCAGCTGACATCCCGCTAGCTATCGCATTCCCACCTGCGTCTCTAGAGAACACATACGGTGAGTGGCTATCTAAGCAAGGCCAAACTCAGCTACGTATCTCTGAAACTGAGAAATACGCGCACGTTACATTCTTCTTCAACGGTGGTGTTGAGAACGAATTTGAAGGTGAAGAGCGTCAACTGGTGGCTTCTCCAAAAGTGGCGACTTACGACCTACAACCAGAAATGAGTTCTACTGAGCTAACTGAGAAGATGGTTACAGCTATCAAGTCTGGTAAGTACGACACTATCATCTGTAACTACCCTAACCCAGATATGGTTGGTCACACTGGTGTTTATGAAGCTGCAGAAAAAGCTATCGAAGCAATGGACGAGTGTGTTGCTAAAGTAACAGCAGCTATCGAAGAAGTAGGCGGTCAAATGCTGATCACTGCTGACCACGGTAACGCAGAGATGATGGTAGACCCAGAGACAGGTGGTATCCACACTGCTCACACTAACCTACCAGTACCTCTAATTTACGTTGGTGACAAAGAAGTTGAGTTCAAAGAAGGCGGTAAACTGTCTGACCTAGCTCCAACTATGCTTTCTCTAGTAGGTCTAGAAATCCCATCAGAAATGACGGGTGAAGTTCTGGTTAAATAGCTTTCGAGTACTTGAACAGTACACAAAATACTGAGAGCCCGCGCCTTGTTGTGCGGGCTTTTTTGTATCTATAGGGCACATGGCTTACTGAGAGAGAGTCGACTTACGAGGCGTCGATCACGATTTAGAACAATGTTATTGATGCAAATCTGTGGTTTTATCTATCTCATACACCTATCGCTTGTGGTAGAATCTCGGCCACCATACGTGAGTTGCTTATGAACATTTGCGGTAGCATTGTTACCTAATTCGCTTACCCACTTAGATTGTTGGCTTAAGTTATTGTGTGGGTTTATCTGAGACGGAACCATAAGCTACAGCCAGTTAATGAGAACATATAATGATTGAAAATAGAAAGATAAAAATTGCAGTAGTTGGCTGTGGTCGTATTTCCAAAAATCACTTTGGTTCAATTCTGCAGTTGAGCTCTGAGTATGAGTTGGTTGCTGTCTGTGATAACAACCCTGAAGTACTTAAGGCTCATAGCGAACAATATGGTGTCAAAGGATATGCTTCAATTGATTCATTACTCGCGGAAGAATCTATAGACGTTGTAACTCTGTGTACACCAAGTGGGTTGCATGCCTCGCAAGCTATTAAAGCGGCTAGAGCGAAAGTGAATGTCATTACTGAGAAGCCCATGGCAACAAAGTGGGAAGATGGTTTGGCAATGACTCGTGCTTGTGATGAAGAAAACGTGCGTTTGTTTGTGGTAAAACAGAATCGACGTAATTCCACTTTGCAGTTGTTAAAGCGCGCTGCTGATGAAAAGCGTTTTGGTAAAATTCACATGGTTCACATGAATGTTTTTTGGACTAGACCGCAAGACTATTATGATCGTGCTGCTTGGTCAGGTACTTGGGATATGGATGGAGGAGCATTCATGAACCAAGCGACTCACTATGTAGATTTATTACACTGGATCGTTGGGCCAATTGAAAAGATACATGCAATGACCTCTACACACCGTGATATCGATGTAGAAGATACTGGTGTGGTTAATATTAAATGGCGAAATGGTGCCTTGGGGTCGATGGCTGTAACTATGTGCACATACCCTAAAAACTTAGAAGGTTCTATTACTATTCTGGGCGAAAAGGGAACTGTTCGTATAGGCGGTGTTGCCGTAAATGACATCCAAGAATGGCAGTTTGATGATGAGCGAGATTATGATGCTGATATTGAAGCTGCGAATTACCAAACATCTTCAGTATATGGTTTTGGTCACCCTCCATATTTTCAAAATGTTGCTGATGTTTTACGAGGGAAAGCTGAACCAGAGACAGACGGACGTGAGGGGTTAAAATCACTTGAGTTATTGATCAGTACTTATCGTTCAGCCAGAGACAATAAAGAAATCGGCTTACCACTGAATTTATAATTATCAGAGAAAGAAAATGACATTAGATAACCTACATATCGGTATTATTGGTTTGGGTTACGTAGGCCTTCCTTTAGCTGTGGAGTTTGGTAAAAAATATTCGACAGTCGGTTTCGACATCAACCAATCTCGTGTGGCTGAGCTGAGCTCAGGTGTAGATTCAACTTTGGAATGCTCAGCAGAAGAGCTCCTGTCTGCGCCACTTCTTACATATACGCACCAACTGTCTGATATTAAAGGGTGTAATTTTTATGTTGTAACGGTTCCAACCCCAATTACTGATGATAATACACCTGATCTGACTCCGCTCAAAAAGGCATCCGAAGCTCTAGCTGAAGTACTAATAAAGGGTGATATTGTAGTATTCGAATCTACGGTTTATCCCGGCGCAACTGAAGAAGTGTGTATACCAATTATTGAGAAGTGCTCTGGCCTTGTTTTTAACAAAGATTTCTATGCTGGCTATAGCCCAGAAAGAATAAACCCAGGTGATAAAGTCAACCGTTTAACTACGATCATGAAAATCACCTCTGGTTCTAACGAGCAAGTGGCTGATTTCGTTGACTCAGTCTATGGATCTATTATTGATGCGGGAACGCATAAAGCATCTTCTATTAAGGTCGCGGAGGCTGCAAAAGTCATTGAGAATACGCAGCGTGACTTGAATATCGCCATTATCAATGAGTTTGCCAAAATATTTAATAAATTAGATATTGATACTGAAGAGGTACTCAAAGCTGCGGGAACAAAGTGGAACTTTTTACCCTTTAAGCCTGGTTTGGTTGGGGGACACTGTATTAGTGTTGATCCGTACTACTTAACACATAAAGCTCAAGAAGTAGGTTACCGACCAGAAGTCATTCTGGCAGGGCGTCGTATCAATGATGGTATGGGTGAGTATGTGGCCACTCAATTGGTTAAGAAGCTAGCGAGTCAAAAAATACATATCGATGAAGCTAAAGTTTTGGTGATGGGTTTTACTTTTAAAGGTGATTGTCCAGATGTCCGAAATACAAAAATCATAGACATTATTAGAGAACTTGAAGATTTCAACATGACGGTTGATGTATACGATAGTTGGGCATCTAAAGAAGAAGTCCTCCATGAGTATAACATCCCACTGCTTGAGGAGCTAAAAGTAGGTGAGTATGATGCAATCGTATTAGCCGTTGATCATAGCGAAACAAAGGCCATGGGGGTTAGTGAATTGCGTAAACTAGGCAAAACTAAGCATGTGCTGTATGACGTGAAGCATGTTCTTAATATCGGCGATGCTGATATTCGTTTGTAAGCTACGAGAAGGAGCAATTTGCTCCTTTTATTCTCTTTATTGTGGATTAAGAAAGAAAATAATGACATTTTTTAAACATGAAACTGCAATCATAGACGATGGTGCACAAGTGGGTGCCGATAGCAGAGTATGGCACTGGGCTCATGTTTGCAGCGGCGCTAAAATAGGTGCAGGAGTATCTTTAGGTCAGAATGTATTTGTAGGCAATAAAGTTACAATTGGTGATAAATGCAAGATACAAAATAATGTCTCGGTCTATGACAATGTTCATTTAGAAGAGGGGGTTTTCTGCGGCCCTAGTATGGTTTTTACTAATGTATACAACCCTCGTTCTTTAATAGAAAGAAAAGATCAATACCGCGATACAGTGGTGAAAAAAGGTGCAACTTTAGGCGCAAATTGCACGATTGTTTGTGGTATTACAATTGGTGAGTTTTCTTTCGTTGGTGCTGGTACGGTTGTCAATAAAAATGTCAAGCCTTTTGCTCTTATGGTTGGTGTTCCGGCCAAGCAGATTGGTTGGATGAGTGCTTACGGCGAACAACTAAATCTACCATTAGATGGTAACGGTGAATGTATTTGCCCGGATACGGGCGACTACTATGTGTTGAAAGGTGGCCAAGTTTCCAGAAAAGAAGCGCGTACAATATTGAATGGCGGCAAAAGTTAACATGCAATTCATAGATTTAGAAACTCAATATAAAACCCTTAAGAAGAAAATTGATACTCGAATTCACAATGTGTTGGACCATGGCAAGTACATCATGGGGCCGGAAGTATTTGAGCTTGAAGAGAAGCTAGCAGAATATGTCGGTGTTAAACACGCAGTTACCTGTGCAAATGGGACTGACGCATTAACGCTGGCGATGATGGTTTTAGATATAAAAGAAGGCGATGCTGTTTTTTGCCCAACTTTTACGTTTTTTGCAACCGCTGAGACAGTAGCATTTGCAAATGCTACACCGGTATTTGTTGATTCGGATGAAGCGACATTTAATATCTCCCCTAAAGACCTCGAGAAACAGATTCAAAAAGTACTCAAAGCAGGTAACTTGAAACCGAAAGCAATCATCTCGGTTGATTTATTCGGTTTGCCTGCCAATTATGCAGAGCTTCGAACGGTAGCTGATAAGTATGATTTAAAAATTATTGAAGATGCAGCACAAGGCTTTGGTGGCTCTATTAACGGAAAGATGGCTGGCTCATTTGGTGATATTGCTACAACAAGTTTTTTTCCGGCTAAGCCGCTAGGTTGTTATGGCGATGGTGGTGCTGTATTTACTGATAATGATGAGTATGCTGATTTATTGCGCTCTTACCGTGTTCACGGTAAGGGGGCAGATAAGTACGATAATATACGTATTGGAGTAAATAGCCGTCTAGATACTATCCAAGCTGCTATTTTGCTAGAAAAGCTAGCGGTGTTCCCTGAAGAGTTAGTCAGTCGTAACAAAGCTGCAGACAATTACAAAGAGGGGCTGCCACGCCACTTAATCACTCCATATGTTCCAAAAGGTTATGTCAGCTCATGGGCTCAATATACAGTTCGTAGCGACAGACGTGATCAAGATATGAAAGCTTATCAAGAGCAAGGCATCCCAACCATGGTTTACTACCGAACTTGTATGCATCAACAAACGGCATTTGCTCACTTGGGCTATCAAATCGGTGATTTTCCAGTGGCTGAAAGATTGTCGCAACAAGTATTTAGTTTACCTATGCATGGTTACTTAGGATTGGTAGAAGAATGAAAAAAATACTAACTGTTTTTGGTACTCGGCCCGAAGCAATAAAAATGGCTCCTCTAGTAAGAGCTTTATCTGAAGATAACCGGTTTGAAGCAAAGTGTTGTGTAACAGCTCAACATCGCGAAATGTTAGATCAAGTTCTAGAGATATTTGACATTACTCCGGACTATGACCTTGATTTGATGAAAGCAGGTCAGACACTAAACCAGGTTACAGCGACAATCTTAACCAAGTTAAAGCTTGTATTAGAAGAGTTTGAGCCAGATGTGGTTTTAGTTCATGGAGATACAGCTACTACATTTGCTGCAAGCCTGGCGGCCTATTATGAACAGATCCCAGTAGGGCACATCGAAGCAGGACTAAGGACGGGAAACATCTACTCTCCTTGGCCAGAAGAAGCAAATCGAAAATTAACAGGAGCCCTGACTCAATTTCATTTTGCTCCGACCAATAATTCACGAGAGAATTTAATTCGAGAGAATTATTCTGAAGATGATATTACTGTTACCGGAAATACAGTAATTGACGCTTTGTTGATGGTTAAAGAAAGCCTTGACACCAATCGTGATCTCAAAAATGAACTAACGAATAGCTTTCCTTTTATTGATAAAGATAAAAAACTTGTGTTGGTAACAGGTCATCGTAGGGAAAGTTTTGGTGGGGGCTTTGAGCGTATCTGTGAAGCGATTGCAAAGGTAGCAACAATGCACCCTGAAGTTCAAATCGTGTACCCTATGCACCTCAACCCTAATGTTCGAGAGCCTGTCAATCGTATTTTAGCTGGTATAGATAATGTGTTTTTGATTGAACCTCAACAATACCTGCCGTTTATCTACTTAATGGGGCAATCTCATATTATTTTGACTGATTCTGGCGGAATTCAGGAAGAAGCTCCTTCTTTAGGAAAGCCAGTACTTGTTATGAGAGATACTACTGAGCGACCAGAAGCTGTAGAAGCAGGTACTGTAAAACTCGTCGGTACAAATGTGGACGTAATTGTCTCCAGTATTCATGAATTATTAACCGACGAAACGGCATACCAAAAGATGAGTTTTGCACACAACCCTTATGGGGACGGTAAGGCTTGTGAAAGAATTTTGACTAAATTAGCGCAGTAAATAAACAGAACGAAGGGGCAAGATATGTCTTTTGAGACTATTTCAGTTGTAGGTCTTGGTTATATAGGGCTTCCCACTGCAGCAATGTTTGCATCTCGAAAAAAGAAAGTAATTGGAGTTGATGTAAACGTTGATACGGTTGATACGATCAATAAAGGTGAAATTCATATAGTAGAACCTGACTTAGATATGATTGTTCACGCCGCTGTAACAGAAGGGTACCTAAAGGCAGTATTGACCCCTGAGCCTGCAGACGCATTTTTGATTGCAGTACCAACCCCATTCAAAAGTTGTGATGAAAAAGGAAATATTCCTGAGCCCGACTTGAAGTTCATACAAGCCGCGGCCATAGCGATTGCGCCGGTTTTGAAGAAAGGCAACCTAGTAATACTAGAGTCAACTAGTCCGGTTGGTGCTACCGAATTATTGGCTGGATGGCTTGCTGAAGAAAGGCCTGACTTGACATTTCCTCAGCATAAGGGAAGTGATGCTGACGTTAATGTTGCTCATTGTCCAGAGAGAGTTCTGCCTGGGCATGTAGTTCGTGAGCTTGTAGAAAATGATCGTGTTATTGGTGGCTTATCCACACGTTGCTCTGAGAGAAGTGTAGAGCTTTACAAGACCTTTGTGAAAGGTGAATGTGTTCAAACTAATGCTCGAACTGCCGAGATGGCTAAATTGACTGAAAATAGCTGTCGAGATGTACAAATTGCTTTTGCAAATGAGTTATCTATTATTTGCGAACAACTTGATATAGATGTCTGGGAGTTAATTGATCTTGCAAACCGTCACCCAAGAATTAATATCCTTCAACCAGGTCCTGGAGTTGGAGGACACTGTATTGCAGTAGATCCATGGTTTATTGTGTCGAAAACTCCAAATGAAGCTAAAATCATACATACCGCACGTCAAGTTAACGACTTCAAGCCACGTTGGGTCATTGACAAAGTAAAAGTAGCGATTGCAGATGTTCTATTAGAAAACCCAGAGAAACGAGCAGAAGACGTTACTATAGCTTGCTATGGTGTTGCATTTAAGCCCAATATTGACGATTTACGGGAGAGCCCTGCTTTGTCGATCTCAATGGAGCTCGACAGTATTCATTCAGGAACGGTCTTGGTTGTAGAGCCCAATGTTCATCGATTGAATCTAACCAGAGGTGGGATAGAATTAGTTGATTTTGAATATGCGTCTACACAAGCAGATATCCACTTGCTTTTAGTGGATCACAATGAATTTAAAGTTATGAGACCCGATAGAGGTCTTGTTCTAGATATGAAAGGCATTTGGAAGTAGCTATGCTAAACAATAAGACAGTATTAATTACCGGTGGCACCGGCTCATTCGGTAAACAGTTTATAAAGACTATTCTTGAACAATATTCAGATGTAAAGAAGATAATCATTTTTTCACGTGATGAGCTGAAACAGTTCGAGTTGAAGCAAATGTATCCTGCACAAGACTACCCTCAGTTGAGGTTTTTTATCGGTGATGTTCGTGACCGAAACCGTATGGTACAGGCTTGTGAGGGAGTCGATGTAATCATTCATGCCGCAGCAATCAAGCAGGTAGATACTGCAGAATATAACCCGACAGAATGTATCCGAACGAATGTCGACGGCGCTGAGAATGTTATTCATGCAGCTTTACAGTGTGGTGTTAAAGATGTTGTTGCATTGTCGACGGATAAAGCTTGTGCCCCAATTAACCTTTATGGCGCAACTAAGTTAGCTTCTGACAAACTTTTCTCTGCGGCTAACAATATCAAGGGTTCTAAAGATATTCGTTTTAGTGTTGTTCGTTACGGCAATGTAATGGGTTCTCGAGGCTCTGTAATTCCATTTTTCATGAGCAAGCGCGAGGAAGGTGTGCTACCAATTACCCACGAAGAGATGACTCGTTTTAACATTTCATTGCAAGATGGAGTTAATATGGTGATGTACGCTTTAGAGAACCACCTGGGGGGAGAAATCTTCGTACCTAAAATTCCATCCTATAAAATTTTAGATATCGCAGAAGCTGTTGCGCCAGGCTTAGAGACAAAAGTTGTGGGGATTCGTCCTGGTGAGAAACTCCATGAAGAAATGATTACGGACACGGACTCTTTGAATACGATCGATCTAGGTGAGTACTATGCCATTTTACCATCAGTATCATTTACCTATACTGAAAGTGAGTATCTAGACCATCATAAAGCAGAGAAAGTACCGTTCGGCTTTAAATACAACTCAGGTACAAACACTGAATGGGAAACTATAGAAAGCTTGCGTGAACTGATCAAAGAGCACGTTGATCCAAACTTTACAGTGTGAGGCTCAACGTGATTCCTTACGGTAGACAAGATATCAATCAACAAGATATTGACAGTGTGTTGGATGTTTTAAAATCAGACTTTTTGACGCAGGGACCTCAAGTTCCTGCATTCGAGAATGCTTTGATTGAACATACTGGAGCAGAACATGCTTTGGCTGTGAATAGTGCCACTTCTGCATTGCACATAGCTTGCCTAGCTTTAGGCTTAGGTCATGGAGACTGGCTTTGGACATCTCCGATTACATTTGTGGCATCCGCAAATTGCGGTTTGTATTGTGGCGCAAAAGTGGACTTTGTCGACATTGACCCGAATACATACAACATGTGCCCAAAACGACTTGAAGAGAAGTTAATTACAGCAAAAGCTGAAGGTAAGTTACCGAAAGTCGTCGTGCCCGTTCACTTATGTGGACAGCCTTGTGACATGGAGTCAATTGCGAAACTAGCCAAAGAGTATGGCTTTAAGGTCATTGAAGATGCTTCCCATGCTATTGGTGGTCAATATCATGAACAGCCAATCGGTAACTGTGAGCATTCTGATATTACAGTGTTCAGTTTCCACCCCGTAAAGATCGTTACAACGGCTGAAGGTGGTGCTGCATTAACTAATCAGAAAGATCTGGCTGATAAAATGGCTTTGTTACGTAGCCATGGTATCACTCGAGACCCTGAAATGATGACGGAAGCATCTCATGGTGGTTGGTATTACCAACAGATTGATTTGGGGTTCAACTACCGCATGACAGAACTTCAAGCTGCATTGGGTGTAACTCAAATGCAACGACTTGGAGAATTTGTTGCAGCGCGCCATGCGTTGTCTAAACGTTATACTCAAATGTTATCAAAACTACCTATAGTACTTCCTTATCAGTTGGAAAATACTTACTCAGGTTTGCATTTGTTCGTTATTCGTCTTGAGTTGGATAAAATATCAAAAACGCACAAACAAGTATTTGAAGCACTTCGTGAGCGAGGAGTAGGGGTGAACCTCCATTATATTCCTGTACATACTCAACCTTATTACCGAAATATTGGTTTTACCATAGGCGACTTTCCTCAGGCAGAGCGTTATTACCAAGAAGCCATCTCACTCCCAATGTTCCATACAATGACCAAAGAGCAACAAGATGAAGTGGTAAGGGTTTTAACTGAAGTTTTAGCCTCATGAAAATAGCGTTAGGTACAGTTCAGTTTGGCTTGAACTATGGTGTGACTAATTCAGAAGGGCAAGTTTCTTTAGACGAAATCGGATCAATGCTCGAACTTGCTAAGCAAGGTGGTGTTTCTGTTATTGATACAGCTATAGCTTATGGTGATAGTGAAACTACCTTAGGGCAATTTGACCTGTCTCCTTTTTCTGTGGTTTCAAAGATACCAAGTCGAAAAGATTACAGTGAAAGTATAGAGAAGTCAGTCTCAGAATCTCTGAAAAGACTAAATATCGACTCATTATATGGTGTCATGTTGCATGATGAAGGTGATGTTTTCAGTGAGAACAATAAGCTTTTGAACGAACTGAGAAGTTTACAAGAACAAGGTCTAATTCAGAGAGTTGGTGCTTCATTTTATTCTCCCGAGATAGCGTTTAAAGCTATTGATGAGGGCATTGTTGATATTATTCAAGTTCCAGGTAATCAATTAGACTCTCGGTTCTGCCAGTACGGTGTCTTCGATAAAGCAGTGAGTAAAAATGTTGAAGTGCACGTTCGCTCTTTGTTTTTACAAGGATTGTTAGCTATTAATGACCACAAACGACCTATTAGCTTTCAAAAGCATCCTGATTTAATTAAATATGATAAATATGCTAAAGAATCTGGATTGTCTAACTTGGAACTAGCTTTACTTTATTTAGAGCAAACAGAAGATATAGACATTGGTGTATTAGGCTTTGTGAATGCTCAGCAACTAAAAGAAACATTAATTGCTTACAAAGCCATTAGAAAGAAAAAAACGGAGTTGAGACCAACACTCTCATCTTGTGATGATATTTTGCTAAATCCATCGAAATGGTAAAGGTTTTTGAATATGTCGGTTATTGCTATATTACAAGCTAGAGTATCTTCTTCAAGATTACCAAGTAAAGTACTGCGTCCAATCTTTGATAAACCAATGTTACATTACCAAGTCGAACGTGTCTTACAAAGTAAATTGATTGATAAACTCATTATTGCAACATCTGAAAATCCTGAAGACACGCCTCTTGAAACACTTGCACAGAGTCTTAATGTAGAATGCTTTCGTGGTGATTTAGATGATGTGTTAGATCGATTCTACCGTGCTGCCGCAGTTCATTCGCCAAACCATGTGGTTCGGTTAACGGGAGATTGTCCGTTAATAGATCCTAATGTTATTGATAAAATTATTGAACATCATTTGCTATCTAAAGCTGACTATACTTCGAATGCAAACCCTCCAACATACCCAGATGGTTTAGATGTAGAAGTTATGAAGTTCTCTATTTTAGAACAAGCCTTTCAAAAGGCTGTTCTTCCATCAGATAGAGAGCATGTCACACCTTATATTCGAAAGCAGACAGATAGCTATCATTTAGAGAATGTAACTCATACTGAGGACCTTTCTAATCTCAGATGGACGGTTGACGAACTAGATGATTTTAAGTTTGTCGAAGAAATTTATAGTCGGCTATATAATGATAACTCTCAGTTCTCAATGAATGATATTTTGTCTACATTGAAAATTGAGCCAGAATTGGCAAAAATTAACTGTAAATACCTTCGAAATGAAGGGTATCTTAAATCGTTAAAAAACGATCTTTCTTGTTGAGATAAAACTATGTCAAGTAGATATAAAAAGTCAGAGCAATTATTAGATAGAGCATTAAAGGTAATACCTCTAGGATCTCAAACTTTTTCGAAAAGTATTACGCAATTCCCTTTAGGTGTGTCTCCGTATTTTGCCAAAAAAGGTAAAGGCTCAAGACTTTGGGATGTAGATGGCAATGAGTATATTGACTTTATTAATGGATTATTGAGTGTTTCCATTGGGTATTCTGATCCTGATGTAACTTCATCAGTAAAAGCACAGCTTGATAATGGCGTTACATTTTCAATATCTAACGAATTAGAGATAGAAGTAGCTGAAAAATTGATTGACTTAGTACCTTGTGCTGAAATGGTTCGATTTGGTAAAAACGGTACTGACTGTACTTCTGCTGCAATTCGCTTGGCAAGAGCATATACAAAAAAAGAGATTGTTTTAGTCTGTGGTTACCATGGGTGGCAAGATTGGTACATAGGTTCTACAACGAGAAACCTAGGTGTTCCAAAAACCACACAGTCGTTAACTAAGACTTTTATATATAATGACATAAAGTCTTTTGATACTTTGATTGAAGAATACAAAGGTCAAATTGCTGCAGTTATTATGGAACCAATGAATGTAGCCTACCCTAATGAAGGCTTTTTAGAGCATATTCGAACTGTTACAGAAAATGAGAATATTGTAATGGTTTTTGATGAAACAATTACTGGTTGTCGATTTTCAAAGGGTGGAGCACAAGAGTTATTTGGTATTACTCCAGATTTAGCTACTTTTGGTAAAGGTATTGGTAATGGTTTTCCTCTTTCTGCGGTGATGGGGAAGAAAAAGATAATGTGCTTAATGGAAGATATATTCTATTCTGGTACTTTTGCTGGTGAGACCTCATCACTTGCAGCGGCAACAGTAGTTCTTGATAAAATTAAGAATGAGAATGTTTGCGAACACTTAGTAAAAGTAGGTAGTTATCTAAAAAGCGAAGTGCAAGCTTTAATTAACTCATATGGTTTAGAACAGCATGTCGACTGTATTGGACATCCATCATGGTCTTTCCTTACATTTAAAGATATCGGCAGTATTACTTCATTTGAAATGAAAACTCTTTATATGCAAGAAATGTTCAAATCAGGAATTCTATCTTTTGGTACGCATAATTTAAGTTTTTCACATACGATTGATGATGTAGACCAATTACTTTGCGCATATAAAGATTTTTTTGGATTACTAAGTGAATGTATTGAACTTGGTAATGTGAGCAATAGCCTAGAGTGTCAAGTATTGGAACCATTATTTAAAGTGCGATGAATATTATTATAAGAGTAGATGCCTCAACCCATATAGGAAGCGGGCATGTCATGCGATGCTTAGTGTTAGCTAAAGCACTGAAGGAAAAAAAACATTCTGTATCTTTTGTATGTCGCACTCAACTAGGCGACATGATCGGTTTTATCCAAGATCAGGAATTCGATGTTGTTTCCTTAGGGTATGTTACTCCTGAAGTTGAGCCTACACATAGTGCTGACTATCTTGCGTGGTTACAGTGCTCTGTAGAGAAAGACGCAAAAGATTTTTTATCGAAAATTAGTGACGCAGACATTGTAATAACAGATCACTATGCGATTGGAAAAGAATGGCAATCCATTATCCGAAATACACTAAATTGTCGTATCATGGCAATTGATGATTTGGCGAGAGAGCATGATGCTGATTTAGTGTTAGATCAAACGTTAGGTCGCGAGAAAGACGCATATGCTAATATAGAGCATGTACTTACTGGCACTAAATATGCGCTGTTGAATTCATACTTCCCAGCATTACGTGAGCAAGCATGCAAAAGGATCACTCCGCAGGGGGATGTAAAAATTCTTGTGAGTATGGGCGGAATTGATGCTCCTAATGCAACATTAGCCGTTTTAGCGCAGCTATCAACTTTGGAGAATATCGAGGTAACAGTATTATTGAGTCCAAGATCTCCTCATTACATTAGTGTTAAATCATACTGTCAAACCAAGCCCAACATAAAACACATTGACTTCGTAAGCAACATGGCGCATGAAATGGTGAACCATGACATTTCTATCGGAGCTCCCGGAACAACATCTTGGGAGCGGGCATGTTTAGGTTTGCCTAGTATTATTATTCCGCTAGCAGATAATCAAGTTGATAACTGTGTTGCATTAGTTAAAGCTTCAGCTGTAAAGTTGGTTGATTTTAATTCCATTGGTTCAAATCTCGTACCATCTTACCAAGAATTAATCGATGATTACGAGGTTTATGTTAAGTGCAATTTAGATATTTGTGATGGTTTGGGTGTTATGAGGGTCGTTAATGAAATTGAGAAAAATCATCAATCGAGTATCACTTTAAGATCTGCAGCTATTGAAGATATAGATATTACTTATCAATGGCAATCTACCCCATTAGTAAGAAAGTATTTCAAACATCCAGAAGTGCCTACTCGAAATGAACATCGAAAATGGATGCTTAAAGTAATTAAGAATATATATATTGATTTGTTTATTATTCAAAATGATGGTGTTGATGTTGGAAGTGTAAGAGTTGACAAAAATAAGTCTCTAAACAATGGTGAAATTTCTATTCTTATTGCTCCTGAATTTCATGGACTTAACTTTGCCAAGCGAGCACTTATTGAAGTCAAGAAAAAATATAGTTCATATACATTGACAGCATTCGTCCATATAGACAATCAACCTTCACAGCACCTTTTCGAGAGTTCAGGATTTACTCGTTTAGATGAAAATAATTTTGTGTGGTATTCAAATGAATGATAAATATATCTTTGCATCGTCAAAAGAGTGGTGTATTTCAGAGTATGAAAAACACTTCTCTGGGAATGAAAACTGGCATTTAGTGACATCTAGAGAAGAGTTGACAGAAGATTTATTACAAACGGTAAACCCTAGATTTATATTTTTTCCTCATTGGAATTGGTTTGTCCCAGATGAAATTACAAATCAATATGAATGTGTTTGCTTCCATATGGCAGATGTACCATATGGAAGAGGGGGAAGCCCTCTACAGAACTTAATCGTTAGAGGTCATAAGGAAACCAAGCTTTCAGCATTAAAAATGGTAAAAGAGCTAGACGCCGGGCCTGTATATAATAAAGTGGATTTGTCTCTGTCAGGTTCAGCTACCGAGATTTTCGCAAGAACTGCACCGAAGGTGACAGAACTGATTAATGATATTATTAGCAATGAGATAGTACCTAAACCACAGATTGGCAAGGTTGTTAACTTTGATCGTAGAACTCCAGACCAAAGTGAGATTCTAAATTCAATGGATATTGATGAAATCTATGACTTAATAAGAATGCTCGATGCTGAAACTTACCCTCATGCTTTTATAGATATTGGCCTACATCGTATTGAGTTTACGAATGTACATAAAAGTGACAATAGTAATTTGACTGCCAATGTAACGATTACTAGAAAGTAGGATAGATATGAACTCTATATTAATTGTCACCGCACATCCTGATGATGAAGTTTTTGGTTGTGGTGGTACTATTGCACGGCATATTAGTAATGGCGACAAGGTCGCTATTCATTTTATGACAGATGGTGTTTCTGCTCGTGATTACGATAATAGTGTTGAAGCTCAAATCAGAAAAGAATCAGCGCTCATTGCACTCAATGAGTTAGGTGTAGATGCCGATAATGTTACATTCGGTGATTTTCCTGATAATCAAATGGATACGGTCCCTCTAATTAAAGTTGCCAAATCAGTTGAAGAGTCGCTTGCCAAAGTTAAACCTAGAATTATATATACGCATTTTTCTGATGATTTAAATGTTGATCACAGAATCACACACCAAGCGGTGATGACAGCTTGCCGTCCTCAAAGTCACTCAACAGTAAAAGAAATTTACTGTTATGAGGTTATGTCGTCAACAGAATGGAATTCTCATAGCCAAAACAAGTTTAACCCAAATAAGCACATAAATATTGATGACTTTTGGAGTAAAAAATTGGCAGCGCTGAATGCATATAGTCGGGAGTTGAGGGCTTTCCCTCATAGCCGTAGCATAGAAGCTATTGAAGCATTAGCTATATGGCGGGGAGCTAGTGTTGGTTTAAATAAGGCTGAGGCATTTCAAATTGAAAGGATAATAGAAGTATGAAAAACGAAGTAGTAATTGATGGACGTAGAATTGGCATCGGGCATGCTCCTTATATTATTGCCGAGCTGTCAGCAAATCATAATGGTGACATAAATCGTGCTTTTAAAATAATGGAAGAGGCTAAGAAAGCTGGCGCGGATGCAATCAAAATCCAGACATATACACATGATACCATGACTATTGATCATGACTCTGATGAGTTCCAGATTCATGGTGGATTATGGGATGGTCAAAGTTTATATGAATTGTATAAAGGTGCTCACTTACCTTGGGATTGGAATAAAATCCTTTTTGATAAAGGTAAAGAGTTAGGTATTACAGTTTTTAGTAGTCCATTCGATTGTACAGCAGTTGATCTTCTCGAAGAGCTTAATGCACCAGCCTACAAAATAGCATCGTTTGAACTTGTCGATCATGCGCTTATTGCTCGTGTAGCACAAACCGGCAAACCAATGATTATATCGACGGGCATGGCAAACGACACCGAAATTCAAGAAGCTATCGATGTTGCAAAAGCCAACGGTTGTGAGCAACTTATCGTTCTTCATTGTGTTAGTGGTTATCCAGCTCCGGCCGATCAATATAACTTAAGAACTATTGCCGATATGCATTCACGTTTTAATGTATTATCTGGTTTGTCAGACCATACGATTGATAATGCAACAGCAATAACATCAGTGGCTCTAGGCGCCTGTTTAATTGAGAAACACGTAACACTTGATCGGTCTGGAGGTGGACCTGACGATAGCTTCTCTTTAGAGCCTAAGGAACTTGAGGCATTGTGTAGAGATACGAAAACCGCGTGGGCTTCATTGGGAAAAGTGAACTACGAACGAACAGAAGCAGAAAAGGGCAATGTGAAGTTTCGCCGCTCACTTTATGTTGTGAAGGACATTAAGGCCGGAGAAATTTTAACAGACGAGCATGTTCGAAGTATTCGACCAGGCTATGGTATGTTACCTAAATATTATGGATATGTAGTTGGTAAAAAAGCAGCGGTCGATATTCATAGAGGAACAGCACTATCTTTTGACTATATAGAAAACTAATTGACTATTGTATATTATTTTTCGTAAGTTAAGTATATGGTTTTAGATTGGATAAATGGACTAATTAAGAATTGTTATTTGAATTTATGCTAATATTCAAAAGGTTGAATTCGATTTGATCTTTTTTAGGTTTTAGGTGATCTGGTTATTACTATGAATTATTAAGTCTTAGAATATTGCTGTTATGTCATCGTGCTTCCCCATATCACGGAATGGCGATGACAAATAACTAATGTTATTTGCATATCCTTATTCTCTTAAAATGGCTATCAAAATTATAAGCGATCGCTATTACTAACATTAGGGTTCTGAAATTTCTATGCCTACGGTCACTCCCGTCTGGTGTTGTTTGACTTTTAGTCAGTTATTGAGAATGAATTTTACTCGAGTGTTCGCAGTCCTAAAACACACGCTCAGCGCGTAAAAGCGTTTCAAGTGCGTAGGATCTCATTTTCTAAGTCAATAGGACTTGGTGAAAACTTACGTGTAACGTACTATGAACTGGGAAGTAGTACCAACTTCCCAGCGCAGTTTCGAGTGTATTGAAGCACTGAAAGCAACACATAACATAGGGTGTACTGAATCATTTTACGTAAGGATACTAGCGTAACTTTAATTCGTGACCGCTAGATGCCATTATAAGTTAAAGGTATCTTTTTAGAGAAATAAATATGAAAAATATCGATGTATTAAATTTAGAGTGGTCATTTAGCGAACGTGATGCACATATAGTCGCTCCTGTATTAGCATACTTAGAAGAGCAAGGTCTTAAGTGTGTAAGTGCAGATATATTTAATGGACTCGAGTATTTATGCCGGTATAGGCCAAAAATCTTATTAATATCTAATTTTGGTGGTGCTATTATCAATGATAGTATATGCCAACTTGCTAATAAACTAGGTATCAAGGTTGTTTCTTTAATTTCTGAAGGTAACCTTAGAGAGTCATCAATAGAACAGATGACGTGGGGTAATAATAAAAACAAGGTTGCATATTTCGACCTATACTTGTTATGGAGTGAGCGAAGCCGAAATCTAGTCAACCAATATTATCCAGAAATTAATGATCGTTTACGAGTTACTGGACATACGGGAATGGACAGATACTCGATTTTCCCCAAATATAGTAAGAATTTGTTTTTGGAAAATGAGTTTCCCCAACGAGAACTATCGACTAAAATTGTTGGTTTAGCTGGTTGGGGGTTTGAACTATTCTGTGAAAGTGAAAGATATAATAGTAACAAAGATTATGTGATGGATTCATATGGCACTAGTCAAGTTGAATTTTTCCGTCAGGATTTTGTTAAAATTAAAGAGTTTTATCGAAAGGTTATTAATAATAATCCAGACACTGTATTTATTCTAAGAAGGCATCCTGGGATCGATCAGGAAGAATTTTGTGAGTTCAATGAATTACTTGATTGTGGCAACGTGTATTTTTCTCAGCCTAGGGAAGATAAATACAAGTTACAAGATCTAATATCTGTAAGTGACGTGTGGGGTGGTTACGAAACAACTACCAACCTTGAAGCTTGGCTTATGGGGAAGGATACATTTTTGGTTAACCCTTCAGGATCAGATTTTATTAGAGACGCTCTATTTAAAGGAAGTGTTGTTTATGAAGATAGACACTCATTCGAATTATATATAAATGATGGTTTTTCACACCCTTCAGTTACTAAAGAGAATCAAGCTATTGGTTTTAGAAAGGATATTATAAAGAGTGTCATTGGATATAGTGACGGATTAAATTATCAAAGGGCTGGAGAAGAAATACTAACTTTGCAAAAGTTAGTTAGTCATTATCCATCCTATAATAATTTCGATGTTCTTGAAGGACAAGCACTAAGGTTGTTTAAACAAAAATTGCTTAATATTGATTTCTTAGCGAAGTTTTTCAATTTAAGATGTCGAGATAATAACCACGTTAAAGAGCTGAAAAATGATTATATTCAGGCTCTAGGGTTAAAATAGTAAACCATGTTTAGTAAGATCGCAAAGCACTCATCGAGATACTTCTCTTCGTCGTTAATCAGTGCAGCAGCAGCATTTCTAATGACGAAATATTATACTGTTACGTTTACACCAGCTGATTTTGGAATAATGACGATGTACTTGGTAATGTTCGAGTATGTTGTTACATTTAGTACTTTATCTTCAGAAGGAAGTGTTTCTAGAAAAGTCTTTGACTATGATGAGGAAGAAAGGCATAGATACTTAAGTACAATTTTATGGTTTTACATTGTCTTAATTACGCTTTCTTTAATTGTAGGTGTTTTGTTATCTGATATTATTTCTGAGTGGATATCACCTGGCAGTTTAGATGTTTATTATATAGTCCTGTTTTCTGGTTTTTCCGCAGCTCTGGTCAAATTGTACTATTTTATATTATCTACTAGCCAAAAGTCTAAACCCATTTTAAAAGGAAGTTTGATAAATACTGGAACAATGCATCCAGTTGCCATAATATTAATATCAATATTTAAACTTGATTATGTGGGAAGGTTTATAGGTCTTTTACTAGGTTCTCTGTTCCAATTATTTTATTTTATTGCTAAGTCAGGGCAAGAAAAAGTTTTCAATCTGCAATTTTATTTTGACTATCGATATTTAAAGGAAACGCTAATCCTAGCCACTCCTACAATATTTTCTGCTGTACTTGGCTTATTGTTTATCTATTTGGACAGAGTTTTCTTAAAACATTATCTTGGTGATACATCGGTTGGTTTATATGGTTTAGCTTTGATTATTGGTAAGTTGCTAAGTCTTGTCATTGAATCACTGTCGACGGCTTTATTTCCAGTAACAATTAAGGGACTTAATGACAATTATGATAATGGAATAAAAGAAGTACAAAATTTTTCTATTAGATATTATATAGCCCTGTTATTTTGTTCTGTTGTTTTAGCTCTTAGTTCACCTTTATTAGTGAAGCTTATATCTAGTGAGGAATATTCAGGTACAGCAGATGTTAGTCCACTAGTTTTACTTGGGATAGCGATGGCTGGTTTCTACAAAATTCCATCTATGCTTCTAAGCTATCATAAGATTGTATGGTTTTACCCTATTCTTACAATCGTATCTTTTGGTGTTAATGCATATCTGAACTATATGCTAATCCCGAGTTTTGGGGTTGTTGGAGCTGGTATATCATCATTAATAGGATATTTTATATATTCATTTACGCTGCAGTTGTTTTGCTTTAAATACTACACATTTGATTATAAAAAGATTGTTTTATTTATATACTTCTTATCAATTTCAATCTCGTCAATTTTTGTTTTTTATTTGGTGTAAGGTGGGTAGATGGAAATAAATATATATAAACCCAAGCGATTTTTGGACATTAAGAATCCAGAAGAGTTAGAAAATCTACTTTTCAATTCTTCTTACGAATGGCAATATGCTTCAAATGGAAAATCGTGTATTTACCATATACTGAAGTCACTTAATGTTAAGCATATACTTCTCCCTGTTTATTCTTGTGATAGTATTCTTAAGACTGTTAACTCCTTGGGAATTAATTCTTCATTCTATGATGTTAAATTAGACGATTTAAACCCTTGTGTAGTATCTATTGCTAAAAAATTAAATGAAAATACTGATATAGATGCTATTTTAGCCGTTAGCTTATATGGTAACCCGGCCAACTTTTCAGGGATACTTAAGATCTTGAACAGTTTAGAAAGACAAGGTCGAAAAGTTAACTTGATCGATGATGCAGCACAAGCCTATGGAGCAGTATGTTCAAACGGCTATATTGGTACATTAGGGGATGCAGGATTCTTTTCATTCTCTCCAGGTAAACCAACATCTGGACCTTTTGGAGCGTACTTTTGGACGTCGAACCCCAGTTATAGCTTTGTTAAAACTCGACATCGCATTTATAGAAGACTGAAATGGTATACCTTTAAAAAAAATCGTTATTATGTAGATGAAGCTTCACCTAAGTTAGTTGATAAAATATTAACAAGAGTAACTGAGTTACTACCTAGAGCCTTTTTTGATATTAAGTTTGACCTCCCTGAGGATTTTGAACTAATGATTCATAGACAAGTTCTTACAGCGAACCTTGATAAGAATAAAAGAGGAGATAAACTATCTGAGCTGGAAGCTATAATCTCAAAATCTAATAGTATCTACACAATAAAAAGAGAGGATGGTGCTAATTCTTATAAACTTGTGTTGATAGTAGATCAAATTAGAACAAAAGATCGTTTATGTTATCATTTAGATAATAGTAACATCTACTATAGTAATGGCTATTGCCCTCAAGATGTTAATTTGTCAGATTGTCCTAACATGAAATCATTGTTCGGTAGAATAATTGAAATGCCAATAGACGACGATACTGATAAGCATCAGTATATGAA
Organism: Vibrio fortis; assembly: GCF_024347475.1. NCBI lineage: Bacteria > Pseudomonadati > Pseudomonadota > Gammaproteobacteria > Vibrionales > Vibrionaceae > Vibrio > Vibrio fortis. Next base: position 239,014 of record NZ_AP025487.1, read on the forward strand.
ATTGTTTTTCAAAAATTGGATAAAATCACATGACAGTTAATAAGAAAATATATTTTTTCACACGTAGTTATATACCAGAGTTTCAAGGTGGAGGAGCTATTGTTCGTGATCAAACAGTTCAACTCTTGAGGGATAATGGTTACGATGTGAAGATTGTTCTCTTCACATTTAATGAAGATATGTGGATAGACTCTCCTGACGTGATACCTATACCGATCGAGCGGAAATGGATGCGATTTTGTACTGCATTAGAGCACCTGGGCGTATTGGATGATTATTTATCACCTTGGGTTAAAAATTCGGCTCTTAAGTTGTCGAAAATAATAAATTCTAACGATTTATTATTTGCCACCTCAGGCGGAGAGTTAGGCTGCATTCAGCTTGCAGTTAAATTAAAGGAAATGACAGGTGCAAAGTTATTAGTCAATCTTCATGATCCAATAGATTATACATCCGTTATGGGAATGACTATTCCTGGTCGTTTACATGTTAATAGAAATAAAGTCACAATTCAGTATTTGTCAAAATCTGATGCAATAGTTACCTCATCAAAATACTATGCGGATGACTTGAAAGCTAAACTGAATAATAATATTGTTATAAGAAATTGGTACTTTGGCTTCTTTGGTCAACCAGTAAGCTTTACGAAAAAAAACAAATCAGGTGATAATTTTAATTTAGTTTATGCGGGAAATATGAATAATATACAGCGTCCGCAAATAATTATAGAAGCATTGATTGATAGCGATATATTTAATAAGATTAATTTTCACTTCTTTGGAAGTGGAATCAATAGTTTAATTATAAAGTCATACAGTGATAAATATGAAAATGTATATTTTCATGGTCAGAAATCACAATGTGAAATACATGATTTTTATTTGAAATACGCTGATGCAGGATTTATTCCTCTTATTGGTGATTACTTCAAACCTTTCGTTCCTTCAAAATTATATGACTATATAAAGTTTGGTCTACCAAGTCTAGGTTTTTTACCTGATGGAGATGCAAGAAATATAATTAATGATAATTTGTTAGGTTGTGCCGTTGGGGAATTTAACGAAATTTCACAGGTTCTTGAAACTTGGATAAATGACATGTCTTCATATTATGAAATTAAAAATAGTATTGAGGATCGTAAGTTAAGTTGGTCGATATATAATACATCTACATCACTGCTTGAAACAATTAAAGAAATTCAATCATGAGAAAATTCAACAATCACTTCTTTTCAAAAAATGAATACTTGAAAAATATTTCTAAAGAATATGGACAATTGACGTACAAAGGGGTTAGTGTTTCTTATTATATTGTAAGGAAAGGCATTTTCTCAAAATTGGTTTTTACCTCACCTATTCTTTCTTCTTTTGGTAATCCTATTGATATTAAAGGTAATGAGCATACTGTTCATAAAATAATTGAACATGCAAGAATGTTAAACGTCGATTATATTGCGCAGCCAATGGCTCATGTTTATTTTGATATGATTCCTAAAGGTGCTATTGGTGTGAAATGGAGTAGCCCAATTGTATCTCTTAGTGGAACAGATGATGAAATATTAGCAAGGATGCATAAAAAACATAGAAATGTGATTCGGAAGGCGGAAAAAACAGGCATATCAGTTAATTTCAACGCCCAGCTTGAAGACGTCCATTCATTGATTAAAGAAACAATGGATAAGCAAGGGCGTGCTGCTGTATCTAAGAGTTTATTGGAGAACCTGAGGCGTGACTGTACCGAGCAAGTTATGTTTGTTTCCTGTCATTTTGGTAATGAGATCCAAGGTGTGGCTGTAGTACCGTTTGATGCAAATAGTGGTTACTATCTTTACGGTGGAAGTTGTGATAAAACACAACCTGGTGCTTTAAACTATATGCATTATAGAATAATGCTAGAGCTTCGCGCTAAAGGGATAGAAAACTACGACCTTATGGGGTATAGACTTGGAGGTACGAGTGATGAAAAGATCATCGGAATCCAACGGTTTAAGATGAGATTTGGCGCCGAGTTAAGCGATGGTATGACTTGGAAGTATGTACTCAACAAAAAGAAATACGCATTCCAAAGTTTTATTTTTAAGGTCCAAAGTTTTTTTAAAGGAAAACCTTTTTGTGGTGATGTAATAGATCAAGGAAATTCATTCAATGAGTGATTATAGTGTTTTGACATTTGACTACGAACTTTTCCTTGGAAGTTCGACCGGTTCCGTAAAAAACTCGCTCATTAAACCTACTGATAGAATTATTGACATTTTCCAGAAATATAACGCCAGAGGTATTTTTTATGTTGACGCAGGATACCTTCTAAAGCTTAAGGAATATAATAGTCCCGACCTAGATTTAATAAAGAATCAATTAAGAACACTAATTGATATTGGAAGTAGTGTTGAGCTGCACATTCATCCTCAGTGGATAGATGCTGAGCTTAATGAAGGTGTTTGGACATTTACTTCCTTTGACAAGTTTAGATTGCATAGCCTAGAAAGAAGCGAGTTAACGAGTTACTTTATTAAGTGTAAAGATACCTTAGAGGAGTTAACTGGGAAAAAAGTACGTTCTTTCCGAGCTGGAGGTTGGTGCTTACAACCTTTTGAACACGTAGTGGAAGCTTTTGAGCAGGCTGGCATTGAGCTAGATTCTTCAGTAACACCCGGTTTAGAAAAAAACAATTTACCTCATCACTTTTTTGATTTCAGGGGAGTTGATAATCGGGGAGTATACCGTTTTGAAAATGATCCATGCGTTGAGGTTTTATCCGGGAATTACCAAGAGATGCCTGTGACTACCCATAAACTTTTTGGTGTTACTTTGTTGATTAATGCTATATTGCTTAAGTTTTATGACAATCAGATATTCGGTGATGGGCGAGGGTTGTATCAACCTGATACGCTAAAAAATAAGTTTTTTAGAATATTTAAAACAAACATTCGAACACTATCTGTTGAAGGGTTATTTCCGTTACTTTTTAATAGAGTTCTTAAAGTTGAGCTTAATAAAAATAGGAATCCATTATGTCTAGTCATGCATCCTAAAACATTAACGGAGTTGTCTTTACGAAATATGGAATATATTTGTAAAATTACAACTACGCTCAACATCGAGAAAATTTTAGATAAAGATTAATATGAAAATTTGCCATCTATCAACCGTACACCAACCAAATGATGTTCGCATATTTAAAAAGGAGTGTATAAGCTTATCAAACGCTGGGCATGATATATCATTTGTTGTTCCCCACGAAAAAAGTGAAGTTCAACAAAGTATAGAAATTATTTCAATCCCTAGCAGTATGTCTAAGGCTTCCCGATTATTGGTTCAACCTTTTAGGTTGTTGATGAAAGCACTGTCGGTAAAACCTGATGTTTTTCATTTCCATGACTTTGAACTATGGCCTATTGGATTGATTTTACGAGTTCTTGGCTACAAAGTGATTGCGGACGTTCATGAAGATGTACCAGCACAATTACGACAAAGAGAATGGATCCCTAAGCTTATAAAACCCAGTCTTTCTTTCATATCATCACTTATTGAAAATAACTTTAGCCGATTTATGACAGGTGTGATAGTCGCTGATACTACTCTTGCAAAGCGATTTTCCAAATATAATCGTAATGTAGTAACTATATGTAATTACCCTATTTTGTATCCTCTACCAGAAGCAAAAAGTAATAATGGCACGTTCAGAGTTCTAAGTGTAGGTGGGGTGTTTAATGAGAGGTGTGCTGACCTAGTTATTGGTGCTTCTCGACACTTGAGTGATGTGTCATTCTTAATTGGCGGAGGTGTCGGTGGTCAGTATAGCGACTTAAGCTGGCAGAGCGAAAACTGTCACTACTTAGGTAAGCTAAGCTTTGAGGAGGTTCAACAAGAATATAGTCAAGCGGATGTGATTGTAGTGATGTTTAGTGATGCTCCAAATCATCAAGATATCAAGTCAAATCGATTTTTTGAATCAATGTACGCTAAAAAGCCGGTTTTGGTTTCAGCTTTACCGCAATGGAAGGAGTTTATTCGAAAGTATCAATGTGGAGTTGCGGTTAGTTTAGACAGCTCAATGGATTTAGCAAATGCAATTACTCATTTGAAAGAGAACCCTTCTTTATGCGAAGAAATGAGTGAAAATGGCCAGAAAGCTGTTCTCAAAGCTTATAGTTGGACTTCGGAAGAAGCCAAACTCATTAAGTTTTATAGGGAACTGCAGTAGAGCAGTAAGTGAAGAAATATGAACATATTACTAATAAACCACTATGCTGGTAGCCCAAAGATGGGAATGGAGTTTCGCCCTTACTATATGTCAAAAAGTGTGGCTAAACTCAATCACAAAATGTATGTACTTGGTGCTGATCAGTCTCATTTAAGGAAGTTACAGCCAAAGGTTGGCTATGAAACTTTTGATGACGTCGAATATCTGTGGCTTGCTTCCAAAAGTTATGATGGGAACGGTCTAGGTCGAGTAATTAATATATTTTCATTTCTTCGACAGGCGGTAAAGCAAGCTAATTCAATCCTCGAATGGTCTAAACCCGATGTTATCGTTGCCTCTTCAACTTATCCTCTAGATAACTATTTGGCACATTACCTCGCAAAAAAGTGTGGGGCTAGGGTCGTTTACGAAGTGCATGATCTTTGGCCACTCTCACCAATGGAGATTGGCAACATTTCGAAATGGCACCCGTTTATGATGCTGTTACAGTGCGCCGAAAACTATGGCTATAGAAATGCTGATAAAGTAATTTCGATGTTGCCTAACACTCTTGAACATATGAAATCCCATGGGCTAGATGAATCAAAATATCACTATGTTCCAAATGGCATTTATCTAGAAGGTTCTGATTGTGAACGTGTTACTTTACCGAATGAGCATCGCACTCTGTTAAAAGATCTACAAACTCAAGAAAAGTTAATTGTGGGCTATGCCGGTGGGCATGCCAAATCAAACGCATTACACAAGCTAATAGCGGCAGCTAAAAGGCTGCCTAATTTGAACTTTGTATTGGTAGGTAATGGTTCTGAAAAACAAACGTTGATCGCTATGGCCAAAGATCTAGATAACGTCCATTTTTTACCTTCGATCGATAAGTCCTCTGTTCCTTTGTTTCTAGAGCAGTGCAATATTTTGACTTTGGTTTGGAATGATTCACCGCTTTATCGCTTTGGTGTTAGTCCGAATAAAGTCTTTGATTATATGCTTGCAAAAAAGCCTATAGTTCAAGCTTTAGACACCACCTATGAGCCAGTTAGTAAAGCGAACGCTGGCTTAACAGTGGCAAGTGATGACACCACTACATTAGTCGAGGCATTTAATGCAATGGTGGAAATGCCGGAAGAAAATCGTGCTCTTTTAGGGTTAAATGGCTATAAATACGTGGTGGATAACCATTGTTATAGTAAACTTGCGAAAGAATTTATTGAAGCGTGTGAAAAGTAATGACATTTATCCCTTATTCTCGCCCTGTACTTGAAGAAGAAGAAATTCAAGAGGTCGTAGAGACTCTCCGCTCTGGTTGGTTAACCACAGGCCCCAAAGTTGCTCAATTTGAGAAAGATTTTAGTACATTTGTTGGAAGCGAGTATGCATTGGCTGTTAACTCGGCGACAGCGGGTCTGCACCTCGCATTAGAAGCGCTAGGGGTTGGATACGGAGATAAGGTCATTACCACGGTTCATACATTTACCGCGACTGCCGAAGTGATCCGTTACTTGGGTGCAGAGCCTGTCTTTGTCGATATCGAGCCTGATAGCTACAACATTTCACCTTCTTTAGTAGAAAAGGCATTACTTGAACATACTGACGTTAAAGTAATTATACCAGTCCATTATGCAGGTCAATCTGCGAATATGACAGAATTAATGTCCCTAGCGAAAAGATTTGACGTTAAAGTTTTAGAAGACGCAGCACACGCTCTACCTTGTACTCATAAAGGACAATTAATTGGGACAATTGCAGATGTAACAGTATTTAGCTTTTATGCGAATAAAACAATTACCACTGGCGAAGGTGGAATGGTCACGACCAATGACGAAGCGCTTGCTAAACGTATTAAAACGATGAGACTACATGGGATCAACCGTGATGTTTTTGACCGTTTTACGAGTAATAAGCCTAATTGGCATTATGAAATTGTCGCACCTGGGTATAAATATAACATGATGGATATGTGTGGTGCTCTAGGAATCCATCAGCTTAAAAAAGCAAAACGTTTCCAACAAGCTAGAGCTTCGATTGCTGAGCGCTATAATGCTGCTTTTGTGGATTTACCTATTATTACCCCTTATCAAGTCGAAGATTCTGATCTTCACTCTTGGCATATCTACTCGATTCAACTTGAGTTGGACAAGCTCTCAATTTCTCGCAATGAATTTATTGAAAAGATGAGTGAGTATGGAGTTGGCACTTCAGTTCATTATATCCCTTTACACCGCATGCCTTATTGGAAGGAAGCTTATGGGTTGAAGGATGAAAACTTTCCCATTTCTTCAAAAGTATCAGACCAACATTTAAGTTTACCTAACTTTGCCTCGATGTCTGTCGAGGAAGTTGAACGTGTCATTGATGTGGTTACTCGACTTGTTGTGGAGACTCAAATTCATGTTTAAGCGTTTGTTTGATATTGCTAGTTGCGTGTGTGGATTGCTCTTGCTTTGGCCTGTGCTACTAGCGGTCGCTATTTGGATTAAAAAAGATAGCGATGGGCCAGTTTTCTTTAAGCAAACTAGAGTCGGACGCCATGGGAAAAACTTCTCAATCTTGAAGTTTAGAACTATGGTTGTAGATGCCGAGGCGAAAGGCTTGAAGGTTACTGTAGGGGCAGACCCTCGAGTTACTAGCAGTGGTCGCTTTTTGCGTCGTTCAAAATTGGATGAGCTACCTCAACTTATCAATGTGGTATTAGGCGACATGAGTGTTGTGGGACCTCGACCAGAAGTGCCTGAGTATATGAACGAATACGAAAAATCGGTGAGAGATAAAATCTTATCTGTTCGTCCAGGTATTACAGATAAAGCCTCAATAGAGTATACCAATGAAGCAGAAATATTAGCTGATGCTCATGACCCTAGAGTGGCTTATATCAATGAAGTAATGCCAGAAAAAGCAAAGTACTATATCGATTATGTTGATAATCAATCACTTTTTTTAGATGTAGCTATCATTTTTAAAACGCTTAAAAAGATTGTGTCATAAGGGATATATGTTTTTAATAAGTCGTATTTGGAACGCTCCTAGACCAATAAAACGTTTGATTAGTGTTACTTTTGATATCGTTTTTATTTCTATTGCATACTGGGGTGCTTATTGGACTCGGTTGGGAGAGAAAGAGAAGTTCATTGTAGATGAAGGATACCAAACTGCGTTTCTTCTTACTCTCTTCGTTACTCTATTGATATTTATTCAAATCGGGCTCTATCGCGCAATACTACGCTACATGAATGTGCAAGCTATGCTATCGATATTCATTAGTGCGGCTTTGTCAGCAGTGTTTGTTGTTTTTTTCTCTTACTTTACACATGCAGCAGTACCACGTTCTATTCCCATAATCTATGGCGCTTATTTGATTATCCTATGTGGTGGTGCTCGATTAGTTGCGCGTGCAATGATTAATCGTACTGGCTCCAAACAAAAGAACAATGTGATTATCTATGGTGCTGGCTCCGCAGGCCGACAGCTTGCGAATATTCTTTATCAAGGTAAAGAATATCATCCAGTATGCTTTATTGATGATAACCGAAAGCATCATAAAAGCTCAGTAAACGGTATGATGATTTATCGTCGAAAGTACCTAGAAAGACAAATTAAGAAGCATAACGTTAAGAAAATTCTATTGGCAATGCCAAGTGCTACGCGTTCACAGAGAAAAGAAATTGTTGAGTCATTGATTTCTTTTCAAGTTGAGGTTCTTTCGATACCTAACTTGAATGATATTGTAAACGGTGGGGCCGAAATTGATCAGTTGCAAGATGTAGCGATTGAGGATCTTCTTGGACGTGATCCTGTGGCACCACAGCAATCGTTAATGAATGCAAATATAAAAGGCAAAGTAGTCATGGTGACTGGCGCAGGAGGCTCTATTGGATCTGAGCTTTGTCGTCAGATAGTTAGGAGTCAACCTAAAAAACTAGTGCTTTTTGAGTTGTCTGAATTTGCTTTGTATCAAATTGATCGCGAGCTCAATCTATACCTCGAATCCGAGGACTATATTGTTGAGATCGTACCTTTATTGGGCTCTGTTCAACGAATCAATCGACTATCAACGGTTATGAAAGCCTTTAGCGTTGATACCGTGTATCACGCTGCAGCATACAAACATGTACCTTTGGTTGAATACAATGTGGTAGAGGGTGTAAGGAACAATGTTTTTGGGACTTACTATACGGCTAATGCTGCTATTGAAGCAGGTGTGGAGTCCTTTGTTCTTATTTCTACTGACAAAGCTGTCCGTCCTACTAATATTATGGGTACGACTAAACGTATGGCTGAACTGGCACTGCAGGCTCTTGCTGAGCAAGAAGCAAAGAAAGAACACGGAACGCGCTTTTGTATGGTACGTTTTGGTAACGTACTTGGTTCTTCAGGCTCTGTTATCCCATTGTTTAAAAAACAAATTGAAAAAGGTGGACCAGTAACAATCACACATCCTGAAATTACTCGATACTTTATGACCATCCCAGAAGCCGCGCAGTTGGTCATTCAAGCAGGAGCAATGGGAAAAGGAGGAGATGTGTTCGTTCTGGATATGGGAGAGTCAGTTAAAATTATGGATCTCGCCTATAATCTAATTCATTTATCTGGCCGTGAAGTCAAGAATGACGAGAACCCGCATGGAGATATCGAAATCAAATGCACAGGGTTACGCCCTGGTGAGAAGCTTTATGAAGAATTGTTGATTGGTGATAATGTAAAAGCTACAGAACATGAGCGCATTATGGCAGCTAACGAAACCTTTTTATCGATACAAAAGTATAAAGAACTAATAGAAAAATTAGATCGAGCTTGCCATGATTTTAAACACAATGAGATTCGAGAAATTTTATTAGATGCTCCAACAGGGTTTAAACCAACTGATGGGATTGGAGATTTGGTTTGGAACGCAAAAACTTTGGAGTAGAAGGCGGTAAACTGTCTGACCTAGCTCCAACTATGCTTTCTCTAGTAGGTCTAGAAATCCCATCAGAAATGACGGGTGAAGTTCTGGTTAAATAGCTTTCGAGTTATTGAACAGCACGCAAAATACTGAGAGCCCGCGCCTTGTTGTGCGGGCTTTTTTTTAGATGCGAGAGGCGGGTAAACGAGATACGAAGAGCAAAAAGCAGAAGCGTGATTCGAGTGAGCGAGATGAGAGGTGCTGAAGAGCTGATTTGATATGCGAGAAACTAGAGGTGAAGATATTACGCAAAGAGAGCTGCAACATATTTTATCATCTCGAATCTCGTTACTCTCATCTGCTCTAGACCGTTGAGGAACGAAATGTCTGGAATCTCTCTTTTAGGTTTTAGTTCATCGCAATTAGATACCTTATCCTGCTAGTACCTCACTGTAGGGAATGATGTGTGACTATTTGTTGGCTTTATCTAGAATTGAGCGTTCAAAATCGAGCAGCCACTCCTTTCGGCTCATTCCGCCGGTGTAGCCGGTTAATGTGCCATTGGCACCAATCACTTGATGGCAGGGCACGACGATGCTAAATGGGTTCTTACCGTTTGCACCACCAACAGCGCGTACAGCCTTGGGATTGTTCATTCGCTGCTGATGGTTTCGCCGTAAGGAATGGTCGTCAGTGCTTGCCAAGCGGCTTTCTGAAAGTCAGTGCCTTTGATGGCTTTCAATGGAAGGTCGAATTCGATACGAGTCTCTGCGAAGTATTCATCTAGCTGCATCATTGCTAGTTGGCAAAGTTCATCAGGGTTATTAGTAATGACTTCATCATGATTAATATGGTCGATCTCAATAATCATCTCGCCATCGCTAACAATGATCATCTTGCCAATCGGCGCGTTGTAGAACGATTTATAACTGCTCGCTGTCATACTTATTTCCCTTAACTAAATGATTGTGCGCATAAGATTCCCTACTACGCTCGTCCCTCGCTATAGGGAATGACGAGGTTGAAGTAGAGTGCTACTTGGGGGCTCATATTTGCGCTTTCGCTCTTGAAATTCCTTCGCATCTCGATACCCGAAACTCGTATCTGCTCTTAAACATCCCGTTTACTCGCATCTCGTATCTGCCTTTAGCCTCAACGCATAACAATACCCAGCAACACCACCAACAATATTCCCTAGTGCCAAGCCAATAAACAGACCTTCAATGCCATCAAGTAGGCTACCGATCCAAGCGAAAGGCAGCGTGAATAGGAACAGGCGCATAAAGCTCCATTGAAAGGCTTTCAGTGGTTTGTGCATTGCGTTCATACCACTAATCAGCATCATCACTATGCCTTGGAAACCATAGCTAAAGGGTACGACGAGTAAGTAGTGCCACAAGATGTCGCGTACCGATTCTTCTTGAGAGAAAAGAGCAGCTAGAGGAATGCTGAGAGGTACCATCATTAAGAAGATGAGCCCTTGAAACAACACTGCAAATCGCATGCTTAGGAACAGGGCTTTAAAACTACGCTGTGGATTGTTAGCACCGAAGTTCTGCGCCATGAAAGGGGTAAGGGCAGAGGTGAGAGACATCAATACAATGATCAATATTGATTCAATACGCTGCGCAGCGCCATAAGCCGCCACAGCCTCAGTACCTTGCTTGGCGAGCATTATCATAATGATCGCGCCTGCCAACGGGTTTAGCGCGTTGGATAGTGCGGCTGGCGTACCAATGGTGAGGATCTGCTTCCAATCGTTGAGTATATCTTTTGGCTTAGGCAAGGCTAAAAGCTTCTCGCGCTTGATAAGCACATAGAGCGAGCCACATAGTGCACCAAACCAACTAAAACCACTGGCTATTGCAGCGCCTTGAATGCCCAGTTCTGGGAAAGGTCCATATCCGAATATCAATAGTGGATCGAGCACACCATTGATAAGCCCTGCCAGCATCATAATCTTGGCTGGGGTCTTGGTATCGCCACTGGCTCGAATCGCGCTGTTTCCTGCCATTGGAATCACGAGCAATGGGATCGCGAGATACCACACCAACATGTATTCAGATATCAGTGGCAGTAGCTCCGGCTCTGCGCCAAGAGCGCTAAATAAAGGCTCTAATGTAAAGATACCGAGCATTGAAGCACTTATGACAAGAATTACGGCCAGAAGTAGACCATGCGCGGTAAAGCGTGCGGCATTCTCGGAGCAGCCTTTTCCAAGTAGGCGGCCAATACTGGTAGAAAGGCCAACACCGATTCCCATGGTGATGCAGTTAATGGCAAAGGTAATAGGGAAGGTGAAGCTCACGGCCGCGAGTGCCTGTGTACCAAGCAGTGAGATAAAGAAGGTATCAACGAGGTTGAACATCAAGATCGCTACCATACCGAAGATGGTCGGTATGGTCATGGTTCGCAATGTCTCTGCTATGGGAGCAGTCAAAAGCCCGTGCTTATCTCGCATGTACAACGCCGTAAAAACTAAAAGCGTAGGATAAACAGATGTGGCTCGGAAAGAAAGAAAAGCTAAGAGCAGATGAGAGATTGGAAAGAGCAGATACGAGTAAACGGGATTCGAGATGCGAAGAGCTTGATGGGCAGAGCCGAGTATACGTGAGTCGGGATACGAAACGCCTTTTGCTCTTCGCTACTCGTTTACTCGAACTCCGTCACTGCTCTTTTTCTTTTCGCTACTCGTTCACTCTCATCCCGCACCTGCCCTTTTAGATCACAAATTTTTCCTCTCACCCCTTGGGATCTTTCACTTCGCCCCAACATACTCTGTAACCCCATGCCAATCGTGGCAACTATCAAATTAAATGGAAATTATCAGGAGATAAGACCGATGAATATCCGTCCTCTACACGACCGAGTTATCGTTGAGCGCCAAGAAGTTGAATCTAAATCTGCTGGTGGCATCGTTCTAACTGGTTCTGCCGCTGAAAAATCAACGCGCGGTGTAATTCTAGCTGTTGGCAAAGGCCGCATCCTAGAGAATGGTTCAGTACAACCATTGGACGTAAAAGTTGGCGATACTGTTATCTTTGCTGAAGGCTACGGCACTAAAACAGAAAAGATCGATGGCAAAGAAGTTCTGATCATGTCTGAAAACGACATCATGGCGATCGTTGAGTAATCCGACCCATAAACCTGAACTGATTGAATAAAGAATTTAAAGGAAATAAAGATGGCTGCTAAAGACGTTAAATTTGGTAACGACGCACGAGTTAAAATGCTAGAAGGTGTAAACGTTCTGGCTGACGCAGTAAAAGTAACGCTAGGCCCTAAAGGTCGTAACGTTGTTCTAGACAAATCATTTGGCGCACCAACTATCACTAAAGATGGTGTTTCTGTTGCACGTGAAATCGAGCTTGAAGACAAGTTCCAAAACATGGGCGCACAAATGGTTAAAGAAGTGGCTTCACAAGCGAACGATGCTGCGGGTGACGGTACAACTACGGCAACTGTTCTTGCTCAAGCTATCGTAAACGAAGGCCTAAAAGCCGTTGCTGCTGGCATGAACCCAATGGATCTTAAGCGCGGCATCGACAAAGCTGTTGTTGCAGCCGTTGAAGAGCTAAAAGCACTTTCAGTTCCATGTGCAGATACTAAAGCTATCGCACAAGTAGGTACTATCTCTGCAAACTCTGACGCGACAGTAGGTAACATCATTGCTGAAGCGATGGAAAAAGTAGGTCGTGATGGCGTTATCACTGTTGAAGAAGGTCAAGCACTGCAAGACGAGCTAGACGTAGTAGAAGGTATGCAGTTCGACCGCGGTTACCTATCTCCTTACTTCATCAACAACCAAGAAGCAGGCTCTGTTGATCTAGAAAGCCCATTCATCCTTCTTATCGACAAGAAAGTTTCAAACATCCGTGAACTTCTTCCGACTCTAGAAGCGGTTGCTAAGGCATCTCGTCCACTTCTAATCATCGCTGAAGATGTAGAAGGCGAAGCGCTTGCAACTCTAGTTGTGAACAACATGCGCGGTATCGTGAAAGTTGCTGCCGTTAAAGCTCCTGGTTTCGGTGACCGTCGTAAGGCAATGCTACAAGACATCGCTATCCTAACTGGCGGCACGGTTATCTCTGAAGAGATCGGTCTAGACCTAGAGAAAGTAACGCTAGAAGACCTAGGTCAAGCTAAGCGTGTAACTATCACTAAAGAAAACTCAACCATCATCGATGGCGCGGGTGAAGAAGCAATGATCCAAGGTCGTGTGGCTCAAATCCGTCAACAAATCGAAGATGCAACTTCAGACTACGACAAAGAAAAACTACAAGAGCGCGTTGCTAAGCTAGCAGGCGGTGTTGCAGTAATCAAAGTTGGTGCTGCGACTGAAGTTGAAATGAAAGAGAAGAAAGACCGCGTAGAAGACGCACTTCACGCAACTCGCGCTGCAGTTGAAGAAGGTGTGGTTGCTGGTGGTGGTGTTGCACTTATCCGCGTTGCTTCTAAAGTTGCTGGCCTTGAAGGCGACAACGAAGAGCAAAACGTTGGTATCCGCGTTGCACTACGTGCAATGGAAGCGCCAATCCGTCAAATCACGAAGAACGCAGGTGATGAAGAGTCAGTTGTTGCGAACAACGTGAAAGGCGGCGAAGGTTCTTACGGCTACAACGCAGCTACAGGTGAGTACGGCGACATGATCGCAATGGGTATCCTAGATCCAACTAAGGTAACTCGCAGCGCACTACAATTCGCTGCATCAGTTGCTGGTCTAATGATCACAACAGAAGCGATGGTAACAGACCTACCACAAAAAGATGCTCCAGCAATGCCTGACATGGGTGGCATGGGCGGTATGGGTGGCATGGGCGGTATGATGTAATCCCCCTCGCTATTCATAGTGAAATTGAAAACGGAGACTTCGGTCTCCGTTTTTTTATGTCCTGACATCGTCATTCCCTATAGCGAGGCACGAGCGTAGTAGGGAATCTTGTTCTTAATTTATTCGCCACTCGCATCTTCCCTTCTACCTGCTCTATACTCAAAAAGACAGTTATGACATTGATTTAACATGGATGACTGTTAGATAAAGGACAATAATGAATTAACCGATTGATTGTTATTCAATAAATCAATTGATAATAAGTCAGTGGAGACTCCCCAATGAAAAAACTACTTTCTGTACTAGCAGTATCTGCAGCAGTTATGGCGCCAGCAGCATTTGCTTCTTCGCCAGTCATGTTCTCAACCATCAATGGATTTAACGCGCCGGATTCGGATGCGGTGGGTGGTGTACGTGTTGCGCTATTACATGGTCAAGTGAATGAGCTGAAAGGTTTGGATCTTGCGGTAATCGGTATGTCTGAAACTCAAAAAACGACTGGTGTGAACCTAGGCTTCTTTGGTGCTTCTAAGGTAAACCAAGAGATGACAGGTGCATCACTGGGCTTCTTTAACTGGAATGAAGGCCAAACTACGGGTGTTAACTTAGGCGCTGTGAATATCACCAACAATGTAAAAGGCGCAAACGTGAGTTTTGTTAACTACTCGAAGGGCGACACTATGGTTGATGTTGGTGCAGCAAACTTATCTGAAGTGTCGACAGTTCAGGTTGGTATCTTCAACAAAACCAACAAGATTGAAGGTGTGCAAGTGGGCCTAATTAACTGTGCAGATAACGGTTTCTTCCCTTGCTTCCCAATCGTTAACTTCGCGAAATAAAGACGAAGTTCAATAGGATTATTATGCACACCTAACCAAATCCGTTAGGTGTTCTTTACTCGCTTTCTTGTCATTCCGCCTACCACCTTATCAATAAGCAACCAGTTTTGTACTTTTGTGTGTTTATCACTAGACGACAATAAACAATCCGGTACAATGTGCGGCAAAATAAACACAACCTATTCTTGCTTTGATTAACGACCAATCTCTCGATTTTAAAAAGGCCTTGTTGGGTCTCACCGCTTCATTCTTATTAGTATTGAGCTTATTACTTGTTGATTCAGCGGAAGAATCAGATGCCCTATATTGGATTGAAAATCAAAGGGTGAGTCAGTCTCTGGAAGAGCTCACACAGATCATTAATGCGTTGGAGTACAACATCACGGCTTTGTATCCGTTGCATGGTGATACCTACGCTTTCTCCCATACGAGAAAAATTGATGATGAAACGTGTTATTTCTCTAGTGAAGAGCCATCACAGCCGCGCTTTGACTTTATGTTCTCCGGCCCTCTTGAGATGTGTGATCCGAACTCACAGCTGAATATGGAAGCGAGCAAGCGCTTGTTCATTGCTCCAACCATGGCTTACTTTGCGAATACCATTGATACTATCTCGGCGATTTACTTTATCTCCAAAGAGAAGTTCATCATCTCTTCCCCGTCAGATTTTGCCAGCTATATTCAGGGCGATACCTTTGATTCTGTTGTGAATAGCCGACCGTATTGGATTAATACGATCCGTTTTGGGCTGACGCAACAAAAAGACCGTGTGGTGTATACCGGACAATACGATGATTACCTCACAGGGAAGAAAGTGGTCACGCTCACTAAAGGCATCTATGTTGATGGCGAGTTTAAAGGGGTGCTGGGTGTCGATGGTTACGTCTCTAATTTGGTCTCCAACCCTCAACATGGCTATGAGATATCAAGCACGCTTGGTGTGAACAAGTACGGCTTTATGGATTTCACCCACTCGCACCCTCTGTATGTCGATGGGCTCCATAGCCAGTTATATCTTAATATCGAAGAGAAGAAGCGTGAGCACATACTGCATGTCTTGGAGATGGATAGACTGCAACTCTCTCTATTATTGGGGCTATTTGTTGTTTCCGTTATCGGTGTGTGGCGCATTTACACTAAGCAGGAGCACCAACGCTTGAGCGAGCTTGCGATGAGAGATCCAATGACAGGTTTACTCAACCGCCGTGGCTTTGAGGCTCGACTGATGGCGCAAGATGAAGAGCCGATCATTGGTATTGGGGTGTTTGATATCGATGACTTTAAAGCGGTGAACGACAAGTATGGGCACAAGGTGGGTGACGAGGTGATCTGCCATGTGGCACACCTTATGACCAGCAGTGTTCGTCAGCGAGACATTGTTGCACGCTTCGGTGGTGAAGAGTTTGTCGTGGCAATTACCGGAGAATCTTCGGAGCTGCTGACATCGATCTTCGAGCGCATTCTGAATGATATTAGTCTGCAAGGTTACCGCTGCAGTGATGGCGACCGAATCAGTGTGTCGGTGTCGGGTGGGGCAACGCTCTATTCACTTTATAAGTTCGATAGCTTGGCGCACTTATGGCAAAACCAGAGTATTCGAGCGTCTGATGAACAGCTTTATCAAGCCAAGATTTCTGGTAAGAACCAAGTCTGTATTCAGGTTTTCTAAGCAAGGCTAAGAACAAAGCAACTGATACAACAAAGCCCAATGATCACTCATTGGGCTTTGTGTTTATGAAGCGAGCTTAAGATTTATTGATGCGGCCTTTGCGCATCCACTTCTGGTGTACACCGCGTCGCAAGCTTTTAAAGCTGTTTTCTACCTTGTCCACGCCTAACAAGATTACGATGGCTAAAACAGTGATGATCACTGATTGGCTAAGATGACCAAGTGCAATCATCATCCCTAGTGCCGCCAATACCCAGATAATCGCAGCCGAGGTGACGCCATGAATCTTGCCGTCTAGCGTCATCATCACTCCAGCACCTAAAAAGCCGACGCCAGTAATGATTTGACCTAAAACACGCGCTTGATCGAGTGTATTTGGCGACAGGCTTATCGCCATAGTCAGGAAGAAATAGGTACCGCTGATGATCAAAATCGAGGTGCGAATTCCAACCGGTTTACCGCGCGTTTGACGCTCAATACCGATTAAAGAACCGCACAACATGCACACAGCCAGAGCTGCCCAACTGAAAGGGGCAAGGTTGAGAAATTGTTCGATGGTTTGTGGCATATCACCCCTCCTAAAAATTTAGAATAGAGCCGAGTATGCTGATAATAGACCGGACGATCGAACAAAAAGTTTTTGTCTAGACGATTAATCTACACAGATTGATGACTAACAACCGCTGGTGGTCAGTTCAAAGGTTGGTTGAGCGGTTGATGTGGCTTCGTTGTATTCAAGGTAACAATTGTCACCCTGTTTTTTACGGCTTGATGGTGCGTAAATAATAATGCCATCGGTAGCACTTACGTTAGTGAAGAACCAATCTGCGTTACCCGTGTCCCATTCAGCATCGAGGAACGTTGATTCGATTAGCTGTGACCAAGCTTCATCGTTCATAGCGGCTGGGTAGCCATAGGCTAAAAGGATAGAATCACCTTCAATGCTAATAGAAGCGCTGACAGCTTGTTCGATACCCAATGCTGCAGCCTTTCCATGCACCATGGCACTCGCACCTTCCATGCCACCACGAAGCCCATTCAATGTTGAGATACGGGCATCAGTCTGTAGATTTAAGAACTTGTTCGCCGCTGTCACCGAAATAATACCTAAGATGACAATCACCACCACCAGTTCAATGATGGTAAAACCTTGATTGCGTTTGGTGCTGTTCGAATACATCTTCATTTCGGTAACGTCTTATTCTAAGTGGAGGTCAAGTGGTGTTTTGCTGCTGCGGCCGCCTATCTCTCGGGTGAGTTTAGGTACAAGGTACCCTGAAACTTCCGCCATCAAGCCTTGCATGTGCTGTTTGGCTTCTTCATCTGAGATATAGAAATGGGCCGCGCCCTGTACCTTATCAAGTACGTGCATATAGTAGGGTAAAACCCCAGCATCGAATAGACTTTCGCTTAGATTTTTCAAAGAGTTAACACAATTGTTTACGCCTTTCAGCATCACCCCTTGGTTAAGCAGGATTACGCCACTTTGTCTTAGCTTTGATAACGCGAGTTTTAACTCATCGCTGATCTCATTGGCGTGATTAATATGGTTCACTAGCACTACATTAAGGCGAGTCGAACTTAGTATTTGGCATAGCTCGTCAGTGATGCGCGCTGGGATCACCACGGGAAGGCGACTGTGGATACGAACCGTTTTGATGTGTGGGATAGATTCAATCGCGTTAATTAGCCATTGCAATTCACTGTCTTTGGCCATCAACGGGTCACCACCGGAAAGCAGTACTTCATTGATCTCTGGATGTTGAGCTACATAATCGAGACTTGTTTGCCAAACAGATTTGGAGCCTTTGTTGTCTTGATAAGGGAAGTGGCGACGGAAGCAGTAACGACAGTTCACCGCGCAGCCGCCTTTTACAATCATCAAAGCGCGGTTTTTATACTTATGCAGCAGCCCTGGAATGGCGTTGTCTTGTTCTTCTAGCGGATCAGCAGAGTAGCCTTCATGCACTTCAAACTCTTCACTTAGCGGTAAAACCTGACGTAATAACGGGTCATGTGGGTTGCCTTTTTCCATTCGCTCGACAAAGCTTAACGGTACGCGCAGCGCAAATAGGTTGCGTGCGGCAAAGCCTGCTTGCCATGGTGTTGGGTCTATTTCCAATGCTTCAAGGAGTTTTGTCGGGTCTGAGATCGCATTCGATAGCTGTTTGAGCCAGTTTTGCTCAACAGATTCGACTTTTCGGGTTATGATATGCGGCATTGAAATCAACTCAAAGATGTGTAAGAGGAAATCATGGCGTCAGTAAGCACCAATGAATTCAAAGGCGGTTTAAAATTCATGATGGATAACGAGCCTTGCTCAATTATCGAAAATGAATACGTTAAGCCAGGTAAAGGCCAAGCGTTTAACCGTGTTAAACTTCGTAAACTGCTGTCAGGCAAAGTGTTAGAGAAAACATTCAAGTCAGGCGATACAGTAGAACTAGCAGACGTTGTAGACGTTGATCTAGGTTACCTGTACTCAGATGGCGAGTTTTTCCACTTCATGAACAACGAGACATTCGAGCAAATCGCTGCAGATGCGAAAGCAGTTGGCGAAACAGCTAAATGGCTAGTTGAAAACGACGTATGTACTCTAACGTTGTGGAATGATAACCCTATCACAGTAACTCCGCCAAACTTTGTTGAAATCGAAGTTACGGATACCGATCCTGGCCTGAAGGGTGATACTCAAGGTACTGGTGGTAAACCAGCAACTCTAGCAACAGGTGCGGTAGTTCGCGTACCTCTATTCATCGCTATTGGTGAAGTTGTTAAAGTAGATACTCGTACTGGCGAATACGTTGGTCGTGTGAAGTAATTTACTTCAACTGTTTGATGAAAGGTCGCTTAGGCGGCCTTTTTTATTGCCTGCTGTTTTCCCCTCGCCGATTCTGGCTTACACCAAAAGTGACCCCTTTCGCATAATTAGATTAAATCTGTATTATTCGTAAAAATCTTATAAATCTGATGAATCTTTCGATTATTCCTAAATGTAACAATTTGATACATTAGTCCCTGTTGTCAGTGAGTTGTATATCACTTTGATTTTTATCGATTTAACTCAATGACAATCCAATAAGGAGAATAAAATGGAAAGCAGAGGCTTAGGACAGGGTTTGAAAGTAGAAGAGAGACGTCAGCTCCTACATAAAGGACTCAAAGCAGCAGTATTTGGTGTTCCACTGCTCGCGTTAGGCTTAACAATTAATAGCTCAGTGCTGATGACCGATGCCGGTTACAGCTACGTGCACCAAAATAACATTACCGGTGAACTTGATGTGTTCACAGAACCTGGCATTCACTTTCGCATGCCATTTCTGTCTAAAATCACCAAGTATGACCAAGTCATCACCGTGTCGTTTGGTAACAGCAAAGGGGAAGATTTCTATCAGAGGCTAGATCCGGTACAGGTACGTTTTGCTGATACCTATATCGGGCAGATCCCAGTAACGTTCCGCTTTAAGCTGAGCAACGATCCGCAAGCTGTGGAAAAGATGCATAAAGAGTTTCGTAACAACAGTAACTTGATTGATGCCTTGCTGGTGAAGAACGCGCGTAACGTGACTGTGATTACCGCAACTCAATACACGGGTGAAGAGTTCTTCCAAGGTGGTTTGAACCAGTTTAAGTCTAAACTCGGTGATCAACTGCGTGAAGGTATCTACCTAACCGAGCGTCGCCAAGTAGAAGTGGAAGAGTTAGAGCTAGCACCTGTCGGGGCAAATCAGTCGAACTCGAACCAACTACAACGAACGAATCAGTTAGTGTGGAAGACGGTTCCTGTCGTAGACAATACTGGTCAGCCAATTCGTCAGGATAATCCGCTGCAACAATATGGTATTCAAGTAACGCAGGTGACAATTGGTGATCCGCAGCCAGAGAAGCAGCTTGATCAGCTATTGGCGGACAAGAAGCGCTTAGTTGCAGATCGTATTCGAGCGATTCAAGAGCAGGAGACGTCAAAAGCACAGGCTGAGACAGAGCAGTTACGTAAAGAGATTCAGCGTACTCGTGAAGTGCAAGATGCTCAACGAAGCAAAGAGCTCGCTATCATCGCCCAGCAAAAAGAGGTTGAAGTTGCACGTCAAATCGCTGAACGTGAAATCGTAGAAGTTGAAAAGACTAAGCGACTGGCTGAGGTTGAGAAAGAGAAGGAGCTCGCGACTGCAGAAGCGAACCTGGCGATTCAAAAAGCCAATGCTTTATCTGCAGAGTTTGAAGCGAAAGCGATTCTTGAAAAAGGTCGAGCAGAAGCAGAAGTATTGAAAGCGAAGTATGCTGCACTTGGTGCCAACCGTGAGGTGTACCTCGCTGAGCTCAACCGCGATGTGGCGAACTCGCTGTACAATAATCTGCAAAACTTCCAAGTTCAGATGCCGCAAAACTACATCGGTGGCGGTGAAGAGACTGGCTTGAAAACCAACCTTGATGTGATTACAGGCTTCGGCGCATTAGGCTTAATGGACCAGACCAAGAAGGTCACACAGCAATAAGATCATCGGTGGTCAAAAGCTATAATGGCTCGATGATTCAAAAAACAAAGAGGCTGATACCTAGATATCAGCCTCTTTTTCTTGATTCGAACATTATAAAAATACGTGACTCTCATCTATCGAATGACGTTGTTGTTCTATTTCTTATTCACTAAGAACTTTGCTTTTAGATACTCATTGAGAGGGGCAAAAGCAGGGTTTGCCCACGAGATAAACATATCACTCGGATTGCTATCGAGAGTACCTGATCCGACTTGACCAGTAGCTTTGAATTTACTGCCTTTTGAGCCAATTAATTCACCGCCACCCTCGCTGATTGCAGGGTTAACTTTGTATTCGTACATCAGCCCAAGTAGCGCGCCAGGGTTCATGTTAACGCCACTGATCGCATGAATGTCATCAATCTTGCCATTTGGTGCAGGATCTTCGCCATCCTCTGTTGCGCACGGTGTATTTGTACCCAATGCTCGTTCAGCTGCGATAGTGGATAGTTGCCCATTGCCATACGGGCACTCATCGAAGTGAAGTGCTTCTACGTTGATGAGGTTAGCTGCAGCACCTTGAGCGACAAGTAATTGTTTGAAACCTAAATAAGCGGCATCTAAACCTTGGCCAAGGGAGTTGTTCTGGTTTTCATCGACGTAGTAGTCAAACAGCTGCATCAGTTTTTGGTATGTGGTTGCACGTTGTGTTTCGTCGACATTTTCAATGTTGGTGTAAACCAGCTCAACACCATCCGCGATTTTCTTGTCTTGGCTGAGAGTTACAACAAATTGTACTTCTGTACTATCTTCATTTTCTTCACTGGGTTCCGTTTCCATAACACCTATCACCAGTGTTTTTTGATTCAGTTGCTGCTTAACTTCTTCATTAGCCCAGTTGCTAAAGTTTGTTGCTTGAGTGATGACACGCTGGTGTTGCTCATCCGTAATCGTTGAGCCAACTTTGAGCACATAAATGCCTTTCTCAAATGCACAATTAGGGACATCCACTGCAGTAGAGCAGTTTTCAATTGATGAAAATACCTTAACGGTCGTTGTTGTAGGGGGCGTATTGCTGTCTGATGAGCTATTACAGCCTGCGAGAGCAAGAGGTAAGAGTGCTAAGAGTAACTGTTTCATGATATCTGCTTCTGGAATTAATTGGTGGTGTTTAATAGCTCTGGTTTATCTATTGATAAAGATATCATTTGGTGAGTTTTCGAGGTGTAAGGCCGCGTAAGTAATGTAAGCGAAAAGGATAGATTCGAGTAAGCGAGATACGGGATTCGAAGAGCTTGAAGAGCAGATTAGAGTATAGGAGATGCGGGATATGAAGAGCAGGTGAGAGTAACGGGGTACGAAGCAGATGCGAGTAAACGAGATAAAGGGTTCGAAGAACGGAACAGAACCAGAGATAAGATATTCAATAAAGAATAAAAAAGCAGAACAAGATACCCCTGTTCTGCTTTTAGTCTTTTCGCTCTTAAGCTTTTCGCATCTCGATTACTCGAAACCCGCATCTGCTCTTAAATCATAAACACAAAGATCACAGCCAATGCGCTGATTAAGCCTGCGAATGCGTAGCATGCAACCTTACCTACAACACCTGTGTGGAACTTAAGGTCGTGCATGCCGTGGTGAACACGGTGCATTGCGTGCCACATAGGTAGAGCTAGTGTGCCAATCACAAATAGACCACCAATGATGCTGGTAGCGAAGCCAGACACACGCTCGTAGCTCATCGCTTCTGCGTCGATAATGCCCATTGGCACTAAGATGCCTAATACCAGAATCGTGATTGGGGTGATCATCGCAAACCACGTGCCGCCAGCGCCAAATAGGCCCCACCAGATTGGCTCGTCAGAACGTTTAGGAGCACGATTTACTTTGTAACTTGGGTTCATAATTCAGCTCCTTAAACCACAACAAGAACGATTAATGAGATAAAGGCTACCGCTGCCCATTGGCCTAGTACGATAAGTTTTTTATCGAGCAGTTTGCCTTTGATGCGGATCGGCATTACCTGAGGCATCATGCTAAAGAAAGTTTGAGCATGAAGCAGGCTACCCAGTAGCGCGACGATGTTAATACCGACGATTAAAGGGTTCGCCATGAAATCTAGCCATGTTTGCCAAGACTCAGGCCCTTTCACAAGCGCGCCTAGACCAAAGGTCAAGAACACCGTGAATAGCACAAGTGGCAGTACCGTTGCTTCACGTAGCATGTAGAAGCGGTAGAACGGATGGTTGCTCCACCACGTACGGTTCATTTCGCGAACATAAGGTTTACGGTTGCTCATCTTATGCCTCCTCTGCCGCTTTCGCTGGCGTACCGTCAGGTTTGAACATTGAGATAACGAAGTCCATTGAAGACTCAACTTTGCCTTGGTTAACCGCCGCTGCTGGGTCTACTTTCTTCGGACACACTTCAGAACAGTAACCCACGAACGTACAACCCCAAGCACCGTTTTCACCGTTGATAAGCTTCATACGCTCATCTTTACCATTATCACGGCTGTCTAGGTTGTAACGGTGTGCAAGAGTCAGTGCCGCAGGGCCAATGAACTCTGGGTTGAGACCGAACTGAGGACACGCTGCATAGCAAAGACCACAGTTGATACAGCCAGCGAACTGTTTGTATTTCGCCATCTGCTCTGGTGTTTGCAGGTTAGTGCCATCTTCTGGCTTACGGTCGTTACCAATGATGTAAGGCTTAATCGCTTCTAGGCGCTCGATGAACGGCGTCATGTCGACAATCAAATCTTTCTCGATTGGGAAGTTAGCCAATGGTTCGATAGTCAGGCCGTTCGGGTAGTCACGTAAGAAGCTCTTACAGGCTAGTTTTGGCACGCCATCAACCATGATGCCGCAAGAACCACAAATCGCCATACGACAAGACCAGCGATATGACAGATCTTTATCTAGGTTGTCTTTGATGTAACCAATGGCGTCTAACACAGACATCGTTTCATCAAATGGCACTTCGAAAGTTTGCATGTAAGGTTCTGCATCTTTCTCTGGGTCGTAGCGCAGAATGTCTACTTTTTGGATACGGTTTGCTGACATTACGCTTTCTCCTCTTCACGGTTCTCATCTTGAGCTGCTTTTTCAGCGGCTGCCGCTTTCTCTGCTGCTTCACCATACAGACGAGCTTTCGGTTGAGACTTGGTGATCTTAACGTCGCTGTAGTCGATGGTTGGTGCTGCATCTTCGTTGAAGAAAGATAGAGAGTGTTTTAGGAAGTTCACGTCATCACGCTCAGTGCAGTTGTCGTCTAGACGTTGGTGTGCACCGCGAGACTCTTTACGAAGGATCGCTGAGTGAACCATCGCTTCCGCCACTTCTAGGCCGTAGCCCACTTCGATAGCGTAAAGTAGGTCAGTGTTGAACACTTTACCTTTGTCTTTAATGCTGATCTTCTTGTAACGTTGCTTAAGTTCAGTGATCTTGTCGATGGTTGCTTGCATCAAGTCTTCTTGACGGTAGATACCACAACCTGCTTCCATGGTATGACCCATTTCAGTACGGATATCTGCCCAGTTTTCGTCGCCTTCTTGGTTCATTAGCGCTGCGATGCGATCTTCGACTGCTTTCACTTGTTTAGCGATAGACTCTTCATTCCAGCCTTTGAACTCAGCTGCGCGTTGCACCGCGTGTTCACCCGCTACGCGACCAAATACCACGAACTCAGCAAGAGAGTTTGAACCTAGGCGGTTTGCACCATGCAGACCAACAGACGCACACTCACCAACCGCGAATAGACCTTTAATGCGAGTCTCACATTGACCGTTGGTTTCGATACCACCCATGGTGTAGTGAACCGTTGGGCGAATTGGGATTGGCTCTTTTGCAGGGTCAACGTTTACGTAAGCTTTCGCTAGCTCACAGATGAACGGTAGACGCTCTTGCAGGTACTCTTCACCAAGGTGGCGAAGGTCAAGGTGCACCACATCACCAAGAGGGTGCTTGATGGTGTTGCCTTTCTGCTGCTCGTGCCAGAATGCTTGAGAAACTTTGTCGCGAGGACCCAGTTCCATGTATTTGTTTTTCGGCTCGCCCACTGGCGTTTCAGGGCCCATGCCGTAATCTTGTAGGTAACGGTAGCCGTTCTTATTGACGATGATACCGCCTTCACCACGACAACCTTCAGTCATCAAGATGCCAGTGCCTGGTAGGCCGGTTGGGTGGTATTGAACGAACTCCATATCACGTAGTGGTACACCGTGGCGATAAGCCATTGCCATACCGTCGCCTGTTACAATGCCGCCGTTAGTGTTGCAGTGATAAACACGACCTGCACCACCGGTTGCTAGCACAACAGATTTCGCCTTGATGGTAACAAGCTCACCTTCAGACATGTGAATCGCGATAAGGCCTTGTACTTCACCTTCTTCAACGATCAAATCCACCACAAAGTACTCATCAAATCGTTTGATTTGGTCGTACTTCATCGAAGTCTGGAACAGAGTATGAAGCATGTGGAAGCCGGTTTTATCCGCTGCGAACCACGTTCTCTCTACCTTCATACCGCCGAATCGGCGTACGTTTACTTCACCGTTTTCTTTACGACTCCATGGGCAGCCCCATTGCTCCATTTGGATCATTTCGCGAGTCGCGTTCTCAACAAAGTATTCAACAACATCCTGTTCACATAGCCAGTCGCCACCGCCAACCGTATCGTTGAAGTGGTTATCTAGGCTATCTTCGTCCTTGATTACTGCCGCTGAACCGCCTTCTGCCGCTACCGTGTGCGAACGCATTGGGTAAACTTTAGAAATCAGTGCTACTTCTAATTCAGGATTAGCTTCAGCCGCTGCAATAGCAGTACGAAGACCAGCGCCGCCTGCGCCGATGACTGCGATATCTGTGGTAATTGTCTTCACAGTTATCCTCCAGTGTGATGCGGAGTTTTCCGCTTGTTATTATAAAAAGCCAATTTAGGAAGTTCTAAATAGTAGGAACCATTTAGCACCCCTAAGCCTTAAGTGGTAGGTTCAGTGTATGAGATGACGTGATTTCAAAAATTGATTTATTTAGTGTTTTGCTTCGGTAGTGCAAGTGAGAGCATAAACTTTATGGGATCTGTGACTGCAATCACGGCAAGAATTTGTTGCGTGCTACAGATAAAAGAAGGTGTTGATTAATGCGGCGATATTGAGTGGTTTATTATTGATTTTGTTGATTATTATTCGCGTTAACCATCAATGTCAGTGTTATAAACCTTCTGATAACTGAGCATTAAGAAAAGATGATCTTTTGCTAAACAAACGGTATCTTTCGCCCCAGTTATTTCAGTGGGTAATCCTAAAATCATGAACCAAGCTAACTGGCAGCCAGCTGCGCCGATTAAGCAGTTGAAACAACGTGCTTTATTGATTCGTCAGATCAGAAACTTCTTTTTTGAGCGTGACGTAATGGAGGTCGACACGCCTGCGATGAGCCACGCGACCGTCACCGATGTGCATTTACACACTTTCAAAACGGAGTTTGTTGGCCCTGGGTATGCAGATGGTCAAAAGCTGTTTTTCATGACCAGCCCAGAATTTCACATGAAACGTCTTTTGGCGGCAGGCAGCGGTTGTATCTATCAAATAGCTAAAGCCTTTCGTAATGAAGAGAACGGTCGTTACCACAACCCTGAATTTATGATGTTGGAGTGGTATCGAGTAGGTTTCGATCATCATAAATTAATGGATGAGATGGATGACTTGCTTCAGCTAGTTCTGAAATCGGGCAAGGCAGAGCGCATGACCTATCAAAACGCATTTCTTGCTGTGCTAGGAGTGTGCCCACTGGAAGGTTCAATGGCAGAGCTGAAAGTGTGTGCAGGCAAATTAGGCCTGAGTGATATTGCGGAACCGGAACAAGACAGAGACACTTTGTTGCAGCTTCTGTTTAGCATCGGCGTGGAGCCTAAAGTTGGCCAGCAAGTACCGGCTTTTGTTTATGACTTCCCAGCGTCTCAAGCTGCACTGGCTAAGATTAACCTACAAGACAATCGCGTAGCTGATCGCTTCGAGGTTTACTTTAAAGGCATTGAGTTGGCGAACGGGTTCCACGAATTGGATAACCCGCAAGAGCAGTTACAGCGCTTTGAAGAAGACAATCAAAAGCGTATCGAGATGGGGTTGGAGCCACAACCGATCGATTACCACCTTATTGAAGCGTTGAAGTCGGGTTTACCAAGTTGTGCAGGTGTAGCACTAGGTATAGACCGATTAATCATGCTAGCAATGGGGCATGATCATATCGACGAAGTGACGGCATTTCCTTTCCCACGCGCTTAACGCTTGCTTTTTAGAGTCAGCTAATTCTGGTTACGTCAGGTTAGCTGACTAATATACCCGTTCCCACTACGGCGACAATCGCGCCAATCCAAGCGTAGGCGTTCGGTCTTTGCTTAGTATAAATCCATAAAATAGGCAGCAGCATGATCGGCGTTGTTGATGATAACAGTGCCACCATTCCGACATTCCCTTCTTGCAGTGCATAGAGAATCAGCGTCATCCCTACCGCCATCGCGAGAAAGCCGTTAATCGCAGTAATGAAAAGTATGTTGCCGTTGATTGGATTGACCGCGCGCGACAACCTTGCTCCTGTTAATCGAAATAGTGAGTGGGCGATAAACGCGGTGATCATTCGAATGGCCGAGGCAGCAACGGGGTCGATGTTCGTCTGCATCACGGGTTTGGCGATAATACCACCCAATGCCTGGCAAATTGCCGCGGTTAGCCCCAAAGCCACACCAATCCAAACCGTGCCTTTGATGGTCTCAAACTGGTTGTTTGCTTGCCCTTTACGGCCGAAGAAAATAGCAGTGAGTACACCACTAAACACCAGCGCAGAGCCGATGAGCTCCAGGCTAGTCATGCTTTCACTAAACAGGAAGTAGCCAAAAATGGCAGAAAACACGGCGTGACAAGAGAACAGTAAACCGGCTTGGCGTGGTCCCATTCGGTTCAAACAAGCAAATAGGGCGGTGTCACCAATAAAGATACCAATCAAACCTGACAGCATCATTGGCGTGATTAAGTCTGTTTCTACGGTTGCCCAACCACCGGTGATCCAAGCCATAGTTGAGAGCATGATGGCAGTGCAACCCATCCGCCAGCGACTATAAGCGAATGACCCTAAGTGCTGAGCCGGTTTCACCGACATCAAGCTGGCAATCGCCCACAAAAAAGCCGCAGCTAAGGCCAACCATTCAAATCCCATTGCTCACATCCATGTAAAAAAGCGAAGAAATCTAATATGCCTGAAAGCCTTTAGTTAGAAAAGAACCGAGGGAGAAAAGGTTTAGCGTCAAACAGTCCATTCGCAGAAATTTGATGGATATGAGTTATCGATAGAGAACATAAGCCGCAGCCCGATGTTTTATCGGACTGCGGCGAGTTTGGTTAGACGAATAAGAACATTGCTAGGTAGACAATAGCAAGACCCACAACACCTAAGATAACGCCCATTTTCGCCATGTCTTTGCTTTCGATAAGGCCGGTCGAGTAGGCGAGCGAGTTTGGTGGTGTTGAGACGGGTAGAATCATGCCGAGGGAAGCTGAGAAGGCGACAACGACGAGCAGTCCTTGTAAGCCACCGATCGCAGCCAAGCTCTCCATAGATGCCCCAATAGCCGCCGCAATCGGCATCAATAAGTTAGCTGTTGCAGTATTGGACATGAAGTTCGCCATCAACCAACACACAATCGATAGAGTCAGAACGACAGCCGCAGGAGAGAGGGATTCATAATCAATCGCGTGCGCCAGTGCGGCTGCCAATCCAGTCTTGTCTAACCCAATGCCAATCGCGATACCACCGGCAACCAACCACAAAACGTCCCAGTTAATCAGTTTGAGCTCTTCTTTACCCATGATGCCGGTTAAGGTGAACACAGCCAGTGGAATGATAGAAACTACATAGGTGTTCATGCCGTGCAATTTGGTCGTCATCCACAACAGAATCGTTGCCGCAAAGGTGACGTAAACCACGATAGCGCGCCAACTCTTTTTAAACTGACCATCGAGTCTTAACACCATGTTCTTCTGTTGGGACGGAAAAAACTTCTGCAACAGAACCCAAGCAATCGTCAGCTGGATAATTACAAAAGGCAGACCCATCATCATCCAGCTGAGGAAGTCGATGGTGTTTTCTCCGGTCAGGTATTGCAATGCTATTGCGTTCGGTGGTGTCCCGATCGGCGTTGCAATACCCCCCGTATTAGCCGCGATTGGAATACACAATACTAAGGCTTTAATACCTAAATCTCCTTTCGGTGCGGATGCGACAATCGGGCCAAGCAGCGCGAGCATCATCACCGTAGTCGCGGTATTCGACATGAACATTGAAAATACCGCGGTGATCAGCATCAGTCCGAGCATGATGTAGCGAGGTTCTGTCCCAAAAGGTTTCAGAAGAACGCGCGCTAAGTTGTTATCCAACTCATACTTAGACGCCGCGATCGCCAATGCAAAACCACCCATGAATAGAATGATGATTGGCGAAGAGAAGGCGCTGAAGATATCGGTGTATTTGATCAGTTCCCCTAAATCATGGCCGGCTGGTGGCTGTCTGAATAGGTGCAAGCCTTTGTCGGATATCATGATCACTTCAAGGGTGATGATCAGGATCGAGGTCGCAAAAACAGGAACAGGCTCCAAAACCCAAAGTAGAGCAGCGAGTAGGAAGATAGCCAACAGACGATGTTGAATTAAGGTCAAATCGTCAATGGGAATGGAGTCGATAGGCATAAAAAGCACACCTAACGGAATTGCAAAGCAGATCAGCAATTTAACGAGAACGCCAACATTGAGCTTAGGCATGTGAAGGAAACCCTATGAAGAAATATCTACAAATAGAGTAAGTTATCTGATTTTTGGATACTTGGGTGATGGTTATAAAATTGCAAAGTCGTTTAACTTTTCGGCAACTGTTTTGCTTTTGGTCAATATTTGTTAACGGGCTTTCAAGTTGAGTCGGCCGTAGATACAAAAAAGGTGAGCCATGAGCTCACCTTTCAATATCAACGAATCACTAGAGATTATTCTTGCTCAGCGTCGTCTGCTTGTACGTTTTCTGCTTCTGCTTCTGCTTCTGCTTCTGCTGACGCGATGTGCGCGTAAGGCGTACCTAGAACTGTTTTCTCACCGTTTGCCATGCTCTCATCGAACTTGATGGCATCTTTAGCAAATAGGTTGATAACAGTTGAGCCTAGCTTGAAACGGCCCATCTCTTCGCCTTTTTTCAGGATAACTGCTTTGTCACCTTCTGCTGGGTAATCCCATTTGTAAACCGTGTTACCGCGCGGTGGTGTAATGGTGCCAGCCCAAACTTGCTCAATACTACCTACGATTGTTGCACCGACCAGAACTTGTGCCATTGGGCCAAATTCAGTATCGAAGATACACACTACACGCTCATTACGAGCAAATAGGTTAGGAACGTTTTCGGCTGTTAGTGGGTTTACAGAGAACAGATCACCTGGAACGTAGATCATCTGGCGCAGTGTACCGTCGCACGGCATATGAACGCGGTGGTAATCACTTGGTGATAGGTACAGAGTCGCGAATTCACCGTCTTTAAACTCTTCAGCTAGGTTAGCGTCGCCACCTAGTAGTTCGCGCGCTGAGAAATCATGACCTTTCGCTTGGATCAGTTTGCCATCTGTAATCGGGCCAAATTGGCTTACGCGTGCATCGGCTGGGTGCACAATGACAGATTCGCCTTCTGCGATTGGACGCATGCCTTCTTTAAGCTCACGTACGAAGAACTCGTTGAAGGTCTTGAAGTGTTTTGGATCGCTGTGAAGGGCTTCATCCATGTTCACTTTGTACTGCTTGATGAACCAGTTGATGATCGCTGTGGTTAAACCGCCCGCTTTAGCTGACGCTAGTTTACCGACCAGACGAGTCAGTCCATGTTGTGGAATCCAGTACTGCAATCCAACTTTGATCTTATCCATTGTATTAATATTCCAATGTTGTGTATTTCTTCAATGAAAATCAGTTAATGACGCTTTAGGGCGCGAGATGTTACTCAATATCGCGCCAATTGTCAGCAAGTGCGCAAACTTTGGTTGCAACTGCTGAGAGTTATTCACAAAAACGGCCTTAAAGATCAGCCTTCTTGTTTCTTGAGTACTGTCGGTTGGCCTTGTTTTCAACCATGCTCTCAATGATGCGGTGATAGTTCTCAAAGCGAATACGGCTGATCTTGCCATCCTCAACCGCTTCGCGAAGGATACA
Organism: Vibrio fortis; assembly: GCF_024347475.1. NCBI lineage: Bacteria > Pseudomonadati > Pseudomonadota > Gammaproteobacteria > Vibrionales > Vibrionaceae > Vibrio > Vibrio fortis. The sequence continues at coordinate 270,143 of NZ_AP025487.1, forward strand.
ACCTGGGTCATCATTGTGTTTACAGTCGCGGAACTTACAACCACCAAGATATGGCTTGAACTCAACAAAGGCTTCGGTGATGGCTTCTGGCTCTAAGTGCCATAAACCAAACTCGCGAACTCCTGGAGAGTCAATTAGGTCACCGCCCGATGGGAAGTGATATAGACGCGCTGCGGTAGTGGTGTGCTGACCAAGACCTGAGTTTTCTGAAACCGCGCCTTCTTCGATATCAAGCGTTGGCATCAGTGCGTTAACTAGGCTTGATTTGCCTACACCTGACTGACCAACAAAGATGTTGATGCGGTTTGCTAGCTCTGCTTCAAGCTCAGCAATGCCATAACCAGTTTCTTTACTCACAAATAGAACCTTGTAACCAATCTCTTCATAGATGGTCAGGGTCTGTTTGTATTCTGTAAGCTGTTCTTCGCTGAGTAGATCAACTTTGTTCAGTACAATCAGCGGTGCGATGCTTAATGTGTCAGATGCGATCAGGTAACGGTCGATAATATTCAAAGACAGCTCTGGCAATACCGCAGACACAATAACCATCTGATCAACGTTAGCGGCTACAGGCTTCAAACCATCGTAGTAGTCTGGACGCGTTAGAATAGAAGTACGTGGCTCAACGGCCTCAACCACACCTGAGATGCCAGCCATTGATTCAAGACCTGCACGCCAGATCACTCGGTCGCCAGAGACCAAGCTTTCGATACCGCGACGTAAGTTACAACGGTGAATCTCATTGGTTTCTACGTCTTCAATGTCCGCATGTTGACCAAATCGAGTGATTACAAGGCCACTCTTGGTGCCACCGAGCATGCTCTCATCCCACTGAACAGAGTCTTCCTGCTTGAGTCGTTTCTTTTGGTTACTGCGTACGCGTCGTACTTGACCTTTGGTTAACTTTTTCTTTTTCGCCACAATTTTCTACTTAAACACATCTAACTTGATGATAGGGAACTCGTCGTAACTGAGCTTGTTGCCATGATATTTCCACGGTACAAAACCTAGTTTGAGTATACTTATTTGGGTATAGTACCTCTTTTACACGCAAACAAATAGGCAGCGCCATTATGTCCTTTAGCGATCAGAACCTAATATGGGTTGATCTAGAGATGACGGGACTTGATCCTGAAACTCATAAAATCATTGAAATTGCTTCTATCGTTACCGATAGTGAGCTTAACATTCTTGCTGAAGGCCCTGTATTAGCTATTCATCAACCAGACAGCGAGCTGGATAAAATGGATGAGTGGTGTACGACGACGCATACGGGCAGTGGCTTAGTTAAGCGTGTGAAAGAGAGTACAGTAACGGAACAAGACGCGATTGCTCAAACGATCGAGTTTCTTGAAAAGTGGGTGCCGAAAGGTAAATCACCGATTTGTGGCAACAGTATTGGCCAAGATCGTCGCTTTTTATACAAACACATGCCTGAACTTGAAGAATACTTTCACTACCGCTACATCGATGTGAGCACTTTGAAAGAGCTCACACGTCGTTGGAAACCTGAAGTATTAGATGGCTTTACTAAATCTGGTAGTCACTTAGCCTTAGATGACATTCGTGAGTCAATTGCTGAACTTCAGTACTACCGTAAGACGATCATCAATATCTAATTGATTCAAAATGATTGTTTTGAATTGATTATCTGGCTGCGAAATCAACATTTTTTTGAAATTCTGTGTGCTTTTTCAGCACTTGACGAAAAAGTTGCAGAATTTTGCATTAAGGACTTGCATCACAAAAAAATGCTCTTATAATTCGCAGCCCTGAACGGCGAAAGACGTTTTCAGAATGCGACACTAGCTCAGCTGGTAGAGCGCAACCTTGCCAAGGTTGAGGTCACGAGTTCGAACCTCGTGTGTCGCTCCAATTTGATAGCTTTCATTGTGCTTAACAATGACATCCGGACGCGGGATGGAGCAGCTTGGTAGCTCGTCGGGCTCATAACCCGAAGGTCGTCGGTTCAAATCCGGCTCCCGCAACCACATTACAGTTAAACGCAATAGCGGTTAACTATGCGACACTAGCTCAGCTGGTAGAGCGCAACCTTGCCAAGGTTGAGGTCACGAGTTCGAACCTCGTGTGTCGCTCCAATTTGAAGATTAACGCGAAAGCGATAATCGAAAGGTGAAAGACCTTTCCGTGATGCGACACTAGCTCAGCTGGTAGAGCGCAACCTTGCCAAGGTTGAGGTCACGAGTTCGAACCTCGTGTGTCGCTCCAATTTGTAGATTAACGCGAAAGCGGTAATCGAAAGGTGAAAGACCTTTCCGTGATGCGACACTAGCTCAGCTGGTAGAGCGCAACCTTGCCAAGGTTGAGGTCACGAGTTCGAACCTCGTGTGTCGCTCCAATTTGTAGATTAACGTGAAAGCGGTAATCGAAAGGTGAAAGACCTTTCCGTGATGCGACACTAGCTCAGCTGGTAGAGCGCAACCTTGCCAAGGTTGAGGTCACGAGTTCGAACCTCGTGTGTCGCTCCAATTTGATAGCTTTCATTGTGCTCAACAATGACATCCGGACGCGGGATGGAGCAGCTTGGTAGCTCGTCGGGCTCATAACCCGAAGGTCGTCGGTTCAAATCCGGCTCCCGCAACCACATTACAGTTAAACGCATTAGCGGTTAACTATGCGACACTAGCTCAGCTGGTAGAGCGCAACCTTGCCAAGGTTGAGGTCACGAGTTCGAACCTCGTGTGTCGCTCCAATTTGATAGCTTTCATTGTGCTCAACAATGACATCCGGACGCGGGATGGAGCAGCTTGGTAGCTCGTCGGGCTCATAACCCGAAGGTCGTCGGTTCAAATCCGGCTCCCGCAACCACATTACAGTTAAACGCAATAGCGGTAACTATGCGACACTAGCTCAGCTGGTAGAGCGCAACCTTGCCAAGGTTGAGGTCACGAGTTCGAACCTCGTGTGTCGCTCCAATTTGATAGCTTTCATTGTGCTTAACAATGACATCCGGACGCGGGATGGAGCAGCTTGGTAGCTCGTCGGGCTCATAACCCGAAGGTCGTCGGTTCAAATCCGGCTCCCGCAACCACATTACAGTTAAACGCATTAGCGGTTAACTATGCGACACTAGCTCAGCTGGTAGAGCGCAACCTTGCCAAGGTTGAGGTCACGAGTTCGAACCTCGTGTGTCGCTCCAAATTGATAGCTTTCATTGTGCTTAACAATGACATCCGGACGCGGGATGGAGCAGCTTGGTAGCTCGTCGGGCTCATAACCCGAAGGTCGTCGGTTCAAATCCGGCTCCCGCAACCACATTACAGTTAAACGCAATAGCGGTTAACTTATGCGACACTAGCTCAGCTGGTAGAGCGCAACCTTGCCAAGGTTGAGGTCACGAGTTCGAACCTCGTGTGTCGCTCCATTTTTAGAGTTGTACATGAAGGGCATTCTGGCAGAGTGCAATCCTTGCCAAGGTTGAGGTCACGCCTAAGCCTTGAAGATCGGGAACCTCGTATGTCGCTCCAATTTCTTTCTAAGCTATCTAGCTTGGATATAGGCTTTAAGCCTAAGCTCTTTCTTTAATGCTGCGAAGCATCATCCCTTAAAAAAGAAAACAATCCTCCAATACACTTGGTGGATATTTTTTTGTCTCAAATTTGTCTTAGCTAATGGAATGCTAATAACTATCAGGTTTCTAAAGAAGATATCTGAGGTTTTTCACATCTGTAAACAGACTTATCCACACTTTATTTGATGTGGATAACTTGGTTGATAAAGTTATTTCAGCCTTAATTCTCAAGTGCTACTGAAAAGATCCTTTCTGATATAATTTCTCTAAATTGTTTGATTTTGTTTTAAGTTGTTGTTTTTAATTAATTTTGTTTGGTTAGGTAGGTTGCTTTGAGGATCGTTAACTTGTTGTTTATTGATCTTAGTCATTTATCTGAACTGTGTTTAACTTTGCTGCCATGTGGAAAGTTTGAGGGAATTTAAATTTTTTTCCACATTATAAAATTTGAGAACAAGGTCAAACATTGTGCTTGAATTCTATGAAACAGCTTACCGTCATTTTGCCGCTAACCTTTATATATCAAGCTTATCGACGGATATTCATGGTGAATGTACTAAGCGTCTCTTGGTAGGCCTTTCTCTACAATTCGAATCAGTCGCTTCTTCTTGCTCTCAATCTTATTCACAGACTCTTTAGAAGCGTTTTCTGAAAGAGAAGGAATTGCTGAAAGACTAGCTTGTACTGAACTTGGCAATTGTTGATTCTGCTTCTCTAACGCCCATTGGATATGTTCATCGAGCATCTCACTGTTACCTAAATGAGACTCCAAAATATCAATGATGCGTTGTTGGAAAGGTGCATTCCCCATCGCGACGAATAAATTTCGTAGCCATTGCGTATGTCCAATGCGTCGAATCGCAGAACCTTCCATCTTTTTCAGAAAGGTTGCCTCATCCCAGCTTGCGAGTGTGACTAAATCGATATCTTGGAATGCTTCACGGCGATGAAAGTCGCTTTGCTTGCTGACATCAGCATGTCGATTCCAAGGGCAAACTAATTGGCAGTCATCACAACCATAGATTCGATTGCCAATGGCTTCACGAAATTCAAGCGGGATAACGCCATCGAACTCGATGGTTAGATAAGAGATACAGCGACGAGCATCCACAATCCCCTCTTCGACGATGGCACCGGTTGGACAAGATGTCATGCAAGCCGTGCATTTGCCACACTCTTCCGTATTCGGCTCATCCACAGGCAGCGGAATATTGACCAGTAGCTCGCCAAGGAAAAACCATGAACCCGCTTCTTTATCTAGGATCAGTGAGTGTTTACCCGTCCAACCTAGGCCAGCCTTTTGAGCTAGTGGTCGTTCTAAGATCGGGGCGGAGTCGACGAATGGACGATAATCTAGGCCTTCAGTCTCTTTTTCGATTTTTTGACCGAGCTTTTTTAACTGATTGCGAAACAGTTTGTGGTAGTCACGGCCTAGCGCGTAACGACTGATATAACCTTGTGTGTTGTCAGCAAGGTTGGTCGCGAACTGTGCTTCAGGCGGGAGGTAGTTCATGCGCGCGCTGATCACACGAATGGTGCCTGGGTGTAATTCATCAGGTCTCGCACGCATCATGCCGTGGCGTGCCATCCAGTCCATGTCACCATGGTAACCAGCGTCTAGCCATGCTTGTAACGCAGGTTCATGCTCACTTAAATCGACGTCACAAATTCCCACCTTTTGGAAGCCGAGCTCTTGTCCCCAAGTTTTAATTTGTTCAGCGAGGTGGTCTAAATTCATAGCTTAGTAACAACTTTTTATCGTGGCATGAGCGAAAATGGGGGCGGATCTTAACGGATCTTAATAGCATTGACCAGAACAGAGGCAAATTCCTGGCGATTTTTCATATTACTTACACTTGAATGCTTGTCTCTCAAAACCTTCACGGTTTACTATTCTTGTTCTTTTGATTTTTATATAGTCAACGATCGATTTTTAGAGAACGTATTCATGAGCACGAAACAATTTACTTTGAAAGATGAGCAAGCAACGATTCAACTGGGGACGGAGCTTTCAAATCTATGCTCACAGCAAACCACTATCTATTTGCATGGCGATCTTGGCGCAGGTAAAACGACGTTCAGTCGTGGCTTTGTAAAAGCGCTTGGCCATCAAGGAAATGTAAAGAGCCCAACGTATACTCTGGTTGAACCATATCAATTGGCAGATTGGCAGGTATATCACTTTGACCTATACCGCCTTGCCGATCCTGAAGAGCTAGAGTTTATGGGAATCCGTGACTACTTCACTCCTGATGCTATTTGTTTAGTTGAATGGCCAGAGAAAGGGGAAGGTTTATTGCCTGAAGCCGATCTTGATATCGATATCCGTTACCAAGATGATCATCGAGTCGTCTCTTTAACCGCTAACAGTGAATATGGACAACGCTTACTTAGTCAGTTGGAGTTATGTTGATTTCTAAACGCCTTCTTTCCACAGTGGCCATGATGGCCGCTGTTTTCTCATTACTGTTTTCTTCCCTTGCTGCTGCGAACTCTCTGAAAGGGTTGCGTGTATGGCCTTCTCCTGAAGAAACCCGAGTTGTTATTGATCTAAAGTCTGAAGCAGATTTTAGTTATTTTACTTTGACCAGCCCCAACCGTTTGGTGGTTGATCTTAAGCGCACCAACCTCGCGACTAAATTACCGGTCACTGTTACAGATAGCCCGGTATTAAAAAAAATCCGTAAGAGCTCTCCTCCTGAAAAAACGACTTATCGATTAGTCTTCGAATTGAAAAAATCGACCAAAGCCGAGATTTTCAAACTGAGTCCAACCCCAGGCGGGCAATATGGTCACCGCTTAGTGATCGATCTTCCACATGGTGAAACGAAAAAATCATCGTCTAGCTCAAGCTCTTCGAGCAGTTCAACGGTGAGTAAGAGCATTGATCAAGTTCAGCGCAAGAAAGATATCTTGATCGTGATCGATCCAGGGCATGGTGGTGAAGATCCAGGCTCAATCGGCCCTTCAGGGAAATATGAGAAAAATACCGTCTTAAGTATTTCTCGTAAAGTTGCGGCTAAGTTGGATGCGGTACCAGGCGTGAAAACTCGAATGACGCGAAATGCCGATTACTTCGTTAACTTGAACCGCCGTGTTGCGATTGCTCGTGAAAATGAAGCGCATCTGTTGATCTCGATTCACGCCGACGCATTCACGACTCCTCAACCTCGTGGTGGTTCAGTGTTTGTACTCAACACTCGTCGTGCCAATACCGAGATCTCCCGTTGGATTGAGAACAAAGAGAAACAATCTGAATTACTTGGCGGAGGCGGAGCGGCTTTCACCAACAATATCGATGATAAGAACGTTAACCAAACTCTGTTAGACCTGCAATTTAGTCACTCTCAAAAAGAGGGCTACAAATTGGCAACGGAAATCCTGTCCGAGATGGGTAAAGTGGCAAAGCTGCATAACCGTAAGCCAATCAATACCAGTCTAGCGGTATTGCGCTCACCACAAATTCCTTCGGTACTGGTTGAAACTGGTTTTATTTCTAACCCGACGGAAGAGAAGTTGTTGTTCCAACGCTCGCACCAAGACAAGTTAGCAACGGCGATTACTACTGCAGTAGTGAAATACCTGAAAGCGAACCCGCCAGAAGGTATCGTGCTGTCTAACAATGCAAGACCGACGTCAGCCCCTGTCGCTTCCACTACTACTCATAAGGTGGCGCGCGGTGAGTCGTTGTCTGTGATCGCTAAGAAGTACGGTACTACCACTCAAAACTTAGTGACCATGAACAACCTGAAATCGACAAGCTTAGCGATTGGCCAGAAGTTAAAGGTACCGGGCGCGAAACAGAGTACAAGTAACGCTGTTGAACAACGCACTCTTACTCACGTGGTTCAGCGTGGCGAGTTCTTAGGTAGCATTGCCAATAAGTACGGCGTCAGTGTTGCAGCCATTAAACGTGAGAACAACTTAAGATCTGACGTCGTTAAGGTTGGTCAAAAACTTAAGATTACAGTTAGCGTTAAGGCGTTGCCGCTGCGTAAACACAAAGTCGTACGTGGAGACTATCTTGGTAAGATTGCCTCTAAATATGGGGTAACAGTAGAGAGTATCCGCAAGGCGAACAAACTGCGCTCTGATGGCTTGGCCGTTGGGCAAGTGTTGGTTATTCCGCATAAGTAGAGAGCCATTATGACGATTAAGATATTACCTGCACGTCTTGCCAACCAAATTGCTGCTGGTGAAGTGGTTGAAAGACCGGCTTCAGTGGTTAAGGAGTTGGTGGAAAACAGCTTAGATTCAGGTGCAACCCGTATCGATATTGATATCGAGAAGGGCGGCGCTAAGCTGATCCGTGTTCGTGATAATGGTAAGGGCATCGTCAAAGATGAGTTAGGCCTGGCACTAAGCCGTCATGCAACATCAAAGATTCATACTCTTGATGACCTTGAAGCGATTGTAAGTCTAGGCTTTCGTGGTGAAGCACTGGCGAGTATTAGCTCGGTAGCGCGTTTAACCATGACCTCGCGACCAGCGACGCAAGACCAAGCGTGGGCGGCGTATAGCGAAGGGCGTGACATGGCAGTAAAACTACAACCAGCAGCACACCCAATCGGCACCTCCGTCGAAGTCTTAGATCTATTCTTTAATACGCCGGCAAGACGTAAGTTTCTGCGTACTGAAAAAACCGAATTTACTCATATTGATGAGCTGCTAAAGCGCATTGCCTTGAGCCGCTTCGATGTGACGATTAACCTACGTCATAACGGCAAGATGGTTCGCCAGTACCGTGCAGCAAAAACTGAGATTCAAGCGGAAAAACGTATTGCGGCTGTGTGTGGCAATGCTTTCGTGCGTCATATGCTCAAGATTGAGTTAGAGCACCAAGGGCTTAGGCTCCATGGTTGGATCACCACTCCTGAGGGGGCAAGACAGCAAAGTGACTTGCAATATTGCTATGTGAATGGCCGTATGATGCGTGATAAGTTGATCAATCATGCAATCCGTCAAAGTTATGAGACTAGCCTTCGTCCCGATCAATTTGCCACTTACGTGCTATTCATTGAGCTAGATCCACACCAAGTGGACGTGAATGTTCATCCGGCCAAACACGAGGTACGCTTTCATCAAGCTCGTTTGGTGCATGACTTTATCTATCAAGCGTTGAGTGATGGTTTAGCGCAAACTAAACACATTGATGCTGCGCCTGTTAATCAGTCTGCTTTCCATCAAGCTGAGCCAGAGTTGAGCGATGAAGTCATTGATTCCACTGAAGGTGTTGATACTTTTGTTTCGATTCAACCACCCTCTTCTTCGATAGACATTTCTCAAGCACCGGAGCGAGCAAGAGAGGCGATTGACAAGACCCCGGCTTATCCAAGAAAAGCGGAATCAGAACGTGTCCGAGAGAGTGTTCAAGATCGCACATCGAACTACTCACTAAGCCAAGAGCAAAGCCAGTACGGTAGTGGTAGACAGAGCTTTACGGGCTCTCCACGTCAAGAGTGGATTGAATCACGTCCTGCGCCGAAACCAGATAAACCTTCGAATCAACATCATGCAGAACCGGCACCATCTAAGCGTGAAGTGAAAGCCTACAAAGAGCTATTGCAAACACCAGAGTTTCCAAACTCAACATCAGGCGACAGCGCGCTTTCAAAAGATTCATCGTCGAGGGCTGCTCCTGTAGTCGAACACTCACCGGTTGAAAGACCGATCATTGCTGAGCTTGGCAAAGCGATTACTGTGGTTAATCAACAGTATTTGGCGATGGGAAGTAAAAATGGTTGCTTGCTGCTGTCATTAGCTAAAGCAGAATTCTTGCGGGTTGTTGGACAGATGAATACTCAGCATGGGCCTTTAAAAAGCCAACCTTTACTGGTGCCTTTATCGATGAAAGTTGGTGGTGAACTGGTTGAAGTGGCAAAGGCATTAAGTCCTCAATTGAATCTGCTGGGTATCGAATTAAAAGCCAGAAACAGCGAAGCGATCATGGTCATGGGCGTACCATCACCTCTAAGACAGCAAAACTTACAAATTTTAATCCCAGATCTGTTATCGTACGCGGCTTCGCTCAATATCCAGTCTAATAATGCTCAAATTATGCAACAGTTAGTAAATTGGATTGGTGTTCAAACCGCGCAGGTAAAAAGCGACTACACTTTATCTGAGGCGGTTCAATTAGTTGGGGAACTTGAACAGCTCTGGCAAGGTCTACTTCCATTAGATGACCCTGAGTTTGTGAACCCAGTTGATTTTTCAGCGACCATTGCAGCATTTACGATTTAATTTATTGAGTTGCGCATTTAAGTTCGCGCAGCAATAAGCTCTGACAAACAGAGCGCTTTAACAGAGAAGCAAAAACAAAATATCATGACTCAGAAACTACCTTTAGCACTGTTTTTAATGGGGCCAACCGCATCAGGTAAAACAGATCTAGCCATTCGCCTACGTCAGAAGTTCCCAGTAGAGATCATCAGTGTGGACTCGGCGTTGATCTACAAAGATATGGATATTGGTACTGCGAAACCAGACGCAGAAGAGTTAGCGCTTGCTCCTCATCGCTTGATCGACATTTTAGATCCAAGTGAATCTTACTCTGCGGCAGATTTTCGTCGTGATGCACTCAAAGAGATGAATGACATTGTTGCGGCAGGAAAAATACCATTATTGGTCGGTGGTACTATGCTTTACTACAAGGCATTGCTAGAAGGGCTATCCCCTTTACCTGCGGCAGACCAAGAGATTCGTAAACAGATTGAAGCAGAAGCAAACGAGCATGGCTGGCAAGTTATGCATGATCAATTAAGAGAGATTGATCCAGTATCTGCGGAAAGAATTCATCCAAATGATCCACAAAGACTCTCAAGAGCATTGGAAGTTTTTCGAATTTCGGGTAAAACATTAACAGAGCTAACTCAAACGAAGGGCGATAGCCTGCCATTTCGTGTGAAGCAATTTGCTATAGCTCCCAAGGAAAGGGCTGAACTGCATCGTCGTATTGAATTGCGTTTCGAGAAAATGATAGAGGCAGGTTTCGAAGATGAGATGAAGGCGTTATACGCTCGAGATGATCTTCATCCTGATCTACCATCGATCCGTTGCGTAGGATATCGTCAGATGTGGGACTATTTAGATGGGAATTGTGACCTTGATGAAGCGGTATTCCGTGGAGTCTGTGCAACCCGTCAATTGGCCAAGCGCCAAATCACCTGGTTACGCAGTTGGGATGATTTAACTTGGTTAGATAGCGAAAACATTGAACAAGCGCTAGAAACTCTTTCAGATGCAATAGCATCTGACTAGCATAGCTGTGTATAATGTGATCGCTTTTGCGTGAATATACTCTGGAAAGGATCCGTTATTGAGGCTTTTTAAACTTACAGCCTTTCAATAACAACGGAGTTTTTTTATTCGTTTAGCTCAGATGCAAAGGCCGCACCTTTTTGTGCACCACTAGCTAAATAATTACAACAAAATACAAAATAAGGAAAATAAAATGGCTAAGGGGCAATCGCTGCAAGACCCATTTCTAAATGCACTTCGTCGTGAGCGCATTCCAGTATCAATCTACCTTGTTAACGGCATTAAGCTGCAAGGTCAGATCGAATCTTTTGATCAGTTCGTGATCTTATTGAAGAACACAGTAAACCAAATGGTTTACAAGCATGCTATTTCTACAGTGGTTCCTGCTCGTGCAGTTAGCCACCACAGCGGTGAGCGTGCACCAGCTGATCGTTCAGAGAAATCTGAAGATTAATCGTTCAATCAATACAGCTAAAGCTGTAATAAGGAGTTGGTTGCTTGTTTGACCGTTATGAATCCGGTGAGCGAGCCGTACTTGTTCATATCAACTTCACGCAAGAGGGTGAATGGGAAGACCTAAGCGAATGTGAAATGCTGGTCTCCTCTGCGGGGGTAGAAACACTACAAGTTATTACTGGTAGTCGTCAGTCCCCGCACCCTAAATACTACGTCGGAGAGGGTAAAGCCCAAGAAATCGCTCAAGCCGTTCAGCTAACTGGGGCTGAAATTGTGATTTTTAATCACGCCCTCTCTCCTGCCCAAGAGCGCAACCTAGAGCACTTGTGTAAGTGTCGTGTGATTGACCGCACCGGTCTTATCTTAGATATCTTTGCACAGCGTGCGCGAACTCATGAAGGTAAGCTACAAGTTGAGCTTGCTCAGCTTCGTCATATCTCTACTCGACTGATTCGCGGTTGGACCCACCTTGAGAGACAAAAAGGTGGTATCGGTCTTCGTGGTCCAGGTGAAACTCAACTAGAAACAGATCGACGTCTGTTGCGTGACCGTATAAAAGCGATATTGCGTCGTTTAGCGAAAGTAGCTAAGCAGCGTGAACAGGGCCGCCGTGCTCGTAATCGAGCTGAAATCCCAACCATTTCTCTTGTTGGTTATACCAACGCAGGGAAATCAACACTGTTTAACCAGATCACCCGTGCTGGTGTTTACGCCGCAGACCAATTGTTTGCAACGTTAGACCCAACATTACGTAAAATCGATCTGACGGATGTAGGTCCGGCAATCCTTGCAGATACTGTAGGATTTATTCGTCACCTACCGCACGATTTGGTCGCTGCATTTAAAGCAACGTTACAAGAGACGCAGGAAGCTGACATTTTGTTACATGTTGTTGATGCCAGTGATGACCGCTTTCGTGAGAATATTCAGGCAGTTCATGATGTATTAGAAGAAATCGATGCTCATGAGGTGCCAACCCTTGTAGTCATGAACAAGATTGACTGCATGGAAGACCAAAAACCTCGCATTGAACGAGACGAAGAGGGCGCTCCTCGCGCTGTTTGGGTCTCTGCAATGGAAGGTGAAGGCATTGAGTTACTGTTTGAGGCGCTGACAGAACGTCTAGCAAGCCAAATGGTTCAATATCGACTGTGTATTCCACCTCAACATCAGGGCCGTATTCGTAGTCTGTTTTTTCAGTTGAAATCTATTCAACAAGAAGAATATGATGAAAAGGGTAACCTGTTGATAGATATCCGAATGCAACAAGTGGATTGGTCTAAACTAGAAAAAAGAGAAGGGGCACTCTTAGGTGACTTTATCGTTTCCGAAGAGACTGCTACAGTATAACGTCATATCAAATGATGGAGCTTTCTAATGGCGTGGAATGAGCCTGGAAATAACAACGGCGATAACGGCCGCGATAATGACCCTTGGGGTAATAAAAATAATCGCGGTGGCCGAGATCAAGGACCGCCAGACTTAGACGAAGTGTTTAACAAACTGAGTCAAAAGTTGGGTGGCAAGTTTGGTAAAAAAGGTGGCAACGGTTCATCTGTTGGCGGCGGCGGTGCAATTGGCTTTGGTGTCATTGCAGTTATCGCTATCGCAATTTGGTTCTTTGCGGGTTTCTACACCGTAGGGGAAGCAGAGAGAGCTGTGGTACTTCGATTGGGTCAGTTCGACCGTATTGAAGAGCCGGGCCTTAACTGGCACCCACGTTTCATCGATCAAATTAGCGATGAACAACTGGTTAACGTTCAAGCAATTCGTTCACTGCGTGCTTCAGGCACCATGCTGACCAAAGACGAGAACGTTGTGACGGTTGAAATGGGTGTTCAATACCGTGTTTCAGACCCATACAAATACTTGTATCGTGTAACTAACGCGGACGACAGCTTGCGCCAAGCAACAGACTCTGCGCTTCGTGCGGTAATCGGTGACTCACTAATGGATAGTATCCTAACAAGTGGTCGTCAACAGATCCGTCAAAGCACTCAAGAAACACTGAACCGTATTATCGATAGCTACGACATGGGTATCCTAATCGTAGATGTGAACTTCCAGTCGGCTCGTCCACCTGAGCAAGTGAAAGATGCATTTGATGATGCAATCGCGGCTCGTGAGGATGAAGAGCGTTTCGAGCGTGAAGCAGAAGCTTACCGAAACGACATTCTTCCAAAAGCGACAGGTCGTGCTGAGCGTTTGAAGAAAGAAGCGGTGGGTTACTCAGAGCGCACAGTTAACGGTGCACTTGGTCAAGTTGCTCAGTTTGAAAAGCTACTTCCTGAATATCAAGCGGCTCCTGAAGTAACACGTAACCGTCTGTACCTAGATACAATGGAAAAAGTGTACTCAAGTACGTCTAAAGTGCTGATTGATTCTGAATCGAGCGGTAACCTGCTTTACCTACCGATTGATAAGTTAGGCGCTCAAGGTGGTTCTACGTCGGGCTCTCGCTCTACTAAAGCACCATCAGCTTACGATCAGATTGAGCTAGAAACTCAAACTGAAACGCCATCGAGCTCTCAGTCTCGTTCAGATAGCTCACGTCAAGGGAGATACTAATAATGCGTAAGTTAATGATCCCTGTATTGGTTGTTGCGCTAGCACTGATGTTGATGTCTGTGTTTGTGATTCCTGAAGGCGAGCGCGGTATCGTGATTCGTTTCGGTCGTGTATTGAAAGATAACAACGACATCTCTCGAATCCACGAACCGGGTCTGCACTTCAAACTGCCACTGTTTGACCGTGTGAAAACTCTAGATGCTCGTATCCAAACAATGGATGGCCGCTCTGACCGTTTCGTAACGTCTGAGAAAAAAGACGTAATCATCGATTCGTACGTGAAATGGCGTATTCAAGACTTCGGTCAATACTACCTAGCAACAGGTGGTGGTAACGCACTAACGGCGCAAGCACTTCTTGAGCGTAAAGTGACAGATGTACTTCGTTCGGAAATCGGTTCTCGTGAGATCAAGCAGATTGTTTCAGGTCCTCGTAACAACGATGTTCTACCAGACTCAGCGGACAGCGAAGAAGTGACAACAGTTGCTGCTGCTGAAGCACTAGAGGTCGATGGTGAGCGTGACAAGATCATGGAAAACGTTCTTGCTGATACGCGTGAAAGTGCACTGAAAGATTTAGGTGTGGAAATTGTCGACTTCCGTATGAAGAAGATTAACCTTCCAGACAACATCAGTGACTCAATCTACAAGCGTATGCGTGCAGAGCGTGAGTCGGTTGCTCGTAAACACCGTTCTCAAGGTCGTGAACGTGCAGAAGTTATCCGTGCACAAGCTGAACTAGAAGTAGCAACAGTACTGGCAGAAGCTGATCGTACTGCTCGTGTTACTCGAGGTGATGCAGACGCAGAAGCAGCGAAGATCTACTCTGACGCATACAACAAAGACCCTGAGTTCTTTGGTTTCATGCGTTCGCTACAAGCTTATGAAGCGTCATTCAGCGATAAGAGCGACATTCTAGTACTGGATCCGAAGACAGACTTCTTCCAATACATGAACAACGCGAAAGGTGTACAACCTCAATAAGCCAGCAGGCTCAATTGAACCTTTGCACTGTTAAGACATAAAGCAAAAGGCTCCCACGATGGGAGCCTTTTATGTTGGATTCGAATGTCTGACCGTTCTTTAATTCTTCTCGAATCTCGAATCTCGAATCTCGAATCTCGAATCTCGAATCTCGAATGAATCAGCCATAGGTCATGAAAGCAATAACCGCACCTGCGACCACCAAACAACCGCCAAGACGGCGCAGTTGATTGTCGGGTTGTTCGCTAAGCTGCGCCATCATGTTGCGCCAGCCTCTCGGAGCGATAAGTGGGCCTAAGCCTTCGACAATCAAAACCAAGCCAACAGCCAGCCAAATAGAGTGAGACATGATAGGTGCCTTAAAAGATAAAAAAGGAATAATATCAGTATCCTTACGCGTTTTGATACCGCCTTATGCGTGTCACCTGTGACCAATTCTCACTATTGTGAACAAAAAATGACTGCAAGAATTGTGATTCGGTGCTAGAATCCATTTTTAACTAGCAACAGATACTGGAAAGATGGGAAATAACGTAGTCGTTCTAGGCACCCAATGGGGTGACGAAGGTAAAGGTAAAATTGTTGACCTTTTAACTGAAGATGCAAAATACGTGGTTCGCTACCAAGGCGGTCACAATGCAGGTCACACACTTGTAATTGACGGTGAAAAAACCGTTCTTCACTTAATTCCATCAGGCATCCTGCGCGATAACGTTAAATGTGTTATCGGTAACGGTGTTGTACTTTCGCCTGAAGCACTTCTTAAAGAAATGAAGCCTCTTGAAGAGCGCGGTATCCCAGTGCGCGAGCGTCTTTTCGTTTCTGAAGCTTGTCCTCTAATTCTTCCGTACCACATCGCTATCGACAACGCGCGTGAAATCGCTCGTGGCGCGAAAGCTATCGGTACAACGGGTCGTGGTATCGGTCCAGCTTACGAAGATAAAGTTGCTCGTCGCGGTCTACGCGTTGGTGACCTTTTCGATAAAGAAATGTTCGCTGAGAAGCTAAAAGAAGTAATGGAATTCCATAACTTCCAACTTGAGCACTTCTACAAAGCTGAAACATTAAGCTACGAAGAAGTACTTGAGCAGTGCATGGGTTACGCAGATCTACTAACTTCAATGGTTATGGACGTAACTGACGAACTAGACGCAGCACGTAAGCGCGGCGACAAGATCATGTTCGAAGGCGCTCAAGGTACTCTACTAGATATCGACCACGGTACTTACCCATACGTAACTTCTTCTAACACGACTGCTGGTGGTGTTGCTGCAGGTTCTGGTTTTGGTCCTCGTCACATCGGTTACATCCTTGGTATTACTAAGGCTTACTGTACTCGTGTAGGTTCAGGTCCATTCCCAACTGAGCTTTACGATGGTCTAGACAAGCAAGACCCAGTAGGTAAACACCTAGGTGATGTTGGCCACGAGTTTGGTGCAACAACGGGTCGTTTACGTCGTACAGGTTGGTTCGATGCAGTGGCAATGCGCCGTGCAATCCAAATCAACTCTCTAACGGGTATGTGTCTGACTAAGCTAGACGTTCTTGACGGTCTAGAAGAGATCAAGATCTGTACTGGCTACAAAATGGCTGACGGTTCTATCCTAGAAGTTTCGCCAATGGCTGCTGAATCTTTCGAAGAAGCAACACCAATCTACGAAACAATGCCAGGTTGGTCTGAGACAACATTTGGTGCTAAGACAATCGACGCGCTTCCACAAGCTGCTCTTGATTACATCAAACGTATCGAAGAACTAACAGGCGTACCAGTAGACATCATCTCTACAGGTCCAGACCGTAACGAAACTATTATCAAGGTTCACCCTTACAGCGCATAATGCTGATACACGCAAGTGTATAGATAATAGAAAGTTCTTAGAAAGCCAGCTGAAATACGCTGGCTTTTTTGTACCTGCGATTTACGGTTTGGCGAGTACTACTTTTGAGCGTGATGATCTTTTGTACGCTATCTGGCAAAATATTGCCCATTGGCGGCAAGTTTTGTCTAAAGCGATACGTGTAGTTGCCGATACAGATATCATAGTGAGTGAAATGTAATTGAGTTTTGATAACCCAAAGACTCAATGCGTTTTTAAAACAAGATAATAGAGTGCAGGTATGAAGCTACGAACTGTGGCAGCTTCATTGATAATGGCGCTGAGCTCCTCATTGAGTCATGCAAATTTGGCTGATGTTGGTGAGCCGGTACCCATATACACAGAAGCTGAACTGATCAATCTAATAGAAAAGAACCAACACCTTGAGCGTGTGAAAGCTGATAAGTGCCAATTGGTTGAAGATATTGTTGCGCGAGCGACACGTATCAGTTTGCCTTCTTATGAGTTTTTATACGGCGATATGCTGGCTTGGGGTGTCTGTGTAGAGCAAGATGTTGAGCTTGGTCTCTACTACATGGAGAATGCGGCCCATCAAGGTCTTCCTGCTGCCTTAGAGCAGTTAGGTCGTTACTATTCCCGCGGAACTTTGGTTCAGCAAGACAAAGAACGTGCGATTCCTTATCTGCGTGAAGCGGCATCGATGGGGAACCTTAATGCACGCATCCACTTAGCGGAATTGCTACTGCGTGATTACGGTAGCCCGTTAGATTATGAAGATGCGTATCGCTGGTTGTATAACTCAGTTACTGCCGATCAGCGTCAACATAAACGCATCTCGGTATTGAGAAGTGGGTTAGAGCAAAGAATGCCAGACAACATCATTGCTCGAGCCAAACGACGCGACGTTTTCTGGTAATAAAGGATCAAAATCCAGTAATGATCTCTGCACTCATTGTTACTGGATAGAAGATTAAAAAGCCCCGCCTAATTGGATTAGAGCGGGGCTTTTTGCACTTAGATGTTTATTTTTAATGAAAGGTCAGGTTACTGAATCACTTCGCCAGACTCGACAACGGTTTCGCGAACGACCTTTGTGAAATCTAGCGCTTCTTGACGAATTTTATCTTCATCAACAGTGAGCATGCTGCGGTCTTTCATCAGCAGTTTTCCATCAACAATTGAGTGACGTACGTTACCTGAGTTTGCTGAGTACACTAATGCAGAGTATGGATTGTAAACCGGTACCATGTTTGGCGCTTTAGTATCGATAACTATGATGTCAGCAAGCTTGCCGATCTCTAATGATCCGATCTTATCTTCCATGTGTAACGCTTTAGCCGCGCCCATTGTCGCCATGTCGATCACTTTGATCGGAGGCATTGCTGCACGATCTTTATTAACGAGCTTATGAACTTTAGCCACTTGGTTGAACTCATCAATTGTACTTAGTGTGTTACCTGACATTGGGCCATCGGTACCTAAACCAATACGAACCTCTTCATCGTACATCTGCAGAGCAGGAGATACACCTTTCGCTGACTTGATGTTAGCGCTCATGTTGTGAGCCACACCCATGTCAGACTCTTTCACCAATTTAATGTCTTCGTCATCAACCAAGATCATGTGCGCGCCAACCAGATTCTTGTTGAGAGCGCCAATGCTGTGCATGTATTGAACAGGCGATAGGCCATCAGAGCGTTCTGCGATCTTCTCTTCTTCACGATGAGATTCTGCTAGGTGGATCATCACAGGAACATCTAGCTCGAGTGATAGCTTAGCGACTTTTTGTAGGATCTCTGTAGTGTTGGTGTAAGGCGCATGTGGTGCGAACGCTGGAGTAATGCGTGGGTGGTCTTTGTACTCTTCAATAAAGTTAAGCGCGTACTTAATGCCTTCTTCTGCGTTAGCTGCATCGGCTACTGGGAATTTAATCACGGTTTCACCCAGCACTGCACGCATACCAATCTTGTCGACGGTCTTCGCAACTTCATCTTCGAAGTAGTACATATCTGCGTAAGTGGTTACGCCACCTTTCACCATCTCTACGTTACCTAGGTTTGCGCCAATGCGAACCATATCGCGAGAAACCAGTTTCTTCTCTAGTGGGAAGATGTAGCGGTGTAGGCGGTCAGGCACATCGTCAGCCAACGAACGGAACACCGTCATTGAAACGTGAGTATGTGTATTGATAAGGCCTGGCATCACGATGTCGCCATCAACATCCAACACTTGTTCAGCCTTGTATTGCTTTTCTAGTGACGCATCACCAACGGCAATGATCTTGTTGTCTTTAACCACTACCGTACCGCTTTCATAGACAGTTTTGTCTTGGTTCATGGTCAGAACCATGGCATCAGTGATCATGAGATCGGCTTTTTCCAAGGCGTGGCTTGTCAATGAGAACAGCGATAAACCAGCAATCGCTGAAGCAATTAAGGTGCGTTTTAATTTCATATCAATACTCAGAACAGGAGTTGGTAAATTTTGCTGAATCATAGTCGATTTCATTGATGCCGCAAACGTTTGTTTTATCGTTTGCGTAAAAAGGTGATGAAGAGACTGAATTACGATCGGATATTTCACATCATGAAGATTTGTATCAATCCCAGCTAATTTGTCGGTTTTCTAAAGCATATCTGTAGCTTACCTGTTGCATCGGATATACTAGAGATATATCCCTTCCTTGCTTAAGCAGGCCCGCCTATGACAAAAAAGATACCGATGTCAGAAAATACGACGACCACAACCAATGTCGACCCTTTTGCAGACCGTGAGTCTCAAAATTACGAGAATCCAGTTCCGAGCCGCGAGTTCATTATTTCGTTCCTAACGGATGCCAATATCCCGATGAACCGTAATGACCTATTTGATGCTTTGGGTCTATCCGGAGAAGACCAATATGAAGGTTTGCGCCGTCGTCTACGTGCGATGGAGCGTGATGGCCAACTGATCTTTACGCGTCGTCAATGCTACGCGCTACCAGAGAAATTGGAGCTGATTAAAGGGTATGTAATCGGGCATAAAGATGGCCACGGCTGGGTGCGCCCAGATGGTAGCAAAAGCAAGGATGATGACATTCTACTGCCACACCATCAGATGAAAACACTGATGCATGGTGATTATGTCTTGGCACAACCAACCGACAACAGCAAACGCGGTCGTCGTGAAGGTCGTCTAGTTCGCGTGCTTGAAGAGCGCACGGCACCGTTAATTGGCCGCTTCTTCCTAGAGTACGGTCATTCATACGTAGTTCCTGATGATTCTCGTATTAGTCACGACATTCTGATCCCTACCGAGCATAAAGGCGGTGCTCGTATGGGTAACGTGGTAGTGATTGAAATTACCGATCGTGGCGGTCGTTCGCGCAACATGATGGGTAAAGTGACAGAGGTTCTAGGTGAGAACATGGCTCCGGGCATGGAGACCAAGATTGCGATTCATACTCACCAAATCCCACACGAGTGGCCGGAAGCGGTTGAGAAGCAAATCGAAAACCTAGGTGAGCACGTACCTGAAGAAGCAAAAGAAGGTCGCGTAGATTTACGTGAACTGCCTTTGGTGACTATTGATGGTGAAGATGCTCGTGACTTCGATGATGCAGTTTACTGTGAAGCGAAGAAAGGCGGTGGCTGGCGTTTATGGGTGGCGATTGCTGACGTGAGCTACTATGTTCGCCCGGATACGGCCCTAGACAAAGAAGCGATTAACCGTGGTAACTCGGTGTACTTCCCATCTCAGGTTGTTCCTATGCTGCCGGAAGTACTATCGAATGGTCTATGTTCTCTGAACCCTCAAGTTGACCGTTTGTGTATGGTGTGTGAAATGACCATCTCTGAAAACGGTAAACTTTCTGGTTACAAGCATTATGAAGCGGTGATGAACTCGCATGCGCGTCTGACTTACAATAAAGTAGGCGCGATTTTAGATGGCGATGAAGAGTTACGTCAGCGTTACGAGAAAGAAGTGCCACACCTTGAAGAACTGCACAAGATGTACAAGGTGCTGAAGCAGACTCGTGATGAGCGTGGTGCGATTGAATTTGAAACGGTTGAAACTAAGTTCATCTTTAATGCTGATCGTAAGATTGACCGCATTGAGCCTGTCATTCGTAACGATGCACACAAGATCATCGAAGAGTGTATGATTCTGGCGAACATCGCTTCTGCGTCATTAGTAGAAAAAGCCAAAGAGCCGGCGCTATACCGAATTCACGAAACTCCGGGAGAAGAGCGCCTAGCAGGCTTTAAAGACTTCTTGGGAGAATTAGGTCTAAGCTTGGAAGGTGGCCTGCAGCCATCACCAACGGATTACGCGCAACTGATTCGTCAGATTAACGAGCGTGAAGACCGAGAATTAATCCAAACCATGCTGCTGCGCTCTATGAAGCAAGCGGTATACAACGCAGACAACTGTGGTCACTTTGGCTTGGCATTGAAGCGCTACGCGCACTTTACTTCGCCAATTCGCCGTTACCCGGACTTGCTACTGCACCGTGCAATCAAATACCTGATTGCGAAAGGGGAAGGCCGCAATACAGATCGCTGGACACCAACCGGTGGTTACCACTACTCATTTGATGACATGGACTTCTACGGTGAGCAATGTTCGACAACCGAGCGTCGTGCCGATGATGCCACGCGTGAAGTGTCTGACTGGCTGAAGTGTGAATATATGCAAGACCATGTTGGTGAAGAGATGCCGGGTGTGATTGCCAACGTAACCGGTTTTGGTTTCTTCGTCCGCCTAACGGAATTGCACATTGATGGTCTAGTGCACGTGACTTCACTTGCCAACGATTACTACCAATTTGACCCAGTTGGACAGAGATTAATTGGTGAGAGTTCTGGTAATATCTACCGCCTTGGTGATTCAGTGAAGGTTAAGGTCTCTGCGGTAAACCTAGACAGCCGCCAGATTGACTTTGATATTGTCGATACTGACCGCAAACCTCGTGGTAAAGGCAAAACAGCTAAGAAACGAGCAGCGGATGCTGCGAAAAAGGCGAAAAGTAAAAAGCGCGCAGCAGTGAAAAGCCGTCGCCCAGGAAGCAGTGCAAAGCCATTAGTTGAGCCAACTAAACGCCCTGATGGTAGCAGTGAAGAAGGGACAAGCAGCAAGAGAAAGCCGAAACGCAAGCCGGCAAGTACCGATAAGCCGAAAGCGAAAAAGAAGCGTACGGTAAAGCGTAAGTCAAAAGCGCCAAAGGCTTAACACAGGAGTAGGTAGTATCGCTGCCTACTCGATATTGAATAGAAAATTAAGGAGAGGCGCAGTTTACTCTCCTTAATGTAACAAACCGAACAGGTAGACAATGAGTAACGAATTTATCTACGGCATTCACGCGGTGAAAGCTGTACTAGAAAAAGACCCAGCGCGTTTTATCGAGGCTTATGTACTAAAAGGCCGTCAAGATGAGCGTCTATTGCCGCTGTTAAACCAACTGCAGCAGTTTGGGGTGTCTATCCAACAAATGGGTCGTAAACCGCTTGATGACAAAGCTCAAGGTGCAAATCACCAAGGTATTATTGCTAAGGTGAAGCCTGCTAAACAGCTGAACGAAAACGACCTTGATGACATTCTAGCGCAGCATGAGCAGCCCCTACTATTGGTGCTTGATGGTGTGACAGACCCGCACAACCTAGGCGCGTGTCTGCGTAATGCAGATGCTGCAGGTGTTGCTGCGGTTATCGTCCCTAAAGATCGCTCTTCGCCGTTAACTGCGACAGTCAGTAAAGTGGCGTGTGGTGCTGCTGAAACGGTGCCTTTAGTACGTGTGACAAACTTGGCTCGTACTATGCGCGCGCTTCAAGAGAAAGGCGTATGGTTTGTAGGTACCGCGGGCGAAGCGACGCACGATATCTATCAAGCAAAACTGACGGGCCCATTAGCGGTTGTGATGGGTGCAGAAGGTGACGGTATGCGTCGTCTAACGCGTGAAACCTGTGATGATCTGATTAAGATCCCTATGGCGGGGAGTGTATCAAGCCTCAACGTTTCAGTGGCTTCTGGTATTTGCTTGTTTGAAGCGGTGCGTCAGCGTTTAGCGCAGTAAACTACTCATTGAATTGATTTATTTCTAACGCCCACCACATGCTGGTGGACGTTTGTTTTTATCGAATTAGGGCAGATCTTGAGAGAATCACGGATGGCTAGATGGCGAAAGGAAAACTGTTTCATTATTCGCCAAATACCACTTGCCAATAAGGGGTTCTTTCTATAATATTTGCCGTCCTTAAAACTCAGTCAATTATCTTTAGTTCCTTGCTTCCTCTGGATGACTGAGCCAACTGTGGAAGCTAATAATCCGTAAGGAGCAACCAATGCGTCATTACGAAATCGTATTCATGGTGCACCCTGATCAAAGCGAGCAAGTTGCTGGCATGATCGAGCGTTACACTGGTTCTATCACTGAAGCTGGCGGTACTATCCACCGTCTAGAAGACTGGGGCCGCCGTCAAATGGCTTACCCAATCAACAAGCTTCACAAAGCTCACTACGTTCTAATGAACGTTGAAGCTGGTCAAGAAGTGATCGACGAGCTAGAAACTGCTTTCCGTTTCAACGATGCAGTTCTACGTAACATGATCATGCGCACTAAAGGCGCTGTGACTGAGCAATCTATTATGCTTAAGCAAAAAGAAGAGCGTGCAGAGCGTGCTCCTCGTCGCGAAGAGCGTACAGAAGCTAAGCCAGAAGCATCTGCTGAGTAATTCTTTTTTGGCGTAAAGCCTTAAAAAATTCTCAACTTGTTTTAGGTTCTTTGTGAATACTTCGGTAATCGTGAAAGACCGCTTTTTTAAATTTAAGATCAGGAGATAGCCCATGGCTCGTTTCTTCCGTCGTCGTAAATTCTGCCGTTTCACTGCAGAAGGCGTACAAGAGATTGACTACAAAGACGTAGCAACTCTAAAAAACTACATCACTGAAGCTGGTAAAATCGTACCTAGCCGTATCACTGGTACAAGCGCTAAGTACCAGCGTCAACTAGCTCGCGCTATCAAGCGTTCTCGTTACCTAGCTCTACTACCGTACACTGACAAGCATCAGTAATCGGTAATAGTTAATAATAGTTTAAGAGGACTAAGATAATGCAAGTTATTCTACTTGATAAGATCGGTAACCTAGGTGGCCTTGGCGACCAAGTAAACGTTAAATCTGGCTACGCTCGTAACTTCCTTATCCCACAAGGTAAAGCAGTTATGGCAACTAAAGACAACGTTGCTATGTTCGAAACTCGTCGTGCTGAACTAGAAGCTAAAGTTGCTGAGCAACTAGCTGCTTCTCAAGCTCGCGCTGAGCAAGTTAACGCTCTAGAAGCTGTAGTTATCGCTTCTAAAGCTGGTGACGAAGGTAAACTATTCGGTTCTATCGGTACTCGTGACATCGCTGACGCTATCACAGCGGCAGGTGTTGCAGTTGCTAAGAGCGAAGTACGCCTACCTGAAGGCGCTCTACGTAACATCGGTGAATTCGAAGTAAGCATCCAACTTCACTCTGAAGTTTTTGCTACTGCGAAAATCGCTATCGTTGCTGCTGAGTAATTTCAGTTACAAGACGAATTCTTTCTTTTGAAAGTTTTAAAACACCAGCTTCGGCTGGTGTTTTTTTATGTCTGAAATTCAGGTTAACGACATCATGGGTATGATGAGTAAGCTTGAGTCGTTAGCGATTCGGACTCGTCACAAAAGAAAAATAGGGTGGGGAAAACAAGCAAAAAGCCTACGATGATCTTTTTGCTCTATGGGCTGTACAAGCGGTGTGAACTTAGAATTGGAACAGCAGATTCACTGAAAGCACAGAGTCCGCTTTATCTAAGCCATTTGGAACCTTATCGTGGTACTGACGAGAGTGCGCAATCTTAAGGGCGATATTCTCGGTAATATCATTCACGGCCTCTAGGTCGGTATCTAATCTTAAGTTACTGCGACCCGATACCAATGTCATATCAGCATTGAAGCGCAAATTCGGTAGCACCTGCCAAGATGAGTTTAGGTTTCCACGAAAAATGCCTTCTTCCACAATCTCGGGGAAGATAATGTCGTCATCGTCAATTTCATCAAGGTTAGGCTCTTGATAACGAAAACCTGGGCCGACTTCCAACTCTAAAACAAATGTCTCCGTGTTCGAGAACTGATAACCCAAACCTGTCGAAATCGTATAGTCCTTAAAGTAAGCACTGTAGCGCGAGTCTACCCCTTTAAAACTGCCGTAAAGGTAGGTCTTTGGGCTTAACTTGTAGTCACTCTGTGCCGTATAAGTCGACTGCCTTTTGTCCTCTTCACCATCTTTGTAGAGGTTGTAATACTTCCATTCACCCGTACTACGGTGACGCCCTTCGGTGTACTCAGCGCTCAGTCTTGCGTTGAGTGAGCGCGAATCAGAGTTACCTGTATGCGATTGGTAGCCAAACTCAACCTCGGTCGAGAGCGGATCTGTCGGTTCGGTGTCTGTGTCACTCGGCGCGATATCCATATCCACAACATCTGTCGCTGCTTCTACTTGTAACTCTTCGGCTGGCTCTAAAGGCTCAGCCACTTCTATTGAGTCAAGAAGCTTGTCAACAGAGGATTCTGTGTCATTAGCCAGGGCTAATGGAGTGCTCAGTAGACCAAGGCTAAGAGCAATTAATTTGGACACGCATACCTCATTTGTACAGTGAATGGGTGGAGGATCGTAATGCTACCCTTGGTGATTTGAGTCAGCAATAGGTAAATTCTTGCTTAAGACTAAAACAAACCCGCCGGATAGCATTACAAATGAATGTTCTTGGGTATAATGAGCGATCATTAATAGTTATTTGAGTGTAGTGATAGTGGATACCAGAAATCAGAAATCAGCCAACGATCAGGTGGACGCGATTAAAGTCCCGCCCCATTCATTAGAAGCTGAACAATCCGTGATTGGCGGCCTGTTACTGGACAACCAACGCTGGGATACAGTGGCTGAAAAGGTCGTGGCGAAGGACTTCTATAGTCGTCCACACCGTCTGATTTTTGAAGCGGTGAAAGACATTCTAGAAGAAAGTGCACCTCTGGATCTTATTACACTCTCTGAGCACTTGGAGCTACGTGAGCAGCTTGAAGAGGTTGGCGGCTTCGCTTACCTTGCTGACCTCGCTAAAAACACCCCAAGTGCGGCGAACATCAATGCCTATGCTGATATTGTGGCGCAGCGTGCTCTAGTACGTAGCCTGATTGGCGTGGCGAATGAGATCGCTGATTCTGGTTACGATCCACAAGGCCGAACATCGGAAGACCTACTCGATCTTGCCGAAAGTAAGGTATTCGCGATTGCGGAAGGCCGTGCGAGTGAGAACGAAGGCCCACAAAACGTAGACAGCATTCTAGAGAAGACGCTAGAGCGTATCGAGATCCTATACAAAACACCGCAAGATGGTGTGACAGGTGTTGATACTGGCTTTAACGACCTCAATAAGAAAACAGCTGGCCTACAAGGCTCAGACTTAATCATTGTCGCAGCACGTCCATCGATGGGTAAAACTACCTTCGCGATGAACTTGTGTGAAAACGCGGCGATGAAGCAAGACAAACCTGTTCTTATCTTCTCGCTAGAGATGCCAGGTGAACAGTTGATGATGCGTATGTTGGCATCCCTATCTCGTGTCGACCAAACCAAGATTCGTACGGGTCAGCTGGATGACGAAGATTGGGCTCGAATCTCTTCGACCATGGGAATCCTCATGGATAAGAAGAACATGTACATCGATGACAGTTCTGGTCTAACTCCAACCGAAGTGCGTTCACGTGCGCGTCGTATTGCTCGTGAGCACGATGGTCTCTCAATGATCATGATCGACTACCTTCAATTGATGCGTGTACCGTCTCTTTCTGATAACCGTACCTTGGAGATTGCCGAGATCTCTCGCTCTCTAAAAGCACTCGCGAAAGAGCTAAATGTGCCTGTAGTCGCGCTGTCTCAGCTTAACCGTTCCCTAGAGCAACGTGCTGATAAACGTCCGGTTAACTCGGACTTGCGTGAATCGGGCTCGATTGAGCAAGATGCCGACTTAATCATGTTTATTTACCGTGATGAGGTTTATAACCCAGACAGCTCACTGAAAGGCATTGCGGAAATTATTATCGGTAAGCAGCGTAACGGCCCTATCGGTTCGGTTCGTTTGACCTTCCAAGGTCAGCACTCTCGATTTGATAACTATGCAGGCCCTGCATTTGATGATGAGTAACCCTCAATGACGTACATGAAAGCCGCGACCGCAAGCATTGACTTAGGCGCGCTAGAGCACAACTTAAATCTCATCAAATCGAAGGCTCCGAAGAGCAAAGTAATGTCGGTAGTGAAAGCCAATGGTTATGGACATGGCTTGCTGCACATTGCTAAGCATTCAAAAAGTTCGGACGCTTTCGGTGTTGCTCGAATTGAAGAAGCACTACAACTAAGAGCGGGCGGAATTGTAAAACCGATTTTGCTACTTGAGGGCTTCTACTCTTCGGGTGATCTGCCTATCTTGGTTACGAATAACATCCAAACGGTGGTGCATTGTGAAGAACAGCTCAATGCGCTAGAAAACACTAAGCTAGAAGCGCCTGTGGTCGTGTGGCTTAAAGTCGACAGCGGAATGCATCGCTTGGGCGTACGCCCTGAGCAGTATCAAAACTTTGTCGAGCGCTTACATCAGTGCGCCAATGTGGCGAAACCTTTGCGTTATATGAGCCATTTCGGCTGTGCTGACGAGCTGGATAAAACCACGACGACAGAACAAACTCAGCTCTTCCTATCATTGACTGAAGGGTGTGAAGGAGAGCGCTCATTGGCAGCCTCTGCGGGAGTACTCGCGTGGACGAACAGTCACCTCGACTGGGTTCGTCCGGGGATCATCTCTTACGGTGTCTCTCCATTTGTCGATCAGACCGCCCAAGAGTTAGGTTTTCAACCTGTAATGACCTTAACCTCTCATCTGATTGCTGTACGTGATCTTA
This sequence comes from Vibrio fortis, assembly GCF_024347475.1. Lineage (NCBI taxonomy): Bacteria > Pseudomonadati > Pseudomonadota > Gammaproteobacteria > Vibrionales > Vibrionaceae > Vibrio > Vibrio fortis. Next base: position 297,738 of record NZ_AP025487.1, read on the forward strand.
AAGCCGGTGAAAGCGTAGGGTATGGTGGAAACTGGACCAGCGACCGCGATACTAAAATGGGCGTGATTGCGATTGGCTACGGTGATGGCTATCCACGAACCGCACCTAATGGTACTCCAGTCTTCATCAATGGTCGTAAGGTGCCGATAGCTGGTCGCGTCTCGATGGACATGCTCACCGTTGATCTTGGCCCTGATGCCACCGACCAAGTGGGTGATGAAGCGACCTTATGGGGTAAAGCTCTGCCTTCGGAAGAGGTGGCGTCTCACATCGGTACTATTGCCTATGAATTGGTCACTAAACTTACTTCACGTGTTGCGATGGAGTACGTGAAATCGTGAGCGGTAAAAAATGGTGGTTTTCCAGTGCTATGACGCTGGCGGCCTCGCTGGTTTTTACTCCCGCTCAAGCTTCCGAAAAATCAGAGAAAGAACCCAAAGACTCTGCGTTTGTTCCCTTCTACTTCAGCACCGAAACCATGGGTAATACCTTTGGAGTTGCTGGTGTTGCAAAGGGAGTCGGGCAGCCGCAAGCCGCGCTGTTTGGTACCGCGCTCTACTCAGACAAAGACAGCTATGTCGTCTTTCTGTCAGCTTTTAACTATGCGTTGTCGCAGAACCTGCTGTTTAGCACTCAGATGTATCAAGCTCGCTTTAATGACAACCCATACTATCTTGGCGATCAAGGCAGTAACGACTCTTCTGACCTGGATAAAACCATCACTGATGGCTATGAGCAGAACTATCAAGCGGAGTTTAAATACCTATTACCTTGGGGAAATGTCGCTGAACATGGTTTGTTGGGTGCGTTCCAGCCAATTAAAGACGTCAGCTTTGCCTCTCCGCTAGAGTCTGGTGTGAGCTCTATTATCTTTACGCCATTTTATACCTCTCGTGAACTCAAAGATCTCAATGAAACTGAAGAGGCGACTGGCTTCAACTTAAGCTTTGACTGGGATAACCGCGACAGTACTCGCAACCCAACTAAAGGGTCTCACTCTTTACTCAAGCTGACGACGGGTTCTGATGATTGGTCTGAAGGCGATCCTTGGTTTAAATGGACGTTCCAAAACAGCCAATATTACGCATTAGGCCCACTTGGCGATTGGTTTGATCAACAAGTTCTCGCGTTTGACTTCTATACCGCAGATACACCAACGTGGAATAACTGTTCGGGACAAGAGTGCGCTCGCCCACCAGAAACAGAGCAAGCACGCCTCGGTGGTCTGTACCGACTTAGAGGTTATACCGGAGGCAGATTCCATGGACGCTCTGCGGTTCATTATTCTGCAGAATACCGAGTGCTACCAGACTGGCAGCCGCTGGAAGATATTCCTCTGATTAACTACTACGATCTCCCTTGGTGGCAGTGGGTAGCTTTTGCAGAAGTAGGGCGAGTGGCGGATGAGTACGATGTAAAAACACTGCACACAGATATGAAATGGAGTCTGGGTGGTGCGGTGCGCTTTCAGGTCGAAGGTATCGTGGTACGAGCAGAATTAGCCCGTGGCGGTGATGAAGGTACCTTTAGGGTTATGGTAAACCAACCCTTCTAAAGCCAATTTTCTCGCTCAATGGAGCTAAAAAAGCATTTGGCCTATCGTAGGCCGAAAGCGCTGTTGATAAGAGTGGTCGTGGAAACACACCACTCTTTTTTATTGATTAAATTAAGGTTTTTCTTTTTTATTCACCTTGGATAGTCAGGATCACAGTGCGGTTACCGCCGAAATCACGATGTTCACCTAAGTAAATGCCCTGCCATGTTCCTAAAGCTAATCGACCATTGGTAATGGGGATTGTCACACTGTTGCCCAGAAGCGATGCTTTAATGTGTGCAGGCATGTCGTCGTCGCCCTCATAAGTGTGTCGATAGTACGGCGCTCTCTCAGGTACATAGCGATTAAAATGCGACTCCATATCCGCACGCACGGTCGGATCCGCATTCTCATTGAGGGTTAAGCTTGCAGAGGTATGTTGGATAAATAAGTGTAATAAACCAACAGTTGGACAATTAATGTCGTTGATGTGTTGTTCAATTTCATCAGTAATGAGATGAAATCCACGCTTTCGTGCATTGAGATGAATAGTCTTCTGAAACCACATATAGCATCCTCTATAATGTATTTGGCAAAAAAGCGGTTTAACGCTATCTTTTGAACTTGAATTTACAGGGTTTAGTTCACATTTCTACAGTGTAGAACCGAAATCAGCGCCGGTTAGTGGTTCACAAAAACGAACCGTGATTTATCTCAAGGCGCTGATGGTTATATACGGCATAATACGCCGTGAAAAAAAATTACAAAGAATCTTTCAGTGATGATGAAACCTTTGTCGTCACCGAATCATAGAGCTTTTGCCTAATCGGGGGTTCTCTTATCATATTAGTGATATTGAGAATAAAACCTAAAGTAACATCGGGATAGTTACCATGTTGAAAAATATCAACCCTACGCAAACACAAGCGTGGAAATCTCTAACTGCACACTTTGAATCTGCTCAAGATATGGAGCTAAAAGAGCTATTCGCTCAAGATGCAAAGCGTTTTGACGCGTTCTCTACTCGCTTCGGTTCAGACATCTTAGTCGACTACTCTAAGAACCTTATCGATGCAGAAACGATGCAGCACCTATTTGCACTTGCTAACGAGACAGAAGTTAAATCTGCAATCGAAGCAATGTTCAAAGGTGACGCAATCAACCAAACTGAAGGCCGTTCAGTTCTTCACACTGCTCTGCGTAACCGCAGCGACAAGCCAGTGATGGTTGATGGTAAAGATGTAATGCCTGCTGTAAATGCTGTTCTAGCAAAAATGGAACTCTTCACACACCGCATCGTATCAGGTGAGTGGAAAGGTTACACAGGTAAAGAGATCACTGATGTTGTAAACATTGGTATCGGTGGTTCGGACCTAGGCCCATACATGGTGACTGAAGCCCTAACACCATACAAAACACGCCTAAACATGCACTTCGTGTCTAACGTTGATGGTACTCACATCGTTGAAACATTGAAGAAAGTAAACCCAGAAACAACACTATTCCTAGTGGCTTCTAAGACGTTTACAACTCAAGAAACAATGACCAATGCACACTCTGCACGTGACTGGTTCCTAGCAGAAGCGGGCGATGAAGCACACGTAGCTAAGCACTTCGCAGCGCTATCTACTAACGCAACTGCGGTAGCTGAGTTTGGTATCGATACAGACAACATGTTCGAATTCTGGGACTGGGTCGGTGGTCGTTACTCTCTATGGTCTGCAATCGGTCTATCGATTTCTCTGTCTGTCGGTTTCGACAACTTCGTTGAGCTTCTTGAAGGTGCTCACGACATGGATAACCACTTCGCTTCAACTGAGTTTGAAAGCAACATCCCAGTTATCCTTGCGCTAATCGGTATTTGGTACAACAACTTCCACGGCGCTGAGTCTGAAGCAATCCTACCTTACGACCAATACATGCACCGTTTTGCTGCGTACTTCCAGCAAGGTAACATGGAGTCTAACGGTAAGTTTGTTGACCGTGACGGTAACCCAGTGGAATACCAAACGGGTCCAATCATCTGGGGTGAGCCTGGTACAAACGGCCAGCACGCTTTCTACCAGCTGATTCACCAAGGTACTAAGCTGATCCCTTCTGATTTCATTGCTCCAGCAATCAGTCATAACCCAGCATCTGATCACCACCAGAAGCTAATGTCTAACTTCTTTGCTCAAACTGAAGCACTAGCATTCGGTAAGACAAAAGAGACAGTAGAAGCTGAATTCCTAGCAGCAGGTAAAACTGCAGAAGAAGTAGCAGAACTAGTACCATTTAAAGTGTTTGAAGGTAACCGCCCAACAAACTCTATTCTAGTTAAGCAAATCACGCCTCGCACTCTGGGTAACCTAATCGCGATGTACGAGCACAAGATCTTCGTACAAGGCGTAATCTGGAACATCTTCAGCTTTGACCAATGGGGTGTAGAGCTTGGTAAGCAACTGGCTAACCAAATCCTACCTGAGCTTGCTGATGACACAGAAGTGACATCTCACGATAGCTCAACTAACGGTCTAATCAACGCATTTAAAGCGCTTAAAGCTTAATTGAGTTGAATCCGTAAAAACAAACGCCAGCCTTTGAGCTGGCGTTTTGTTTTTCTGGCGTCCACTATGCGTTTAGATAAAACAGCAGGCAATAAAAAAGGCTGGCATAGTGCCAACCTTTCTTTCAATTCGCTTTTTTCAAGGCGATAGTTCGATGCTGTTATTCGAAACAGATCTCGATGAAGGCGTTACCCCATTGAGATGAGAACGGCATGATGATGATCGCACCTTCACACTTGTGACGAATAGTATGTCCTTTACCTGATACAACAATCGGTGTCGCCATATCAAAGTCGAAGCCACTTTCCGCAAGAATACGCTTTGCACCGCCCGTTACCATGTTGGTGATCTCACCAACCATGTCGGTCACTTCTTCGTTCAGACCGTTTGGACGCTCACCCAGCATGTTCTGCATGATTTCTAGCGCTAGGCCTTCATCAAAGGTGATCGACATTGAACCACGAGATTGTGGACCAACCATACCAATTAAACCAGAGACATCACCACGAGCGATTTCATCTTTTTTAACTCTAGGTTTCTGTGGCTTCAATTCTAGAGAAGCCATCGTTTTTAGCACATTCATGAGAGAGGCTAAAAACGGGTTTACAAATTCAGCGCGCATAATGTTCTTCTATAATCTTAATCTTTCAGCTCAGTCGAGCAGGCTTGGCATGTACCATGAGATTCGATGACGTGATTGGTCAATCGAAAGCCGTGCTTTTCTGCATTGTTAGCGAGTTGAGATATCAGGGCATCATCTTGCAATTCGATTACGCTGCCACACTTATCACAGATTAGCAGCTGCGAGAAATGTTTGTGTGCATTACAAGAGCAGCAACAAATAAAGCTGTTTGTTGACTCAACTCGGTGAATAAAACCTTGTTCCAACAAAAAGTCTAAAGCGCGATATACAGTAGGTGGTTTGGCTTGAGGTTCACTCTGCTTAAGCTGCTCTAGTAGTTCATAAGCACTAGAAGCTTTTTTATTCGCCAGGATGAGCTCAAACACTCGCTTTCTTTGAGGTGTTAATCGAACGCCTCGAGATGCGCATATCCCTTCAACTTGCTCTATTAATGTTTGGTCCAAATTTTTCACCATACAGGCGGACGACGCTAACCATTCACTATTTTGATAGTAAAATCAGGTAGGTGTCCTCAATTTTAATAAAAGTCAGGTACAGAGCGTATTGTGACCTATGACTTTGAATAAGACAAGGTAACTCAAAATGACCGTATGACTCAAGATATAACTGGTTCTTGACACTGAATTAGAGGTCTTGTGAATGGGTTTAAATATAAAAATGTGAGGTAAAGATCATATAGCACAAACAAGGTATAGCCTTTACAATAGCCGACTTCACTTTTGTTGGCCGCGCCAATAAGTATGTTTGACTCGTTATTAGGGTATTTACCATGACACATTCATGTAGACTTTCTGTTGCTCCAATGCTCGATTGGACTGATCGTCACTGTCGCTACTTCCACCGCCTGCTGTCTCAGCAGACGCTTCTGTATACGGAAATGGTAACGACAGGCGCAATACTGCATGGTAAAGGTGATTTCCTAGAGTTCAGCGAGCAAGAACACCCAGTCGCGCTACAGTTAGGTGGCTCAAACCCAGTTGATTTGGCGGAATGTGCGAAGTTAGCTGCTGAGCGTGGTTACGATGAAGTGAACCTTAACGTAGGTTGCCCATCTGATCGTGTTCAAAATGGTCGTTTTGGTGCATGCCTAATGGCTGAGCCTGAGCTAGTGGCAGACTGTGTATCAGCAATGAAAGAAGTGACTGATATTCCTATTACAGTAAAAACGCGTATCGGCATCGATGAGCAGGATTCATACGAGTTCCTAACTAAGTTTATCTCAACGGTTTCAGAGAAAGGCGGCTGTGAGCAATTTACCATTCACGCTCGTAAAGCTTGGCTAAGTGGCTTGAGCCCAAAAGAGAACCGTGAGATCCCACCGCTAGACTACACACGTGCTTACCAAGTGAAGAAAGATTTCTCAGACTTGGTGATTGCGGTGAATGGCGGCATTACCACCCTAGAACAGACCAAAGAACACCTACAGCACTTAGATGGCGTAATGATCGGTCGTGAGGCTTACCATAGCCCATATATTCTGGCTGAAGTGGATCAACAGATCTTCGGTCTAGACACACCAATCAAGAAACGTTCACAGGTCGTTGAAGAGATGTACCCGTACATTGAGCAAGAACTGATGAAAGGCGCGAGCCTAGGTCATATCTCTCGTCATATGCTTGGTTTGTTCCAAAGCATGCCGGGTGCAAGACAGTGGCGTCGTTATATCAGTGAGAACGCGCATAAGAAAGGTGCAGGTATTGAAGTGATGCAAACTGCACTAGCGAAAATTCCTAAAGAATTGAATGTGTAATCTCTAGGTTTATCATCTAGGCGAAATTTACCACTGTTGGTTATTTTAACCATTAATAAAAAATCTAAAGCCATGCATGAAAATGTGTGGCTTTTTATTTAATTGATTTTTAAGGGTTTTATTTTATTGTCGTGTTGGTATGGAAGCTGCAATAAGTAAGATTAAGAGAAACAGGTCATCATAGGAGACCATTATGTTTGAATTAATCTTTGTTCTTATCTTCGTTGCGACGCTATTGGTAACAGGCATTACCTTTATGACAGTATTAGCGGCAACAGGACTTGCACTCGTCGTGATGGTCGTACTGGGTATGGTAGGAGCGGTATTAAAAATATTACCTTGGTTGATTGTCATCGCGATTGGTATTTGGTTCTTCAAGAACGTAGTGAACAGCTCTAATCCTCGCCGTTATTAATGGGTTACTGCTCGAAAGTCATGGCAACGTCAAATTTGATCGCAACGGATGTTTATCGCATCCGTTGTGCATATGTGTGGTAGAATTTTACTCATTAGTCTATGAATGTACTTAGAATTAGTACAACGCAATGGAACGGGAGCTCTCTCAAATGAATAAAATGCCATTAATTGCTTTAGTGGGAATGTTATCTTTAAGTTCGACAACGTCTGCTCAAGAAGAACCTTTCTACACGGCGAAAGTCGGTGCCGATATGTGGTGGGGAAGTACAAAGCTTAATGAAGTAAGACAAGATGATTCACAATCGCCGTCTTTGTACTTTGCATTTGAGCACAAATTCCCAATGCTGCCGAACGCGAGCATTCGTTACACATCAGTTGATGCAGATACACTGGCGTTTGATAAGTACGATTACACCTTCTACTACACGGTGTTAGAGCACAAGCTAATGAATTTTGATGCGGGTGTGACCTTCACTCAGTACTCAAACTCAAACTACATCGAACCTAAAGCGGGCGGTGCTCAAACGGATTTCGATGAGCTGACGTGGAGCTTTTACGGTAACGCTGAAATTAATGTGCCTGATACGAATTTCGACATTATCGGCTCAATGGAGTTTGGTGACAGCAGCGGTATCAAGAGCACGGATCTTATGGCTGGCGTTCAATACCGAATCCCAGTTGCCGAGACACAAGTTGCTCTGCGTGGTGGTTACCGTGTTATCGACCTAGACTCAGATGAGTTCTTTACCTCAGATCTAGGTAAGAGCTTCGTTATGGTTGATGGCTGGTTTGCGGGCGCAGAAGTTCGCTTCTAATATCGAGACCACAGACGAAAAGTCGAATTCAATGATACGAAAACGCCACTGACTCTCAGTGGCGTTTTTTGTTTTGGATATACCAATCTGGAATGAGTTAGTACTCCCATCACTTTTGGGGATTCTTATGCATTGGCGCAATCGACGTCTATTATTAAAAGACACAGTATTGCAGAGTCACAGCAAAGGATGGGATATGACACTCAATGAATTACGCACACTCTATCGAGAAAACCAGCTGGTGGAAGCAATCATAGAGCCCTCAATCCAAGAAGGGGCTTGGGTTGTGGAATTTCGACACATGAGCGGTGGCTTTGTGTTGTTGACGGATGTACACGGTGAAGAGTGCCATTACGCCGACCTCGACCTTGCCTCAAAATCAGCAATGGCAGTGGGATTTCAACAAGTACGTATCGAAAATCAGCAATAGTGGATGAGCCAATTACGGCTTTTTACTTCCAAAAAGTTATAAAACATACTTTTCTATTCTTTCTTGTTATTAAAAGGAGTGGTTAATCTATCGTCACGCAATGATTAGGGATGTCGTGACCATGTCTTTAAATAAGAAAGAGTCTTCACAGAATAACGCACAAGCAGGTAGCAATGAACTACCGGGCTTAGCTGCACCATTAAATGATCAACAATTAGGTCATCTTCAACAGAGTGTTTCAGAACTTTCACCGCAACAGCTTGCTTGGGTAAGTGGTTATTTATGGGGTGTAAGCCAAAACCAACCTTCAGCGGCAGCAGCACCAATTGCTCAAGCAGCAGCTGTGGTTGCGGCTAAACCTGCAGGTAAGCTAAGCATCATCTTTGCTTCTCAAACGGGTAACGCAAAGGGTGTCGCGGAAGCGCTAGAATCTGAAGCAAAAGCACAAGGCATTGCGGTTGAGCTGTTTGACGCGAGTGACTACAAAGGTAAGAACTTAGCGAAAGAAACACACGTTATCTTGGTTGCTTCAACCAACGGCGAGGGCGAAGCCCCTGATAACGCGATTGAACTGCATGAATTCCTTCAGTCGAAGAAAGCTCCTAAGCTACCGAACCTACAATACGGTGTCATCGGTCTAGGTGACTCAAGCTATGAGTTCTTCTGCCAAACTGGTAAAGATTTCGATAGTTTCCTATCTAAACTTGGCGCGACGCCATTTATTGATCGTGTTGATCTTGATGTGGACTATGAAGCACCAGCAGAAGAGTGGCGAGCATCAGCACTTGAGAAAGTGAAAGAGGCACTCTCTTCTGGTACAGAGGCTGAAGTCGTTCAACTTCCTGTAGGCCAACAAGCTGCCGGTCATAGCCTTTACACTAAACAGAATCCTTATACAGCAACGCTGCTTACCAGCCAAAAGATCACAGGTCGTGATTCAGGTAAAGACGTTCGTCATATCGAAATCGATCTGGACGAGTCGGGTATTACTTACCAACCGGGTGACGCATTGGGAGTGTGGTTTGAAAACAGCTCAGAACTCGCGAATCAAATCCTAGCGAAAGTAGGTCTTTCTGGCGTAGAGAGTGTTGATGTCGATGGTGAGAGCCTTTCTATCCATAGCGCTCTAGTAAGCAAGTATGAGATCACGGCATCGAACCCACAACTCGTGACTAAGTTCGCAGAGTTATCGGGCAGTAAGAAACTAGCTAAGCTGGTGGAAGACAAAGACAAGCTTCGTGAATACGCGAGCAATACTCAAGTTATTGACGTTCTAGCAGAGAAGAAAACAAAACTAACTGCCGAGGAATTGGTAGGTCTGCTACGTAAGCTCACTCCGCGTCTTTACTCAATTGCATCAAGCCAATCTGAGGTCGATGAAGAAGTTCACCTAACAGTAGGTTTAGTGGAATACCAAAAAGGTGATGAGTCTCGTCAGGGTGGCGCATCAAGCTTCTTAGCTCAGCGCTTAGAAGAGGGTGGTGAAGTGAAAGTGTTCGTAGAGAACAACAGTAACTTCAAACTTCCTCAAGATGATGCAACACCGATCATTATGATTGGCCCAGGCACAGGTATCGCCCCATTCCGTAGCTTCATTCAAGAACGTGACAACAATGGTGCAGAAGGTAATAGCTGGTTGTTCTTTGGCGACCGCACTTTCACTCAAGACTTCTTATATCAAGTCGAGTGGCAGAAATACTTGAAGTCTGGCGCGTTGACCAAACTTGATGTGGCATTTAGCCGTGATCAGCAAGAGAAGGTTTATGTTCAAGACCGTCTTATCGAACAAGCTGAGCAAGTATGGCAATGGCTACAAGAGGGTGCTTACCTCTACGTATGTGGTGATGCGACGCGCATGGCGAAAGATGTCAATGAAGCCCTAATCTCAATTGCACAAGAGCAAGGCAAGCTTAGCCGCGAGAAAGCTGAAGAATTTATTAACGATCTACGTAAAGCAAAACGTTACCAAAGGGATGTGTACTAATGAGCAAGCAAGTAATAGAGCAAGAAGTATTAGGCCAAGTGCTTGGCCCATTAGCAGACAACGAACGCTTAAAACGTGAAAGTAATCATCTGCGTGGCACTATTGAGGCTGATCTACAAGACCGCATCACAGGTGGCTTTACTGCAGATAACTTCCAGCTGATTCGTTTCCACGGTATGTATCAACAAGATGACCGTGATATCCGTAACGAGCGTGCTAAGCAAAAGTTAGAACCGCTACATAATGTGATGCTTCGTGCACGTATGCCGGGTGGCATCATTACACCTAAGCAGTGGCTAGCAATTGATAAATTCGCGGATGAGAGCACTTCGTATGGTTCTATCCGACTCACTACGCGTCAAACGTTCCAGTTTCATGGTGTTTTGAAGCCAAATATCAAGTTGATGCACCAAACGCTAAACAGCATTGGTATTGATTCGATCGCGACAGCGGGTGACGTAAACCGTAACGTGCTATGTACGACTAACCCAGTTGAATCAGAGCTTCACCAAGAGGCTTATGAATGGGCTAAGAAGATCAGTGAGCACCTTCTACCAAAAACGCGTGCTTACGCTGAGATCTGGCTAGATGGTGAAAAGCTAGAAACGACAGATGAAGAGCCGATTTTAGGTAGCAACTATCTACCTCGTAAATTCAAAACAACGGTAGTGATCCCGCCACAGAATGATGTGGATGTGCACGCTAACGATCTTAACTTCGTAGCGATCGCTGAAGAAGGCAAGCTGGTAGGCTTTAATGTGCTTGTCGGTGGTGGACTAGCAATGACTCACGGTGATACGTCTACTTATGCACGTAAAGCGGATGACTTTGGTTTTGTCCCAATAGAAAACACATTAGATGTGGCAGCCGCTGTTGTAACTACGCAGCGTGACTGGGGTAACCGCTCCAACCGTAAGAATGCAAAAACTAAGTACACACTAGATCGTGTTGGTATTGATGTCTTTAAGGCAGAAGTGGAGAGACGCGCTGGTGTTAAGTTCTCTGATAGCCGCCCTTATGAGTTTACTGGGCGTGGCGATCGCATTGGTTGGTCTGAAGGTATCGATGGTAAATTCCATTTAGCACTATTCATCGAGAACGGTCGTCTACTGGATTTCCCAGGTAGGCCTCTGAAAACAGGTGTTGCTGAAATCGCTAAGATTCATAAAGGCGACTTCCGCATGACAGCAAACCAAAACTTGATTGTAGCGGGTGTACCTAAGAGCCAAAAAGCCAAGATCGAGAAGCTCGCTCGTGAATATGGTCTGATGGATGATGCGGTAACTGAGCAACGTAAAAACTCAATGGCATGTGTGGCATTCCCAACTTGTCCATTGGCGATGGCAGAAGCAGAACGCTTCCTTCCTGAGTTCGTGACTGATGTGGAAGATATCCTTAAGAAGCACAACCTGCCGGAAGACGACAACATCATTTTGCGAATCACAGGCTGTCCAAATGGTTGTGGTCGAGCGATGCTAGCGGAACTTGGCCTCGTCGGTAAGGCACCGGGCCGTTACAACATGCACTTAGGAGGTAACCGAGCGGGTACACGAATTCCTAAGATGTATAAAGAGAACATCACCTCTGCACAAATCCTTCAAGAAATCGATGAGCTGGTGGCTCGTTGGGCAAATGAAAGAGAAGAGGGCGAAGGATTCGGTGATTTCACTATTCGCGCTGGCATCATTGAAGAAGTGATCATTTCTAAGAGGGATTTACATGCATAATTCTGTGACTTCTAAATTGAAGTTGGCAGATCTGCTTGCATTAACCAAGACGGAGCAAATCCTCCGTCTTTCAGAAATCAATGCTGAGTTAGAGACGCTAACCGCTCAACAAAGAGTTAAGTGGGCACTAGAGAATCTAGAAGGCAATCACGTTGTCTCATCTAGTTTTGGTATTCAAGCGGCGTTAATGCTTCACCTTGTGACCCAAGCGAAACCGGATATTCCTGTGATCTTAACGGATACAGGTTACCTTTTTCCTGAAACGTACCGCTTTATTGATGAGTTGAGCCAGCAACTGACGTTAAACCTTCAGGTCTTCCGAGCGAAACAAAGCCCGAATTGGCAAGAAGCGCAATACGGTAAGTTATGGGAACAAGGCTTAGAAGGGATAGAAAAGTACAACAAGCTGAATAAAGTTGAGCCAATGAGGCGTGCACTGGATGAGCTTGATGCAGGAGTTTGGTTCTCGGGTTTAAGAAGAGAGCAATCTAAGTCCCGTGCCAACCTTCCTATTCTATCTATCCAAAACGGTGTGTTTAAGTTCTTGCCTGTCATCGACTGGAGTAATAAAGATGTTCACTATTACCTAGAAGAGCATGGTTTGAGTTATCACCCACTTCGAGAAGAAGGTTACTTATCTATTGGTGATACCCACACTACGAAAAAGTGGGAACCGGGTATGACCGAAGAAGAAACGCGGTTTAACGGTCTAAAGCGCGAATGTGGTCTCCATGAAGATGATGGAGAGCAATACGGTTCCGGTATTTAATCCAACTTACATTGAAAAAGCTGCTTTTAAGCAGTTTTTTTTGTGTTTGTAGAATATAAAAAACATCATTTGTGGATAACTCTGTGGGTAGCTTGTAGTTCGATTGGGGTTAAACTTGCATAAATATGGCTTTGAATGTTATTTCTGCACTTAAGCGTTATTTTTGCAATTTTCTTGAATTAAAGCTTGCCAATGTGAGGAACATCTCTATAATGCCGCCTCACTGACACGGCAGACGCCACAAGGCTTCAGCGAAGAATGTTAGTTCGGCAACTAGCTTAAAGCGATATTTCGCTTCTACTTTTAGAAAGTAGAAATTAATTTTCAAAAAGTGTTTGACACTGAGAATTAAGTCGCTAGAATAGCCGCCTCTTCCGAAGTGATGTAAGTCACAACGAAGAAAAGCTCTTTAACAATTTAAACCTATCAATCTGTGTGGGCACTCGTTGATGAATATCACTAAGTTTGTTTTCGCTTTTATAAGCAAAGGCAAACAGATACTTCGGTATCAAAATGATTTCAATGAACTGAGTGACCAATTAAGACTTCGGTCTTAGCACAGTCAATTCACAGTCACTATTCGTAAGCTTTTTGCTAAAACGAATGGGGAATGTAATCAGTATTCGTTGAGTCACAAAATCTTAAATTGAAGAGTTTGATCATGGCTCAGATTGAACGCTGGCGGCAGGCCTAACACATGCAAGTCGAGCGGAAACGAGTTATCTGAACCTTCGGGGAACGATAACGGCGTCGAGCGGCGGACGGGTGAGTAATGCCTAGGAAATTGCCTTGATGTGGGGGATAACCATTGGAAACGATGGCTAATACCGCATAACGCCTACGGGCCAAAGAGGGGGACCTTCGGGCCTCTCGCGTCAAGATATGCCTAGGTGGGATTAGCTAGTTGGTGAGGTAATGGCTCACCAAGGCGACGATCCCTAGCTGGTCTGAGAGGATGATCAGCCACACTGGAACTGAGACACGGTCCAGACTCCTACGGGAGGCAGCAGTGGGGAATATTGCACAATGGGCGCAAGCCTGATGCAGCCATGCCGCGTGTATGAAGAAGGCCTTCGGGTTGTAAAGTACTTTCAGCAGTGAGGAAGGGGGTGTCGTTAATAGCGGCATCTCTTGACGTTAGCTGCAGAAGAAGCACCGGCTAACTCCGTGCCAGCAGCCGCGGTAATACGGAGGGTGCGAGCGTTAATCGGAATTACTGGGCGTAAAGCGCATGCAGGTGGTTTGTTAAGTCAGATGTGAAAGCCCGGGGCTCAACCTCGGAACTGCATTTGAAACTGGCAAACTAGAGTACTGTAGAGGGGGGTAGAATTTCAGGTGTAGCGGTGAAATGCGTAGAGATCTGAAGGAATACCAGTGGCGAAGGCGGCCCCCTGGACAGATACTGACACTCAGATGCGAAAGCGTGGGGAGCAAACAGGATTAGATACCCTGGTAGTCCACGCCGTAAACGATGTCTACTTGGAGGTTGTGGCCTTGAGCCGTGGCTTTCGGAGCTAACGCGTTAAGTAGACCGCCTGGGGAGTACGGTCGCAAGATTAAAACTCAAATGAATTGACGGGGGCCCGCACAAGCGGTGGAGCATGTGGTTTAATTCGATGCAACGCGAAGAACCTTACCTACTCTTGACATCCAGAGAACTTAGCAGAGATGCTTTGGTGCCTTCGGGAACTCTGAGACAGGTGCTGCATGGCTGTCGTCAGCTCGTGTTGTGAAATGTTGGGTTAAGTCCCGCAACGAGCGCAACCCTTATCCTTGTTTGCCAGCGAGTAATGTCGGGAACTCCAGGGAGACTGCCGGTGATAAACCGGAGGAAGGTGGGGACGACGTCAAGTCATCATGGCCCTTACGAGTAGGGCTACACACGTGCTACAATGGCGCATACAGAGGGCGGCCAACTCGCGAGAGTGAGCGAATCCCAAAAAGTGCGTCGTAGTCCGGATTGGAGTCTGCAACTCGACTCCATGAAGTCGGAATCGCTAGTAATCGTAGATCAGAATGCTACGGTGAATACGTTCCCGGGCCTTGTACACACCGCCCGTCACACCATGGGAGTGGGCTGCAAAAGAAGTGGGTAGTTTAACCTTCGGGAGGACGCTCACCACTTTGTGGTTCATGACTGGGGTGAAGTCGTAACAAGGTAGCCCTAGGGGAACCTGGGGCTGGATCACCTCCTTATACGAAGATATTCACGATAAGTGTCCACACAGATTGATATGGTTTAGAAAGTTAAGAGATATCTTAGTGTCCCGTTCGTCTAGAGGCCTAGGACACCGCCCTTTCACGGCGGTAACAGGGGTTCGACTCCCCTACGGGATACCATCTTTAAGTATTCTCCTTTGAGAGTCTTTAAAAATGGTTACTTCATTAAGAAGTGATTAGCTCTTTAACAATTTGGAAAGCTGACTGATTTAAATAACACAGTTATTTAAATCAAATTAAAAGTTCTCAATGTTTATCCTTTGGATAAACACAACACAAACACATTCAAGTGTCTTGTATTCGATTCAAATCTAATTTGAATCACCATTGAGTCCGGCAAACACGTAATAAGAATTAACCCTTCTTGTTACAACCAAAAACCTTGGTTAGTTGCCATACTAGTTTGTTTTCACTTTTCAAAAGTGAAAGTAAAACAGAGACCCTTTCGGGTTGTATGGTTAAGTGACTAAGCGTACACGGTGGATGCCTTGGCAGTCAGAGGCGATGAAGGACGTATTAACTTGCGATAAGCCCAGATTAGGTAGTAAAAACCTTTTGAGTCTGGGATTTCCGAATGGGGAAACCCACTTACATAAGTAAGTATCTTGTTGTGAATACATAGCAACAAGAGGCAAACCGGGGGAACTGAAACATCTAAGTACCCCGAGGAAGAGAAATCAACCGAGATTCCGAAAGTAGCGGCGAGCGAAATTGGATTAGCCCTTAAGCTTTTAATGATGCAGGTGAAGGCTCTGGAAAGTGCCGCAATAAAGGGTGATAGCCCCGTAACCGACACATCATAATCAGTGAAATCGAGTAGGGCGGGACACGTGATATCCTGTCTGAATATGGGGGGACCATCCTCCAAGGCTAAATACTACTGACTGACCGATAGTGAACCAGTACCGTGAGGGAAAGGCGAAAAGAACCCCTGTGAGGGGAGTGAAATAGAACCTGAAACCGTGTACGTACAAGCAGTAGGAGCGGGCATTGTCCCGTGACTGCGTACCTTTTGTATAATGGGTCAGCGACTTATATTCAGTGGCAAGGTTAACCGTTTAGGGGAGCCGTAGGGAAACCGAGTCTTAACTGGGCGTTCAGTCTCTGGATATAGACCCGAAACCAGGTGATCTAGCCATGGGCAGGTTGAAGGTTGAGTAACATCAACTGGAGGACCGAACCGACTAATGTTGAAAAATTAGCGGATGACTTGTGGCTAGGGGTGAAAGGCCAATCAAACCTGGAGATAGCTGGTTCTCCCCGAAAGCTATTTAGGTAGCGCCTCGGACGAATACTACTGGGGGTAGAGCACTGTTAAGGCTAGGGGGTCATCCCGACTTACCAACCCTTTGCAAACTCCGAATACCAGTAAGTACTATCCGGGAGACACACGGCGGGTGCTAACGTCCGTCGTGGAGAGGGAAACAACCCAGACCGCCAGCTAAGGTCCCAAAGTATAGCTAAGTGGGAAACGATGTGGGAAGGCTCAGACAGCCAGGATGTTGGCTTAGAAGCAGCCATCATTTAAAGAAAGCGTAATAGCTCACTGGTCGAGTCGGCCTGCGCGGAAGATGTAACGGGGCTAAGCTATACACCGAAGCTGCGGCTGCACACTTTAGTGTGCGGGGTAGGGGAGCGTTCTGTAAGCCGTTGAAGGTGGTCTGTAAGGGCTGCTGGAGGTATCAGAAGTGCGAATGCTGACATGAGTAACGATAAAGGGAGTGAAAAACTCCCTCGCCGGAAGACCAAGGGTTCCTGTCCAACGTTAATCGGGGCAGGGTAAGTCGACCCCTAAGGCGAGGCCGAAAGGCGTAGTCGATGGGAAACGGGTTAATATTCCCGTACTTCTTACAATTGCGATGGGGGGACGGAGAAGGCTAGGTGGGCCTGGCGACGGTTGTCCAGGTTCAAGTACGTAGGCGGAAAGTTTAGGTAAATCCGGACTTTCTTAACGCTGAGATACGATGTCGAGCCACTACGGTGGTGAAGTCATTGATGCCATGCTTCCAGGAAAAGCCTCTAAGCTTCAGATTGTAAGGAATCGTACCCCAAACCGACACAGGTGGTCGGGTAGAGAATACCAAGGCGCTTGAGAGAACTCGGGTGAAGGAACTAGGCAAAATGGTACCGTAACTTCGGGAGAAGGTACGCTCTTATCGGTGAAGTCCCTCGCGGATGGAGCTGACGAGAGTCGCAGATACCAGGTGGCTGCAACTGTTTATTAAAAACACAGCACTGTGCAAAATCGTAAGATGACGTATACGGTGTGACGCCTGCCCGGTGCCGGAAGGTTAATTGATGGGGTTAGACTTCGGTCGAAGCTCTTGATCGAAGCCCCGGTAAACGGCGGCCGTAACTATAACGGTCCTAAGGTAGCGAAATTCCTTGTCGGGTAAGTTCCGACCTGCACGAATGGCGTAATGATGGCCACGCTGTCTCCACCCGAGACTCAGTGAAATTGAAATCGCTGTGAAGATGCAGTGTACCCGCGGCTAGACGGAAAGACCCCGTGAACCTTTACTACAGCTTGGCACTGAACATTGACCCTACATGTGTAGGATAGGTGGGAGACTTTGAAACCGCGTCGCTAGATGTGGTGGAGTCGTCCTTGAAATACCACCCTTGTAGTGTTGATGTTCTAACGTTGGTCCCTGAATCGGGATTACGGACAGTGCCTGGTGGGTAGTTTGACTGGGGCGGTCTCCTCCCAAAGAGTAACGGAGGAGCACGAAGGTGGGCTAATCACGGTTGGACATCGTGAGGTTAGTGCAATGGCATAAGCCCGCTTGACTGCGAGAATGACAATTCGAGCAGGTGCGAAAGCAGGTCATAGTGATCCGGTGGTTCTGAATGGAAGGGCCATCGCTCAACGGATAAAAGGTACTCCGGGGATAACAGGCTGATACCGCCCAAGAGTTCATATCGACGGCGGTGTTTGGCACCTCGATGTCGGCTCATCACATCCTGGGGCTGAAGTCGGTCCCAAGGGTATGGCTGTTCGCCATTTAAAGTGGTACGCGAGCTGGGTTTAGAACGTCGTGAGACAGTTCGGTCCCTATCTGCCGTGGGCGTTGGAAGATTGAAGGGGGCTGCTCCTAGTACGAGAGGACCGGAGTGGACGAACCTCTGGTGTTCGGGTTGTCATGCCAATGGCATTGCCCGGTAGCTAAGTTCGGAATCGATAACCGCTGAAAGCATCTAAGCGGGAAGCGAGCCCTGAGATGAGTCTTCCCTGGCGCTTTAAGCGTCCTAAAGGGTTGTTCAAGACTAGAACGTTGATAGGCAGGGTGTGTAAGCGCTGTGAGGCGTTGAGCTAACCTGTACTAATTGCCCGTGAGGCTTAACCATACAACACCCAAGGGGTTTTGATGGGCTCAAAACATTGTTTCCGCTTTAAAAGCAGAAGCAAACAAGAGCACTTGAATGAGTTTAGAGAATAACAGCTTTCCGAATTTTAAGAATTTGCTTGGCGACCATAGCGTTGTGGACCCACCTGATTCCATGCCGAACTCAGAAGTGAAACGCAATAGCGCCGATGGTAGTGTGGGGCTTCCCCATGTGAGAGTAGGACATCGCCAGGCTTTAATTTCGACTTGTCTCGATGAGACGAGTCAACATAGGATTTTAAGTAAAAAACTTAGAGTTTTATGTTGACTTACAGAGTCAATCGCGTATTATACGCATCCGCTTCAACGCTAAAGCGTTGATAGCAAAGCTCTTTAACAATTTAAACCTATCAATCTGTGTGGGCACTCGTTGATGAATATCAAAAATGAAACTTCGGTTTCAACTTGATTTCAATGAACTGAGTGACCAATTCGAATCGTAAGATTCGGCACAGTCAATTCAACATTACTATGTAATGTAATCAGTATTCATTGAGTCACAAAATCTTAAATTGAAGAGTTTGATCATGGCTCAGATTGAACGCTGGCGGCAGGCCTAACACATGCAAGTCGAGCGGAAACGAGTTATCTGAACCTTCGGGGAACGATAACGGCGTCGAGCGGCGGACGGGTGAGTAATGCCTAGGAAATTGCCTTGATGTGGGGGATAACCATTGGAAACGATGGCTAATACCGCATAACGCCTACGGGCCAAAGAGGGGGACCTTCGGGCCTCTCGCGTCAAGATATGCCTAGGTGGGATTAGCTAGTTGGTGAGGTAATGGCTCACCAAGGCGACGATCCCTAGCTGGTCTGAGAGGATGATCAGCCACACTGGAACTGAGACACGGTCCAGACTCCTACGGGAGGCAGCAGTGGGGAATATTGCACAATGGGCGCAAGCCTGATGCAGCCATGCCGCGTGTATGAAGAAGGCCTTCGGGTTGTAAAGTACTTTCAGCAGTGAGGAAGGGGGTGTCGTTAATAGCGGCATCTCTTGACGTTAGCTGCAGAAGAAGCACCGGCTAACTCCGTGCCAGCAGCCGCGGTAATACGGAGGGTGCGAGCGTTAATCGGAATTACTGGGCGTAAAGCGCATGCAGGTGGTTTGTTAAGTCAGATGTGAAAGCCCGGGGCTCAACCTCGGAACTGCATTTGAAACTGGCAAACTAGAGTACTGTAGAGGGGGGTAGAATTTCAGGTGTAGCGGTGAAATGCGTAGAGATCTGAAGGAATACCAGTGGCGAAGGCGGCCCCCTGGACAGATACTGACACTCAGATGCGAAAGCGTGGGGAGCAAACAGGATTAGATACCCTGGTAGTCCACGCCGTAAACGATGTCTACTTGGAGGTTGTGGCCTTGAGCCGTGGCTTTCGGAGCTAACGCGTTAAGTAGACCGCCTGGGGAGTACGGTCGCAAGATTAAAACTCAAATGAATTGACGGGGGCCCGCACAAGCGGTGGAGCATGTGGTTTAATTCGATGCAACGCGAAGAACCTTACCTACTCTTGACATCCAGAGAACTTAGCAGAGATGCTTTGGTGCCTTCGGGAACTCTGAGACAGGTGCTGCATGGCTGTCGTCAGCTCGTGTTGTGAAATGTTGGGTTAAGTCCCGCAACGAGCGCAACCCTTATCCTTGTTTGCCAGCGAGTAATGTCGGGAACTCCAGGGAGACTGCCGGTGATAAACCGGAGGAAGGTGGGGACGACGTCAAGTCATCATGGCCCTTACGAGTAGGGCTACACACGTGCTACAATGGCGCATACAGAGGGCGGCCAACTCGCGAGAGTGAGCGAATCCCAAAAAGTGCGTCGTAGTCCGGATTGGAGTCTGCAACTCGACTCCATGAAGTCGGAATCGCTAGTAATCGTAGATCAGAATGCTACGGTGAATACGTTCCCGGGCCTTGTACACACCGCCCGTCACACCATGGGAGTGGGCTGCAAAAGAAGTGGGTAGTTTAACCTTCGGGAGGACGCTCACCACTTTGTGGTTCATGACTGGGGTGAAGTCGTAACAAGGTAGCCCTAGGGGAACCTGGGGCTGGATCACCTCCTTATACGAAGATATTCACGATAAGTGTCCACACAGATTGATACGGTTTAGAAAGTTAAGAGACGATATTGGGTCTGTAGCTCAGCTGGTTAGAGCGCTCGCCTGATAAGCGGGAGGTCGGTGGTTCAAGTCCACTCAGACCCACCACTATCTTTTCCCAGAGATAGCGGTCAATATCGATTTCGTTGGGGCTATAGCTCAGCTGGGAGAGCGCCTGCCTTGCACGCAGGAGGTCAGCAGTTCGATCCTGCTTAGCTCCACCATCTTTAAGCATTCTTAGGAGTGTGTTTAAAAATGGTTCATTTCTTTAAATAGAAAGCGAATCTGCTCTTTAACAATTTGGAAAGCTGACTGATTTAAATAACACAGTTATTTAAATCAAATTAAAAGTTCTCAATGTTTATCCTTTGGATAAACACAACACAAACACATTCAAGTGTCTTGTATTCGAATCAAACTTAGTTTGATTCACCATTGAGTCCGGCAAACACGTAATAAGAATTAACCCTTCTTGTTACAACCAAAAACCTTGGTTAGTTGCCATACTAGTTTGTTTTCACTTTTCAAAAGTGAAAGTAAAACAGAGACCCTTTCGGGTTGTATGGTTAAGTGACTAAGCGTACACGGTGGATGCCTTGGCAGTCAGAGGCGATGAAGGACGTATTAACTTGCGATAAGCCCAGATTAGGTAGTAAAAACCTTTTGAGTCTGGGATTTCCGAATGGGGAAACCCACTTACATAAGTAAGTATCTTGTTGTGAATACATAGCAACAAGAGGCAAACCGGGGGAACTGAAACATCTAAGTACCCCGAGGAAGAGAAATCAACCGAGATTCCGAAAGTAGCGGCGAGCGAAATTGGATTAGCCCTTAAGCTTTTAATGATGCAGGTGAAGGCTCTGGAAAGTGCCGCAATAAAGGGTGATAGCCCCGTAACCGACACATCATAATCAGTGAAATCGAGTAGGGCGGGACACGTGATATCCTGTCTGAATATGGGGGGACCATCCTCCAAGGCTAAATACTACTGACTGACCGATAGTGAACCAGTACCGTGAGGGAAAGGCGAAAAGAACCCCTGTGAGGGGAGTGAAATAGAACCTGAAACCGTGTACGTACAAGCAGTAGGAGCGGGCATTGTCCCGTGACTGCGTACCTTTTGTATAATGGGTCAGCGACTTATATTCAGTGGCAAGGTTAACCGTTTAGGGGAGCCGTAGGGAAACCGAGTCTTAACTGGGCGTTCAGTCTCTGGATATAGACCCGAAACCAGGTGATCTAGCCATGGGCAGGTTGAAGGTTGAGTAACATCAACTGGAGGACCGAACCGACTAATGTTGAAAAATTAGCGGATGACTTGTGGCTAGGGGTGAAAGGCCAATCAAACCTGGAGATAGCTGGTTCTCCCCGAAAGCTATTTAGGTAGCGCCTCGGACGAATACTACTGGGGGTAGAGCACTGTTAAGGCTAGGGGGTCATCCCGACTTACCAACCCTTTGCAAACTCCGAATACCAGTAAGTACTATCCGGGAGACACACGGCGGGTGCTAACGTCCGTCGTGGAGAGGGAAACAACCCAGACCGCCAGCTAAGGTCCCAAAGTATAGCTAAGTGGGAAACGATGTGGGAAGGCTCAGACAGCCAGGATGTTGGCTTAGAAGCAGCCATCATTTAAAGAAAGCGTAATAGCTCACTGGTCGAGTCGGCCTGCGCGGAAGATGTAACGGGGCTAAGCTATACACCGAAGCTGCGGCTGCACACTTTAGTGTGCGGGGTAGGGGAGCGTTCTGTAAGCCGTTGAAGGTGGTCTGTAAGGGCTGCTGGAGGTATCAGAAGTGCGAATGCTGACATGAGTAACGATAAAGGGAGTGAAAAACTCCCTCGCCGGAAGACCAAGGGTTCCTGTCCAACGTTAATCGGGGCAGGGTAAGTCGACCCCTAAGGCGAGGCCGAAAGGCGTAGTCGATGGGAAACGGGTTAATATTCCCGTACTTCTTACAATTGCGATGGGGGGACGGAGAAGGCTAGGTGGGCCTGGCGACGGTTGTCCAGGTTCAAGTACGTAGGCGGAAAGTTTAGGTAAATCCGGACTTTCTTAACGCTGAGATACGATGTCGAGCCACTACGGTGGTGAAGTCATTGATGCCATGCTTCCAGGAAAAGCCTCTAAGCTTCAGATTGTAAGGAATCGTACCCCAAACCGACACAGGTGGTCGGGTAGAGAATACCAAGGCGCTTGAGAGAACTCGGGTGAAGGAACTAGGCAAAATGGTACCGTAACTTCGGGAGAAGGTACGCTCTTATCGGTGAAGTCCCTCGCGGATGGAGCTGACGAGAGTCGCAGATACCAGGTGGCTGCAACTGTTTATTAAAAACACAGCACTGTGCAAAATCGTAAGATGACGTATACGGTGTGACGCCTGCCCGGTGCCGGAAGGTTAATTGATGGGGTTAGACTTCGGTCGAAGCTCTTGATCGAAGCCCCGGTAAACGGCGGCCGTAACTATAACGGTCCTAAGGTAGCGAAATTCCTTGTCGGGTAAGTTCCGACCTGCACGAATGGCGTAATGATGGCCACGCTGTCTCCACCCGAGACTCAGTGAAATTGAAATCGCTGTGAAGATGCAGTGTACCCGCGGCTAGACGGAAAGACCCCGTGAACCTTTACTACAGCTTGGCACTGAACATTGACCCTACATGTGTAGGATAGGTGGGAGACTTTGAAACCGCGTCGCTAGATGTGGTGGAGTCGTCCTTGAAATACCACCCTTGTAGTGTTGATGTTCTAACGTTGGTCCCTGAATCGGGATTACGGACAGTGCCTGGTGGGTAGTTTGACTGGGGCGGTCTCCTCCCAAAGAGTAACGGAGGAGCACGAAGGTGGGCTAATCACGGTTGGACATCGTGAGGTTAGTGCAATGGCATAAGCCCGCTTGACTGCGAGAATGACAATTCGAGCAGGTGCGAAAGCAGGTCATAGTGATCCGGTGGTTCTGAATGGAAGGGCCATCGCTCAACGGATAAAAGGTACTCCGGGGATAACAGGCTGATACCGCCCAAGAGTTCATATCGACGGCGGTGTTTGGCACCTCGATGTCGGCTCATCACATCCTGGGGCTGAAGTCGGTCCCAAGGGTATGGCTGTTCGCCATTTAAAGTGGTACGCGAGCTGGGTTTAGAACGTCGTGAGACAGTTCGGTCCCTATCTGCCGTGGGCGTTGGAAGATTGAAGGGGGCTGCTCCTAGTACGAGAGGACCGGAGTGGACGAACCTCTGGTGTTCGGGTTGTCATGCCAATGGCATTGCCCGGTAGCTAAGTTCGGAATCGATAACCGCTGAAAGCATCTAAGCGGGAAGCGAGCCCTGAGATGAGTCTTCCCTGGCGCTTTAAGCGTCCTAAAGGGTTGTTCAAGACTAGAACGTTGATAGGCAGGGTGTGTAAGCGCTGTGAGGCGTTGAGCTAACCTGTACTAATTGCCCGTGAGGCTTAACCATACAACACCCAAGGGGTTTTGATGGACTCATAAGATATAAGCACTTGAATGAGTTTAGAGAATAACAGCTTTCCAGATTTTAAGAATTTGCTTGGCGACCATAGCGTTGTGGACCCACCTGATTCCATGCCGAACTCAGAAGTGAAACGCAATAGCGCCGATGGTAGTGTGGGGCTTCCCCATGTGAGAGTAGGACATCGCCAGGCTTCTATTTACTTTCATTTTTAGAAAAATGAAAACAAAATAGCGACTTTGCTTAGTATCTAAGCAAGTCACCATAAAGTTCTAAATAAATTTAGAGTTTTATGTTGACTTACAGAGTCAATCGCGTATTATACGCATCCGCTTCAACGCTAAAGCGTTGATAGTAAAGCTCTTTAACAATTTAAACCTAT
Source organism: Vibrio fortis (assembly GCF_024347475.1). Classification (NCBI taxonomy): domain Bacteria; kingdom Pseudomonadati; phylum Pseudomonadota; class Gammaproteobacteria; order Vibrionales; family Vibrionaceae; genus Vibrio; species Vibrio fortis. The sequence continues at coordinate 321,906 of NZ_AP025487.1, forward strand.
CAATCTGTGTGGGCACTCGTTGATGAATATCAAAAAATGAAACTTCGGTTTCAACTTGATTTCAATGAACTGAGTGACCAATTCGAATCGTAAGGTTCGGCACAGTCAATTCAACATTACTATGTAATGTAATCAGTATTCATTGAGTCACAAAATCTTAAATTGAAGAGTTTGATCATGGCTCAGATTGAACGCTGGCGGCAGGCCTAACACATGCAAGTCGAGCGGAAACGAGTTATCTGAACCTTCGGGGAACGATAACGGCGTCGAGCGGCGGACGGGTGAGTAATGCCTAGGAAATTGCCTTGATGTGGGGGATAACCATTGGAAACGATGGCTAATACCGCATGATGCCTACGGGCCAAAGAGGGGGACCTTCGGGCCTCTCGCGTCAAGATATGCCTAGGTGGGATTAGCTAGTTGGTGAGGTAATGGCTCACCAAGGCGACGATCCCTAGCTGGTCTGAGAGGATGATCAGCCACACTGGAACTGAGACACGGTCCAGACTCCTACGGGAGGCAGCAGTGGGGAATATTGCACAATGGGCGCAAGCCTGATGCAGCCATGCCGCGTGTATGAAGAAGGCCTTCGGGTTGTAAAGTACTTTCAGCAGTGAGGAAGGGGGTGTCGTTAATAGCGGCATCTCTTGACGTTAGCTGCAGAAGAAGCACCGGCTAACTCCGTGCCAGCAGCCGCGGTAATACGGAGGGTGCGAGCGTTAATCGGAATTACTGGGCGTAAAGCGCATGCAGGTGGTTTGTTAAGTCAGATGTGAAAGCCCGGGGCTCAACCTCGGAACTGCATTTGAAACTGGCAAACTAGAGTACTGTAGAGGGGGGTAGAATTTCAGGTGTAGCGGTGAAATGCGTAGAGATCTGAAGGAATACCAGTGGCGAAGGCGGCCCCCTGGACAGATACTGACACTCAGATGCGAAAGCGTGGGGAGCAAACAGGATTAGATACCCTGGTAGTCCACGCCGTAAACGATGTCTACTTGGAGGTTGTGGCCTTGAGCCGTGGCTTTCGGAGCTAACGCGTTAAGTAGACCGCCTGGGGAGTACGGTCGCAAGATTAAAACTCAAATGAATTGACGGGGGCCCGCACAAGCGGTGGAGCATGTGGTTTAATTCGATGCAACGCGAAGAACCTTACCTACTCTTGACATCCAGAGAACTTAGCAGAGATGCTTTGGTGCCTTCGGGAACTCTGAGACAGGTGCTGCATGGCTGTCGTCAGCTCGTGTTGTGAAATGTTGGGTTAAGTCCCGCAACGAGCGCAACCCTTATCCTTGTTTGCCAGCGAGTAATGTCGGGAACTCCAGGGAGACTGCCGGTGATAAACCGGAGGAAGGTGGGGACGACGTCAAGTCATCATGGCCCTTACGAGTAGGGCTACACACGTGCTACAATGGCGCATACAGAGGGCGGCCAACTCGCGAGAGTGAGCGAATCCCAAAAAGTGCGTCGTAGTCCGGATTGGAGTCTGCAACTCGACTCCATGAAGTCGGAATCGCTAGTAATCGTAGATCAGAATGCTACGGTGAATACGTTCCCGGGCCTTGTACACACCGCCCGTCACACCATGGGAGTGGGCTGCAAAAGAAGTGGGTAGTTTAACCTTCGGGAGGACGCTCACCACTTTGTGGTTCATGACTGGGGTGAAGTCGTAACAAGGTAGCCCTAGGGGAACCTGGGGCTGGATCACCTCCTTATACGAAGATATTCACGATAAGTGTCCACACAGATTGATACGGTTTAGAAAGTTAAGAGACGATATTGGGTCTGTAGCTCAGCTGGTTAGAGCGCTCGCCTGATAAGCGGGAGGTCGGTGGTTCAAGTCCACTCAGACCCACCACTATCTTTTCCCAGAGATAGCGGTCAATATCGATTTCGTTGGGGCTATAGCTCAGCTGGGAGAGCGCCTGCCTTGCACGCAGGAGGTCAGCAGTTCGATCCTGCTTAGCTCCACCATCTTTAAGCATTCTTAGGAGTGTGTTTAAAAATGGTTCATTTCTTTAAATAGAAAGCGAATCTGCTCTTTAACAATTTGGAAAGCTGACTGATTTAAATAACACAGTTATTTAAATCAAATTAAAAGTTCTCAATGTTTATCCTTTGGATAAACACAACACAAACACATTCAAGTGTCTTGTATTCAAAATTGAGTCCGGCAAACACGTAATAAGAACTAACCCTTCTTGTTACAACCAAAAACCTTGGTTAGTTGCCATACTAGTTTGTTTTCACTTTTCAAAAGTGAAAGTAAAACAGAGACCCTTTCGGGTTGTATGGTTAAGTGACTAAGCGTACACGGTGGATGCCTTGGCAGTCAGAGGCGATGAAGGACGTATTAACTTGCGATAAGCCCAGATTAGGTAGTAAAAACCTTTTGAGTCTGGGATTTCCGAATGGGGAAACCCACTTACATAAGTAAGTATCTTGTTGTGAATACATAGCAACAAGAGGCAAACCGGGGGAACTGAAACATCTAAGTACCCCGAGGAAGAGAAATCAACCGAGATTCCGAAAGTAGCGGCGAGCGAAATTGGATTAGCCCTTAAGCTTTTAATGATGCAGGTGAAGGCTCTGGAAAGTGCCGCAATAAAGGGTGATAGCCCCGTAACCGACACATCATAATCAGTGAAATCGAGTAGGGCGGGACACGTGATATCCTGTCTGAATATGGGGGGACCATCCTCCAAGGCTAAATACTACTGACTGACCGATAGTGAACCAGTACCGTGAGGGAAAGGCGAAAAGAACCCCTGTGAGGGGAGTGAAATAGAACCTGAAACCGTGTACGTACAAGCAGTAGGAGCGGGCATTGTCCCGTGACTGCGTACCTTTTGTATAATGGGTCAGCGACTTATATTCAGTGGCAAGGTTAACCGTTTAGGGGAGCCGTAGGGAAACCGAGTCTTAACTGGGCGTTCAGTCTCTGGATATAGACCCGAAACCAGGTGATCTAGCCATGGGCAGGTTGAAGGTTGAGTAACATCAACTGGAGGACCGAACCGACTAATGTTGAAAAATTAGCGGATGACTTGTGGCTAGGGGTGAAAGGCCAATCAAACCTGGAGATAGCTGGTTCTCCCCGAAAGCTATTTAGGTAGCGCCTCGGACGAATACTACTGGGGGTAGAGCACTGTTAAGGCTAGGGGGTCATCCCGACTTACCAACCCTTTGCAAACTCCGAATACCAGTAAGTACTATCCGGGAGACACACGGCGGGTGCTAACGTCCGTCGTGGAGAGGGAAACAACCCAGACCGCCAGCTAAGGTCCCAAAGTATAGCTAAGTGGGAAACGATGTGGGAAGGCTCAGACAGCCAGGATGTTGGCTTAGAAGCAGCCATCATTTAAAGAAAGCGTAATAGCTCACTGGTCGAGTCGGCCTGCGCGGAAGATGTAACGGGGCTAAGCTATACACCGAAGCTGCGGCTGCACACTTTAGTGTGCGGGGTAGGGGAGCGTTCTGTAAGCCGTTGAAGGTGGTCTGTAAGGGCTGCTGGAGGTATCAGAAGTGCGAATGCTGACATGAGTAACGATAAAGGGAGTGAAAAACTCCCTCGCCGGAAGACCAAGGGTTCCTGTCCAACGTTAATCGGGGCAGGGTAAGTCGACCCCTAAGGCGAGGCCGAAAGGCGTAGTCGATGGGAAACGGGTTAATATTCCCGTACTTCTTACAATTGCGATGGGGGGACGGAGAAGGCTAGGTGGGCCTGGCGACGGTTGTCCAGGTTCAAGTACGTAGGCGGAAAGTTTAGGTAAATCCGGACTTTCTTAACGCTGAGATACGATGTCGAGCCACTACGGTGGTGAAGTCATTGATGCCATGCTTCCAGGAAAAGCCTCTAAGCTTCAGATTGTAAGGAATCGTACCCCAAACCGACACAGGTGGTCGGGTAGAGAATACCAAGGCGCTTGAGAGAACTCGGGTGAAGGAACTAGGCAAAATGGTACCGTAACTTCGGGAGAAGGTACGCTCTTATCGGTGAAGTCCCTCGCGGATGGAGCTGACGAGAGTCGCAGATACCAGGTGGCTGCAACTGTTTATTAAAAACACAGCACTGTGCAAAATCGTAAGATGACGTATACGGTGTGACGCCTGCCCGGTGCCGGAAGGTTAATTGATGGGGTTAGACTTCGGTCGAAGCTCTTGATCGAAGCCCCGGTAAACGGCGGCCGTAACTATAACGGTCCTAAGGTAGCGAAATTCCTTGTCGGGTAAGTTCCGACCTGCACGAATGGCGTAATGATGGCCACGCTGTCTCCACCCGAGACTCAGTGAAATTGAAATCGCTGTGAAGATGCAGTGTACCCGCGGCTAGACGGAAAGACCCCGTGAACCTTTACTACAGCTTGGCACTGAACATTGACCCTACATGTGTAGGATAGGTGGGAGACTTTGAAACCGCGTCGCTAGATGTGGTGGAGTCGTCCTTGAAATACCACCCTTGTAGTGTTGATGTTCTAACGTTGGTCCCTGAATCGGGATTACGGACAGTGCCTGGTGGGTAGTTTGACTGGGGCGGTCTCCTCCCAAAGAGTAACGGAGGAGCACGAAGGTGGGCTAATCACGGTTGGACATCGTGAGGTTAGTGCAATGGCATAAGCCCGCTTGACTGCGAGAATGACAATTCGAGCAGGTGCGAAAGCAGGTCATAGTGATCCGGTGGTTCTGAATGGAAGGGCCATCGCTCAACGGATAAAAGGTACTCCGGGGATAACAGGCTGATACCGCCCAAGAGTTCATATCGACGGCGGTGTTTGGCACCTCGATGTCGGCTCATCACATCCTGGGGCTGAAGTCGGTCCCAAGGGTATGGCTGTTCGCCATTTAAAGTGGTACGCGAGCTGGGTTTAGAACGTCGTGAGACAGTTCGGTCCCTATCTGCCGTGGGCGTTGGAAGATTGAAGGGGGCTGCTCCTAGTACGAGAGGACCGGAGTGGACGAACCTCTGGTGTTCGGGTTGTCATGCCAATGGCATTGCCCGGTAGCTAAGTTCGGAATCGATAACCGCTGAAAGCATCTAAGCGGGAAGCGAGCCCTGAGATGAGTCTTCCCTGGCGCTTTAAGCGTCCTAAAGGGTTGTTCAAGACTAGAACGTTGATAGGCAGGGTGTGTAAGCGCTGTGAGGCGTTGAGCTAACCTGTACTAATTGCCCGTGAGGCTTAACCATACAACACCCAAGGGGTTTTGATGGACTCATAAGATATAAGCACTTGAATGAGTTTAGAGAATAACAGCTTTCCAGATTTTAAGAATTTGCTTGGCGACCATAGCGTTGTGGACCCACCTGATTCCATGCCGAACTCAGAAGTGAAACGCAATAGCGCCGATGGTAGTGTGGGGCTTCCCCATGTGAGAGTAGGACATCGCCAGGCTTTAAATTATGGACACTTGCTTAAAGCAAGTAAGCCACTGCGGAGTGGTAGTTCAGTTGGTTAGAATACCGGCCTGTCACGCCGGGGGTCGCGGGTTCGAGTCCCGTCCACTCCGCCACTTATTCGAGAGCCTCGCCTAGTGCGAGGTTTTTTCGAATCTACAGTATTGAAATTTTAGGGGTGTAGCTCCAATTGGCAGAGCAGCGGATTCCAAATCCGCGTGTTGGGAGTTCGAATCTCTCCACCCCTGCCATATATGAAGCCTCAGCAGAAATGCTGGGGCTTTTTTACGCTTGTTGTTTCTGTGAAGCAATGTTGGGATTACTAGGCGTCACCCTGCAACGCCCGCCCGGTCGAATCTTCCACCCCTACTACATTTAAAGGCTCTGACTTACGTCAGAGCCTTTAGCTTTCTGACACTGCAACCATACCATTCACAGAATAGCTGATTCTTCGATTACAAAAATAGCATGTACTGAGCGCAACTGCGCCAACCCAGTCGAACATCTGAGACACTAGCCTAATCTTCCTGCCAATACTAAAGCTAGAACTGTGTTGAAAGAACTAGGTATATCCTTCGCACGCTTGTTCGATCGAGTCTTTGAAGTGTCGGCGCAATCTAGTATTGCCATATTGAAGGCTCTAGTTGAAACACTAACGTATTTGTACTTTCTAAAGCTTGTGTTGGGAGTTAGATATTCTCAACTCTGCTATACACTGAACCCTCGGTAGGTATGCTAGGTGTTGTGTCTACGAAGCAGTGTTGAGATAGCAAGATGACTTGACTCTCCAGTTTTAGAGTTCTGTGGAATGGTGGGCTCTGGTGTTATTGAGGTCAAATACTACTCAATCCTAGATTGGTTCTAACTCGTTGGTACCTGATCTATTGAGATAAGGCTGTCTATCTCAAAAACGTGAGGCTTTCGGTAGGTGCTAAGATGTGTTGATGCGAAGAGTAATGATGGTTAGTAGATGGCTTGGGAGATAGGATAGAGGCTACTTAAGAAGCAGCCTCTGTATAAGGAAGGAGGTTATTCGTTTAGCTCTTTTTCTGCCAGCTTGGCTTTCTCAATCATAGGTGTGATTGTTGAGCCTTGGATTAAGATAGAGAATACAACGACAGAATAGGTCATAACTAGGATGATCTCTTTCACATCGATTAGCTTATCTTCAATTACCCAGATACCCGAAGGAATAGATAGTGCCATCGCGAGAGCCAAGCCGCCACGTAATCCTCCCCACGTAAGGATTTTAACTGACCATGGGTTATAGCTTCTAAAACGTTTAAAGCCAATGTATGACAGGAATACACTCAGGTAACGAGCAACTAGTACTAACGGTACTGAGAAAGCCATTAAGATCCAGTCTTCTTCGTGGAATTCGAAAAGTAGCATCGACATACCGATTAGTAGGAATAGCACGCCATTTAGAAACTCATCGACTAGCTCCCAGAAGTGGTCTAAATGATCTTCACTCTCTTTCGAGAAACCGATAAAGCGAGTCCAGTTACCAATCATGATACCTGATACCACCATAGCTAATGGACCTGATACATGAAGAACCTCTGCAAATGCGTAACCCGCAGTTGGGATGCCAATGGTCAGTAATAGCTCCATTGAGTGGTCGTCAGTGTTACTGATTAAGTAATGGAATAGAAGACCTAATGCAAAGCCATAAACAATCCCGCCAAGTGCTTCTTGGATAAATAGCATCGTTACGCTGCCTACTGTCGGAGCTTCGGTACCAAACGCGATAGTAAATAAAGTGACAAAGATAACCAGACCGAAGCCGTCATTGAAGAGTGATTCACCCTCAATCTGGGTCGAGATACGTTTTGGAGCGTCGAGTTTCTTAACGATCGCCAATACAGCAATTGGGTCAGTTGGAGAGATAAGAGAACCAAACAGTAAGCAGTAGATAAGATCAAACTGAATGCCGATTACTTGGCAGAATCCATATAGCACAAATCCAATGAAGAAAGTCGAGAACAGAGTCGCGCCCAATGCGAGCACTGTGATTTCCCACTTCTGATCTTTTAAGTTGGGCAATTTAATCCCTAGTCCACCTGCGAATAATAAGAAGCCTAGAATCCCTTTGAGTAGAAAATCTTCAAAGTTGATACTCGCTACTGTGTCTGACGCGATTTCAGACAGCTGAAACCAATCGTTTTGACCGGCAATCAAGATAATAAGTGAGAGCATCATCGAGCCAGCAGTAATGGCGATTGTGGTTTGCATCTTTCCTATCTTGCTGTTTACAAACGCTATCAACATAGCTGCTGCAGATAAAAAGCAGAGGGTATAGTAGACCGACATTGGATTTCCGATATGTAACAAAATATGAATATGAATTTTCGTCCTCTATAGCTCAAATAGCAAACGCTTTTTTGTCATAGATAAGTTATCAATTTCCCGTTTTAGACGTCTAGACTCCTTTTTAATGTGTGATAGGATGGAGTGATAACTAAAGGAATGAGGCTGTACTGTGGGAAGTAATGTAAAGCAACAGATCGAAGCTCAATTAAAGCAACGAATTCTATTGATCGATGGTGGTATGGGCACCATGATCCAGAACTACAAACTGGAAGAGCAAGACTATCGAGGAGAGCGCTTTGCTGATTGGCATAGTGATCTCAAGGGCAATAACGACCTTTTGGTGCTTACTCAACCTCAGCTTATTAAGGACATACATTCAGCTTATTTAGACGCTGGCGCAGACATCCTTGAAACCAATACCTTTAACGCAACCACCATTGCAATGGCTGACTATGATATGGAGAGCCTCAGCGAAGAGATTAACTTCGCTGCAGCCAAGCTAGCGCGAGAAGCCGCTGATGAGTGGACAGCGAAGACTCCTGATAAGCCTCGTTATGTGGCTGGTGTTCTTGGTCCAACTAACCGTACTTGTTCTATCTCCCCTGATGTAAATGATCCGGGCTACCGAAATGTCAGTTTTGATGAGTTAGTAGAGGCTTACTCCGAATCAACTCGTGCTCTGATCAAGGGTGGTTCTGATCTGATCCTTATTGAGACCATCTTTGATACTTTGAACGCTAAGGCTTGTGCTTTCGCAGTTGACACCGTATTCGAGGAGTTAGGTATTACTCTGCCTGTTATGATCTCAGGTACCATCACTGACGCATCAGGTCGAACGCTTTCAGGTCAAACTACTGAAGCCTTTTACAACTCACTGCGCCACGTTCGTCCTCTCTCTTTTGGCTTGAACTGTGCGCTCGGACCGGACGAGTTGCGCCCATATGTCGATGAGCTTTCTCGCATTTCAGAAACATTTGTTTCAGTTCACCCTAATGCGGGTCTCCCTAACGCATTTGGTCAATATGACCTCTCTCCTGAAGATATGGCCACTCACGTTAAAGAGTGGGCGGAAAGTGGATTCCTAAACCTTATTGGTGGTTGTTGTGGTACGACTCCCGAGCATATTCGTCAGATGGCTAATGTGGTGGATAAGATTGAGCCGCGTGCATTACCTGAACTAGCGGTCTCTTGTCGCTTATCTGGATTAGAGCCACTTACTATCGAGAAAGACACGTTATTCGTCAACGTTGGTGAGCGTACTAACGTTACTGGTTCTGCTCGATTTAAGCGTCTAATTAAAGAAGAGCTTTATGATGAGGCTCTGGAGGTTGCTCGCCAACAAGTAGAGAACGGTGCGCAAATTATTGATATCAACATGGATGAAGGGATGCTAGACGCTGAGGCGTGTATGGTGCGCTTCTTAAATCTGTGTGCGTCTGAACCTGAGATTTCTAAAGTGCCGATCATGGTTGACTCTTCTAAGTGGGAAGTCATCGAAGCCGGCCTTAAATGTATTCAAGGTAAAGGCATCGTTAACTCAATCTCCTTGAAAGAGGGTAAAGAGAAGTTTGTTGAGCAAGCAAAGCTGATTCGTCGTTATGGTGCCGCAGTTATCGTGATGGCATTTGATGAAGTTGGCCAAGCAGAAACGCGTCAGCGCAAATTAGAAATTTGTACCAACGCCTACAACATTTTGGTCGATGAAGTTGGCTTTCCACCAGAAGATATTATCTTCGACCCGAACATCTTCGCGGTTGCGACAGGTATTGAAGAACATAACAACTACGCGGTTGATTTCATTGAAGCGGTAGCAGACATCAAGCGTGATCTTCCATATGCGATGATTTCTGGTGGTGTATCTAACGTTTCATTCTCTTTCCGTGGTAATAACTACGTTCGCGAAGCGATTCACGCGGTGTTCCTGTATCACTGTTTTAAGAACGGTATGGATATGGGTATCGTTAATGCCGGTCAACTTGAAATCTACGATAACGTACCTGATAAACTGCGTGAAGCTGTAGAAGATGTTGTTCTTAACCGTCGTGATGACTCGACTGAGCGACTACTTGATATTGCGGCAGAATACGCAGGCAAGGGTGTGGGCAAAGAGGAAGATGCTTCTGCTCTCGAGTGGCGTACTTGGGCGGTTGAGAAACGTTTAGAGCATGCACTTGTTAAAGGTATTACTGAATTTATCGTCGAAGATACTGAAGAAGCTCGATTAAATGCCAGTAAACCACTAGAGGTAATTGAAGGTCCTCTTATGGATGGCATGAACGTGGTTGGTGACCTATTTGGTGAAGGTAAGATGTTCCTTCCTCAAGTTGTTAAGTCAGCACGTGTAATGAAGCAGGCTGTTGCTCACCTTGAGCCTTTCATTAATGCCTCCAAACAAGCAGGTTCTTCAAACGGTAAGATTTTGCTCGCGACGGTAAAAGGTGATGTTCACGATATCGGTAAGAACATTGTGGGCGTGGTATTGCAGTGTAATAACTACGAGATTATTGACCTGGGGGTGATGGTTCCTTGTGAACAGATCCTAAAAGTCGCTAAAGAAGAAAATGTCGACATTATCGGTCTATCTGGCCTGATTACACCATCACTGGATGAGATGGTACATGTGGCGAAAGAGATGGAGCGTTTGGATTTTGATTTACCACTGTTGATTGGTGGGGCAACCACTTCGAAAGCGCATACTGCAGTTAAGATTGAGCAGAACTACAAGAACCCTGTGGTGTATGTAAACAATGCTTCACGTGCAGTTGGAGTATGTACTTCTCTGTTATCTGATGAGCTTCGTCCGGCGTTTGTTGAGAAGCTAGATTTGGATTATGAACGTGTTCGTGATCAGCACAATCGTAAGAAGCCTCGTACTAAGCCTGTGACGTTAGAGCAAGCTCGCGCGAATAAAGTGGCTATTGATTGGGAAAGCTATACGCCGCCAGCTCCAGCTAAGCCAGGTGTACATGTTTATGATGATTTTGATGTTGCGACCCTACGTCGTTATATCGACTGGACACCGTTCTTCATGACTTGGTCGCTAGTGGGTAAATACCCTGCGATTCTTGAACACGAAGAAGTGGGCGAAGAGGCAAAACGTCTCTTTAAAGACGCGAATGACCTACTTGATAGAGTTGAGCGTGAAGGCTTACTTAAAGCTCGCGGTATGTGTGCGCTGTTCCCTGCGGCAAGTGTGGGTGATGATATTGAGGTTTATACTGATGAGTCACGCACTGAGGTGGCTAAGGTTCTTCACAACTTACGTCAGCAAACAGAGAAACCAAAAGGCTTTAACTACTGCCTGTCTGACTACATTGCGCCAAAAGAGTCAGGCAAGAAAGATTGGATTGGTGCTTTTGCGGTAACGGGTGGTATTGGAGAGCGTGAGCTGGCCGATGAATACAAAGCTGCGGGCGATGACTACAACGCTATCATGATTCAAGCGGTAGCTGACCGACTTGCGGAAGCATTTGCTGAGTACTTACATGAGCAAGTACGTAAAGATATCTGGGGTTACTCCGCCGATGAAAGCCTATCGAATGATGAGTTGATTCGTGAGAAATACCAAGGGATTCGTCCTGCGCCTGGTTATCCGGCATGTCCTGAGCATACTGAAAAAGGCGCATTGTGGGAGCTATTGAAAGTGGAAGAAACAATCGATATGTCTTTGACCAGCAGCTACGCAATGTGGCCGGGTGCATCAGTATCGGGTTGGTATTTCTCTCACCCTGATTCACGCTATTTCGCGATTGCTCAGATTCAGCAAGATCAAGTAGATAGCTACGCAGATCGCAAGGGTTGGGATACGCTTGAAGCAGAGAAATGGTTAGGTCCAAATATTAACTAGGGCCGACTAGAAAGAGAAAGGGTTGCTGTTGAGCAACCCTTTTTTGTGTCTGTTTGAATTTTTACTCTTGCTCAAATAACTCTTGGTGAAGTTTTTGAATTGCCGAACGAGAGACTGACTCATGCACTAAGAAACATAGATTGTGTGGGCTCGCACCGTAACAGATCATACGCAGGTTGAAGTCTTCAAGTGTACTGAATACTTGCTTAGCGTAACCCTTGCTTTCACTCATATTGTTACCAATCAACGCCACAAGACATAGATTATGCTCAACTTCTACCGTACATAGCTCTTCAAGTTCTTTGCGTACAACTTCAGGCAGTTCCGGGGCACCACCAGAGGTATCTGTTTGATCTAGGGTTAGAGAGACACTGATCTCTGAAGTGGTAATAAGATCGACAGAGATCTTATGCTTAGCGAGGATCTCAAATACTTTTGCTAGGAATCCGTATGCGTGGAACATGTTAGCACTGCGCAGAGTAACCATAGTTTGGTTGCAGCGCAGGGCGAGTGCTCTGAATAGTGGTGAGCTTTCCACTTGTTGGCGAATCCAAGTACCGCCTTTTTCTGGCTCTTTAGATGAACCAACAAAAACTGGAATCTGATGACGTAGCGCTGGTACCAGCGTGGAAGGGTGCAGGATTTTAGCGCCAAAGTTGGCCATCTCTGAGGCTTCACTGAAGCTGATCTCTGGGATAGGTGATGCTTTAGGAGCGATACGAGGATCAGTTGTGTAGATCCCCGGAACATCTGTCCAAATCTCTAAACCAGAAGCAAGTACCGATTCTGCAATCAGCGCTGCTGAGTAGTCGCTTCCACCACGACCAAGAGTGGTTGTATTGCCTTCATCATCTGCACCAATAAAGCCCTGTGTGATCACTACATGCTCTTGGCACAATGGAATCAGTTTCTCCTGAGCAAGCTGAGAGATCTGCTCTAGCTGAGGTTCAGCTTTGCCGTAAGCGTCATTGGTGCGCAGCACTTCTCGGATATCAAATCGGACCGAAGATACACCGCGCTCCCTAAGGATTTGAGCAAAAAGGTGAGTCGACATTAGCTCACCACACGCCACTAAATGGTCGGTCAATTTAGCGCTTGACTGAAAAGATGCAGCCTCTGCAGCACTTGCAATATTATCCAGAATAAGATGGATCTCTTTTTCCACGCTCATTGGTTCTGCAAGCTGATCCAAAATCGCGTGGTGAATTTCCATTAGTTGGCTCATTAACTCTTGGCGGCGAGTTTGGTCTTGTACGCCGTTAGCCAGTTCAACTAAAAGGTTGGTGACGCCTGAACACGCACTGCTGACAACAAGCTTGGTATTTGGGTTATTCTCAATAATGGCTGCACAGCGACTCATTGCTTCAAAGTTAGCAACACTTGTCCCACCGAATTTGGCGACATTAAAAGAACCAGCTACATTAGATGCGCTCACGATAAATCTCCCGACTTCCTAAAATAAAAATTACTGTTGGTAATCCAACGTCCAATGTTTTGAAGAGAGGGTTTAGAGCAAAAAGAGAGGTGTGTATTTGAATTGTAAACCTCAGAAGCTCCTCATCATATTGGAATGATGACAGTTAATGGGATTCAGCCCAATTAACCGATAACAGAAACCCGACATGTTTCAGTTACCTCGGCACTGCTCCCCCTGAATGTTCTGTATTGGAAATGTGGTTCCACAAAACATCTACCTGGGCAGTGCTCCTCTTCTGCTTGATAGCTGTTTTATTGAACGTGTTTGCGGTACGAATGTCAATCGGTAACTCAAGATAAAGTGAAAATAAATTTAACAATTCTGTGACACTGGTTTGACCTCGAGACTTTCGGTTAATTGCTGAGGTAGTGGATTTGCTTTAGTGTGGAAGGTTCATGTCATAAACATAAGGGATAATTATGTCTAACCTGCACACTACTTCCATCGCTGAAAGCTTTTTTCCTCCTCATCGCACACTTATGGGGCCTGGGCCTTCTGATATATCTCCTCGAGTTCTGCAAGCGCTAAGCCGTCCTACCATCGGCCATTTAGACCCTTTGTTTATCAATATGATGGATGAGGTTAAGCAGCTATTAAAATATGCCTTCCAAACGGAGAATGAGTTTACGATTGCAGTTTCAGCACCGGGTAGTGCAGGTATGGAAACTTGTTTCGTTAATTTGATTGAGCCGGGTGAAAAAGTGATTGTGTGTCGCAATGGTGTTTTTGGCGAGCGAATGCGTGAGAACGTAGTTCGCTGTGGCGGCGAAGCGATTCTGGTTGATGACGAATGGGGAAAACCGGTATCGATTGATAAAGTAGAACAAGCACTTACTGAACACCCAGATGCGGTTGCAGTTGCGTTTGTTCACGCAGAAACATCGACAGGCGCCCTCACGGATGCTGACGCGGTTTCTCAAGTTGCTCGTCGTTTTAATGCTTTGACTATCGTGGATGCGGTTACGTCATTGGGTGGTGTTCCTTTGCTGGTGGACGAATGGCAGTTAGATGCTGTGTACTCGGGTAGCCAGAAGTGTTTGTCTTGTGTACCGGGCCTTTCGCCTGTTACTTTTTCTCAAAAAGCGGTTGAGAAGATGAAAGCACGCCAATCACCAGTACAGAGTTGGTTCTTAGATCAGAGCTTGGTACTGGGGTACTGGAGCGGTGAAGGAAAGCGTAGCTACCACCATACTGCACCAGTAAATAGCCTGTACGCTCTGCATGAATCGTTAGTGATTCTGCGCAATGAAGGCTTAGAGAATGCCTGGGAGCGTCACCAATCCGCGCACCGTGAGCTAAAAGCAGGCCTTGAATCTCTTGGACTAAGCTTTGTGGTTGAAGAAGGAAGTCGATTACCGCAACTGAACGCGGTGTATTTCCCTGAAGGGATTGATGAAGCGGCTGTTCGAACGCGTCTGCTTGAAGAGTACAACCTAGAGATTGGTGCAGGACTTGGTGCACTAGCAGGAAAAGCGTGGCGAATTGGCTTAATGGGTTATGGTGCTCGAAAAGAGAATGTTGCTCTATGTTTGAAAGCACTGGCGGATGTTTTGAAATAAGCTAAGCGATTCATTGAATTGAAAGGCGAACGAGTTATCTCGTTCGCCTTTTTTGTGCTAGTAAGTTTATCGCAGAGCTATTGAGCGCTACTTTGTGCTGATGACGTCGATGATTTTACCTGTGATGGACGTTGGTATTGCACTGTCGAAAAGTCTCGATTCGGGAACAGAAATTGTGCTTCGCTGCGAATCTGTTCCGCTTTACTTTCGTCACCTAAGCCTTGGTAAGCCAAGATCAGGTTGTTGTAAAAGGCAGGTCGTGGTTTCGACTTGATGATATTTAGTGACCAATCAATATACGGTTGAATCAGTTTTGGATCTTCTTGATAGAGTCCGATATTGAGATAAGTACTGTAGATATCCCAATCGTAGCGATCTTTCCAAACCACAGGGTTCGAAACCTCTTTTAGAATATCCGGATTCTTAGGCTGTGATTTCTCAAACTTGGTCAGCACATAGTTGGTGTGCAAGGCGCTCAACATATAGAAGCTCACAAGAATAGGCACGACTAAGCTTGTTACTCTAAACAAAGTCTTACTGATAACGCTGAATCCCTTTTGGTAGTGATAAGAGGTGCGTTGGTCAACCCAGTAAAGTAATACGATGAATGTAACCCAATGAATGGCTGAATGGTAAAACGGGTACTCGAGCTGCGAGTGTAAAACGATCGGAATAAACAGCGCGAACAGAGCTAACTGGGTTCCCTTTGTTGCGGTGGTTATCCTGCCAGCCACCAAAGCTGCTGCAAGTAGAATACCTATTATCGGTACGATACCGCCCTCGACACCCCAAAATAATAACTCATTGTGTGGATGGTCCATCGCTGGAAGTCCAGGGTGATAATTAGGATTGAGTTGGTGCTGACGTGCTGTGTACAGCGTGTATTCCGACTCAAATTTACCGTAGCCATAACCAGAGAATGGCTTCTCTACCATCATGTCTAAGGCTTGTGGGAATATAAACCCACGGGCATCTTCTAAATGGGATCTATTGGCTTTTTCACTAGCTAAACTATTATTCGTTTGCAAACCAATAATTGCCAAGCCTCCGATAATTCCCAGTAATACCGAACCGCACCAGCCGTAAAATCGCTTCCTCGTCGAAAATTTATAAAGGTATGGAAGGATAAGGAGAAAGCTTAATACGCTCGCCAGCCAACCTGTTCTTGATGCAATGATGATCAGCAATGGTACAGTGATTGCTGGCATCAGATAGAGCAGAAACGATTCGCTCAGCTTGAGATTATACTTGGTTGGCTGTCTCGCCAGTAGATATGCAGAAAGAACGAAACCTGTAGCGAGAAAACTCGCCATAACATTCGGCTGCTGGAAAATACCATAAGGGCGGTTGGCTTTGGTGTTGTAGCCAAACATGTTGCCCGCTTCTAAGAAAAAGTATTGGAAGTAACCAAACAGAGCTTGAATCATAACCGCAAGTACAATGAACCACAGTAAACGCTGTTTATGTTTGTTACTGAACTTGAACTGCTGAAGAAGAACGAAAAAAGCAAAACCAGTCCATAGCCCGAGTAAGCGACCTGAAGCACCGGAAGGAGCTGCGTTACTATATAGGACTGGCAGCGTAAGAATAATGCAGCTAATCAATAGCCCTATAGTGAGCTTTGAGTACTTGATGACGCGGTTATTGGCCATTTGGTAAAAGCCGATTGCCAGAGTAAAGCTCAAAGCTAGCCAAGTGGTTGGATTGAAAGAGAGCGCTAAGCCTGAACCACCAGGGTTGGGCATAAAAAAGTGCATAGCAATGAGAAAGACAACGGCCAAAGAAACCAAAAAGGGCTTATTGAGCGGAAGTTGAGTCACTTGACCCTCAAGCTGTGTACCACTGGTGTGTATTGTCGCCATAGATCCTTAACCTTATAAAAACGGGGCCTGTTCAATTAGAACAAGCCCCGATACTGTAACACTTTTCGTCCTATTCGCTGAGCGCTATTGTAGGCCTATTTCATAGTTAACATAGGCTTAAGGAAGCGAGCGGTGTGAGAACCTTCGACCAGTGCCACATCTTCTGGTGTACCAGCAGCAATAATTTCACCACCACCTTGGCCACCTTCTGGGCCCAAGTCAATGATCCAGTCTGCGGTTTTAATTACATCCAAGTTATGCTCGATCACCACGACTGTGTTTCCGTGATCACGCAGGCGATGCAGAACAGTCAGTAGTTGCTGAATATCGTGGAAGTGCAGACCTGTAGTCGGCTCGTCTAGGATATAGAGAGTTTTACCCGTATCACGCTTAGATAGCTCACGAGCCAGTTTAACACGCTGCGCTTCACCGCCAGAAAGTGTTGTGGCTGCTTGTCCAAGGCGAATGTAAGATAAACCAACATCCATTAATGTTTGGAGCTTACGTGCGATTACCGGAACTGGATTAAAGAACTCACGAGCGTCTTCGACCGTCATCTCTAACACTTCATCGATGGTTTTGCCTTTGTAGCGCACTTCTAATGTTTCACGGTTATAGCGTTTCCCCTTACATACATCACAAGGGACGTATACATCCGGTAAGAAGTGCATTTCTACCTTAATTACACCATCACCCTGACAAGCTTCACAGCGACCACCTCGAACGTTAAAGCTAAAGCGACCAGGCTTGTAGCCACGTGAACGTGCTTCTTGTGTACCAGAAAATAGTTCACGAATTGGCGTGAAGATACCGGTATAAGTGGCTGGGTTAGAACGCGGAGTTCGTCCTATTGGGCTTTGGTCGATATCGATCACTTTGTCGAAATGCTCTAAGCCTTTTATCTTCTTATACGGTGCAGGCACAGCGGTAGTGGCGCCGTTAAGCTGCGTGTGCGCGATCTTAAAGAAGGTATCGTTAATCAAGGTCGATTTGCCTGAGCCGGAAACACCAGTAATACAACTGAATAGACCTACAGGGATTGTTGCTGTCACCTCTTTAAGGTTGTTGCCTGTTGCACCTATCAGCTCAACCACTTTCTTTTTATCGATAGGAGTTCGCTCTTTTGGTACCGCAATTTCTTTAGCGCCACTTAGGTACTGGCCGGTCAGAGAGTTTGGATTGTCGATGATCTCTTGCATCGTACCTTCGGCTACGACGTTACCACCGTGAACACCTGCACCAGGGCCGATATCGATCACATGATCGGCACAACGAATAGCGTCTTCATCATGTTCTACAACGAGAACGGTGTTGCCAAGATCGCGTAAGTGAACCAAGGTCTGCAATAGTCGTTCATTATCACGCTGGTGGAGGCCGATTGAAGGCTCATCTAGCACATACATGACACCAACCAAGCCTGCGCCTATCTGACTCGCGAGGCGAATACGTTGCGCTTCACCACCTGAAAGTGTTTCTGCGCTACGAGAGAGGTTGAGGTAATTTAAGCCAACATTGACCAAGAAGTGTAGACGGTCGTTGATCTCTTTCATGACCTTTTCGGCAATTTGGGCACGCTGACCACTTAACTGCAGATTTTGGAAAAATTCCAATGCGTCAGCGATACTGAGTTCAACAATTTGCGGCAGGGTAGTATCGCCAATAAAGACATTACGTGCTTCAAGTCTCAGTCGGGTTCCGCCACAGCTAGAGCAAGACTTAGTTGAAATGTACTTGGCAAGATCTTCACGAACCGAGTTTGATTCGGTGTCACGGTAGCGCCTCTCTAACGTATTCAAAATACCTTCAAATGGATGACGCTTAACACGAATATCACCACGGTCATTAATGTACTTGAACTCTACCTCTGTGCGGCCGGAGCCTTTCAAGATGATATCTTGAGTTTTCTTTGGTAAAGCGTTGAATGGTGCAAACAAATCAAATCCGTAATGCTCAGCAAGTGAGGTAAGCATTTGGAAGTAGTAGTAGTTCTTTTGATCCCAGCCTTTGATGGCACCGTCTGCAATGCTTAGGTTGTCGTCAAGGATAATTCGGCTTGGGTCAAAGTACTGTTGTACACCAAGGCCATCACAGGTACCACAAGCACCAGCTGGATTGTTGAAAGAGAACAGTCGAGGCTCAAGCTCTTGCATGCTGTAGCCACATTTCGGACAGGCGAAGTTAGCCGAAAATACGATCTCTTCTTGATCGTTATCGTCCATCCAATCGACGACAGCGATACCACCCGATAATTCTAGTGTGGTCTCAAAAGATTCTGCTAGGCGCTGCTGAAGATCAGGGCGAACCTTAAAACGATCGACCACAACTTCGATAGTATGCTTTTTATGTAGTTCCAATGTTGGTGGATCGGAAAGATCACAGGTCTCACCGTCGATCCTAGCTCGAATAAAGCCTTGAGCCGCAAGGTTTTGTAGTGTCTTTACATGCTCACCCTTACGCTCTTTGACGATAGGAGCAAGCAGCATCATTTTCGAGCCTTCAGGCAGTTCTAGAACTTTATCCACCATTTGGCTGATGGTTTGAGCAGCAAGCGGTACATGATGATCTGGACAGCGAGGTTCGCCCACACGAGCATACAAAAGTCTAAGATAATCATAGACCTCTGTTATTGTACCCACGGTTGAACGCGGGTTATGAGATGTCGACTTTTGCTCGATAGAGATCGCCGGAGACAAGCCCTCGATGTGGTCAACATCGGGCTTTTCCATAAGAGACAAAAATTGACGTGCGTAGGCAGACAATGACTCAACGTAGCGACGTTGACCTTCTGCATACAGGGTGTCGAAAGCCAGTGAAGACTTACCAGACCCAGACAAACCCGTAATCACAATGAGTTTATCTCTTGGAATTGTTAGGTTTATATCTTTGAGGTTGTGCGTGCGAGCACCCCTTACTTCAATTTTATCCATTTCAGGCAACCATGTAATTTTCAGTGGCTAAAGTATTACATAGTGTGAGTTTTGTGCAAAGTTTTACTGGATAAAAAAACAGTACAAAAAAGGCAGCTCAATTGAGCTGCCTTTTAAAAGATGCTGAAGCCGGAGGTGATTATGCTTCTTTTTTAGTTGAGTGTTTATCTAGTTCAACTTTCTGTGCGTCTTTTTTGTATAGGTTCTCGTAGCAGAAGTTCGTTGCTTCGATATAGCCTTCAACACTACCACAGTCGAAGCGTTTACCTTTAAACTTGTACGCAAGTACACAGCCAGCTTGAGCCTGCTTTAGTAGCGCATCGGTGATTTGAATCTCGCCGCCTTTGCCTGGTTCTGTGTTCTCAATTAGTTCGAAGATATCTGGAGTCAGAATATAGCGACCAATGATTGCTAGGTTGCTCGGAGCAGTACCTTGCTCTGGTTTCTCTACCATGTCATCAACACGGTAAAGATCGTCTTTAATCATCTCACCTGAGATCACACCGTACTTGTGTGTTTCGTCCTCTGGCACTTCTTGTACAGCAACGATTGAGCAGCGGAACTGTTTGTAAAGTGCAACCATTTGAGCAAGCACACCTTGCTGCTCGTTTACACACAAGTCATCAGCCAGTACAACCGCAAACGGTTCGTCACCAACTAGCTCACGGCCAGTTAAGATAGCATGACCTAAGCCTTTCATTTCACGTTGACGAATGTACGTGAAGTTTGCTGCTTCAATCGTTTCACGAATGTTGTACAGCAGTTCTTCTTTATTAGTACCGCTGATTTGGTGCTCAAGTTCGTAGTTCTTGTCGAAGTGATCCATGATCGAGTGCTTACCACGGCCTGTTACGATACACATGCCGTCCATACCTGCTTCAATTGCTTCTTCAACGCCATATTCGATGAGCGGTTTGCTCACAACAGGCATCATCTCTTTTGGCATCGATTTAGTTGCAGGTAAGAAACGTGTACCGTAGCCAGCTGCCGGGAAAAGGCACTTTTTAATCATGGTAAAAACCCTATATCTTTAATAATTATCGAATCAGCTCTGTGTGCTGAACATTTCTGAGGGCAACTCTAGCACAGGTAATGTCGAAAATTCAGCAACAATCCGTATGCTTTATTGGAGCTACCCTCAAAAATACTGATATTGGCAAGTTATGAAATTAGGTTCTGGTTTGCCCACGCGATAGCTTGCACTCGATTCTTTACAGCCAATTTACGAAAGATTTGATAAAGATGGGATTTGACTGTGAATTCACTGATGAATAGATCCTCCGCAATTTGGGTATTCGATGCACCTGTTTGTAAGCAGCGAATCACTTGCAACTCACGAATGGTTAAGTCGACTGTGATTGGGCAAGTGCTGATGTTGACGATATTACGATAATAGAATAGCAATTGGCTGGTAATCTTTCTAGGTAACCAATTCTCACCATTAATGATCCTCGTGATGCCTTCAGCTATTTTCGGTTTGGTATCGCTGCAGTAGAACAACCCTTTTAGGTGGCCAAAGCGGATGATCTCTTGAGTTTGTAAAGGTTTTTCTACATTGAACAGAATAATTTCAAAGTTCTTCCATAAAACCGCTAGGTTAGGGAAGGCTTCAAATAGCTCTGGCAGTTGTTTGTAATCTACCAAGATGATTCGATTGCTCTGCTTTTTGTTGACGCACATTAACTCTCCCGGCGGCATCTTATACATTGGAATAGAAAGTAACTTCTCTATTTCATTGATATAAAGATGGCTTTGTTCTGGATCTAAGCATAAGAAGTGCAGTGTGCGTGTATACCTCGATACTTTCATGTGAAAGCTCCTCTATTGTTTATTAGAAAGCGTTCACACTGTCATGATGCGAATTTCATCACTAGCTGCTTAGTTATGACTTGCGTTGAATATCAATTGACCAAGTAAATGAGTGGTTTGTAAGTGGCGAAAAAAACAACACTCGTCTGAATATCATGATTTGTTACGTTTTTATTCTTTCGATTCAATAGAGAATCGGATTGCGATTTATCACTGTTAAAAAGCGTGTTATTCTTATGCGCTAAAATTTTCAAGACTATGAGTTTAGACGGAGCAAATCATGGCTAGCCGTGGAGTTAACAAAGTTATATTAGTGGGTAACCTAGGTAATGACCCTGAAATTCGTTACATGCCAAATGGCGGTGCAGTAGCGAACATTACCATTGCAACGTCAGAATCATGGCGTGATAAAGCAACTGGCGAGCAGCGCGAGAAAACAGAATGGCACCGTGTGGCTCTGTTTGGCAAGCTGGCAGAAGTTGCAGGTGAATACCTACGTAAAGGTTCTCAAGTTTACATTGAAGGCCAACTGCAGACACGTAAATGGCAAGATCAAAGCGGTCAAGATCGCTACACAACGGAAGTTGTTGTTCAAGGCTTTAACGGCGTAATGCAAATGCTAGGCGGTCGTGCTCAAGGTGGCGCACCAGCTCAAGGCGGCATGGGCGGTCAACAGCAGCAAGGTGGTTGGGGTCAGCCTCAGCAACCACAACAACAGCAGCAATACAGTGCACCTGCTCAGCAGCAAGCACCTCAACAACAAGCTCCACAACAGGCTCAACCTCAATACAATGAGCCACCGATGGATTTTGATGATGACATCCCGTTCTAAACTCTGTTTTTCGTAAATCAGAAAACAAAGTATTACAATGGAAAAGCCGCGTTTGTCGCGGCTTTTTGCTACCCGAAACTCTTAACGCTTTATTTACAACCGCAAAATATAGTATAACGTAGCAGTACGGTATAATGTGAGTTGAAAAGGATTTCGTTATTCATGAGATATACCCCAACCCTTAAGTTGAGCACCCGTTTGGTGGCATTCGTTACTGTTATTGTTATCAGTGCGATGTTTATTCTATTCATCGGGGGCACACTCTCTTTCAAGCGTATTGGGCAAGAGTATCTCGATCACTATTTGGTCGGGATTGTCGATGTCGTGGATAAAGAAATGGAAGATCCGGATGCTGCTTATTCTATGCAGCGCTGGATGCCTAAGATGCTCCAAGCCAGCAATATCGTAGAGATGAAACTCTCGAACTCCACCGGTATTGTTTATCGTTTCAAAGATACTTCTCCACAAATTGATCCCAATCGTCTCTATGAACGCACCTTTGTATTAGAGCGTAACACCGGCTACCAAATCGAGTTTAAGGCTTTGCCTCCTTATATTGGTTACAGTTACTCAATGGAAGCGATGTGGTCGATAACCTTAGCAGTTGCCCTGATCATTTTCTGTTTAGCTAGGGGAGTGCAGTGGCTCAAAGAGCAGTTAATGGGCTCCGAAATGCTTGAAGAGCGTGGTCGAATGATCCTTGCTGGGCAAGTTGAGTCTCATGCAAAAGGTGATGAGCGAGAGTGGCCATATACCGCAAGTGAAGCACTTGATGTATTGATTGAGGAGTTGCAAGACGCCCGACAGGAACGTAGCCGTTTCGATACCTTTATTCGTACACATACCTTTTTAGATAAGCTCACAGGCACTGCTAATCGAGTCCTGTTCGATAATAAACTTGAATCGGCTCTGCATGAAAGTGGTGCGCGTGGTGGCGTACTTCTTATCCGTATCGAGGAGTGGGAGCAAGTTCGAGACAATAACGACAAGCAAGTGACCGACGCTTTTATCGTTGAAGTAGGTGAAGTGTTGTCGAATATCGTCCAGCGTTACCCTGACGTTATCTTCTCCCGATACTATGATGCCGACTTTGCTGTATTTATTCCTCATCAAAGTAGTAAAGATATTGCGACACTGGCTGCCCAATGTTTGAGACAACTTGATAAATTGACCCCACCGGAACCGCTAGATGTGGATAATTGGTGCCACATTGGTGTGACCATGTATGCGGAAGGTGAGCGTCATAGCCAGATCATGGATGAAGCAGAGACGGCACTGAAAAGCGCTCAGTTAGAACGAAGTAATAACTGGAGTCGTTACCCTAAACTTAATAAGAATGAGTTGGAGCGTGGTAGCGTTCGTTGGCGAACATTACTGGATAAGGCATTGCAGCCGGAAAACTTAGTAATCTTTGCACAGCAGTGTTATCTTATGTCCAACAAAGGGCAACCTTATGAATTACATAAAGAAATTTTTGTAAGGATTCAAGATCCAGAGAAAGGCCTTCTTAAGTCTTCTCGATTCCTGCCTGCGGTAGAGCAGATTGGATATCAAGCCCAAATGGATCAATCAGTTTTGCGGGTTTTATTGAAGTCGGTAAAAGAATCTTCAGAACTGATGAATTACTCTATTAACCTAAATGTCACTCCTTTTGCGAATAAACAGCACTTTAAGTGGTTTAGAAGTGAGTTGTTACAGCTTTCAACTCAACAGCGTGCGCATTTAGGTTTCGAATTTTCAGAAGGGCATGTGATTGCACATTTAGATTACATGAGACCTGTCGCCAAAATGCTGAAAGGACTCGGATGTAAAGTAACGGTTGGTCAAGCGGGTCGAACGATTGTTAGCACTCACTATATTAAGGATTTAAAAGTCGACTTTATTAAGCTACACAGAAGCTTGGTTAAAAAGATCGATCAAAGGCATGAGAATCAACTGTTTGTACGCAGTTTGATTGGAGCTTGTGGAGACGCGCCAACCCAGGTAATCGCGGTTGGTGTAGAGACTAAATCAGAGAAAAATGCTCTGCTTGAGTTGGGAATCCATGGCTATCAAGGACGATTGTTTGATGAAGAGAGGCAAATTATTCCGGTACCACAGCCGAATAAGCCTAAGGTAAAAACAGAGTCGGTAGTTAAAGTTGGCCGAAGAAATCGATGGCGTAAGAGTAGTAGTTAACCATGAAGTTAAAAGCGATTTTAAATAAGATAAAGCCAGCCCCAAACGGCACGCAAGCACAGGTGGCCCTGTTAAGCAGCGATGCTATTTATGTCCCTGCTGCGGACAATAGCGTCATTGCTACGCCAATCATGAATGGCGATTGGGAGAGTGCTCTGAAAAAATCACTGGCAAGTGATGCTTTCAATAGTGCCCGCCTACAATTGATTGTTAGTGCGAATTACTACCAGACCTATCAGATTGATAAACCGGAAATTCCTGAAAGTGAATGGCCGGTTGCACTCCCTTTCCTACTCAAAGATCTGGTTTCAGAGCGCGTCACTGAGATCACAGCCAGTGCGGTTGCTCTGCCAACATCGAATAAACTTCAAGTTTATGTTCTTGCGAAAAAGCTACTCGATAAACTCCTAAGCGTCGTCAACCAAGCTCAAGTAGA
This sequence comes from Vibrio fortis, assembly GCF_024347475.1. Classification (NCBI taxonomy): domain Bacteria; kingdom Pseudomonadati; phylum Pseudomonadota; class Gammaproteobacteria; order Vibrionales; family Vibrionaceae; genus Vibrio; species Vibrio fortis. Next base: position 346,535 of record NZ_AP025487.1, read on the forward strand.
ACTCTGCGGTGTGGCTCCTGAAGATGAGCTATGGGGTTACAGTGCAGGTGAGTTGTCGAACTTTATACTGCTACAACGCAGCAAAAATGCTCACTTTAAGCTAGGCGCTTTTGTTGAGCATACGGTGTGTTTCCAACGTTCTATTCGTAGCGTAGTACCGCCACTGACTGGAGTTGCCTCCAGCGCTTTGCAGATGGATGGTTTAGCACTTGAACTGCAACGATCAATTGACTATCTCTCTTCACAAATTAAGGGTGTTCAGCTACGACAGCTAAAAATATGCTGTGATGAAGAGGACGAAGCTGAATTAAAAGAAGCGTTATCGAATACCTTAAGTTCGAGTGTTTCTTTGATCAGTGAAAATGGACGCGAAAGCTCGGAATCTTTGCTTGTCGAATTGGCGCAAGCGCATTCCGAATTCAAAGTTAATCTCTATCCAGAGCATTTAAAGCCGAAAAAAGAGTACTTTACTCTGACGAATGTGGCTGCATCTTGGGTTTTAGTTTCTGCTGTGATGTTTGCCGCTTACGGTTTTATGCACTACCAGGCGACTAATATCGATGACAAACTGATTGTTCTTCAACAAAAATCTAATCAATTAAATAGTCATGTTAAGCAGCTTAATGCCAAATTGGCGCAACATAAGCCTTCTCCAGAGAAAGTGGCTGCCGTTGAGCGTCTCAAACGTGAGATTCAGGCTAAAAAAGATGCCTTACTGGCAGTAGGTCAATACGACGAGAGCCAGCAGATCGGGTATTCTGGCGTCATGAACGCTCTGGCCAAATTAGGGCGTAATGATATCTCGCTTTCTCGCATTTATATGACTCATGATTCGCTTGATCTATCAGGTTTCGCTCGCAGTGCCGAGGTGATTCCTAATTGGGTTGGGCAATTCAAAAATGAGCTCAATCTCGTGGGTCGCGCGTTTGAAAAACTGAAGATTGGTCGTAATGACCAAGATGTTGTGACGTTTGAATTAAGCACCCGCAGGGAGAATTAAGAATGCAAAGGTGGGAGCAGTATAGCGATAAATTCCTAGCGCTAAGCTCGAGAGAAAAATGGCTGGTTTTACTGTGTGGTTTCGTCGGTCTGTTTATGCTCCTATTCAGTGTGTTGGTTGAGCCAGCATACAATGACTTGCAGGCAAAGCGTGCAAAAAGCATGAGCTTAACTCAGTCAAACCAAAGGCTTGAAGGTGAGTTGTTAGTACTGCAAGCCAAACTCAACAAAAACCCAGATAAAGAAATCGATGTTGAGTTCAAATCATTAATGGTTCAAAGCCAAGAGCTTTCTGTTGAGCTGTCTCAGATTATCGATGGTCTGATTTCACCATCGCAGATGACACAACTTCTAGAGAGTGTTTTGAGCTCAGGCAAAGGGTTGAAACTTGCGTCATTAGAGTCGCTAAAACCAGAGCCTATTTCGAATAAGAAAAGCACCAGTGAGTATTCGGGGTATTACGTACACCCTGTTCGTATGGAGTTAACGGGCTCCTACTTTGATATTTCAGCTTATTTACACGCACTGGAATCTCTTCCTGTTCGTTATTACTGGCGAACCTTTCAATACAAAGTAGAAGAGTACCCACAAGCTCGTTTGGTGTTTGAGGTTTACACATTAGGGACAAGACAGGAGTTCATTGGTGGTTAGAGTTCTTTTACTGTCTCTGCTGTTTTGCAGCTCTTCGGTCTTGGCTGAGCAGGATCCAACGGCTCCGTTGGGGTGGTTAGTACCCAAAGAGCAGAAAGTAGCACCTGTAAAAAAAGCCCCAACTCGTTATCGCTTACCTGAGTTGCAGAGCATTGTTTGTAAAGGTGAAAGCTCATGTTATGCCATTTTAAATGGTCAGGTTGTCTCGCAAGGCGAGGTGATTCGTGGGTACAAGGTAAAAAATATAGATTCAGAATACGTCACTCTTCAGAGAAGTACTCAGCAGTGGAAGTTGGAGCTGTTCTCTTTGGATATTAAGAAGAATTAAGGTTTGAGTGAAGACATGCGTAAACTTGTAGTAGCAATTTTAGTTTCATCTTTAGTCGGTTGTTCAATGGGCCACCGCGACCCAGTAGAGATCAAAGAGTCTTTAAATGAGTCCATTAATGAAGCCAATAGCCGAGCACTGAGTGAGTTACCCTCATCGGTTCAAGACGATCTTATGCCGCAATTTGACGATGATCCAATGTCGCCAAGTATGGAAACGGTCAAGCGTTTTCGTATTCAAGCCAACCGAGTTGATGCTCGAGCTTTCTTCGCGAGCTTAGTAAAAGGCACCGAATTTAGCGCAGCGATTCATCCAAGTGTCACAGGTAACATTACCGTTAACCTAACTGACGTCACACTGGATGAGGTGCTGTCGGTTGTACAAGATCTTTACGGCTACGATATCGAAAAGCGTGGTAAGGTTATTCAAATCTTCCCTGCTGGCCTTCGTACCGTGACAATTCCTGTCGATTACTTACAGCTTAAGCGAGCAGGTCGCTCATTGACGACCATTACAACGGGTACGATTACTAATTCCGATTCCAACTCATCGAGCTCTTCTAGTTCAAGCTCTAGTTCGAATAGCTCTTCTACGTCTTCAAGCTCCTCTTCATCAACCGGCGGTACTGAGATCGAAACCACTTCAGAGAGTGATTTCTGGCCTCAGTTAGAAGCGGCGGTTACGCACTTGATCGGCAGTGGTAATGGTCAAAGTGTGGTCGTGACACCTCAAGCGAGTGTTATTACCGTACGAGCTTACCCAGATGAGATCCGCGAAGTACGTCAGTTCTTGGGGATTTCTCAAGAGCGATTACAGCGTCAGGTTATCTTGGAAGCTAAGATCCTTGAAGTGACGTTGAGTGATGGTTACCAACAAGGCATTAACTGGACCAAAATGTTCTCGTCTAACGGTACTAACTACACCATTGGTACTGGCAACATTGTTAAAGACGCGGCGGGTGCGATTACTCCAGTGACGCTACCGGGGCTTGACCCTGTTGGGGCGCTGCTAGGTGGTCAATCAAACATTGTTGTTTCTGGCGGTAGCTTTGAAGCCGTGTTGAGCTTTATGGGTACCCAAGGTGATCTGAACGTACTTTCTAGCCCTCGAGTGACGGCATCAAACAACCAAAAAGCGGTGATCAAAGTCGGTACTGATGAGTACTACGTGACGGATCTATCAAGTGCAGTCGGCAGCGGTGATAACGCCAATGTTGCACCAGAAGTAGAGCTAACGCCATTCTTCTCGGGTATCTCTCTCGATGTCACGCCTCAGATTGATGATAAAGGTAATGTGTTCCTTCATGTTCACCCGGCGGTTATTGATGTGAGCGAGGAGACCAAATCTCTAAACCTTGGTTCAACAACCGGTACCGTAGAGTTGCCATTGGCAAGAAGTTCAATCCGTGAGTCGGATTCGGTGATTCGTGCTCGTAATGGCGATGTTGTTGTGATCGGTGGCTTGATGAAGTCGAATGTCAGTGATGTGACCTCAAAAGTCCCATTCTTTGGTGATATTCCGGCGCTTGGTCATCTGTTCCGTAATACCAGCCAACTGACACAAAAGACCGAGCTGGTTATCTTGCTCAAACCGACCATTGTTGGTGTGAACACGTGGCAGAGTGAGCTTGAGCGTTCTCGCGATCTTCTGCAGCAGTGGTTCCCGGATGAAGAGTAATTTGCAGTTTTGCGCTATGGCGGCATCTTAGAGGTGAGCACCTATGTATCAAGCTCACTTCGGTTTTGAACAACCGCCATTCTCTCTAACGCCAAATACTGATCTCTTTTATGGCTTAGCGCCGCATTTTGAAGCGATTCAGACGGTGATTTCGGCTCTCGATATGGGAGAAGGGGTCATTAAAATTACCGGTGAAGTCGGGACAGGCAAAACTATGGTTTGTCGTATGTTGATAAACCATCTAGATGACAACACGGCATTGATTTATCTGCCTAACCCTGTGCTCTCTGGCGATGACTTGCGATACACCGTCGCCAAAGAGTTGGGGATTGACGTTCAAGATAGAGCGATGCTGGTGGATGAGATCCAACACAAGCTGATTGATTTGAATCGCTCAGGTCAAAGGGTAGTTGCTATTTTAGATGAAGCTCAGGCTTTGTCGGATGAAGCACTCGAGACGCTACGTTTGTTCGGTAACTTAGAGACGGAATCGATGAAGTTGCTACAGATAGTATTGCTCGGTCAGCCAGAGCTGGAGACCCGCCTAAGTGCACATCATTTAAGGCAATTTCGTCAACGAATCTCCTTTAGTTCTTGTTTACGAACTCTCAATCTCGATGAGACTGTGGCCTATATCGACAATCGAATCAGCAAGTCTGGTGGTTCATCAAGCATATTTAGTTTGAATCACAAGAAAGCAATTTGGCGTTCGAGTAGAGGGGTGCCAAGGCTAATCAATCAACTGTGTCACAAAGCGCTGTTAATGGCGTTTAGTGAGCACAAGCAAGCAGTAGAGAATCAGCACCTTTTTTCAGCGATGCATGAAACCTATGATGTATCGAAACCTAAGTTTAAAAAGCCAATTTTGTGGGGTTGGAGCGAATCATGAGTACCATAAATAACGCCTTATCAGAGTTGGCTAAGAAAGAATCGAAAATAGCGATCGAAGCTGCTGAGGTTCCAAAGGTGAGAACTCGCTCCCCATGGGTTTGGGTGGCCGCTGGCTTCTCATTAAGTTTAGCTATGGGCGGATGGGCGGTATCGCAAGGGCCAAGTATTGAATCAGACAGTGTTGCGTTAAGTCATTCCGTTAATGATGACGTAGCCTCAAAAGGCTCAGCTTCGTCAGCCGTGATCTCGGATTCACCAACGAAAAGATTGGTCGTCACTGAGACACAATCAACGCCTGCGCAAATTCAGAATACTGCTAAAACATCAACATTAAGTGCTAAGCCCGCTGTAACAACCAATAAACCGGCTCCTATAAAAACGGTTAATACTCAAGCAGAAAAAGCGCCACAGAAACCTGTGCTATTAGCAAGTACGCAAACGGCGAAACCTGAATCTAGTCAGCAAGTTACTCAATCAACAATGCCTGCTCCAGACACTTCATCAACGGTTGAAAATACCTCGAGCGATATCGTTATCAAGCAAGTAGAGCTTACACCCGAACAACTAGCAGCGAATGCCATTGGTCGAGCTAAGAAAGCACTTGATGCCAATAACCTTAACGGTGCATTGCAAGGTTTTACAGAAGCGCTTCGCTACACACCTCGTGATGAAGAGGTAAGACAAAAGCTCGCGATTCTCTATTTTGGTAAAGGCGATACTCGAAGAGCCTATGAGCTGCTGCAAGCTGGGATTCGTTTGAACAATGACAGTGAAGCATTGCGATTGGGGCTTTCGAAGTTATTGGTGAAAGCAGATCAAGCTGAAGCTGCACTGAGCCCATTACTGCATTTACCTAATAATGCATCGAAAGAGTACCTTGCGATGCGTGCTGCTCTGAGCCAAAAATCTCAGCAAGAAACTATTGCGCTAGAGAGCTATCAAAAACTAACCGAATTAGAACAAGACAACGCGCGTTGGTGGTTAGGTTTAGCCATTCAACAAGAGCGTCAGCTGATGTTTGACCAGGCGAAACAGTCGTATCAAAACTCACTGGTTCGTGTTGGCATCTCATCACAATCTCAAAGTTTTATCCGCGATAGGCTAAAAGTAATCTCAGACCTAGAGGGCACCCAGAATGCAGATTAGATTAAGAAAAAGACTCGGTGACCTATTAGTAGAAGAAGGCATTATTACTGAGGCGCAAGTTGAACAAGCGCTTGCTGCCCAAAAAAGCTCGGGTCGTAAGTTAGGCGATGCGCTGATTGAGCTCGGGTTTCTATCTGAGCAACAGATGCTGAGCTTCTTGTCTCAACAACTGGATATTCCTCTTATTGATTTGAGCCGTGCTGCCGTCGATGTTGAAGCGGTTCAACTGCTTCCTGAAGTGCATGCACGACGTCTTCGTGCTCTGGTTATTGGTCGCCAAGGTGATACTTTACGTGTCGCGATGAGTGATCCTGCTGACTTGTTCGCCCAAGAAGCACTGCTTGGCCAATTAGGTGACTACGCATTGGAGTTCGTGGTTGCGCCAGAGCGTCAACTCGTTGATGGCTTTGACCGTTATTACCGTCGTACGAAAGAGATCGCTTCTTTTGCTGAGCAGCTAGAAGCAGAGCACCAAGTGAATGAGGCCTTTGACTTTGATATCGCTGATGAAGACAGTGATGAAGTTACGGTTGTTAAGCTCATCAACTCGCTGTTTGAAGATGCAATTCAAGTCGGCGCTTCTGATATCCATATTGAGCCTGATGCCAATGTACTACGCTTGCGTCAACGTATTGATGGGGTGTTGCACGAAACCTTGCTTAACGAAGTGAACATCGCGTCTGCTTTAGTTTTACGTTTAAAGTTGATGGCGAACTTGGACATCTCCGAGAAGCGTCTTCCACAAGATGGTCGTTTTAATATTCGTGCTAAAGGGCAGTCTGTTGATATCCGTATGTCGACAATGCCAGTACAGCATGGTGAATCTGTGGTTATGCGTCTGCTTAACCAGTCTGCTGGGCTGCGTAAACTCGAATCGTCGGGTATCCCTGCTGATCTATTAGTACGCCTACGTAAGCAGCTGCGTCGACCACACGGTATGATCTTGGTAACAGGCCCGACAGGTTCTGGTAAAACGACTACGTTGTACGGTGCTCTGAGTGAGCTTAATGAGCCGGGTAAAAAGATCATTACTGCAGAAGATCCTGTGGAATACCGTCTACCGCGTATTAACCAAGTACAGGTTAACCCTAAAATTGACCTCGACTTCTCAACCATCCTAAGGACTTTCTTGCGTCAGGATCCCGACATTATCCTAATTGGTGAGATGCGTGACCATGAAACGGTCGAGATTGGCTTGCGTGCTGCATTAACAGGTCACTTGGTATTGAGCACGCTTCACACTAACGATGCCGTCGATAGTGCACTGCGTATGATGGATATGGGCGCTCCGGGTTATCTGGTTGCCAGTGCGGTTCGTGCGGTTGTCGCGCAACGACTGGTTCGTAAAGTGTGCAGCGATTGTAAGGTAGAAGATGAATTAGATGATGCACGTAAACAGTGGCTTAGCGAACGATTCCCGAATCAGGTTTCTGCATCATTTGTAAAAGGTCGCGGCTGTCAAAACTGTAACCTAACCGGTTATCGCGGTCGAATCGGTGTCTTTGAGATGTTAGAGCTTGAGCAAAATATGATGGATGCTCTACGTGCTAATGATGCGGTGGGCTTTGCTCAAACAGCAAGACGCTCTGAAAACTATAAACCATTGCTCGCATCGGCGATGGAACTGGCGTTGCAAGGGGTAGTGAGCCTAGATGAGATCATGCACCTTGGTGAAGGTGATGCGTCTGGCTCGACAGACCCAATCTTGTTGTAGAGGTGTAGAGTATGCCAACTTATCGTTATGTTGGTCGCGGTTCCGACGGGCGTCAGGTTTCCGGGCAATTAGAAGCGAATAGTGAAGAGCTTGCTGCTGAGAGTTTGATGGGTAAAGGGATCATCCCAACCTCAATCAAACTAGGAAAAAGTGGCGAGTCGGTATTGGAGATGGATGTCTCCAGTCTATTTTCGCCTAACGTTCCTTTAGAGGTTCTCGTTCTTTTTTGTCGACAGTTATACAGCTTGACCAAAGCGGGTGTTCCTTTGCTGCGCTCAATGAAAGGTCTTACCCAGAACTGTGAGAACAAGCAACTTAAAGCCGCTCTTGAAGAGGTGAGTAACGAGCTCACTAACGGCCGTGGTCTTTCAGCTTCGATGCAAATGCACCCTAAGGTATTTAGTCCGTTGTTTGTTTCGATGATTGGCGTGGGTGAGAACACTGGTCGATTGGATCAGGCATTGCTTCAACTCGCAGGTTATTACGAACAAGAAGTCGAGACTCGCAAGCGCATTAAAACCGCTATGCGTTACCCAACCTTTGTGATCAGCTTTATCTTGGTTGCGATGTTTGTGTTGAACATTAAGGTGATTCCTCAATTCACTACAATGTTTGCGCGCTTTGGTGTCGACCTTCCACTGCCAACTCGAATCCTGATTGGTATGTCGGATTTCTTCGTCAACTACTGGATGTTGATGGTTGGGGTGATTGTCGGTTTGATATTCGCATTTAAGGCTTGGGTGAAAACCGATAAAGGCTTAGAAAAGTGGGATAGGTTCCGCCTCAAAATGCCTGTAATTGGTGGCGTGGTCAATCGAGCACTGCTATCACGTTTTTCACGAACCTTTGCCTTGATGCTTAAAGCGGGCGTGCCATTGAACCAATCTTTGGCTCTGTCGGCGGAAGCTCTGGATAATCGATTCTTAGAGCTGCGTGTTCAAGAGATGAAATCGGCGATCGAGGCGGGTAGTACTGTCTCTTCAACCGCAATTAATAGCGAAATTTTCACGCCACTGGTGATACAAATGATCTCGGTGGGTGAAGAGACGGGTCGCATTGATGAGCTGTTACTGGAAGTTTCTGACTTTTATGACCGAGAAGTGGACTACGACTTGAAAACTCTGACCGCGCGTATTGAGCCTATTTTGCTCGTGATCGTAGCCGGAATGGTGTTGATATTGGCTCTGGGTATTTTCTTGCCGATGTGGGGCATGCTCGATGCAATCAAAGGGTAGTGAATGATAAATAACCTACGACGCTCACGTTTTGTCATTTGGAGTGTGGTTATTCTGTCTATTATTACTGGGCTTTTAGCCGCGTGGCGAACAGTAGAAACTGAGGCGACGAACACCGCTTTGATCGTGGCGAGCAAGCGTATATTAGACCGTGCGAACCGTTATAAGCAGCAGTATCTCCTAAATAGCCGTCAGCAATTTAGCGATGCAGGGGAACCATTAGGATATAGCCGAACAGGTTGGTTATTACCTATTGATCAGGGCGATGTAAGTTGTGATTATTGGTTGAAACAGTTATATCCTGACGGGCGAGTTTTAGGTTTAGATAACCCTGAAGTGGAAGACTTGAGCGATCAATTTGAGTATCACTGTCGTTACCAATATACCGAAAAACACCAAATAGAGATTTTACTCAAAGGTGAACGTTTTCGCGTCAAGGCCAATATTTTGGCTTAGTAAAAATATTGACAGTTTTCCTATGGTTTTATAGGCGTGCATATGTATAATGCGCATTAGTAATTAGATGAGAAGGTAGAAAATGCTTAAAAATCAAAAGGGTTTCTCCCTTGTCGAATTAGTTATCGTGATTGTAGTGGTCGGTTTATTGGCTGTAGCAGCACTCCCTAAGTTTCTGGATGTGACTGACGAAGCGAAAAAATCGAGCATTGAAGGTGTCGCTGGTGGGTTTGCGACGGCAGTTTTGTCTGCTCGCGCGCAATGGGAAGCAGAAGCTCGCCCAACAACGACAATTGGGGTTGAAACATACAATACTGTAAATTATGATGGTGTTGATTTTTGGTTAACGAGATCGAAAGACAGCAACAATATCGATACTGATTTTCGTGATGGCTACCCTTGGGCAGTTAATGAGAATTCAAACTCATTTCCACAAAGCCTAACTAACGAAATTTGTTCTGAGTTGATGGACAATCTTCTGCAAAACCCGCCAAAAGTAGGGGATGTGGATGTAGTCGCTAACGACAGCAACTACAAGTACTCAGCGGAAGCGAATACAAGTGATGCGACCTGTACTTACGTTCAATTGGAAGGTAATACTGGACATCAGTTTGTTTATGAAGTCAAAACTGGTCGTGTGACCGTAACTTTGCAGTAACTCTGCATTAAACATAGAGAGAGCTAAACTATGAAAAAACAAGGCGGTTTCACCCTAATCGAATTAGTGGTAGTAATTGTTATCCTAGGTATTCTTGCTGTAACTGCAGCACCACGTTTCCTAAACCTGCAAGATGATGCGAAAGAGGCTGCGCTTGAAGGACTTGCTGGTGCAATGAATGGTGCTGCTGGTATTACTTTTGGTAAAGCAGCTATTTCGGGCCTAGAGGCTAGCGCAGACTCAGCGATTTCTGAAGGAAACACTACAATTGAGATCGTTTACGGCTACCCTGAGGCAAGTTCTGCTGGTATCGGTGCTGCTACTGATCTAGATGGCTTCGTTGTATTGAAAGCAGGTACTGCAGCAACTGAAGGTGCGACTGTAGATTATGGCCTTCCTGGTTACACAACACAGTGTGTGCGTTACACAGCGGCAACTTCAGCAGCTCAAGCAACAGCGCGTGTAGTTGATGGTAGTTCAACGCAAAATGCGACAGTCTGCCAATAAGCCTATTGATCTTATTAAAGGCCAGCACCTGCTGGCCTTTTTTCTATCTACCACATATTACGGCTAAAACAATTGGTAGTGATACAATTTTACTTATCAATATCTTGTATACTCGAAGTCACACCGTAGTGAGAGGTTTGTGATGAAGAAAAGTCTCCCAAGTAATGGCTTTACCCTAATAGAACTGATCACGGTTGTTATTTTACTGGCGATTCTCTCTACCTATGCTTCTAGTCGCTACTTTGGTGTAAGTTCTTTTAATAGCGACTTGCTCAAAAGTGAGCTGACTTCTTCTCTTCGTTTAACCCAGTTACGAGCAATGCATCGGAGTGAGCTTTGTAACCGATGGGGTATCGTTCAAAACCAAGCTGGTCAAATGTCTGAAGATGAAGATGCGATATGTTTATCTACTCTAAATCAATCTGACAGCAGTTTTGTAGATCTTGCGAATTATGATGCAACTATTTTTTTAACGTCTGCTGATGGCTCCCAGTTTATCGACTTTGATAGTATGGGCCGCCCAAGACAATGCGCTACCGGCAGCGGTCAATGTACATTAACCGCTCAACCTAAATCTGGTTTGTCGTTCTCGGTTTGTATTAATACGCAAGGGGGAATTCATGATTGCTAAATTCAGAGGCTTTACGCTAATTGAAATGGTTATTGTGATTACCATTCTTGCCATTGCTATCACTGGTGTGACGGCTTCCTTGTTTCCTCTGGGGAAGCAAAGTGCTGATCAGGCAGCTGCAGTTAAAGCAGCTGAGCTAGGGCGTGCTGTTATGGATGAAATATTAGGTCGTAACTTTGATCATAAATCTGGCCCTAATGGTGGTTTACCTAACTGTATCCCAAAGTTAGTAGATGATGCAGAATCGTGTACTGTACCGGAAGATTTAGGTCCTGATGATGGTGAAGACTTTTCTGACAAATCAGCTTTTAATGATGTTGATGATTTCAATGGATTGACGGGGTTAGTTACCGATGTGCTTGATGAGGATCTTCAAGGAATAAATGCCGGCTATACGGATTACAGAATCAACATTGAAGTTTTTTACGAAGTAGATGATTCTGGAACAATGTTAGGGCAAGCCTCCTCAACGGCTACTCATTATAAGCGTATAAATATCGTAATTACTGATCGTCAAGGTCAAGATTATCCAATTTCAGCGATTAGGGGTAACTTTTGATTAAGATTCAAGGATTCACTCTAATAGAGATGGTGGTATCTATTATTTTATTAGGTATCGTTGGGTTATTTTCTGGGGAAGTTATTCGTCAGTCTCTTGTGCTTTATTCTGATGTCGAGGTTCGAAGTTCATTAATTCAACAGGGTCGTTTTGCTACTGAAAGGTTGCGACGTGAGATTCGTGAGGCTGTACCAAATAGTGTCGTAACCAACTCAACTGGAAGTTGTGTTGAGTTCTTTCCAATTGTTAATAGCGGTATCTATACTAATTTACCAACCACCTCTTCAAGTAATACTTTGAGGGCTCTACCTTTTATTGATGCTGGTGAGAAAGGAGACCGTATAACGGTATATCCTACTTCTAATTTCCAACTTAGAGATAACATTGCTCTCACTGATAGCCAAGTCGCAATAATAGAGAATGAAATCGACTTCTCTCCTTCTATATCTTCAACAATGATCGATATTGAACTTACTTCGTCAATGACGTTTGGCAATAACTCTCCTGCGAATCGATTTTATATTTATTCTCAACCTGTTGCATTTTGCTTCGTGGGGGATGAACTAAGGCGATACGATGGCTATGGAATAGACCGAACCCTAGAGCCTGGGGATACTACATTGGGGCAAGGTGTAACCTTAATTGATGGCCTATTAGGTGTGAATTTTGTAACTCAGGAAGCTCAGCTGCAAAGAAATGGCTTGGTTAAAATAGAGTTGACGCTTGCTAACAATGGTGAGGTTATAAGGTTTGATGATGATGCGCTTGTCTACAATACGCCGTAAACAGCAAGGTAGCGGACTGATATTGGTTATATTTATGCTTGTTGTAGTTATAGGGTTGGTCGGATTTGTTGCCAATCGAAATCAAGAGCGAGATAGCGCTCAACTTCTTGCTTCAGTCATTGGAGCAAGAGCTGAAATGGCAGCAAGATCTGGTGCCCAAATTGAAATTAGTCGATTTTATCAAACAGATAATACAGGAAGTTGCCATTTAGGTGCCCCTCAAACAATCAACTATAATGGTGATGGCCTGGATCAATGTTCTGTAACCGTAGTGTGTAATGGAATCGGCGTAATGGATACTGGTGCTGTAGTTCGCCAGTTAGTTTCGACCGGGCAATGTACCGTTGGGCAATGGACATTACAAAGAGTAATTCGGGTAGGGCTTCGTGATGATTAGGTTAGTATTATTGTTTTGTCTAGTCTTCAATGTTTCGACAGCATTTAGCCAAGACTATTATGTAGGTTCTGCAATACGGAAGCTACCTCCATGCTCTGTTCCATACACGTTCCCTGCTCATAAAGTATACAAGTGCAGTGGTGTCGTAGAGCTCTCTGCAGGCGATAACCTCTACCCATCAACAACATCAACCTTAGTCGCAACTGGTGGCTTTGTCTTACGTGGCAGCAACAATATACAAGGACAATCGAACAAGAAACTCGGTCTTGAAGGTGACATTTATTCCTATTATGAAACAAACCTAGACCATGTAATTCTATCTGGAGATGTTCGTTCACAAAACTACATAGATATCGATAACAGTGATATCAATGGAACACTCACTACTGATTATGGTTATGTCAGTGTCAATGGTTCGACGGGAAGCATCGGGGATGTCTTTTCTCACAATGGTGTCTGGATGGATGGCGCCAATGTAGATGGAAATGTAACAACAAGAAACAACATTGTCTCGTTAACCAATGTATCAGGAGGAGTTGGCGACATATATTCTCAAAATGGTGTGTGGGCAGAGAACTCAACGATTGAAGGTGATGTCACAACAACATACCAAACAGTCACACTAATAGAAGTAGACGGTGGAGTTGGTGATATTTATGCTCAAAATGGTGTTCGGGTTGAGAACTCAAATGTTGAAGGCGATGTGACGACACAGTACGGCACTATTACCATTGAGGACTCAAGCGGAGGCTTTGGTGATTTAAGTGCTCAAGGAAAGATTGAAGTTATTGATACCACGATTAACGGTAATTTAGTCAATACATGGAATGGTATTACGTTAAGTGGAACGACGCATATTACCGGAGATGTCACCTCTTTTGGGGATAGTAATAATGGTGTCGTGTACTTCAATGATGAGGCATCTGTCGATGGCATATGTTTATATATAACTGTACCTGAGGATGCTTGCGGTAGTGGAATTTTTCCTGAACCTATTGCGCTTTATCATTTTGATGAATCTAGCTGGAGTGGTACTGCCAAAGATGTCTTAGATAGCTCTGGAAACGGTTTACACGGTGTCGCAAATAACGGTGCAACGACTGCACCTGCATCAAATAGCTCCGCTTTGCCTAGCATCGATTCCCTAGGTACTTGCGGTTACGGTGTTTTTGATAGTCAACACAATCAATATGTTGAAGTTGCAGACAATGATCTTTTGGATATGGATGGTTCCTTCACTGTTTCCGCCTGGGTTTACCCCAAAAGTAAACCAAGTAATGGAGGGTTACATACTATAGTATCTAAAGATGGTAACTATGAATTCCATATAAACTCGGATAGGCGCATTTATTGGTGGTGGGAAGAGCAAGGTGGTAGTGCTAAATCAATCGTGAGTCAAAAAAAAATAAAACTAAATAAGTGGAGTTTTATAACGATTCAATATAATGCAGTATCTAATGAGGCCAAACTATATATAGATGCCAACAATCATAATAATGATAAGAGAAATTCAAATGCAGCAAGAGTAAATAACAAACCACTGCAAATTGGCCAAGATCAAAATTATTCTGGACGTTATTTTGATGGTCATATTGATGAAGTTCAGATTTTTAATAAAGCTTTGACACAAAGTGAGATCGAGGAGTTGATGGCTCAGCGACATCAATGTTCAGATTCACCTATACTTCAATGTTTTACGGATGAATTTAATAATGATTCATTGTCTGACCTATGGGTTACTTCTAGAAGTAAAGGTTCGTTTACTCCTCAAATTATTGGTAATCGCCTTAGGTTCACTGAAGCCAAAGGAAACCAATCAACTGCTTCAAGCTATCAGCGCCTGTTCCCAGCGGCAAACAACTTAGTTGAGATTGAGTTTGACCACTTTGCATATGGTGGCAATGGTGCAGACGGTATAGCGATTGTTCTATCTGATGCGGCTGTAACACCTAACCCTGGGGCTTTTGGTGGACCATTAGGCTATGGCTTTAAGTCAGGAGAGCCCGGTTTTGCTGGCGGGTGGCTAGGTATAGGCATTGATGAGTATGGTAATTTCTCGAATGAGGGAGGCACAGGAGATAAACCTGGAAGACGCCGGCAAAGTGTAGCTCTGAGAGGTTCTGGCACGAATGAAACAGGCTATGAGTACCTAGCTGGTGCGTGTAACAACGGCACGACAAACGCTAGTGGTAGCTGTTTAGATCCTGAAGTGGACGATAATAACAGCGGGGCGACCCATCGCTATAAAATCGTTGTAGATTCACGTAATAGTGGGGAATCTAATGTTGAGATATTTCGCAAATTGGGCAACGGCAACTGGGATACGATTGTAGGCCCTATCAATGTGCTGGATAACCAATATAGCCAATCTGATATTCCACAGGATTTCTTGCTATCTATTACCGGATCAACGGGTGGTTCAACAAATATCCATGAAATTGATAACTTCCAAGTTTGTGCGCTGGACTCAAGCCCCATTGAAGATCAAATTGACCACTTTAGATTAACGCACTCTGGACAGGAGCTTACTTGTAACGCGGAAAGTGTATTGGTTGAAGCTTGCTTGGATGCTACATGTAGCTCGAGATATACCGGTTCGGTGATCGCACACCTTGCTCCAGCAACTCTGGATGACGGCGGATGGATTGGTGGAAATGTCGTTACCTTCAGCGGTGGAAGCGCAAGCTTTGATATACGTAAAAACCAGATAGGTAGTATCACTTTAGGGGTGACAGGTTCTTCGCCAACCACCAAACCGTTTGCTGAAACATTGTGTAGCAAGGCGGGATCAGGGTTTAGCGCTAATAACTGTGAATTAGAGTTCACTAGCAGCGGTTTTGATCTTGTAATTAATGATAAAATTGCCAACTTGCCTACCACTGCAACACTTAAAGCGGGTGGGAGTTGCGGTCCGGGTTTTGCTAATGAAAGTAAAAGCGTCGCTTTTTGGAGTACCTACGAGTCACCAACGACGAGTGATATAGTTGGAGCGCCGAAAGTTGAAATTGCAGGTAATGAAATAGGAAGTTCGGAATCTACCGCGGCTCCTATTAATGTGCATTTCAATGCTAATGGTGAAGCTCAGCTGCAATTAGATTACCCAGATGCGGGTAAACTTCAACTAAATGTCAAATACACTGGCCAGTCTGGTGAAGATGATGAGGGCCTTGTTGTTGAAGGCGATGGGCAGTTTGTTAGTTTCCCGCAGCGGCTTATCGTAACTGCCAAAAATAGTGCCAATCAATCAGGAGCCTGTGCGAGTGCTAACTTGAGTTGCTCAACTTTTGCTAAAGCAGGAGAGCGATTTAATATCGAGGTAACGGCAGTCAGTGGGTCAGACTTAACGTTAAGTCGAAGTGAAATCACGACACCAAATTATAGTGATAGTGTCGGAATCAAACATCTACTTGTTGAGCCTAGTGGAGAAGCTCTAGGTGAGCTTGTTTTATATGATAGCAGTGATGAACCTATCACGACTCCAGAAAGTGTTTTGCTTTCTCTGGGAGAGAAGAAAGTTACTCCAGCAACTATCTCCGAAGTGGGCGTGTTTTCAATCAAGGTTACGCCTCCAGAAACGTACCTAGGCAGCAACTTCCATACTATAGCGCCTGCGACAAGCGCTAATATTGGACGTTTTTACCCTGCATATTTTACGGTTTCTGATTCAAACATATCACCTAATTTGGATGCGTTTTGTTCTACCTTCAGTTATATGGGGCAAGATTTTACCTACGACCAAGTGCCTGAACTTTATCTAGAGCCTAAATCTGTACAAGGCTCTTTAACTCAAAATTACTACCATGCGAACTGGTGGAATTACTCGACGCCATGGGCCGGTCGCAACTACATAGACTCTAATAGCCGGAACATAGTATTTGAAGGTGACGGTGGCACGACGTCAGAGTTTGCATCTGGTCGTATCTATTTAAGTGATGCAGAGTTGATCCGTTATGAGAAAACCGAGCCTGCTATAGCACCGTTTGTTGCCGATTTTAGTTTACACCTTGCGGCAAGTGATTTAATCGATTCAGACAATGTGTGTGTTAAAACTTCGGATAGTAATTCTTTCAATGATTGCCTCTCGTATTCGTTTTCAGATATTGATGAGGATATGGAATTGCGATGGGGGCGGTTACTTATTCATGATACCTATGGTCCAGAAGTCTCGCCTATTCGACAGCGTGTTGAAGTTCAACATTTTGAAAATGGACGCTTTACGGCTAACTTACTTGATTCGTGTACAGACTTAGTTTCTATCAATCGCTTTGATTTGACCTCAGATGATTACACCGTAGTGACATCTGGGATACCAAATCCTCCAGAGGTGAATGCAAGCTTACTGAGTGCTCAAGTTGTGAATGGTGAATCATGGATTGAGTTTTCTGCTCCGGGCGCTGGGGAAGCCGGTTCTATTGATACTGAAATTGACTTAAATGCCCATGCTACTCCCTGGCTTATTGAAAATCTAAATGGCGCAGGTACTGTTTCAGGTATTGCGCAGTTTGGTATCTACCGCGGTAACGATCGTGTAATTTGGTGGAATGAACAAAATTAACTGAACAACTAATGCCCATATTTGTTAACGATCGTGTGATCTATCGAGGCGAAAGTGGTTTAACAGGTCAGTGATAATATAATTTTCACGCACTAAGTTAGGAATCTGTAAGAAAATGCGGGTTTCAGCCCATGTTTATAGTTCAATGCCTTGCTGTTACAGCAAGGCATTGGTACATTTAGTGCAATTTTTGTCTTCTAATTCTTGCAGGATGAGCGAAGAATATGTTTAAAAAACTTCGTGGCATGTTTTCAAACGACCTATCGATTGACTTAGGTACTGCCAATACCCTTATTTATGTAAAAGGCCAAGGCATCGTTCTTGATGAGCCTTCAGTTGTAGCTATTCGCCAAGATCGTGTGGGTTCTGCAAAGAGTGTTGCTGCTGTTGGTCACGCAGCAAAACAGATGCTAGGTCGTACACCTGGCAATATTTCAGCAATTCGCCCAATGAAAGATGGCGTAATTGCAGACTTCTACGTAACAGAGAAAATGCTTCAGCACTTCATCAAGCAAGTGCATGACAACAGCGTTCTTAAGCCAAGTCCTCGCGTTCTTGTTTGTGTTCCTTGTGGTTCTACTCAAGTTGAGCGTCGTGCAATCCGTGAATCTGCACTAGGTGCGGGTGCACGTGAGGTTTACCTAATCGATGAGCCGATGGCGGCAGCGATCGGTGCAGGTCTACGCGTTTCAGAACCAACAGGCTCAATGGTTGTTGATATCGGTGGTGGTACAACAGAAGTTGCGGTTATCTCACTAAATGGTGTGGTTTACTCATCTTCAGTACGCATCGGTGGCGACCGCTTTGATGAAGCGATCATCAACTATGTTCGTCGCAACTACGGCAGCTTGATTGGTGAAGCAACGGCAGAAAAGATCAAACATGAGATCGGTTCAGCATACCCTGGCGATGAAGTAGAAGAGATCGAAGTACGTGGTCGTAACCTTGCTGAAGGTGTGCCACGTAGCTTTAGCCTGAACTCAAACGAGATCCTTGAAGCACTACAAGAGCCACTATCTGGTATTGTTTCAGCGGTAATGGTTGCACTTGAACAGTGTCCACCAGAGCTTGCTTCAGACATCTCTGAAAACGGTATGGTTCTAACTGGTGGTGGTGCACTGCTTAAAGATCTAGACCGTCTGCTAACTGAAGAAACAGGTATTCCTGTTGTTGTAGCAGAAGAGCCACTAACGTGTGTTGCTCTAGGTGGCGGTAAAGCCCTAGAGATGATCGACATGCACGGCGGCGACCTGTTCAGCGAAGAGTAATCATTGAGTTTTAGGCTCTTTCGTCTCTTATGCCAGCTGAGAGCCTGGGACTTTGTCTAAAGGATCAAATGTAGCCCTAGGACCAACATAGAATGAAGCCAATTTTTGGTAGAGGTCCCTCTCTACAATTACGCCTATTTTTTGCTGTAATTATATCAGCCAGCCTTATGCTGGCTGATAGTCGTTTAGATGCTTTCTCAAATGTTCGCTATCTATTGAACAGCATGGTAGCGCCAATTCAATACGCAGCTAACCTGCCTCGAACCATGTTTGATGGTGTTTATGAGCGTTTTAATACGCGTAAAGGTCTGATCGAATCAAGCCATTCCCTTAAGCGCGAAGTACTTCGCCTTAAGAGTGAACTAATCCTGCTAGACCAGTATCAAGAAGAAAATAAACGCCTGCGCAAACTACTTGGTTCGCCTTTTATTCGTGATGAGAAGAAGGTGGTAACTGAAGTAATGGCTGTTGATACCTCGCCGTATCGCCATCAAGTGGTGATCGATAAAGGTCAGATCGACGGTGTTTATGAAGGTCAACCGGTTATCAATGAAAAGGGTATTGTTGGTCAGGTCACCTTTGTCGCGGCGCACAATAGTCGTGTATTGCTACTGACTGATGCTAATAATGCAATCCCAGTTCAGGTGATTCGAAATGATATTCGAGTGATTGCATCAGGTAACGGCAAGATCGATGAGATCGAACTGCAGCATATTCCAACCAGTACCGATATCCAGCAAGAAGACATGCTCGTGACATCTGGCTTGGGTGGCGTATATCCAGAAGGTTATCCAGTGGCTTACGTCTCGTCGGTTGACTACGATCCGAAACGTGAGTTTGCAGTAATCAAAGCAGAACCTGTGGTTGAGTTTGATAAACTTCGTTACCTGCTATTGATTTGGCCTGATGAAAATAAGCGTATGCAAGCAGATCAGACTAATATAGAACAAACCATGTTAGAGGGTGACAATGGCCAATAGCGTATTAAGAAGTAAGTTAGTCATCGCTTGCTCGCTTCTGATTGCCCTGATACTTCAAACCATTCCATGGCCCGGTAGCCTAGATCTGTTTCGCCCATCTTGGTTGCTGCTTGTAACCTGCTATTGGGTGTTGGCACTTCCACATCGCGTCAACGTGGGGAGCGCTCTTATTCTCGGTCTGCTTTGGGACTTGTTGATCGGTTCCACGCTCGGTATTCGCGGCATGATGCTTTCGATAGTGATGTACATCATTGCGATGAACTTCCTCGTGATTCGAAACATGGCACTCTGGCAACAGGCGATGATCATCGCGGCATTGACGGTTTTATTTGAAGTTTTGATCTTCTTTGGTGAATATTTGATTCAAGACGTTGTTTTTAATCCATTATCGCTATGGAGTGCATTGATTAACTGTATACTTTGGCCTTGGATGTTCTTGCTAATGCGCCGTGTACGTCGCCATTGGCATGTGAGGTAAAGGAATATGGATAAGTCATCATTAGTTTTGGCATCGGGTTCACCACGCCGAAAAGAGCTGCTGACACAATTAGGTTACGAGTTTTCTGTTCTTGTTACCGATATTGAAGAGCAGCAACAGCCAGATGAAGATGTGCAAGCGTATGTTCAAAGGCTGTCGCTTGATAAAGCCAAAGCAGCCTTGAACTTGATAGCGGAGCGAGAGCCTAATTCAGACAGTATCGTGGTTTTAGGATCAGATACCGTGGTCGTCAGCCAAGGTCAAGTGCTCGAAAAACCGAGCGATTTGGCCGACTGTAAGCGCATGCTCACTCAGTTGTCCGATCAACGCCATCAAGTGATGACCGCTGTGTCTGTGGTTTCCGCAGACAAGCAAAAAACAGAAATCGTAATTACCGACGTATGGTTTAAACCCCTCAGTGAACAAGAAATAGAAAAATACTGGCAAACAGGGGAGCCGTGCGATAAAGCAGGTAGCTATGGGATCCAAGGTTTGGGTGGACGCTTTGTCACTCGAATCGAAGGTAGTTATTACGCCGTTGTCGGCTTACCTTTATTTGAAACGGACCAGCTACTGCAAGAATTCTTATAATTTACTAATCTGAGGTGCACCATGAGTGCTGAATTGTTGCTGAACGTGACCCCGAGTGAAACTCGTGTGGCTATGATTGAAGGGGGAGCTCTTCAAGAGATCCATATTGAAAGAGATGCTCGCCGAGGCATTGTAGGAAACATCTACAAAGGACGTGTCAGCCGCGTTCTTCCGGGGATGCAGGCGGCATTTGTCGATATTGGTCTAGAGAAAGCCGCGTTTTTGCACGCTTCAGACATCGTTCCTCACACCGAGTGTGTCGCGGAAAATGAGAAAAAGCAGTTTCAGGTTCGTGATATTTCAGAGCTTGTTCGCCAAGGACAAGACATTGTTGTACAGGTCGTTAAAGACCCGCTCGGCACTAAGGGTGCGCGTCTAACGACCGATATTACACTTCCTTCTCGCTATCTTGTCTTTATGCCTGGTGCTAGCCACGTTGGCGTGTCTCAGCGTATCGATAGTGAGTCAGAGCGTAACCGCCTAAAGAAAGTCGTTTCTCGCTACTGTGATGAACACGGCGGCTTTATCATCCGTACGGCTGCGGAAGGAGCAGATGCTCATGAGCTTGAGCAAGACGCAGCATTCCTTAAGCGCTTGTGGTTAAAAGTCTTAGAGCGTCGTGGCAAGCATAAAGCACGCACGCGCCTTTACGGTGAGTTGTGCCTGAGTCAACGTATTCTGCGTGATTTTGTCGGAACTGAGCTAAGCAAGATTCAAGTCGACTCTCGCCAAGAATTTGAAAATCTTAAAGAGTTTACCTCTGAATACGTACCGGAACTGACCAGCAAGTTGGAGCTGTACGAGGGCGATAAGCCAATTTTCGATATGTACGATACCGAGAATGAGATTCAGCGTTCACTCGATCGTAAAGTTGAGCTCAAATCTGGCGGTTACCTGATTATCGACCAGACAGAAGCTATGACCACAGTGGATATTAACACTGGGGCATTTGTTGGTCGTCGTAACCTCGAAGAGACCATCTTTAACACCAACGTTGAAGCGACACAGGCGATTGCGCGTCAGCTGCGTCTGCGCAACCTAGGTGGCATTATCATCATCGACTTCATTGATATGCTATCTGAAGAGCACCGTAAGCGTGTACTTACTTCTTTAGAGTCGGCATTAGATAAAGATCGCGTAAAAACCAATATCAACGGCTTTACTCAACTAGGTTTAGTTGAAATGACGCGTAAGCGCACTCGTGAAAGTATCGAGCACATCCTTTGTTCAAGCTGCCCGGCTTGTGAGGGGCGTGGTAGCGTGAAAACAGTGGAGACGGTGTGTTATGAGATTCTCCGTGAAATTACTCGAGTGAATCGCGCGTACGATGCGGATAAATTCGTGGTTTATGCTGCCCCTGCGGTAGCCGAAGCCCTTGAGGGTGAAGAGTCTCATGCACTGGCTGAGCTTGAGGTCTTCATTGGTAAACAAGTTAAAATTCAAGCTGAGCCTTTGTATATTCAAGAGCAGTTTGACGTTGTTATGATGTAATGGATACTTTGTGAGCTCTAGTGTTACTCAGCTACTGCGTGCATGTTTATGGTTAGTGGTTACTTTGCTTGTGGCACTTGCCATTGCAGTAACCACTTTACGTGTCGCGCTACCCAACCTGAATAAATACCAATCTGAGATTGAATTGTGGGTGAACCAACATTCAGGTTTTGAATTCTCTATTCAAGATGTGAGTGGCTTTTGGCGTAATACTCATCCATCGATTGCCTTAAAAGGTGTTCATGCTAGCCTCGCGCAAGCTGAAGAGGTCACTTTCTCCGTTGAAACGGTCGAGGTTGAATTTGACCTGATTCAGTCTGTCGTTGAAATGCGCCCTGTGGTTGCGGATTTGGTAATGAACGGGATGTATCTCGACATCCGCTCTATCGATCTGTTTGCTGCTCGTAACAGCGACGATACCGAGAAACCAAGTACAGACTCATCAGGGCGAGTGATCAAAGAGCTCGACAATCTCCTGTTAAAAACCTTAGTCGATGTTACGGCTAAGAACTCCTCACTACTTTATCGCACTATTTCTGATGAAGAGCGTCAACTCGATATTGAAACGCTTAAGTGGCAGAACTCTGGAAAGCAACACCTTGCAGAAGGTGTCGTCAGCATTAAAGACGCCAATCTCAATTCTTTGTCAGTAAGTGCTAACTTTATCGATGGTGGCTCACTGACGGATGTGACCGGACAGTTTTATGTGAGCGCTGAAAACATCTCAGTCAAACCTTGGCTTACACGCTACATGCAAGCAGAATCAGGGATTGAGGCAGGTAATGTCAGCCTAAACAGCTGGTTAACATTGAAAAACAGCAAACCTGTTGACGCTTATGTCGAGGTACTTCCATCTGAGCTGGCTTGGAATGAAGATGGCTATCATGAGCTGATGATTGAGTCGGGGACCTTTAAGCTCACGCCTACCGATTTAGGCTGGCAAGTGAATGGGCACTCACTTAACTTGCGTACCGATGACCATGCTTGGCCTGAGTTGGATGTTGCGTTCAATTGGCAGAAAGGCCCATGGCAACTGAATGTCTCTGAGTTAGATATTGCTGCTCTTACCCCGCTAATTAAACTTCTTCCAGATTCGGAGAGTTCTAATGAGTTAGTCGACAAGCTATCGCCAGGCGGTCTTGTTGAAGACATTCGAGTCTCGATGGGGACCGATATTGAGAGCTTGCGTTACTCTGCACGTTTTTCCGAGTTGGCTATGGAACAGTGGGATTTGTTGCCTGGTTTTAGCCAAGTTTCAGGTTCTGTGTTTGGTTCTACAACCGAAGCCAAAGCCAGCATCAATGTGATTGACGATGTCTTTCCATATGGAGAAGTCTTTCAGGCTCCATTGAACATCAAACAAGGTCAGGTAGATATTGTTTGGCAGCAGGATGAGAATGGCTGGCGACTGTGGTCGGATAAAGTAACAGCCGCGACTCCAGACCTGCAGGTGCTAGGCGCGTTTCGTCTCGACTTCCCCAATGATGCGAGCCCTTTCCTTTCGTTTTATGGCGAAGCTGACGCATATAACGTCGGTGAAACTTGGCGCTATCTGCCTACTTTGGCGTTAGGGCAAGATCTTACGGATTACTTGTCAACCGCGATTCAAGCTGGCCGTTCTAATTCGGTCAAATTGCTATGGCACGGTGAATTGGCGCAATTTCCTTATTCGAACCACGACGGTATTTTTCAGATCTGGGTTGGCCTTGAGGATGTGAAGTTCAGTTTCGATACGGCGTGGCCATTGATTACCAACCTGCAGCTTGATTTGTTGTTTGAAAACGAAGCGATGCACCTTGACTCTCGCTCCGCACAGTTAATGGATGTCACTGGTGAGCGTATCACTGGGCGCATTCCTTATCTTGGTGAAGGTGGTCACATTGAAATCGAAGCCAAAGCAAAGGCGACGGGCAATGCAGTTCGTGACTATATGACATCGTCTCCGCTAGTGGACTCGGTGGGTGCCGCGTTAACGGCGCTGCAGGTAAATGGTGATGTGTACTCTGAATTCCAACTTGATATTCCATTTGATAGCAGTCGGGAAGCGCGAGCTTGGGGTTATGCAGAGCTAAAAGGTAACCATGTTCAGATTGAAGCGCCGCCGATAGTGTTGGAAAACACCACTGGTCGTATTGAATTTGATAACGATGTAGTGACGGCAACGGGCTTATCTGCAGAACTATTAACTCAGGGTATTTCCGTTGATTTTGCTGGTCAGAATGATGGTCCTGGCTATGCGGTAGGTATTGATGTGTTAGGTGACTGGGATGTGAAACCTCTCGAGCCCTACATCGGTGAGCAGTGGCTGAGCCGCCTGTCTGGACATGCTCCTTGGCAATCAAATATCGATATACAACTCAACGATATAGGCTTCACTTATCAGCTAGACTTAAAGTCAGACTTAACGTACCTGGCGAGCGATTATCCATATCCGCTCTCAAAGCGTACCCTTGAAAAAGGTACGGCAAGGCTGCAAGCGTCGGGTAATCAAGAGTCGATTACTGCTCGTCTTCAGCTTCCAAATACTAAGTATCAAACAGAAATCGACATTACTGGTGACGTTCCTGTACTTAAGGCGACTAACTTAGTCCTTGGTCGTGGTGGCTTTAAGATAAGTCCTGTGGTGGGGCATCACGCGCTCATCCGTACTGATGAGTTTAATCTCGATGATTGGTTGGAAGTGGTCATGGAGCCGGTCAAGCCATCTACCGCAGTGCTTAGTCAGATGAACACACCGACGATTCCAGCACCAACTAGAATTACGTTAGAGAGTAAAGAGCTCACTCTTGGTGGTATCGCTTGGAATGATGTGGACTTTAGCGCACGTAAAAACAAGTTAGCGTGGCAGATGCAGGTTTCAAGTCAGGAAGTTGAAGGTGATATCAATTATTTAGCACCTTATGACCTAACCGTGTCTTTAGATCGTTTACACCTATTCGTTCCGGGGTGGAGCGAGAAGAAGAGTGAAGACCAGCTACTGCAACGCATGGAGGAAGACTCTCCATTGATCTCTGAATTGGACAGGAAAGTCCATGATGCGATGCCAAATCTGACGTTGATGATCAAAGACTTTTGGTTGCAAGGCTATAAGGTTGGCAAGGTTGATGTTGAGCTACAGCGCAAAGATGATCGTATTGAATGGAATAAGATCCAAGTGCGCAGTGGTAATAATAAAGCGGATCTCAACGGCTGGTGGGCTCTGAGTGATACAAAGAGTCATTCAGCTCTAAATATTGATGTCGAAGGTGAAAACAACAGTGAACTGATGGAGCGTTTTGGTATTACATCAGGTATTCAAAAAGCCCCGTTTGCGATGCAGGCACAGCTTGAATGGGACGGTTCACCGTGGGGTATCAAGATTGATACGCTTGATGGCAAGGTAGAAACAGAGTTAGGTAAAGGAATCATCTCTGATGTTAGCGGTGCTGCACGATTGCTTGGCTTGTTTAGTCTCGATTCGATCATTCGTAAAATGCAGCTCGACTTTTCCGATGTCTTTGATAAGGGCATGGCGTTTAACAGCATTACTGGTACGGGTGAGTTCCAAAACGGTATCTTCCTGACCAACGACCTAAGAATGGACGCGGTAGCGGGTGAGATGAAGATCAAAGGCATCGCTAACCTCAATAGTCGTTTGGTTGATGCAGAAGTGAACTTTACCCCAGATATTACATCGGGCATTCCAGTCCTGACCGCATTTGCTGTCACGCCACAAACTGCGCTCTATGTGTTGGCGATTACTACAGTAATTTCACCTGTTGTCGAGGTATTTACCCAGGTGAATTACTCAGTCAAAGGGCCGCTTGATTCACCAACTGTGAGCGAGTTGTCGCGCAGTAAAGGTGAATTCAAGCTGCCAGAAAAGCTGAGAGATATGGCTAAGTAAAGTCCTGATAACGATGAGTTGTTGTGACTGAATAAAGGATGAAATAGGAGTAAAACACATGGACAGTGTTGGCTTGATTCAGATGACTTCAGGGCCAAATCCGAGCGAGAACTTACGTTTCCTCGCTCAAGAGATTATTAAATGCAAAGCACATGGTGCCAAATGGGTGGTTTGCCCAGAAAATGCATTGGTGTTCGGTAGCAAGCAAGATTACCATCAACACGCAGAGCCATTAGGTGATGGGCCCTTACAAGCGCAGGTGTGCGAACTCGCCAAACATCACAGAATCTGGATTGTGATTGGTAGCATGCCTATTAAGACTGCCAAAGGGGTGATGACCACCTCACTAGTTATTGATGATTTTGGTTCAGTCGTAGCCCATTACGACAAGCTGCACATGTTCGATGTTGATGTGGCGGATGCGCACAAATGTTATCGAGAGTCCGATATTTTTACTCCCGGTGAGCGTGTGGTCACTGCGGAAACGCCTTTCGGTCACTTGGGCTTGAGTATTTGTTATGATGTGCGCTTTCCACATCTTTACTCTGAGTTAAGAAGTCAAGGTGCTCAAATTATCTTAGTACCTGCTGCCTTTACAGCGGTAACTGGTGAAGCGCATTGGGAAGCTTTATTGCGCTGCCGAGCTATAGAAACACAATCTTGGGTCGTCGCAGTTGGGCAAGGTGGTAAGCATCCTTGTCGGCGAGAGACCTGGGGGCACTCCATGGTGATAGACCCATGGGGGAGAGTGGTCGCTCAACTCGGCCAAGAGCCGAAAAGTATGGTTGTCGAACTAGATACAACCAGCTGTGAGCCTATTAGACAGAATATGCCGATCGTTCAACACTCTCGATTTACAAACCAATTTTAATTACAAATAAGAGCCATTTATGAGCATCAATCAAATTGAAGAAGCGCTACTTAACCCGACGGGGCTTACGGAGCAAAATATCGCAGATACATTGGCGAGCATTGCTACCCGCCAAATTGATTATGCTGATATCTACTTTCAGTCTAGCTGGCATGAGTCTCTTGTCCTAGAAGACAGCATCATCAAAGATGGATCATTCAATATCGATTGCGGCGTTGGTGTTCGTGCGGTTGCGGGTGAAAAGACAGGTTTTGCTTATTCAGACCAAATTCAGCTAGAAGCTCTTAAGCAGAGTGCGATTGCGGCTCGTGGTATTGCAAAGCAGGGCCAAAACGGCAAGGTACATGCGTTTAAGCGCAACATGAATCAAGCGTACTATGATGCAGTAAACCCGCTAGCAAGTTGGGAAAAGCAACAAAAAACCGAACTGCTTAAAGCGCTAGATGCGTATATTCGTACCAAAGAGCCGATGGTGACGGAAGTATCGATTAGCCTGAGCGGTGTACACGAACAGATGCTAGTGGCGGCAACCGATGGCACTTACGCTGGCGATATTCGCCCACTGGTCCGTCTATCTATTAGTGTATTAGCACAGAAAGGCGATCGTCGTGAGCGTGGTAGCGCGGGTGGCGGTGGCCGCTTCGGTTACGACTTCTTCTTAAGCGACGATAATGGCACTCAAGTGGCGTATCAATTTGCTGATGAAGCGATTCGTCAGGCTCTTGTTAACCTTGAAGCAGTTGCTGCGCCTGCGGGTGCTATGCCTGTGGTTCTCGGTTCTGGCTGGCCGGGTGTACTACTGCACGAAGCGGTAGGTCACGGCTTAGAGGGCGATTTTAACCGTAAAGAGTCTTCTGTTTTCTCTGGTAAAATTGGTGAGCAAGTCACATCTAGCCTGTGTACGATCGTTGATGATGGCACATTGACTAACCTTCGCGGCTCTTTGAATGTCGATGATGAAGGTGTGAATGGTCAATACAATACCTTGATCGAAAACGGTGTATTGAAAGGTTACATGCAAGATAAGCTCAACGCTCGTCTAATGGGTGTGGCACCGACGGGTAATGGTCGTCGTGAGTCTTACGCTCATCTTCCTATGCCTCGTATGACGAACACTTGCATGTTGCCAGGCGAACACACGCCAGAAGAGATCATCGCAACCGTTGATAAAGGCATTTACGCGCCAAACTTTGGCGGTGGTCAGGTTGATATCACCTCAGGTAAGTTTGTATTTTCGGCTTCTGAAGCGTACATGATTGAAAACGGCAAGATCACTCACCCAGTGAAGGGCGCAACATTGATTGGCTCTGGTATTGAAGCGATGCAGCAAGTGTCTATGGTCGGCAATGACCTAAGCATCGACCGCGGCGTGGGTGTGTGTGGTAAAGCAGGTCAAAGTGTTCCGGTTGGTGTTGGTCAGCCAACGTTGAAGCTAGACTCACTAACAGTCGGTGGTACTGAGTAATTTAAGCTCACCTCATGAATAAACAAAGCGCCTTCTTGTGAGGCGCTTTTTCGTATTTGTTAGTGAGTTTTAGGATTACATGTTCTCTTCAGCAAACTCCGCTAATCGGCTTCGTACCACACCATTGAGGTGAATGTTGGCGCTGCCTTCAAAGTCTTTAAAGCGCTCGACCATGTAGGTTAAGCCAGACGTCACTGGCGTTAAGTAGGAAGAGTCGATCTGCGCTAGGTTACCCGAGCAGACAATCTTGGTGCCTTCGCCACAACGAGTGATGATGGTCTTGATTTGCGAGGCTGTCAGGTTTTGACACTCATCGAGTAGCACGAAGGCATTCTGAATTGAGCGGCCACGCATAAAGTTTATCGACTTGAATTGGATGTTCGCCTTGTCACAGATGTATTTCATCGACCCTTCTGTGCAGTGATCATTCTTATGCAGTGCTTCTAGGGTATCGGTGACTGCCGCGAGCCAAGGTAGCATCTTCTCTTCTTCGGTGCCGGGTAGGAAACCAATCGACTCACCGATGTCAGGTGTGTTTCGGGTCACGATGATCTTATCGAACTGTTTACGCTCAATGGTTTGCTCAAGGGCTGCAGCCATCGCAAGCAGTGTCTTACCACTACCAGCGGCTCCGGTGAGGATAACCAGATCGATATCTGGGTCGAGCAGCGCATCAATCGCCATCCCTTGATAGATGTTCTTAGGCGTGATGTCCCATGCTCGGCGGTTCATCAAGCGCTCACGGCTCATGTCTTGCAGTGTGATGGTTTCCGGTTCTATCTCTGCAACACGAGCCGCGAAGTCACTATCTTCATCAATCACATACTGGTTAATAAACGTCGGCTCAAAGGGAGCTCGAGCTATGGTGTGGTAGGTTTTTCCACCGAGAGTTCGGCTATCAACGTTATCAATGCCATCCCAAAACGCGCCCTCTATCGTTTGGAATCCCTTGGTTAGATATTGAATGTCATCAATCAGTTGGTCGGTTTGATAGTCTTCAACAAAGCGTACACCGGCACCTTTGGCACGCAGGCGCATGTTGATGTCTTTAGTGATGAGCACCACTTCGCGTGGCGCGCGTTTATTTTGAAGATAGAGCACGGCATTAAGAATGCGGTTGTCACCGGCTTTGTCGTCGGCGAATGCCTTGATGCTCTCTTGCAGCTCATAATCTGCAAGAATTGAAATGCTGCCTGAGGCGCTGCTTAAGTCTTTGGAAAATGGGATACCTTCAGAGATTTGATCTGGGGTTGCGTCTCTGAAGAGATCTTCTAGCGCGCGAATTGCGATTCTTGCGTCGCGCGCGACATCTCTTTTGCTGTCTTTGATTCGGTCGAGTTCTTCAAGAACTGTCATCGGGATAACAACGTCGTGCTCTTGAAATGAAAAAATTGCGAAGGGTTCATGAAGTAGAATGTTGGTGTCTAGAACAAATAGCTTCCGATTGGTCTCGCCCATAGCATCTCCTTGCCAGATACGGCTTCTTGTATCACAGATAAACGTGGATAAAGCCAGCTAGGATCACAGCCTAATGAGCATGTTAGTTCACAACCTAGCCCAACTTTAGCCAGAGGAATGTCACCATATTGCCGATACTCTAAATATGGTTCATTCATGCAAAAACAGCAATCTTTGCTCTCTAGAATAGCCATGCTTTTTTGACAGTTTGATTGCACAGACGAAATCGGAAAAAAAGCATGAAATCATCACCTTTTGGCGTGACCTAAATCACAGCATCAAGTAAGATTAGCGACCTTTTTCTGCACCATATTCTCAATCAATAGAATCTGATTCGCTTGACTGAAATGTGGCTGCAAATGAAGCATTTTTAGCTATATTTTTATTCTAGGAATTGCAAAGTTCCGATAAGAAATTGATGGCTTAAATGACCAAATTCCATAGATAAGATTGAGGTAGTCGATTCATGACATTTGCTTTGGGGCAGCGCTGGATAAGCGATACGGAGAGCGATTTAGGTTTAGGTACCGTTGTAGCAATGGATGCTCGCACAGTGACACTAATGTTTGCCGCGTCAGAAGAGAATCGTGTTTACGCACGCACTGACGCTCCCGTAACCCGAGTAACGTTTAATGTTGGCGATGTTATTGAATGTCAAGAAGGCTGGTCACTGTCGGTTGAAGAGGTGATTGAAGAGCAAGGCTTGTTTACTTACCTAGGTACTCGTCAAGATAACGAAGAGAGCGGTGTTTCTCTACGTGAGATCTTCTTAAGCAACCAGATCCGCTTTAACAAACCTCAAGACAAGCTCTATGCCGGTCAAATTGATCGCATGGACAACTTTGTTCTTCGCTACCGTGCATTGAGCAACCAATACCAGCAACATAAGAGCCCTATGCGTGGCCTATGTGGCATGCGTGCAGGTCTTATTCCTCATCAGCTTTACATTGCTCATGAAGTCGGTCGTCGTCACGCACCTCGCGTTCTACTTGCCGATGAAGTAGGTCTAGGTAAAACCATCGAAGCAGGTATGATTATTCATCAGCAGGTCCTTTCTGGTCGTGCTGAGCGTATCCTGATTGTGGTACCAGAAACTCTGCAGCATCAGTGGTTGGTAGAGATGATGCGCCGTTTCAATCTACATTTCTCTATCTTCGACGAAGAGCGATGTATCGAAGCCTTTGCTGAATCGGATAACCCATTTGATACCCAGCAATATGTATTGTGTTCTCTCGACTTCCTGCGCAAGAGTCGTAAACGTTACGAGCAAGCTTTGGAAGGCGAGTGGGATCTATTGGTTGTCGATGAAGCTCACCACCTTGAGTGGAGCCAAGATAAGCCGAGCCGCCAATACCAAGTGGTGGAAGGTTTAGCTGAAAACACTCCGGGTGTGCTGCTACTGACCGCGACGCCTGAGCAACTGGGCCGTGAGAGCCACTTTGCTCGTCTACGCCTGTTGGATCCTGATCGCTTCTATGACTATGACGCCTTCGTTGAAGAAGAAGAGCAATACGCGCCAGTTGCAGATGCGGTAACGGCACTCTTCTCTGGCATCAAGCTAGAAGATAGTCAGAAAAATCAAATCACTGAACTGCTTTCTGAGCAGGACGTTGAGCCGCTATTCCGTGTTATTGAAGGTGATAGCCCAGAAGAGGAGCAGGCGATTGCTCGCCAAGAGCTGATTGATAATCTAATGGATCGCCACGGCACAGGTCGCGTTCTATTTAGAAATACTCGTGCAGCCATTAAAGGCTTCCCTAAGCGTAACGTTCATCTATTGCCAATGGAGATCCCAAGCCAATACACCACATCAATGCGTGTATCAGGCATGATCGGTGGCAAGATGACACCAGAAGCGCGCGCAATGAAGATGCTTTACCCAGAAGAGATCTTCCAAGAGTTTGAAGGGGAAGAGTCAAGCTGGTGGCAGTTCGATTCACGCGTAAACTGGTTGCTGGACAAGATTCAAGACAAGCGTAGCGAGAAGATCCTAGTGATCGCTTCGCGTGCGAGCACAGCATTGCAACTTGAACAGGCGCTACGTGAGCGTGAAGGGATCCGTGCAACGGTATTCCATGAAGGGATGTCGATCTTAGAGCGCGACAAAGCAGCGGCTTACTTTGCTCAAGAAGAGGGCGGTGCTCAGGTTCTGATCTGTAGTGAGATTGGCTCTGAGGGTCGTAACTTCCAGTTTGCTAACCAACTCGTCATGTTTGATCTGCCATTTAACCCAGATCTGCTAGAGCAGCGTATTGGTCGTCTTGATCGTATCGGTCAGCAGCGTGATATCGATATCCACGTTCCTTATCTTAAAGGTACCTCTCAAGCGATTCTTGCTCGTTGGTTTGATGAAGGCCTGAATGCGTTTGGCGAGACATGCCCAACGGGTCGCACGGTTTACGATAAGTACGCGGAAAGCCTGATTGAGATGCTGGCATCGGGCAATACTGAGCAGCTAGACGAAGTGATTGAAGAGTCAGCGAAGCTCAACCAGAGTCTTAAAGCTGATCTTGAGAAAGGTCGTGACCGACTGCTAGAGATGCACTCAAACGGTGGTGAGAAAGCCGCGGAAATCGCTGACAAGATTGCCTCTACTGATGGCGATACTAACTTAGTAACTTTTGCACTTAGCCTGTTCGACACCATCGGTCTTAACCAAGACGATAAGGGTGAAAACGCTCTGGTAGTCACACCATCTGAGCACATGATGGTACCAAGCTACCCAGGTCTGCCATACGAAGGTGCAACGATCACCTTTGACCGTGATACGGCACTTTCTCGTGAAGACATGAACTTCATCAGCTGGGAACACCCAATGATTCAAGGCGGTATTGATCTGCTATTGAGTGAAGGCGTGGGTACTTCTGCTGTATCACTGTTGAAGAACAAAGCACTACCTGTCGGTACGATTCTTCTAGAGTTGGTTTACCTTGTTGATGCACAAGCGCCTAAACGTAGTGGTATCAGCCAGTTTTTACCTAAGACACCGATTCGTCTGATGATGGATGGCCGTGGCAATGATCTTTCTTCACAGGTTGAATTTGAAGGCTTTAACCGTCAATTGAGCCCTGTGAACCGTCATTTAGCAAGCAAGTTGGTGAACTCGGTTCAAGCGGATATTCATAAGCTGATTGAAGCGGGTGAAGCGCAAGTGCTACCTAAAGTTGAAGAAGTTCGTGAGCAAGCTCAGAAAGAGATGCAGGCGAACCTTAATGGCGAGCTAGAGCGCCTGCAGGCATTGAAAGCGGTGAATCCAAACATTCGTGATGAAGAGCTACAAGTGATTGAGACACAAATCGAAGAGCTTACTGGCTACATTGCCAAAGCTCAGGTTCAGCTTGATTCGCTGCGCTTGATTGTGGTTTCTCATAATTAATTCGTTTGAGCTAAAACGTATCGATTAGGGCCTTCTTTATGAAGGCCTTATTTTTATCCGAATGATCATATGTCTCTATTTTGAATAGACAAATCAAATGATGACGACACAACAGAAGGTACACTATGGCTTTAATTGAGTACAACCCTCCGACAGAACCTTGGATTGAGGTTGTGGTTGAAGACGAAGATATCTTAGTGGTAAACAAACCATCAGGGTTGCTGTCTGTCCCAGGTCGAGAGCCGCAATACTACGACAGTATGTGGAGTCGAGTTATTGATAAGTATCCTCAGGCTCAAGCGGTGCATCGCTTAGATATGTCGACCTCCGGTCTAATGCTGTTTGCTAAGCATAAAAAGGCTGAGCGTCATTTAAAGAAGCAGTTTCAGTACCGATTAACTCATAAGCTCTATTATGCTCGTGTTTGGGGGCAAGTTGATCCCGCTGAGGGGGTAGTTGATCTGCCTTTGATCTGTGATTGGCCAAATCGACCTCGTCAGAAAGTCTGTTTTGAACACGGAAAGCCTTCACAGACTCGCTATCAAGTAGCGAAGCGTGAAGAACGTACGACGTTGTTGTGTTTGCTGCCAATTACAGGGCGTTCTCATCAGTTGCGTGTTCATAGCATGGCGCTTGGTCACCCGATTGTTGGAGACGAGTTTTACTCAACGGAACCAGCATTTAGCTACTCTCAGCGATTAGAGCTTCATGCATGTGAGCTTAGTTTCTATCATCCTGCCAATGACCAACTGTTCATCGCTTATGTCCCTTGTGACTTTTACCCAGAGGCGAAACCACAGATCACTCAACATTTTGATATTGAGCCAGAGCTACCAGACTACAAAAAGCTTAAGGGTTAGAATGGACTGATAGACGTATATTGAAACAAGGAAGAGCAATGAGTAAACCTAAGGTGGTGTTTCTCGATAGGGCTACCATCCCATCTCAGATCGTACTAAAACAGCTGAGTTTTGAGCATGAGTGGATTGAGTATGATTTCACGCAGCCACATCAAGTCGCCGAGCGAATTGAAGATGCTGAGGTTGTTATCACCAATAAAGTAGTGCTAAATGGATCTAACCTATCATCCGCCTCTAAATTGCGTTTTATTGCAGTCTCTGCCACGGGTGTAAACAATATTGATTTAGAGTATTGCCAAAGTAACGCTATTTCAGTCAGTAACATTCAGGGCTATGCGACTCAGTCTGTGCCTGAACATGTCATCGCTATGCTTTTTGCCTTAAAACGTAATCTTAAAGGTTACCATCAAGACATCGAAGATGATGTTTGGCAGCGAGATAAACAGTTTTGCTTTTTCACTCATCCAATCCAAGATATTGCGGGTAGCAGGTTAGGTATTTTGGGTAGCGGTAGTCTAGGTCAAGCGACTGCGCTGTTGGCTAAAGCGATTGGTATGCAGGTGGTATTTTCGGAGCGTAAGGGAGCGAGTACATGCCGAGAAGGGTACATGCCGTTTGAGGACGTCCTGAGAACGGCGGATGCCATCAGCCTACACTGTCCGTTGACGGCTCAGACAGAGAACCTCATCTCGAGTGAAGAGTTTCAGATGATGAAGCCAAACTGTGTGTTGATCAATGCAGGTCGTGGTGGGTTAGTGGATGAACTGGCGCTGATTGAAGCATTAAGCAGTGGAGAGATTGCTGGTGCGGGCGTTGATGTATTTACCGCTGAGCCTGCAGATAAGTCTAATCCTTTGCTCGCAAACAGTGAGTTACCTAATCTGATCCTGACACCTCATGTAGCGTGGGGCAGTGATAGCGCGATACAAAAGTTGTCGGATATTCTAATCGATAATATCGACGCATATGTGGCAGGAAACACTCAAAATCGAGTCGTTTAGGCTCTGTTTTTGAAATCAAAGCAATAAAAAAGGTTGGCATAAAAGCCAACCTTTTGTGTTTCTGTACTGAAGAAATTTAGCCTTGTGGCTTCACAACCAACACGTTGATTGGAGAGTTCTGTACAACTTTGCTAGCAACCGAGCCTAGAACGACTTTATCAATCTTAGAGCGCTTGTGGCTTGGCATAACGATAAGATCTGCGCCTAGCTTTTCAGCATGGTCTAGGATGGTCGAGTAGGTCTTGCCTTCCGCCACATGTACTTTGTAGATCACTTCGTCGTCAATGTACTTGTCTGCAAACTCTTTAAGCTGACGCTTTACGTCTTGCTTCATTTGGTTTGCTGCATCTTTCGGGAAGTAAGACGCTACCATAGACATGTGAATGCCAGGCAGAACGTTCAAAAGGTGAATTTCTGCGTTGCTGTTTTTAGCGTGCCATACTGCAAGTTCAACGGCTTTGTCTGAAAAGCCTTTGTCGTTAAGATCAACTGGAACAAGGATTTGTCTGTACATGTTTTTGTCTCTTTCGTTTAGCGGCGCCGAGCGAGTCTAGCGCCGTACTATCCTTTCCGTGTAATACAGAAGTGAAAATGTTTTGAACACCTTCACTTCCCATCGTTACGCGCTAATCTCATCCTTACGAGCACGTCTTCTTTGGTTCATACCTAAGCCAATGAGAATGAGTAGAGTTGGAACAAATACCCACTCTTTCATTGGTCGGTCAGCATCTTGAATGATTGATTTAATTTCCCAATCAAAATCGATGCCTGCCGCTTCAGCAGGGCTGCCAAACTCAACCATGTCGACAATCATCTTGCCGTCAGCCTCGGTTAGCATTAGACCCATTGATGAAATACGTTCGTCAGCCGTTGCTGCGTTGTCATCGAATGGCAGACGAACCGTCTTCTCTGAGTAGTCGCCTTCTAGGTTCTCACCACCGACTCTTAGTTCGATAGATTGTCCTACATTTAGCTGCTCAGTAACTTGCGCAATCTCAACACCAGGTGAAAGAACTTTCGCTGGGTAGATCATGTCCCACCAGAAGCCTGGACGGAAGAACGAGAAAGTAAGTACAAGTAAGAGTACCGTTTCCCACCATTTATTCTTAGTGAACCACCAACCTTGTGTTGCGGCAGAGAAGATCAACATCGCTGCTACCGATGAGAAGATCGTCAGTGCTAAGTGCCACCATGAATCAATGCCCATTAACAGTAGTTGGGTGTTGAAGATGAACATGAACGGCAAGATTGCAGTACGGATATCGTAGGTAAAGCCTTGAATACCGGTACGGATTGGGTCCGATTTAGCAATCGCTGCGGCTGCAAAGGCAGCAAGACCTACTGGCGGTGTATCATCCGCTAAGATACCGAAGTAGAACACGAACAGGTGAACCGCAATCAGTGGAATGATCAGGCCGTGTGCTGCACCTAGGGTTACGATTACCGGAGCCATCAGGGTTGAAACAACAATGTAGTTTGCTGTTGTCGGTAGACCCATACCCAGAATCAAGCTAATTACCGCAGTAAACAGCAGCATGAGTAGGATGCTACCACCTGAGATAAACTCAACGAAATCAGTCATAACTAGACCGATACCGGTAAGTGTTACCACACCTACCACAGTACCAGCCGCAGCAGTCGCAACACCGATACCGATCATATTACGAGCACCTGAAACCAATGCTTCTGCTAGGTCAACAAAGCCCTCTTTGGTTTGTGCTGCAAGATCGTCAGACTTGTTCATCATCGCCATCAATGGACGCTGAGTGATCAGGATGAAGATCATAAACACGGTTGCCCAAAATGCCGATAGACCTGGAGAGAAACGCTCAACAGTTAGGCACCATACAAGAACCACAATAGGCAGTAGGTAGTGTAGACCTGACTTGATGGTTGGACCTGGATCCGGTACTTCCGTTAGGTTTTCATCGATTTCAATGCCACCCTCTTCAGCGTATTTTGCTGAAATGCGAACCAAACCAAGGTAAGAGAGAAGCAGAGCCACTGTCACGATAGGCGTCGCAGCTGCGCCAAACACATCTTTTGTCCAACCAACACCGTAGTAAACCACAGCACTGATAATACATAGGCCTAAAATAGTGCCAGTGAACGACAGTAGGCTTTGAACCACAGTTGGCGTGTGACGACGAGGAAGACCTGTCATGCCCGCTTTACACGCTTCTAAGTGAACAATGTAAATCAGAGCGATGTAGGAGATAAGAGCAGGCAGTAGTGCCGCCTTGATAACTTCAACGTAAGAGATACCCACGTATTCCACCATCAAGAATGCAGCTGCACCCATGATTGGCGGCGTGAGTTGTCCGTTGGTTGAAGCCGCTACCTCAACTGCACCCGCTTTGGTACCTGGGAAGCCAACACGTTTCATCAATGGAATCGTGAAAGTACCTGTGGTTACTACGTTAGCAATTGAAGAGCCTGAAACTAGACCTGATAGACCTGAAGCTACAACAGCCGCCTTTGCAGGGCCGCCTTTCATGTGGCCAAGCAGTGAGAATGCCACTTTGATGAAGTAAGCACCTGCGCCCGCACGTTCTAGCATCGCACCAAATAGTACGAATAAGAATACGAATGAAGTAGAAACACCTAGAGCAACACCGAATACACCTTCAGTCGTTAACCATAGGTGTGACATCGCTTTGTTTAGACTGGCACCTTTGTGCGCAATCACGTCTGGCATGTATGGACCGCCGAACGTGTACAGCAGGAATACGGCCGCAACCACCATCAGTGGTGGACCAAGTGCACGTCGAGTTGCTTCCAGTAGCAGTACCATACCGGTTACTGCTGCCACAATATCAAAGGTCGTTGGAGCGCCTGAACGGCCAGCCAGCTCCGTATAGAAAATGTAGATATAAGCAGCAGAGAAACTACCAGCAAGCGCTAATATCCAGTCAAATGCTGGTATGTAGTCGCGCGGAGAATTCTTTAGTGCTGGGTAAGCAGTAAATGCAAGAAAGATAGCAAACGTGAGGTGAATGGCACGCGCTTGAGTATCGTTCAATACAGCGAAGTCAAAAATAAACGGTAGCGGAGATGCATACCAAAGTTGGAACAATGACCAACATAGCGGCACAAACCACAGAATACGACCTTGCATGCCGCTCGGGCTACGTGCTCCAGTGTCTGATTGTGCCACCATTTCTTGCACATCAGAAGACGGTGATGTTGTCTGCGTCATGTACTTTATCCTTATTATTGATGGTCTAGCCTTTTCGCATGTCACAGCGATACGTAATTTTTCTTCCTATCTAGTGTAGTGAACTGACAAGAAAATGTGTTTTTGATCGACAGTGTCTTAGGCTTGATACGAAGGTAAGTTCTCCAAATTGGAGAGACTTAAAAGTTTGTCTCTTTTCACTTAGGTTCTTTTTATAAAGCGTGAAAAGCCAATAAGGAGGGCTCGCCTCCTTATTGGATAGAGTAGGTTTGAAGATGGATTACTTCAGAAGACCCACTTCTTTGTAGTATTTTTCAGCACCTGGGTGTAGAGGGATAGAAAGACCAGCTTGTACCATGTCCTCTTTCTTCAGGTTTGCAAATGCAGGGTGAAGACGCTTGAACGTGTCAAAGTTTTCAAATACTGCTTTTGCAACGTTGTAAGCAACATCGTCTGATACGTCAGACGTTGTTACCATCGTCGCTGCTACACCGAAGCTGTTTACGTCAGCATCTGTGCCGCGGTACATACCAGCAGGAACTGTGCTGTATGCGTAGTATGGGTTCTCAGCAACGATCTTGTCGATTTGAGGACCAGTTGCAGATACTAGCTTAGCGTCACAAGATGTTGTTGCTTCTTTGATTGAACCGTTCGGGTGACCAACCATGTAGATGAATGCATCAATCTTGTTATCACAAAGTGCTTGAGAACGCTCAGAACCTTTTAGCTCAGACGCTAGCTTGAAGCTGTCGTTAGTCCAACCCATAGCGTCCATTACAACACCCATAGTTGCACGGTCACCAGAACCAGGGTTACCAATGTTTACGCGCTTACCTGCTAGGTCAGCTACGCCATTGATGCCTGCGTCTGTACGAGCAATGATGTTGAACGGTTCTGTGTGTAGAGAGAACATAGCGCGTAGTTTTTTGTACTCGCCTTGATCTTTGAACTTACTTGTACCGTTGTAACCGTGGTATTGCCAGTCCGATTGAACAACACCGAAATCCAGTTCACCAGCACGGATAGTGTTAACGTTGTAGATTGAACCACCAGTGGATTCTACTGAACAACGGATGTTGTGGTCTTTGCGGCCTTTGTTCACTAGTTTACAAATCGCACCACCTGTAGGGTAGTAAACACCCGTTACAGAACCAGTACCGATTGTGATGAACTCTTGAGCGTTAGCTGCGCCAGCGCCCATTACAGCAGCTGCAATCGCACCAACTTTAAGAAGTTTGGTAAATGCCATGAATTTCCCTTCCTTTATTCATTATTAACCCTGAAACAAGTGTAGTTGCTTCTGGAGTTTCCTCTTTGGAAACGGCACCTTTTTCAATCCATGTGATGAAAAAGTGGCTGAATAATATCAAAAAATTGGCAGTAAATTACTCGAATGTTAAAACTTATAGCGAAAAAGTCTAAACGTTGATGCACAGATATAACGTTTTATTTGCAATTAGATTTTTTAAAATCAAATAGTTATGTGGTTTTTTAGGGAGGAAGATGGATATTCTAGGATGTGAGATGGATCACGAACTTAATAACTGGTCATGATCCATTCGTATAGTTAATGTTTATGAAACTTAAGACATTATCCAGCGTATTCAAACAGTTCGCACACAGATTCAAACAACTGCTTGGTCGTCACCGCCAATGTAGGAGTAATAAAGATGGTGTCATCGCCCGCAACCACGCCAAGGATACCTTCAGACTTACCTAGCGAGTCGAGTAGGCGAGCAATGAGCTGTGCCGCGCCAGGGCCGGTGTGGATAACAACCAACGCATTGTTGTGGTCAATATCTAGTACTAACTCTCTCAGTGAGCTAGAAACGGTTGGTACACCTAATTCTGCAGGCAGACAGTAAACCATCTCCATTTTCGCATTGCGAGTTCGAACGGCACCAAACTTGGTTAACATACGCGAGACTTTTGACTGGTTGATACTCTCAAAACCCTCATGCTTGAGTGCATCTACAATCTCACCTTGAGAGCCAAAACGCTCTTCTTTTAGTAAAGCTTTAAAAGCGCGAACTAAGTTGTCTTGTTTTTCGGTATTGCGCATATGTCTTCTTACTTGTTTAACAAATCTATTTGCATATTCTCGCATACATATTCATTTTTAGCCAAAATATCCAGACAATTTGTTAGTCATATCACTGTAAATATTAAATGGAATAATATGCCATTAATGACGATTTGCTTTGTTATTTCAGGGAATTATTCACATAATACAAACTCGCTGTGTAGCACGGTTTTATTGACTTGCGCGAGGTCGCAAAGCTGGCGTTAATTGATTGTAATCACTTTGTGATTATTATAGTTTTTGAACTTAAATTAGCTCACAAATCACCCTACTAAGAACTTATAAGAGAAAATCTCTCAAGGAGAATAACAATGAAAGTAGCTGTTATTGGTGCCGCTGGTGGCATCGGTCAAGCCCTAGCCCTATTACTTAAGAACCGCCTGCCTGCAGGTTCTGATCTTGCTCTTTACGATATCGCTCCAGTAACACCGGGTGTTGCTGCGGATCTTAGCCATATCCCAACGCCAGTTTCGATCAAAGGATACGCGGGTGAAGATCCAACTCCAGCGCTAGAAGGTGCTGA
This sequence comes from Vibrio fortis, assembly GCF_024347475.1. NCBI lineage: Bacteria > Pseudomonadati > Pseudomonadota > Gammaproteobacteria > Vibrionales > Vibrionaceae > Vibrio > Vibrio fortis. Next base: position 387,233 of record NZ_AP025487.1, read on the forward strand.
TGTAGTTCTTATCTCTGCTGGTGTTGCACGTAAGCCTGGTATGGATCGTGCGGATCTTTTCAATGTAAACGCGGGTATTGTTAAGTCTCTAGCTGAAAAAATTGCGGTTGTATGTCCAAAAGCTTGCGTTGGTATCATCACTAACCCTGTAAACACAACTGTGCCAATCGCTGCTGAAGTTCTAAAGAAAGCAGGCGTTTACGACAAGCGTCGTCTATTCGGTGTGACTACACTAGACGTTATTCGTTCAGAAACATTTGTTGCTGAATTGAAAGACAAAGATCCAGGTGACATCCGTGTACCTGTTATCGGTGGTCACTCTGGTGTGACGATTCTTCCACTACTTTCACAAGTAGAAGGCGTAGAGTTTACTGATGAAGAGATCGCAGCACTGACTACACGTATCCAAAACGCGGGTACTGAAGTAGTAGAAGCGAAAGCGGGCGGTGGTAGTGCAACACTATCTATGGGCCAAGCAGCGTGTCGCTTTGGTCTAGCTCTTGTTAAAGCGCTTCAAGGTGAAGAAGGCGTGATTGAGTGTGCATACGTTGAAGGTGAAGGCGAGCACGCACCATTCTTCGCACAACCTGTGAAACTAGGTAAAGAAGGCGCAGAAGCAATCCTAAGCTACGGTGAACTGAGCGACTTCGAGCGTAACGCACTAGACAGCATGCTAGAAACTCTAAACGGCGATATCGAAATCGGTGTTGAATTCGCTAAATAAGTGTATTTAGATTGTTTGTTTCAAAAGCCGCTCACGTTGAGCGGCTTTTTTGATCTCGGCTTTTGATCTTTGTTTGCTAGAAGTCCGTATTCCCCGTTGGATAAAAAACCGAGGGTAGGGTATGAGTCGAGTACAGAAAGGGATGCATGTTGAGTACCTGGGGAACTTGGGCAAGGTATTAGTGATTGATGAGCAAGAGCAAACTGCTTTAGTTGCGTCTTATCAAACTCACGAGCAATATGCAGTGCCTCTAGAAGAGTTAGAAGCGATTGACGCGCAACTTCCACTTTCATTGGAGTCTAGTCGTTACTAACCCTCCAAATACTAAAAAAGAGCCGCTAGGGCTCTTTTTATTTATCTAACTAAGCGTCATTGCAATTAGCGGCTACTTACTGCGTTTTACCGCTAAGTGAGCCAGTGTTGTTAACGCTTGTTTGTATTCTGAGTCTGGAAGTACAGACAGCTCTGCAATCGCTTTGTCAGCTTCTTCGTACGCTTTCTGTGTGGTGTACTCTAGAGAGCCTGTTGCTTTCATCGCGGCAAGGATATCGTCAAGCTTCTCCATACCGTTAGAATGTTCAATTGCTTCACGGATCATGCTTGCTTGTTCTGGAGTACCATTATGCATGGCGTAAAGTAGTGGCAGAGTCGGTTTACCTTCTGCAAGGTCATCACCTACGTTCTTACCCATCTCTTTGCCGTCAGCGGTGTAGTCCATCACATCGTCAATCAACTGGAAAGCAGTACCAAGGTATTTACCGTAGTTCTGCATTGCCGTTTCGACTTCAGGTGACGATTCAGTCAGGATAGCGCCAATTTGTGTCGCAGCTTCAAACAGGCGTGCAGTTTTCGAGTAGATCACCTGCATGTAGCTTTCTTCAGTGGTATTTGGATCGTTGCAGTTCATTAGCTGCTGAACTTCACCCTCTGCGATCACATTTACCGCTTCACTCATCAACTCAAGGATCCTTAGTGATCCTAGCTTTGTCATCATTTGGAATGAGCGAGTATAGATAAAGTCACCAACCAAAACGCTAGCAGCGTTACCAAAGGCTGCATTCGCTGTTGCTTTACCGCGACGCATGTCTGACTCATCAACCACATCGTCATGCAACAAAGTCGCTGTATGGATGAATTCGATAAAGGCTGCTGAGGTGATGTGAGCTTCACCTTGATAGCCAAGAGCACGAGCTGATAAAAGAGCAAGCAAAGGGCGAAGGCGCTTGCCGCCACCGCTCACGATATAAAAACCAAGTTGGTTGATTAAACTTACGTCAGAATTAAGTTGGGCTTGAATTGTTTCATTCACTTTTGCCATATCATTGGCAGTAAGCGCTTGGATAGCTTTAAAATCCATTGTTCATCCGGCTAAAGTTAGACCCTGTAAGGCTTATACGTTGTATTAATTGTTGAATAATACACTAAAAAACGTTGATTAATACATCGCTTAAGGGCATGATTGCCGCACTTTTCTTTGGCGAACAGGTTTTCGCCAATTTTTTAAAAATATGGCTTGTCAAAGGCGTATCTTCTCTGTAGAATCTGCGCCCTATTGATGATTAGTTTAGCGCACACCCAAATGAGGCTGTGCGGAAAAAGCGGAGTAAAATATGTACGCTGTTTTCCAATCTGGTGGTAAACAACACCGTGTAAGCGAAGGTCAAACTCTTCGTTTAGAGAAATTAGACGTTGAAACTGGTGCAACTGTTGAATTTGATAAAGTTCTTCTTGTTGCTAACGGTGAGGAAATCACTGTTGGTGCACCTCTTGTTGAAGGTGGTAAGGTTACTGCGGAAGTAGTACAACACGGTCGTGGCGATAAAGTTAAAATCGTTAAGTTCCGTCGTCGTAAGCACTCTCGTAAGCAAGCTGGCCACCGTCAGTGGTTCACTGAAGTGAAAATCACTGGCATTAACGCTTAAGTTATAGGAGAGTTTAACAATGGCACACAAAAAAGCTGGCGGTTCTACTCGTAACGGCCGCGATTCAGAAAGCAAACGTCTTGGTGTAAAGCGTTTCGGTGGTGAATCTGTTCTTGCAGGTAACATCATCGTTCGTCAACGTGGTACTAAGTTCCACGCTGGTACTAACGTAGGTATCGGTAAAGACCACACTCTTTTCGCTCTTACTGAAGGTAAAGTGAAATTCGAAGTGAAAGGTCCTAAAAACCGTAAATTCGTTAGCATCGATTCTGAGTAATTTCTCAGTCTCAAGATGAATTTAAAAGCCCTGCCGATTAGGCGGGGTTTTTTATTTATAGTGAGATTAAAAATTAAAGCGAGAATAAAAAAGCAGGCGCTCTTGCTACGTGTACAGCAAAGAACCCCTCCTTATTTGTTCCTTAGTTGCAGATAGACCCTAGATCTTAGGTGATCGATCTAAATACGGATCTGCTAGAATTTATATCATTCTTTAATGAGTGGTACGCAACGCAAAGTGCGGAGTTAAAAATGAAATTCGTTGATGAAGCGGTAGTAAAAGTAGAAGCCGGTGATGGTGGTAATGGTACAGTAAGTTTTTGGCGCGAGAAATTCGTAGCGAAAGGCGGCCCTGACGGCGGTGATGGCGGTGATGGTGGTGATGTTTATATCCAAGCGGATGAAAACCTGAACACACTGATCGATTACCGTTTCCAACGTTTTTACAATGCAGAGCGTGGTGAGAATGGCCGCGGTGGTAACTGTACCGGTAAGCGTGGTAAAGACATCACATTGAAAGTACCAGTAGGTACTCGTGCTGTCGATATCCACACCAATGAAATCGTGGCTGAAGTTGCTGAGCACGGCAAAAAGGTTATGGTAGCGAAAGGTGGTTGGCACGGTCTTGGTAACACGCGTTTTAAATCGTCTGTTAACCGTGCTCCTCGTCAAAAGACCATGGGTACTAAGGGTGAGGTTCGTGAACTTCGTCTAGAGCTACTACTGCTTGCTGATGTAGGTATGCTAGGTCTTCCAAACGCTGGTAAGTCTACCTTCATTCGTTCTGTTTCTGCAGCGAAGCCAAAAGTAGCAGACTATCCGTTTACGACACTTATCCCAAGCCTGGGTGTAGTAAGTGTGGTTCCTGAGAAGAGCTTCGTGGTTGCCGATATCCCTGGTCTAATTGAGGGTGCAGCGGATGGCGCTGGTCTTGGTATTCGTTTCTTGAAGCACCTTGAGCGTTGTCGTGTGCTACTGCACATGATCGATATCATGCCAATTGATCAATCGGATCCAATTCAGAATGCACTGACGATCATCGACGAGCTTGAACAGTACAGTGAAAAAGTGGCTCAGAAGCCTCGCTGGTTGGTATTCAACAAAGTTGATCTAATGCCAGAGGAAGAAGCACAAGAGAAGATCCAAGAGATTATTGATGCTCTAGATTGGGAAGGCGAGTACTTCCAAATCTCTGCTGTGAACAAACTCGGTACCAAAGACCTTTGTTACAAGCTGGCTGACTTCATGGAAAATCTACCTCGCGAAGAGGAAGAGGTGACTGAAGAAGAGAAAGTCGACTTCATGTGGGATGATTACCACAAAGACGCGATGAGCGGTAAAGATGTAGTGACTGACGACGATTGGGATGATTGGGACGACGAAGAAGATGACGGTCACGTTATCTACGTTCGTGACTAATTGAGCCAATTAGATGAAAACCGCAATTAATATTGCGGTTTTTTTGTATCTAAATCATGAATCGGTGATGATGAATCAGGCAAAATTTACCTCTTAAGTATTAACGCCAATGGGAAGGAAATCATGGCATCAAAACAACGAGCGATATCTCGACTGGTCGCTCAATCTGGACAAATGTTACTGGCGCACGGCGCTGAGAGTACGCTGGTTGGCGACATCATGCGCCGCATAGGCATTGCATGTGGTGTCAATGAGGTGGAGGTAGCTCTGTCTGCCAATGCGCTAGTGGTTACTACTGTCATGGGTGATCACTGTATTACTACGACTCGAAGCTGTGCTGATCGTGGCATCAACATGCAGGTGATTACCGATATCCAACGAATCTGCATCATGATGGAAAAAGGGATACTTGATTCTGATCTTGCACAGAAGAAGATTAACGATATTAGTCCTGAGCGCTACAACCGTTGGTTAGTTGTAGTGATGATAGGCCTATCTTGTGCTTCTTTCAGTCGTTTAGCTGGGGGCGATTGGCATGTGTTTATGATGACCTTTATCGCCTCGGCTTGCGGCATGATTGTTCGTCAAGAGATCGGTCATCGACACTTTAACCCTCTTCTTAACTTTGCTGTCACGGCCTTTGTCACCACGGCAATCTCCGCTCAAGCCGTTCTGTTCGATATTGGCGGCCAACCCACTATTGTAATGGCTTCTTCGGTGTTGATGCTGGTGCCCGGTTTTCCGTTGATCAACTCCGTCGCAGACATGCTGAAAGGTCACATTAATATGGGGCTTGCTCGCTTTACTATGGCGAGTTTACTGACGCTCGCGACTAGCCTTGGTATTGTGGCTGCAATGAGCTTGTCTGGTGTATGGGGGTGGGCTGGATAATGTTAGAGTTATTATTAGGGCTAGCAAATGATATGTTTTTTGCTGCCATTCCCGCTGTGGGGTTTGCTCTCGTATTTAATGTTCCACAACGAGCGCTCGTTTATTGTGCTCTGGGGGGAGCAATTGGTCACGGAAGCCGCTATTTAATGATGCATTTTGGTGTTCCTATTGAGTGGGCAACGTTTTTTGCTGCAACGCTTGTCGGCATGATAGGTGTGCATTGGTCACATAAACTGTTGGCTCACCCTAAGGTGTTTACGGTAGCTGCACTTATCCCAATGGTGCCGGGTGTCTTTGCCTTCAAGGCGATGATCGCCATGGTAGAGATAAACAATATAGGCTACACGCCTGAGCTAGTAGCCATGTTGATGGAGAACTTCCTCAAAGCGATGTTCATTATCGCGGGGTTAGCGATTGGCTTAGCAGTGCCGGGGCTGTTATTCTACCGCCGTAGACCTATCGTTTAGCCGATATTAATCCAATTCAGAGTAGGACCTCAGTAGATATGATCATCAGTATGATAGCGGCAATGGCAGACAATCGTGTCATTGGTAAAGACAATCAAATGCCTTGGCACCTTCCCGCTGATTTTGCGTGGTTTAAACGTTCGACAATGGGCAAACCTATTGTTATGGGACGCAAAACTTATGACTCAATTGGCCGCCCGCTACCAGGACGCTTGAATGTCGTGGTGAGTCGAGATGAAAGCTTGAAAATTGATGGCGTCACTATGGCGACTTCGGTTGAACAAGCGTTAGAGTTGGTCGGCGATGTGGAAGAGGTGATGATTATTGGCGGCGGTTCTATTTACGCTCATTGTTTACCGAAAGCGCATAAGCTGTACCTAACCTATATTGATCTTGCTGTTGAAGGGGATACTCAGTTCCCTGATTGGGGAGAAGGTTGGACTCAAAGTTATTCTGAGCAGTTTACAGCGGATGAGAAAAACAAACACAATATGGAGTTTGTGATTCTCGAGCGCTAAGGTCTAAAGTTTGTAAATGCTTGCGCTATCTCACTAGTAGCGCAAGCTTCTTGTATCTCGTTTTTTATAGCGCTTTCTGAGTGAAGAACTTCTTATCTTCCCAGCGCAAAATCGTGAGCTCTCCTCCCCATACACATCCAGTATCTAGACCAATGACATTTTTGCCTTGATAACCTTCCAGTGCTGCCCAATGACCGAACAATACGGTTTTCTCGAGCTTCTTACGTTGAGGTAGACTAAACCAAGGAATAAACTGGTTATCAGATACCTCTTTTGGTGGGAGTTTGCATCCCATATCCAAACGCCCATCTGGGAAGCAAAAACGCATGCGGGTAAAGCTGTTGATCGCATAGCGGTAGCGCTCGATTTTTTCTAAATCTTTGCTCCAGAGATCTGGGGTGTTGCTGTACATATTTTCAATCAGCCACGGCCATTTGTCAGACTGGAGTAGTTTGCTTATCTTATCGCTCTCTTTACGAGCTCGCTTGAGACTCCATTGAGGAGAAATGCCAGCATGCGCCATCACAAATTCGTCGTGCTCTTGCATTAGTGGCTGTTGTCGCAGCCAACTTAGTAGCTCTTCTTTGTCTGATGCATCAAGAATCGGTTGAGTCTTGTCTTTTGCTTTAGCAAGGAATAAACCTTGAGATACGGCGAGCAGGTGTAAGTCATGATTACCTAACACTACCTTCGCAGAGCTGCCAAGATCGCGGATATATCTCAGTGTTTCTAATGACTTGGGGCCACGAGCGACCAAGTCTCCTGCCACCCATAAGGTGTCTGTGCTCGGGTTGAATTGGATCTGTTTAAGAAGCTGATCTAACTCATCAAAGCAGCCTTGAATGTCTCCGACAATATAATTCGGCACGTTGTTTCCTGTTCAATCGAAGGGGGAGGGTTAGTTAAGAATATTGGGGATAGCTAAGCGAAACGGTTCAATCTCAGTAATAAATTCAGCCCCTTTACTGTCCGTCATGACGTAATGTCCTTGCATTACTCCAACAGGGGTTTCGATGACTGTACCACTGGTATACGTGTATTCGTCGCTGGACTCAATAACGGGCTGCTGACCAACCACACCGTCTCCCTCAATAGAGAGCTGCTTGCCGTTAGAGTCAGTGATCAACCAACGTCGAGAGAGTAACTGAACTGTCTCTTGGCTGAGGTTCTTGATGGTGATGATATAGGCGAAGACATAGCGGTTTTTAGTCGGCTCTGATTGGTCTTCTATGTATTTAGAGTGGACTTGGCACTTAATACAAGGCGTTGATACATCCATATTCGCACCTTTTTGTTATTGTTCAACCTAGAGTATTACATAAAAAAGAGGCCCCTAACCGTAGCTAGGAGCCTTTTTGTTTATTTTGTCGCGTTGTGGTTGTCGTATAACCAGTTCGCCATATCCACGAACTGTACCAGAGTGAGGTTCTCTGGTCGCATGCTCGGGTTGATATCCAGCTCTTCAAGAACTTCTTTGCTGATCAGCGACTTGTAGCAGTTACGTACTGTTTTACGACGCTGGTTAAAGCCTTCACGACATACGCGGTCTAGCCATTTCAGGTCTTTCGCTGGGTATGGAAGCTCTTCGTATGGTTGAAGACGAACCACTGCCGAATCTACTTTCGGTGGCGGAACGAACGCTGTTGGCGGCACTTCAAGTACTGGCGTAACCTTGCAGTAGTACTGAGCCATAACTGTTAAACGGCCGTAAGCTTTGCTGCCTGGTCCAGCGGCTAGACGGTTCACCACCTCTTTCTGAAGCATAAAGTGCATGTCTTTAATGTCTTTATGGAATTCAAAAAGGTGAAACATTAACGGCGTAGAAATATTGTACGGCAGGTTACCGAAGATACGCAGTTTATTGTTTGGCTTAACTAGCTGATCGAAGTCGAATTTCATCGCATCGCCTTCGTGGATAGTCAGTTTATCCGCTAGGTCTGGATGAGTGCGTAGGCGTTCTGCTAGATCTCTATCGAGCTCAATCACGGTGAACTTGTCGACAAGTTTGCCAACTGGCTCTGTGATCGCACCGAGACCCGGACCAATCTCTACTAGGTTTTGACCTGGTAGTGGATTGATGCTCGATACGATTCCGTCAATAATGTACGGATCGTTTAGGAAGTTTTGACCAAAACGTTTACGCGCTTTGTGCCCTAAGTGGACATCATTTCTCATTGTTTTTTCTCTACTAATTCAATGGCGTGCGTGAGCGCTGTTCTAAAGCTCCCTGTATCAGCTTGGCCTTTCCCTGCCAAATCTAAGGCGGTACCATGATCGACAGATGTACGAATAAATGGCAAGCCAAGCGTGATATTCACTGAGCGACCAAAGCCTTTGTATTTTAGTACAGGCAGAACTTGGTCGTGATACATACCTAAAACAGCATCTGCATCTTGCAAATATTTTTCATTGAAAATGGTGTCTGCTGGTAAGGGACCAATCAGGTTTATGCCATCTTCCTGGCGAATTTTTTCGAGTGTTGGGGTGATGGTTTCAATCTCTTCACGCCCTAAACAGCCATCTTCACCAGCATGTGGGTTTAGGCCACACACATAAATGTTAGGTTTCTCAATCGCAAATTTCTCAACAAGATCTTTATGTAAAATCGTGATGATTTGCGCAAGCCTGTCTTCTGTGACGGCTTGGGAAACATAAGCCAAAGGGATATGGGTTGTGACAAGCGCAACTCGTAAACCTTCAGTTGCCAACATCATTACTACAAGTGGGGTGTTGGACTTTTCAGCAAAAAACTCAGTGTGGCCACTAAATGCGACGCCAGCACGGTTAATTACTCCCTTGTGAACAGGGCCGGTGACAATAGCATCAAATTCATTATTCATACAGCCCATTGCGGCAGTTTCTAATGTATTTAATACATAATGACCGTTAGCTTCGTTAAGCGTACCAGCAATCGTAGGTTCTGCCATAGGAATGTGATTGACAACCAAGGTGCCAGCTTGCTGAGGTTGAGGTGCTTCATCGCTATTGTAGTCGAGTAACACAACATCTAAATTGAGCAGCTTCGCACGCTCTGCCAGCATCTGTTTATTAGCACACACCACCAACTGATGTGGCCAACTCTCTTGGGAGAGAGCCAGCACTAAATCTGGTCCGATACCGGCAGGTTCCCCCGCCGTTACCGCAATTCTTCTAGTTGTCATCTTGCTCTTCCTCAATCATCTCTACAAAAGCGCTCGCGCGAATCTCTTGTAGCCAAGCACCAGCTTCTTCGTTGAACTTACGATTGAATAGAATTTGGTATGCTTTATTTTTAAGTGCTGAGTCGGTACGGTCGACTTCACGGCGGTCAAGAACCTCAACGATATGCCAACCGTGAACGGTTTTAAATGGAGCACTAATATCGCCTTCTGGAAGAGTCTCAACTTGGTGTTTGAACTCAGGCACGTAGAGATCTGGAGTTTGGTAACCCAGTTCACCGTTTTGAACTGCTGAGCCAGGATCTTGGCTGTATTGTTGTGCTAGTTCACCAAAGGTCGCTTCACCAGCCTTAACGCGGCGGGTGATATCTAGCAATAGTTCTTGCGCACCTTCGTCGCTCAAGATAACCGTTGGCTTCACTAGGATGTGTCGCGCATTTACTTCAGTGACCGCGACGGTTTCTAGGCCTTTCACATCTTCAATTTTTAGAATATGGAAACCGACACCACTTCGGAATGGACCTATGATGCTGCCTTTATTCTGAAGTTTGATTTGGTCTGCAAAGATTGTAGGCATCTCTTCTTTGCGCATCCAACCCCAATCACCGCCTTGCAGTGCTTTAGGACCTTTTGAGTAAGTGTAGGCCATGGTGCTGAAATCTTTACCTGAGTTCAGTTCTTCAACAAGCTCATTGGCTTGTGCTTCTAGCTCTTCTTTGGTCTGGTCATCGTTAAAGCGAAGCTGGATGTGACCAATTTTGTATTGAACCGTTGCATTGGTTTCTTGCGCTAGGATGTCTGCTAAGTTGTCGACTTCCGCTGGTAGGATATTGATTCGACGACGTACCAGAGCGTTTCGTGCTTCGCTCGCGGCAATCTCTTTTCTTACCTGTTCGCGGAACGCGTTGTAGCTTAGGCCTTCTTCAGCGACTGAAGCGGTAAGTTGCTCAACGGTCTGGTTGTTGTCTTTAGCGATGCCAGCGATGGCTTGATCAAGGCGGCTATCATCGATACGTACACCAATACGTTCTGCTTCTTGAGTTTGAATGGTGTCGATGATCAGCTTCTCTAATACCTGATCCTTTAGCACCTCTTGAGAAGGCAGAGTTTGTCCGCTTTTCTTAGCATTAGCTCGCAGTGTTTTCATCGAGGTATCGATATCGCTTTGTAGGATAACGCCCTCATTTACAATGACTTTTACTTTGTCCAGTTCTACTGGCGCTGCATGGCTAACTGAAACAGTACAAGCAGTAGCAAGTGCGATTAGTGTGTGTTTCCACAGTGTCATGTGTTGTCCTTTCTATTTACTGGCTTGAACCAATAAAATCTAAATTAATTGTTTAAGAAGAATGGTCGACCATACTCTAGTGAGTTACCAGAGCTATCAAAGCCAGAGGTATTTGAACCTGTGCCTGCTGCTGTACCAAAACCAACAATACCGAAGTTGATACTAAAGTTGTTCTCATAAACTGGGTCTGCATTCGGATTTGCATACCCTTGGTCGGTCGTCCAGCTTCTCAGCTCGTTGCTGTAGGTGACTCCTACATACCAACAGTCATCTTTGTAACGAAGATTAGCTAACCACTCGATGGCGATGTTCTCATTCATATCATGGTAATACTGAGCACTGGCGTACCATTTGGGAGAAAATTGATAACCAGTAACTAAGCCAGCTTGTGATATACCTTCGCGAGTGATGTCATCAATATTGGTAATCGTATCGCCCACGTTATCTTCGATATATTCTTTGGTTACATAGCGGTAGTTAGCCTGTACAAAGCCGTTTTCATCAATACGATATTCGACAGTACTGTTGGCTAACTGCATATCACCAGCGTCAATATCGTATTGAACACCACCATGGTAGAAGAGGTAATCATCATAGTTGAAGTCGATTTCGACCGCCCATGATGAGTAATTAGAACGAGCTTCTTCACCAGCTGTTGCATCAGGGTTTTTGGTGTCTTTATCGATAAAGAAAATCTGACCAAAAGAGATGTTGAGGCGCTCTTTGTACTCATCATCAAAGAAACGCGACGAGGCACCATAGCTTAGCTGATTTGCCGCAGCGATACGGTCAACTCCACTGTATTTGCGACTGCGGAATAAGCCATAGTAGTCGGTTTGTAGTAGTGTTGTGTCATACAACCCGATTCCTTTTTGATCTTGCTCTGGCACGTACAAGTACTGAACTTGAGGCTCAAGGGTTTGAGTATATCCAGTCAGATAAGTCGTATCACGCTCAAGAACGATGCCTGCATGGCTTCGAAATTCAGGGATAACTCGACTCACAGTGTCCTCTAATCCAGCAAATTCACCGCTTGACGTATCCACACCGTTTAAATCTTGGCTATAGTACGTGCCTAAAAGACGAGCTTCTGTCGTCCAAGACCCCCACGTTGTGCTTAGTGGTATTTTTATACCGGGTTCCAGATGAGCACGAGTAGCGGCTGGCTTAGCATTTGCTTGGGTTTCAAAGCGCGACACGTGACTGATGACATCCATCTCAACCATATTCCACAAGATAGGCGCATAATAGTTGAATTTAACTTGAGGCATAAGCTGATAGGGTTGGTTTTCACCCTCAGTTAATACTTGGAAATCACGTACAGCCAATGATACATCCCAGTTGAGAGCGCGATATGCTACTGAGCCTGACTGTAAAAGTTGGCCGTCTTCACGGCTACCTATACTGGAGTCGACATCGGTAAAGTAGTCAACATCACTCACCTTGGAGTAATCGATATTGAACTTCCAAGCTTCTTGGTAAATGCCGTCGAATTCAAACTGACCGCCCCAACGACTGCCTTTCTCTTTAAACTTGCTATCGTTATCTAAATACTCAAAATTAATGCTACTTTGACCAAACTGACTTAGATGACGAAATTCATTGTTTAATTGAGTACCGCGCTCTGACATATACTTTACAGTACTCTGGAGGTCGTAGTTAGGAGCCATGTTCCAGTAAAATGGAACCTCGGTTTCGAAACCGTCGCTTGAGCCGTAAGAAAATGTTGGGTAGAGGAAACCGGTTTTACGACTGTCACCCACTGGAACTGTCAGGTAAGGCAGATAAAAGATAGGTACATCTAACACTTCGAAGCGAGTGTTAACGAATGTCGCACTCTCTTCGTCTTGATCAAGTTCGATACTCGAAGCTTTTAGGCGCCACGATTTGTCACCCGGAGGGCAGGATGTTATCGTGCCATCTTCCAACTCATAAATCGCTTTACCTGTACGAGCAATGTATCTTGCATCACCGCGACCAGATTCGCATAGCATCTGATACTGAGTATTCTCAATTTCAAACTCATTGGTGGTGAGGTTGTTGGTCACTTTATCTGACGTGGCTTTGAATTGCCCGTCATTAAAAGTCACATTTCCTTCTGCGACAACAATGTTCTCTTGCTGGTGTAATGTCACTGTCTCGGCTTCAATGGTCTTGATACCTTGAGTTACTTTTACAGACCCTGAGTAACTTGCTTTTTCACCATTGACGGCTTCTAGGCGATCGGCCTCGACGTATGCGGGTGCATTAAGGTCTGAATCTTCAGATGATGCGATCAAACATTGATCTGTAGAGGGCATTTCCTGCACACTATCATCAATTGTTGTTTCAGCTTGAGTTGTCGGCACAAATAACGCAGAGCTGATCGATGCGGCTAACAAGGTGCGGGAGAAACATTGCATGAAGTTGAACTATCCTGTGTCACTAGAAGGAGGGTTGATCTAGTATCAATCCAATTAATAAAGCTATGTCCTTATGATAAAGGAAATCTTAGCATTCAGCACCATAAGACAGCAGTACTCGAATAAAATTCATAGATAGAGAACACATAATGCAAATATTTGGCAAAATTTTGGGCGCTTTTTTTGGTTTCTTGTTTGGCGGACCCTTAGGCCTAATTTTTGGCCTATTTCTTGGTCATCAATTCGATAAAGCACGTCGTTTAAATCAGTCGGGCTTTAATACATCAGGGTTTGGCAGTGGGCCGAGTCAGGCTGAGAAGCAGCAAGAGTTCTTTAAAGCGGCATTCGCTGTTATGGGACACGTTGCTAAGGCGAAAGGTCAAGTCACACGTGAAGAGATTCAACTCGCATCGACGATGATGGAACGTATGAACCTTCATGGTGAGCAGCGTATTGCGGCTCAGAATGCCTTCCGAGAGGGTAAAGAGAGTGACTTCCCACTTAAAGAGACACTCGAGAGAGTTAAGATTTCCTCTGGTGGTCGCTTTGATTTACTCCAGTTCTTCCTTGAGTTACAAGTATCAGCGGCGTTTGCTGATGGAAGTTTGCATCCAAGCGAACGTCAAGTTCTACATAAGATTGCGCAAGGCCTTGGTTTTTCATCGGAGCAGTTAGAGCGTCGTCTACAAATGCAAGAAGCGGCTTTTCGTTTTCAACAGCAAGGTGGCAGCTTTGGCGGTGGTCATCATCAAGGTCAGTCTTCGGGTTGGCAGCAGGCTACTCAACAAGATCAGCTGGCCGATGCCTTTAAAGTGCTTGGTGTGAGCGAGTCGGCGGACGGTAAAGCGGTGAAGAAAGCCTACCGTAAACTTATGAATGAACACCACCCAGATAAATTAATGGCAAAGGGCTTACCGCCTGAAATGATGAATGTCGCCAAAGAAAAATCTCAGGAAATTCAAAATGCTTACGATCTGATTAAGAAGGTCAAAGGCTTCAAGTAATATTGATAGAGTCGCTAAGGTTAGCGGCTCTTTTTATTTAAAGGATTGAATATGACAGTTGCTTATCAAGACGTTTTAGCATTCTGGTTTGACGAATTAACGCCTCAAGATTGGTTTAATGGCGGTGACGATATTGATCAGTTAATAAAAGAGCGCTTTGCTCAGGTCCATTCAGCTGCGGTACAAGGCGAGCTCTATACATGGCGTGATAGTGCATTAGGGCGTTTGGCAGAGATCATAGTATTAGACCAGTTTTCAAGAAACATTGGTCGCGATACATCACAAGCATTCGCTGCGGATCCGATGGCATTAGTGCTTGCACAAGAAGCGGTAGCAGGTGGTTACGATCACCAACTAAACGATCAACAAAAAAGCTTCTTATACATGCCATATATGCACAGTGAGTCGTTGGTGATTCATGAACAAGCAGTTGAGCTGTTTAGCCAAACGGGTTTGGAACATAACCTTGATTTTGAGTTTAAACATAAGGTGATCATCGAGAAGTTTGGTCGCTACCCACATCGTAATCAAATACTTGGGCGCGTTTCAACGGAAGAAGAGCTCGCGTTTCTGCAACTGCCGGGCTCTAGCTTCTAGCCTTGCTTGTTAGCTCTAAGCTCAAGAGTAAGTTGTAAAATGCTTACTCTTAAGCTCGTACACAAATAGTGTCTACTTACTTGGCTTGGTTGAGTGCCCAATCATACTCGTAATCGATGTTGTTCACGTTTGATAGCGGATGAGTACGATACTGATTGAGATGCTCAACGAGCTGTGTCTGAGTTCCAAAGTCAGCGATAAACCAGTCATAAATAGAAGAGAGTTGTAATTTATTCTTTTGCGCCAACACCCCTTTGTCGCTATTTACAAACTCGCGCGCAGCTTGTTCCAGTAGTGCTTCGGTGTTTTCAGCAGTAAAAGCTTGAGTTTGAAGGTTTGGGCAACCTAAGCTTGCGCAGTTGACTGCGTAATGTGTTCTTGGATCTTGCCAGATAGGGCGCAAGATGCGGTGCTCGATATCAT
The DNA here is from genome assembly GCF_024347475.1 of Vibrio fortis. Classification (NCBI taxonomy): domain Bacteria; kingdom Pseudomonadati; phylum Pseudomonadota; class Gammaproteobacteria; order Vibrionales; family Vibrionaceae; genus Vibrio; species Vibrio fortis. The sequence goes on from NZ_AP025487.1 coordinate 402,322, forward strand.
TCAGTGTCAGATCTTTTCCGTTGATGGTAACGACTTCATCTCCCCATGGCCCAAAGCTAAATAGACCACCCAGTTTTGTGATCGATTTTACTGGATAGGCGTCTAGAATCAGCTCTACCGTGATCGCATTGTATAGGTTAACCCAATAAGCATATTGCTCGGCTTGAGAGAATTGTCGTGGGTCGACTTTCGCGAGTTGACCAATATATTGTTTCAGCTGGGAGTGGCCATTGGAGGTAACGGCTTGGTAGCGAATGAGATGATTTTCCCCTTCTACAACAAGATAGTTATCAAGAAATTGTTGCCAAGTAGCGTGAGAAATCGTGCTGTTGTTAGACTCGTTGCTTTGATTCCAATACGGCCAGAGTTCTGACTTTGGTGCTGAGAAAGCGAGTGTAGAAAAGAATAGGCTGATAATTAGAAGTAGGTTTTTCATAAATGTTCTCCCCAATGACATCTATAAGACCTCGGTCGTGCTGATTTTCTTTCAATATAGGGCAACAAAATATAGAAATAAAAAAGGTTGGCATCAGCCAACCTTTGAGTTTGTTTCAATCGCAATCTTCTATTTCAAGAAGCTTGGAATCTTGGACTCATAAGCAGAGATTTTATCTTCGTGTTGCAGAGTTAAACCAATGTTATCTAGGCCGTTTAGTAGACAGTGACGACGGAATTCGTCGATTTCGAAGCCGTACTCTTTGCCGTTAGCACGAACCACATTTGCTTCTAAGTCTACCTCAACTTCAGCACCCTCATTTGCTTCAACGTACTGGAAGATCTCATCGACCTCTTGCTCAGTTAGACGTACTGGCACCATCTGGTTGTTGATGGAGTTACCATAGAAAATGTCGGCGAAGCTCGGTGCAATCATCGCTTTAATACCGTAATCCGCTAGTGCCCAAGGTGCGTGTTCACGTGAAGAGCCACAACCGAAGTTTTCACGAGCCAATAAAATAGAAGCGCCTTGGTAGCGTGGTGCGTTCATTACAAACTCTGGGTTTGGTTGCTGGCCCGCGTCATCTAGGAAACGCCAATCATGGAAAAGGTGTTTACCAAAGCCTAAGCGCGATACTTTTTGTAGGAACTGCTTTGGAATGATGGCATCGGTATCAACGTTCGCAGCATCTAGAGGAACGACTAAACCAGTGTGTTGTTTGAAACCTGACATGTTAAATCCTCTAAATTAAAGTTCACGAATATCAACGAAGTGGCCAGCAATCGCAGCCGCTGCGGCCATTGCCGGGCTAACTAGGTGCGTACGACCATCACGGCCTTGGCGACCTTCGAAGTTACGGTTAGACGTTGAGGCACAACGTTCTTGAGGACCTAAGCGGTCATTGTTCATTGCAAGACACATAGAACAACCAGGTAGACGCCATTCAAAACCAGCTTCTTTAAAGATAACATCCAACCCTTCAGCTTCAGCTTGTGCTTTAACTTGTTCAGAGCCAGGAACGATCAGAGCTTGTACATGAGATGCGACTTTACGACCTTTTGCGACAGCTGCTGCTGCACGCATGTCTTCAATTCGAGAGTTAGTACAAGAGCCAACGAATACTTTATCAACGTTGTAGTCAGATAGAGACTTACCCGCTTCCAATCCCATGTAAGCCAAAGCTTTTTCTGCAGATGCTTTTTCAACAGGATCAGAGAAGCTGTCTGGCGATGGGATAGGGGTATCAACAGAGATAACTTGTCCTGGGTTAGTACCCCAAGTCACTTGCGGTTTGATGTCCGCAGCATTTAGTGTAACAACCGCATCAAACTCTGCATCGTCATCGGTTTTCAGTGTGTTCCAGTACTCAACAGCCGCGTCAAAATCATCACCTTGTGGCGAGAATTTACGACCTTTGATGTATTCGTATGTGGTTTCGTCTGGTGCGATAAGACCTGCTTTTGCACCTAGCTCAATCGCCATGTTACATACCGTCATACGACCTTCCATCGTAAGATCGGTAATGGCTTCACCGCAGAACTCAACAACATAGCCTGTACCGCCAGCAGCCGTTGTTTCACCGATGATCGCCAATACGATATCTTTAGCAGTAATGCCTGGAGCGACTTTGCCTTTTACTTCGATCTTCATGGTTTTAGCGCGAGCTTGCTTTAGCGTTTGAGTCGCTAGAACGTGCTCGACTTCTGAAGTACCGATACCAAAGGCTAACGAACCAAATGCACCGTGTGTCGCTGTGTGTGAGTCACCACAAACGATAGTCATGCCCGGTAGGGTAATACCTAGCTCTGGGCCCATTACGTGCACAATACCCTGGTATTTGTGGTTCAAATCATAAAGCGTAACGCCAAATTCTTCACAGTTTTTCGATAGCGTTTCCATCTGGATACGAGCCATCTCACCTGATGCATTGATGTCTTTGGTTTGAGTCGAAACGTTGTGATCCATTGTCGCGAAAGTCTTACTGACTTGGCGAACTTTACGTCCCTTTTCACGAAGGCCATCGAAGGCTTGTGGTGAGGTTACTTCGTGTACTAGGTGGCGGTCGATGTATAGGATTGGGTTTTCACCCTCAGCTGCAACGGCAACGTGTGCGTCGTAGACTTTTTCGTATAAGGTTTTGGCTTGCTGGTTTGTAGACATAGCTTGTTCTTCCTTGGGAGCATTAATCCCAGTGCTTATTTCAGCTCACCACTTTGCAGTCAGTGAGCCGATATTGTTCTTATAGAGTGTTACGTGATCTTAAGCTTCTAGAATGTACTGTGCGATCTTATCGCCCATCTCTGAAGTGGTTAGTGCTGGTTTGTCGCCAGCAAGATCAGCAGTTAATTCACCTGCAGATAGCGCTTTTGATACGGCAGTCTCAATCGCTTGTGCTGCCTCTTCTTCACCTAGGCTGTAGCGCAGCATTAATGCTGCAGACAGGATTTGAGCAACTGGGTTGGCGATGTTTTTGCCTGCGATGTCTGGTGCACTGCCGCCTGCTGGTTCGTATAGACCAAAGTTGCTTTCGTTCAAGCTAGCAGAAGGTAGCATGCCCATTGAGCCTGTGATCATTGCACACTCATCTGAGATGATGTCACCAAAGATGTTTGAACAAAGCATCACATCAAACTGAGACGGATCTTTGATAAGCTGCATCGTCGCGTTATCAATGTACATGTGGTTTAGCGTTACATCTGGGTAATCTTTTGCTACTTCTTCTACAACTTCACGCCATAGGATAGAGCTCTGTAGAACGTTCGCCTTATCAATTGAGTAAACGTTTTTATTACGTAGACGTGCCGATTCAAAAGCGATTTTTGCGATACGCTCGATCTCGTAGCGGTGGTAAACCTCAGTATCAAACGCTTTTTCATTTGCGCCTTCGCCTTCACGACCCTTTGGCTGACCAAAGTAGATACCACCCGTTAATTCACGGACAACAACGATGTCGAAACCGCGGTCAGAGATGTCTGCACGAAGTGGTGAGAATGACTCTAGACCTTTATGGATCTGTGCTGGACGTAGGTTACAGAACAGTTGGAAGTGCTTACGTAGAGGAAGTAGGGCACCACGCTCTGGTTGGTCGTTTGGTGGAAGGTGTTCCCACTTAGGGCCACCAACAGAGCCAAACAATACCGCGTCAGACTCTTCACATCCTTTCACTGTCGATTCTGGTAGTGGACAACCGTGGTTATCGATCGCGATACCGCCAACATCATACTCTTCACGTGCAAAGCTAATTGCATGTTTCTTTTCGATAGCGTCTAACACTTTATGTGCTTGTTGCATTACTTCTGGGCCGATGCCATCGCCAGGTAGTACGGCAATTTTGTATGATTTGTCAGTCATGTTAATCCTTTAATTTCTTCGAGCTTGGAGGAGCGTTAATTTGTTTTCTGGCTCTCCCTTATAAGAGAACCAGAGAGTCATTTTATTTATACGGTTTCGATTCGTTGCTGTTTCATTTCAGCAATCGTGTCTGCACGTTGGATGCTGTTGATTACATGCAATAGCGCTTGGCCAGATGCTTCTACGATATCGGTTGAAACGCCAGTACCGTGATATTTGCGACCTTTGTAGTTGGCAATGATGTCTGCTTGACCTAAGCCATCTTCACCTTCACCTTTTGCAGTAAGGTCGAACTTGTCTAGTACAATTTCGTAGCCAGTCAAACGGTAGATACATTGGTATAGCGCATCAACAGGGCCATTACCGACTGCCGCTTCACACTTCTCTTCATCACCACACTGCAGCTTGATGCTGGTGGTCGACATTACGCTACCCGATTGAACGCTTAGGTAGTTCAATTTGTAGAAGTCGTCTTCGTCACGAAGGTTAGCGAAGTGCATCAAGGCTTCTAAGTCGTAATCGAATACTTGACCCTTGCGGTCAGCTAGCTTCAAGAAATCTTCGTACAATGAATCTAGGTTATATTCGTTTTCTTGGTAACCCATTGCATCCATGTGGCTCTTAACTGCAGCACGGCCACTACGACTGGTTAGGTTCAATGCTTTGTTCTTAAGACCAATCGACTCTGGTGTCATGATCTCGTAGGTGTTTTTGTTCTTAAGCATGCCATCTTGGTGGATACCGGAAGAGTGACTAAAGGCGTTAGCACCGACAATCGCTTTGTTGTCTTGGATTGGCATGTGGCATAGCTGGCTCACTAGCTTACTGGTGCGGTGAATCTCTTCATGTTTAAGGCCAGTATGAACCCCCAACAACTCTTGGCGCGTCTTGATGATCATTGCAATCTCTTCAAGAGAACAGTTACCCGCACGCTCACCAATACCGTTGATAGTACCTTCGACCTGACGAGCTCCGGCTTGAACCGCGGCAATAGAGTTTGCGACGGACATACCAAGGTCATCATGACAGTGAACAGAGATGATCGCTTTGTCGATGTTTGGTACACGGTTGAATAGTGTTTGAATAATGCCACCGAATTCGTTTGGCACCGTGTAGCCTACAGTGTCTGGAATGTTGATGGTCTTAGCGCCAGCATCAATCGCGGCTTCCACCATACGACATAGGTTGTCAATGGGTGTACGACCAGCATCTTCACAAGAGAATTCAACATCATCAGTGTAGTTACGTGCATGTTTTACCGCTTTAACACCCATCTCAACCACGTCGTCGTAGCTACGGCGAAGCTTGTCTTGTACGTGAACCGTAGAAGTTGAGATAAAGGTATGAATACGAAATGCTTCAGCAACTTTCAAAGCCTCCGCAGCTGCATCAATATCTTTAGCAACGGCACGAGAAAGGGCACAAATACGGCTGTTTTTGATGTTCTTTGCGATAGTTTGCACCGACTCAAAGTCACCCGGAGAGGATACTGGGAAGCCAGCTTCGATAACGTCCACACCGAGTCTTTCAAGTGCATAAGCAATTTGTAACTTCTCTTTTACCGTCAGACTAGCAGCTAGAGCCTGCTCGCCATCTCGTAAAGTCGTATCAAAAATTATCACTTGATCGTTCATGGGTGCTTCCTTATATCGATATCGTATCGATTGCTATCCAAAATATTATTGAGAATGATGTTCTTTTAATGAGATTAGTTACAAAAAAACCCGCTTAGCGCGGGTTTTAATATTTGTGCAGTTCTTGACCCACAACTTACCCACGCGATTGGTTCACGATAAGGAGAAGTTTCAGCAGTCGAGAAAAAGAAAACGTCATTGCACAAATATCCGTAAATAAACTGTTAACACCATATTTACCGTAATTTATTCTGAGCGTCAAACGTGAAAATCCAATATCGGTGTGCATTGTGAGCTTTTTCATTTTGTTTGTGCTGATTTTGTGTGTGTTTTTGGTTTTTAAATCTATTAATGTGCTATTTGGTTGTGCGGTTAGTTTATCGTTTACATGATGTTTAGGTTATAACTTTGTACTAAATCTTTTTTACAGAGTGAATGACGGGAAAATAATTCTGGCTTAACTTTAATTAATCAATTGATTAAATAGCGTGTAATTATTCTTCACCGCCCGCTTAAAAAGCACCCTATAATTAATCGTCTGATTAATTATAGGGTGAGCAGAGAGTGGGACGAAAAGCTGGACGACCGCAAAAGAATCGAGAGGTTCGGCAACTCTTGATTGAGCATGCAAGGGATCTGTTTGTAGTACAGCCATATGACAAGGTATCGACACGCCTCGTCGCCGAGCGTGCTGGCGTTAATATCGCAATGATTCGCTACTATTTTGGGAATAAAGCGGGATTATTTGAAGCGATGCTCCGTGAAACACTCCGCCCAATGCAAGTGCAGATGCAAAAGCTGATTGACGAAAGTAGTCACGATAACTTTTTAGATCTGATGCGTACTTACTACCGAGAAATGGTCAAGGTTCCCCGATTTCCGCGTTTGATTGCTCAAGTGATGAATATGCCACCTTCAGAAACTCAACGGGAATTGCTTGAAAAAGTGTTTCTAGATGTCGCGAAGCCAGCGCAAGACATTATTTTCGAAAAGTTGGTTGAGCAAGGTGTTCTGCGCAAAGACAGAGATCCTAAATTATGTCGAGTGTCGTACATCAGTTTAATGGTGTTTCCATTTATTGCACCGCCACCATTGCTGGCTCTCCACGGTATTGAATTGAATGAAGAGTTCCTTAATAGCTTGATTGAGCACAATATAAAATTAATGAGCGAAGGCTTTTTGAATCCAGAAAACACCGCTATTTTGCAGGATAAGAATAATGAAGATTGGTAAGAAACTGCTGTTTTTCCCAGCGTTGGCCGTTGGTATTGTTGGTTTAGTGATTGCGATAAACCTTAAACCTGACTTACCTACTAAACCTGCCGGTGATCGTGCTCGTTTAGTTGACGTACAAACACTTGAGCCAAAACTCATGGCTCCCTTGGCAATTGGCTTTGGTAAGGTGGTTCCAAAGGTTGAGTGGAAAGCCATTGCTGAAGTTACGGGTAAGATCGTTTTTCGTCATCCTGAGTTAGAGAAGGGTAAAGTGATCCCGGCTGGTACAGAGGTGCTCAAGATTGATCCTCTCGATTATGAACTCAAATTGACTCAAGCTCAGGCCGACCTTAAATCTTCTCAAACCTCTTTGGCTAAGCTGAATCAAGAAGAACAAAACCTCAATCAAACGTTGAAGATCGAGAAAAATCGCTTGGTGATCAGTAATAAAGAGCTAAAGCGCAAACAAGATCTTCGCAAAAAAGGTCTCACTTCCCAGTCTGATGTTGATCTGCAAGAGCAGAGTGCGTTGTCGCAGCGAAAGTTAGTGCTCGATATCGAGAATCAAATCGCGTTAATGCCGGATGAGAAGAGAGTTGCTGAGGCGGTGATCAAGGTTAATGTCTCTAAGGTAAGAGAAGCTGAGCGTTCTTTGGAAAAAACCACCATTACTCTGCCAAAAGCAATGCGTATCGCGCAGGTAGATATAGAGACTAATCAGGTGGTTAATCTCCAACAAACCATGTTTATTGCTCACGGGATCGATGTGATGGAGGTAGAGGCGCAGCTTTCGATTCATGATATGCAGACCTTGGCGTCTAGCTTAGGCGAATTCACCCGCGATGAGTCTGGTATTCCTAACACCGACACCTCTGAGATCACCGCAACCATCGAACTTAATAGCGGTAACTTGAATGCGGCTTGGCCTGCACGTGTTGCTCGCATCAGTGAAACCGTTGACGAAAACCAAGCGACGGCAGGGGTCATTCTAGAGATTCAACAAGATTACGCACAACTTGAGCCAAGCAGTTTACCGCCTCTGGTTAATGGGATGTTCGTTAAGGCGCAAATTGAAGGGGCATCTAATTTAAGCTGGGTCGTGCCAGAGCGAGCATTGCATGGAGATACTGTTTATCTAATGAATAGTGAGCAGCGTCTGAAGATGGTCAAAGTTGAGGTGTTGTACCGCCGAGACAATCAAGTCGTGGTTGTTGGCGCTCTCAATAACGGCGATAAGTTGATTCTTAACGATATTCTTCCTGCAATTGAAGGAATGTTGTTAAGAGAAACGGGTGATGAAGCAGTAACTGATGAGATCGTCATTGAGGAGATGCAGGAGAACGCCTCATGATCAAATTTTTCTCTCGCCACCCAACTGCCGCGAATTTGTTGATGCTCGGGTTGTTGGTTCTCGGTTTTACATCGCTCTCTACCATTAAGCGCGAAACCTTTCCCGAGTACGATCCGCCATACATTATGGCGGGGATCGCTTATCCTGGCGCTTCTCCTCAAGAGGTCGAGGAGAGCCTGTGTATCCGAATGGAAGACGCCGTTGACGGTTTAGCGAATATTGAAGAAACCCAATGTGAGGCCATTGAAGGCAGTGCGCGCCTGATCCTCAAGTTGAATGAGAAAGCCGATATCGGTCGTATGTTGGTGGATGTACAGACTCAGATTGATTCAATTAACGACTTCCCTTCAGAGATTGAATCCCCAGTGGTTCAAGAGTTAGATTGGAATGAACCTGTCGTTGATGTAGCAATTACTGCAGACACCACTTGGCCTGAGCTTAAAGCTTATGCTGAGCAGCTAAAGCGCACCATGAAGCTAGATTATGATGTCTCTTTGGTTGAAGTGAGTGGCTTTTCTGATCATCAATATCGTGTCGAACTGGATACCCAAGCAATACGTCAATTGGGACTGACAGTAAATGACATCGCAGAGCAGATCGGGCGTCAGAACGTTAAGCTACCAAGCGGTAATGTTGAAACACCAGATAAAAACTTTCTGATTCGTTTTGATGAGCGCCGCGTAACACCACTTGAGCTCGAGAGCATCGTGGTTGGCTCTGCGCCAAATGGTTCTGTAATTCGTTTGCGAGACATTGCTGTCATTACAGACCGATTTGAACTGGATGAGCAGAAGGTACTGTTTGATGGAAAGCCATCGGCTCTGCTAAAGGTTAGCAAGAATAAAGAAGATGACGCACTGCGCATCAAAGAGCGCGTAACTCAATTTGTCGAAGATCAGAGCGCTATCGCCCCTGATGGCGTGACACTGCAAATGACCAATGACCTCTCTTCTGTACTTTGGGACCGTCTAACAATGATGGTACGTAACGGTTGGCAAGGGATTGTGTTGGTGTTCGCCACCATGTGGTTGTTCTTCAGCTTACGCTACTCGTTTTGGGTTGCCGCGGGTCTACCCGTTGCGTTCTTAGGTGGTCTGTTCTTGATGGCGAATCTTGGCTTATCCATCAACATCATGTCACTGGTCGGTTTGTTAATGGCCATCGGTATCATGATGGATGACGCCATTGTGATCGCCGAATCGATAGCCTCGCACCTCGACCGAGGGCAAAAGGTCGATGACGCGGTCTACAACGGGGTAAAGAAAGTTCTGCCTGGCGTACTCTCTTCTTTCTTAACCACGGTGTGTATTTTCGGCAGCCTACTGTTCTTAGATGGTGAGATGGGTGCGGTTCTCAAAGCGGTGCCACAGGTATTGATATTGGTGCTTTCGTTAAGCTTAATTGAAGCCTTTTTGATACTGCCAAACCATTTATCACATTCGCTACATAAAGAGAAAAAAGAGAAACCTGCACTGCGCTTTAAAGTTGTCTTATTAGACAAATTTGAAAACTTCCGTAATACCACTCTTATGAGCATGGTGGAGCGAGTAGTCGCTTTTCGATATGCCTTCATGGGAGGGGTAGTGAGCTTGCTGCTACTGGCTATTGCCTTGATTGCGGGCGGAATCGTTAAGTTCCAACCTTTCCCTGAGCTCGATGGTGATATTGCAGAGGCGCGCGTGATTTTGCCGCCGGGCGCATCGCTAGCGCAAACCGAGCGAGTAGTGGAACACATCGTCTCTTCAGCTGAACGCTTGAACCTTAAATGGAGTGAAGAGGTAGAAGGTGGGAATACTTTGGTTGAGCACATTACCAGTCAGTTTAACGCCAATGCGGATGCCAATGAATCTGGCCCACACTTAGCCACCGTGCGTTTGGACTTACGTGGTGCCGAGAGCCGAAATACAGTCATCGACGACTTTATTGATGCTTGGCGTGAAGATGTTGGCGAGTTGGCCGATCCGATTTCTCTCGTCTTTAAACAACCGACTGTTGGACCGGGTGGGCGAGCCATTGAAATTCGAGCTAAACATGATGATCTTCAAGCGCTGAAAGCGGCTTCGATAGATATTCAAGAATACTTGAATCAGTTTGATGGTGTGCATGGCGTGCTTGATGATATGCGAATGGGTAAAGAGGAGATCTTAGTTAAGCTAAGACCGGGGGCGGAGACTTACAACGTCAACGGACAGATGATTGCTTCTCAGTTGCGTGCTGCGTTCTTTGGTCAAACCGCGGATGAGATTCAGGTGGGCGTTGAGAACATCTCAATTGAGGTGCGCTTGGATAAGCAGCAAGCGGGCGATGTTCAACAGTTGGCGAACTTCCCAATCATCACTTCAGACGGAAGCCAGATCCCGCTAGCCACGCTGGCGACACTCGACTTTCAACGAAACTACGTGCGAATCCAACGTATTGATGGTTTACGTACCATCAGTATCTTTGGTGATGTGAATAATAAGAAAGCCAGCTCATCGGCTATCTTGGCACAGTTCCAGCGTGATGAGGCTCCTAAGCTATTGAAGAAATACCCAGGTCTTCGTTTCGACTTTGAAGGTGAGGCAAAAGATGCGGCTAAAACGGGTGCATCGATGGGTAAAGGTTTCTTACTGGGCTTGTTTGGTGTGTTTACCATATTGAGTTACCAATTCCGCAGCTACTTAGAACCTTTCGTGGTGATGCTAGCGATACCTTTAGCCTTTATCGGAGTTGTCGTTGGACACTGGCTGCTTGGGCATTCTTTGAGTATGCCGAGTATGATGGGCTTCGTTTCACTAGCTGGGATCGTGGTCAACGACTCGATACTCTTGGTGCAATATATCCGGCACCATGTCGATGAGGGCGATAGCGTGCATGACTCAGTAGTGAAGGCGAGTCGTGAGCGTTTTCGTGCTGTGTTTTTAACCTCGATGACTACCGCAGCTGGTTTGTTACCTCTGCTTACCGAAACCAGTTTGCAGGCTCAGGTTATACAACCACTGGTGATTTCGATTGTGTTTGGCATCTTCGCTTCGACGCTACTGGTGCTGTTTATGATCCCTGCTGCCTATGCGATTTTGGCTGATTTTGGCTTGGTCAAGAAACATGAGCCTCTTACTATCTAGTCTGTAGGGTGTGAACATCAAAAGCGGCGTTTCAGCCGCTTTTCTTTTATCTACAATTCATCATAACGTGCGGGTGTTGCAACAGGTGAAATGTTCATTTTTTATCCGCAAAATCGTCACCATATTGTCATTTCTAACTTCTAACTTAATCCCAAAGCAATGATAAGAGCTGAGGGAATACATGAGAACGATAGAACCAATTGTCCGCTGGGATGTGGCATTTTCTATGTTTTGCTTGAAGAGTCGTTATAGCAAGCAAACGGCGCAGATCAGTAAAGCGATATCCCATACTGGGGACGGTCACTTATACCTTTTGTTTGCGATAGCAGCACTGTTTTTAGATGAGCAAAGTGGCAAGGCGTTTCTTATGGTTGGCTTGGCGGCATTTGCCATTGAGTTGCCTATCTACTGGCTTGCAAAAAATACCATTAAGCGACGTCGTCCTGCCGAGTTTTCCTCATTCCTTCACTCCTACATCGTGCCTTCAGATAAATACAGCCTGCCATCAGGGCATTCGGCCGCGGCTTTTGTTATGGCCACGGTTATTGGGCACTTTTACCCGCAGGTTTATTTATTGAGTCTAGTTTGGGCAAGCTTGATTGCGGGTTCGCGTATCTTGCTTGGCGTCCATTTCCTTACTGATGTTCTGATTGGAGCAGCACTTGGTGTTGCTTGCGCGAGTCTTGCGCTCAATGGACTGCTTTAGGTTTACAGATAATTTCTCTAATTCGAGAGTCTATAAAGGACCGAAAATGAAAATACTCTATGGTGTACAAGGGACAGGCAATGGCCATATTGCACGTGCGCGCGCGATGGCAAATGCATTGAAAGCGAAGAAAGTGGATGTCGATTTCTTATTCTCTGGTCGAGAGGGGGATAAGTACTTTTCAATGGAAGCATTTGGTGATTACCAGATTCGCCATGGTTTAACCTTCTTTAGTGAACAGGGACAAGTGAAGTACGGCAAAACATTCTTTAAAAATAGTCTGTTGCGCTTTCGTCGTGAAATCGCCGAATTGGATCTCTCACATTACGATTTGGTCTTGAATGACTTTGAACCGGTATCGGCGTGGGCAGCCAAGAAGCAAAAAGTACCTTGCATTGGTATTAGTCATCAAAATGCATTTAGGTTTGATGTGCCCAAAAAAGGAGGAAACTGGATAGAGCATTCAGTGATACAGCACTTTGCTCCAACTGAGCACTATATTGGATTGCATTGGTATCACTTTGAACAGCCAATCCTACCTCCGATTGTTCATACCTTGTCGAGTCGCGAAAAGGTATCCTCTGCAGAAGGTGCCGTGGATTTCAGCCTAGTGTATCTGCCATTTGAAGATATAGATGACGTGACCGACCTTTTGATTAAATTCATCTCTCATCAGTTTGTCTGCTATCACCCAGATATTATTGAGCAGCGCACGGTTGAGAATATCGTATTTAAGCCGCTCAGCCATGATGGTTTTCAAGTCGACCTGCAAGCGTGTTCTGGCGTGATTGCAAATGGAGGTTTTGAACTCCCCTCTGAAGCGATGACTTTGGGGAAGAAGTTACTGCTTAAACCGCTTGCGGGTCAGTTCGAACAACAGAGTAATGTGGCCACGCTAGAGGCCTTAGGTTTGGCTCAAACCATGACCTTTTTGGACCCTGCAACCACGCGTACTTGGTTAGGCGAAAAACAAGCCGAAATGGTCTCCTATCCCGACGTGGCGAGTGCGATTGTGGATTGGATTTTAGCGAAAGATTGGCACTGTCAGGAGCAATTAAGAAGGCAGTTATGGGAGAAGGTTGATTTCCCGAGTTACGCTTCTATTACTTGATTCATAGCTGAGGTTTTTGAATGCCTTGCTCTATCAATTCATAGGCTCAATCATTTGTAACAAATGTAACTGAATGATTGAGCCGTCAAATAAGTCGTAAGAAAATCCCAAAATTCGCCTTTTTATGTTTTTTTATAAAACCATAAGTGCATGATATTAAATTAATAATTATTCAGTGAGGTAAAATAAAATTATTCTTTATCAATCTTGTTGGTAGCGTTCGATTGATTGGTTAATAGTAGATGTTATCCGAAACACATCGGCCAGATAAATATAAGAACTAGTGGTTATCTATTCCCACACTATTACAAATTTAACGCTGTCATACCGACAAGAGGCAACTTGAATGTTAGAGAAAAAAGACGCAATGAGTGCTATTGCAAGCTACCGAATGGAAAGCACACTTCGTGGAGTAGACCTAAACCTATTGACTGTTTTTGATGCTGTAATGCAAGAGCAAAATATTACCCGTGCAGCGCACAATTTGGGTATGTCTCAGCCTGCAGTAAGTAATGCTGTAGCACGTCTAAAAGTGATGTTTAACGACGAACTATTTATGCGTCAGGGTCGTGGTATTCAACCGACTCAACGTGCTCGTCAACTGTTTGGACCAATCCGCCAAGCACTGCAACTAGTACGCAATGAACTACCAAGTTCTGTGTTCTCTCCAGAGTCGTCTTCTCGTCTGTTCAAACTGGCTATCTGTAGCCCATGTGACATGCGTTTTGCACCGAAGATTATGTCGACTATCAACGAGCTTGCACCAAGTGTTCAACTGCACATGGACGCGGAGTTTGACCGTCAACTTTCAGAGCGCATGCGTTACCAAGAAATCGACTTTGTTATCGATTACGCTCGCTTTGATGAGCAAGGTTTCTCAAGCACAGAAATCTTCCAAGATGAGCTAGTGGTTGTTGCTTCAGCTTCACACCCTCGTATCAACGGTTCGGTAACGGCTTCTGAGCTTCTAGAAGAGAAGCACGCAAAACTGTCTCGCATTCACGGTCAGCGCAGCTTCTCTGAGCAAGCATACCGCGACCTAGACTGCACGCCTTACTATGAAGGTACTAGCCTAAGCAACGTGCTATACGTAGTTGGTCAATCTGAACTCGTAACGATTGCACCTCGTTGGATGGTTGAACACGCAGCGAATAAAGAGCAGCTACAGATTCTAGATTTCCCATTCGATAATGCGGCAATCTCAGGCTTCCTAAGCTGGCACGAATCAAGCGAGAAAGACAAAGGACACATTTGGTTACGAGATCAACTGATGATGATCTGTGGCGAAGTTGTAGCACTTAACTAATCGCTGAAAACCTTGATTTATAAGCCCTGAACTAGCTTGCTGGTTCGGGGCTTTTTTGTACCAGAGTGATGAGCGCCGTTCATTTTTTAAAGTTAGATGTACTATTACTGATAACTTTGAGCTCCATCAGTTGCCTTTTCCATGATCAGAGGTACACTTGTGCGCTCAAAAAAGCTTACAGGTGTAAGCCAAAGGTAAAGAGATGGCCAATTTAGATTTTCATATCGTAAAACGACTTCGCGAGCAGATTGCTCAGGGCGGCAACCGCACGGCTTTAAAGCATAAAGTTAATGATGTTTGGCAAGGCATTAGCTGGCAGCAATTTGGTGAACAGATCGATAAGCTGTCACTCGCACTATTGGCTCAAGGACTGAGAATCCAAGATAAGATCGGTATCTACTCAAACAACATGCCTCAATGGACTGTGGCAGACTTTGCAGCGCTACAAGCTCGCCTTGTAACCGTGCCGATTTACCCAACGAACACTGCGGCGCAGTCTTCCTACATTATTCAAAACGCAGACGTTAAAGTGCTTTTTGTTGGCGAGCAGCCACAGTTTGATGCAGCAATCAGCCTATTTGACGAGTGTGAACAGCTAGAAATCATCGTTGCAATGTCAGATGACATTGATACTCAAGCTTATGACTTTGCTATCTCTTGGCAAGAGTTCATCGAGCGCGGTCAACAGGCTCAGCAAGCTGAGCTAGACGCGCGCCTTGCCGATGCGAATATGGATGATCTGCTGACTCTTATCTATACCTCTGGTACGACTGGCCAACCGAAAGGTGTAATGCTGGACTACGCTAACATTGGCTCTCAGTTAGAAGGTCACGATGAGCGCTTAAGCCTAAGCAAAGAAGATGTTTCGCTCTGTTTCCTACCGCTATCTCACGTATTTGAGCGTGCCTGGACTTTCTACGTCCTTTATAAAGGCGCTACTAACTGTTACCTGCAAGACACAATGCAGGTGCGTGATGCACTGAGTGATGTAAAGCCAACCGTAATGTGTGCGGTTCCACGCTTTTACGAGAAGATCTTCTCAGCGATCCATGAAAAAGTATCGAAAGCGCCACTGATTCGTAAGGTGCTCTTTACCTGGGCAGTGAACATGGGCGCGAAACTCGCGGCATGTCATCAACAAGGTCGCACACCGTCTCTAATGTTGAAAAAAAGCCATGCATTAGCAGATAAGCTTGTGCTGTCTAAATTACGTGCTCTGTTGGGTGGTAACATCAATTTCATGCCTTGTGGTGGTGCGAAGCTTGACGAAACTATTGGTCGTTTCTTCCATGCAATTGGCATCAACGTGAAGCTTGGCTACGGCATGACAGAAACCACAGCAACGGTTTCATGTTGGGATGATCGCTGCTTTGACCCGGATTCAATCGGTATGTCTATGCCGGGGGCTGAGGTGAAAATTGGCGAGCAGAACGAAATTTTAGTTCGTGGCCCAATGGTGATGCGCGGTTACTACAAAATGCCAGAAGAGACAGCTAAGACCTTTGACGAACACGGCTTCCTAAAGACTGGTGATGCGGGTCACTTCGATGAGAACGGTAACTTGTTCATCACTGATCGTATTAAAGAGTTGATGAAGACCTCTGGCGGTAAATACATTGCGCCACAAGTGGTTGAGGGTGCGATTGGTAAAGACCACTTTATCGAACAAATTGCTGTGATTGCTGATACACGTAAATTTGTTTCTGCGTTGATTGTTCCTTGTTATGACTCTCTGGAAGAGTATGCAAAAGAACTGAACATCAAGTACCACGACCGTGTTGAGTTGATTAAGCATCATCAGATTGTTGAGATGCTAGAAAAGCGCGTTAATGATCTACAGCAAGAGTTGGCTAAGTTTGAGCAAGTGAAGAAATTCAAACTGTTACCAAAGGCTTTCTCTATGGACGATGGTGAACTAACACCAACTCAGAAATTGCGTCGTAAAGTGATTAACGATAAGTATCAAGACGAAATCGAAGAAATGTACACTGAAAAGCCGAAAGATAAGTAAGTTTATCTAAGTTAACTTTTTAGTTGTTTAAAAATCCCCCTAGTCGTACATGGTGACGGTTAGGGGGATTTTTTTACGTCACGACATCAGGTAAATGTGCGAGAGAGCACATCTAGAACGGGGTGTTCACACTGAAAAAAGAGGGATTGTGAAATATTTAGAGTTTTTTTATTGAGTGTTGATGGTGATTTGTTCTGACTTGGAGGTCATGAGTGGTGTTAGATGAGGTTTTCTTTCTAAAACATAGTTATATCGAATTATTGACTGTAGAAGGGTGTTAGACCCGATGATAATAAAACGTTACAGTTGTTTCGTACCACTGCTTATTGTTATCACGACGAGCAGTCATAGCCGAAAAAGTGGAAGTATTTCGAATTAGGCTACGAATAAGACCTAGACTATGTAAAAACCAGCCCCTTCGGCTTACCCAACTGAAGGAAACTGGTAAAGGAGAGCAATATGACAACTAAGCCAGAGTGCGCCCAATTATCCGGCGCGGAAATGGTAGTTCAGTCCCTAATTGAAGAAGGGGTTGAACAGATCTTTGGTTATCCAGGCGGTTCCGTTTTGGATATCTACGATGCCCTGCACGCAAAAACAGACAAGATTAAACACGTATTAGTGCGCCACGAGCAAGCTGCAACGCATATGGCTGACGGCTACACGCGTTCAACTGGCAAGCCAGGTGTTGTACTAGTATGTTCGGGCCCGGGCGCGACCAATACCGTAACGGGTATTGCGACAGCGTACATGGATTCTATTCCAATGATCGTTATTTCAGGCAACGTGCCAAATAACTTAATTGGTAATGACGCCTTCCAAGAGTGTGATATCGTCGGTGTATCTCGTCCAATCGTAAAACATAGCTTCTTAGTGAAGAAAGCTGAAGATATTCCAGAGATCGTAAAAAAGGCCTTCTATATCTCGACCACTGGTCGACCTGGCCCAGTTGTGATTGACCTTCCTAAAGATGTACTTAATCCACAAATTAAGCTGCCGTACGAATATCCAGAAACGATCAAAATGCGTTCGTACAACCCGACCGTAACTGGTCATAAAGGGCAGATTAAGAAAGCATTGAAAGCGCTTCTTGAAGCGAAGAAACCCGTTCTTTATGTCGGTGGTGGTGCCGTTATCTCTGAAGCGGATAAGCAGTTACTTAAACTTGCTGAGGCACTAAACCTGCCTGTTGTTAGTACGCTAATGGGATTAGGTGCCTTCCCGGGTACACATAAAAACTCGTTAGGCATGCTTGGTATGCATGGCCTTTACGAAGCCAATATGGCTATGCATAACGCAGATCTTATCTTTGGTGTTGGTGTTCGTTTTGATGACCGTACAACCAATAATCTTGAGAAGTACTGTCCAAACGCGAAGATCATGCACATCGATATCGATCCATCGTCGATCTCTAAAAACGTGAAAGTGGATCTGCCTATCGTAGGCTCTGCTGAGCGCGTACTTGAAAGCATGGTGAATCTGCTGATTGAGCAAGGTGGAACTAACGATGCAGAAGCGTTGGATGCATGGTGGGCTGAAATCAAAGTATGGCAAGATCGTAAATGTCTCGCCTATGAAAAATCGCCTGAGCGCATTAAACCTCAACAGGTTATCGAAACCCTACATAAAGTGACCAATGGTGATGCGTATGTCGCTTCTGACGTAGGTCAGCACCAGATGTTCGCCGCGCTTTACTATCCATTTAATAAGCCGCGTCGTTGGATCAACTCAGGTGGTCTTGGCACTATGGGCTTTGGTCTACCTGCAGGCATGGGCGTTAAGTTTGCTAAGCCGGACGAAGAAGTTGTCGTCGTAACGGGTGATGGCAGTATTCAGATGAATATTCAAGAGCTATCAACAGCATTGCAATACAATATTCCGGTGAAAATCATTAACTTGAATAACCGTTTCTTAGGCATGGTGAAACAGTGGCAAGACATTGTTTATCAAGGCCGTCACTCAAACTCATACATGGACTCTGTGCCAGACTTTGCGGCCATTGCGGAAGCGTATGGTCACGTAGGTATGCGTATCTCTTCTCCTGACGAACTTGAATCAGGTTTAGAGAAAGCACTGGCAATGAAAGATCGCTTAGTATTTGTCGACATCAGTGTTGATGATACAGAGCACGTATACCCAATGCAGATCAAAGGCGAGGGTATGGATAACATGTGGCTAAGCAAAACGGAGAGAACATAGTATGAGACACATTATTTCGCTGTTAATGGAAAACCAACCGGGTGCACTATCTCGAGTGGTTGGCTTGTTTTCTCAACGTGGTTACAACATTGAATCGCTCAACGTATCACCGACGGACGACCCAACGCTTTCACGTTTGAATGTAACCACTAACTCTGATGAGATGCAGCTAGAGCAGATCCAGAAGCAACTGCATAAGCTGATTGACGTACTTAAAGTACAAGAAGTTTCGGAGCTGGATCATATTGAGCGCGAACTATTGATGGTTAAGGTGCGTGCGAGTGGTTTTGCTCGTGCAGAAGTGAAGCGTACCGCAGATATTTTCCGTGGTCAGATCGTCGATGTGACAGCTTCTCAATATACCGTTCAGATGGCGGGTACCAGTGAGAAGTTGGATGCGTTTATTCAAGCGTTGTCAGAAGTGACGGAAGTGCTTGAAGTTGCACGCAGTGGCGTGGTTGGAATTGCTCGAGGAGAGCGCTCTCTCAAAGCCTAACAAAATTGTATGATAGAAAGCCGCATTAAGTGCGGCTTTTTTATTTTGTTAATTTATAACAATGATATAATTCTCGCCATATTTACCCTATTTTGAGCAATTAATGAGAAATAAAAAAACAATCGCTACGCTTCTCGTTATTTGCGTCACCTTTTGTGCGGCTGTTGGGTTGTACTATCAGCAGCGCTATCAAGATGTCAAAAAGCAAAGCTATCAAAGCACCGCTAAGCAAGCTCTTCATCAGCTGGTGTATGCTGAACGTGATTACAATGTATTGAAAGACCAACTGGTCTCTATGATGCAGCTGCTCAGCCACAGTCAAAGCTTGGTTGATTTTGCGACGTCTCCCTCCCTTGAAAACAAGAACCTGCTGGAAGAGGTTTGGCAGTCGGTATTAGTCAATCAAAGATGGTATACCCAGATTCACCTACTGGATATCGACGGCCATGAGAAGGTAAGAGTCAACTACTCATCGAGAACCGGCGTTGTTACTCTCCCAACCGACCTACAAGACAAGTCGGATTACGGCTATTTCCATTACGCACAAACTCTGGATGCTGAGGAGATTGGCGGGTGGGGAATTGAACTTGAAACGGAATATGGTGAGCTCTCTTATCCATACACACCTGTATTACGAGTGATCACTCCAGTACAAACACCTGAGCGCCGAGTTGGGTATTTGGTGATAAACCTCGATGTTTGGGGGCTGGCGTCGCGCTTAAACTTCTCTCCTGATTTTGATTTTCGTGCGGAAGTCGTTAACCAGTACGGTTATTACATCGCAAGCCAAGACAAAAATAAGTTATTTGGTGACTCGATTCCTGAGCGCAAGGGCTTCAACCTGTCACAAATCGCCCCTAAAACATGGCAAGCGATCTCCTCTGAGCGGATGGGCTATGTGTTTGAGGATGACAACCTGTTTGCTTTCAACACCGTCAACCTTGCTCAGAAACAGCAAATGCACTTAGTGATTCAGTTGAACTCAGCGCAGTTATTGGAAAGAGCTGAACGAGACCTTAACGACTTAGCGCACGAGCAATTGATCGTATTCTTTACCGTGATGGTGTTTGCTTTCCCTTTGGCCTATTTGGTAACCCATTACCGAAGACGTAACCTGGAGAGTAAATTGGCACGTGCTGCATTGAATGGTATGTCAGCGGTGATGATCTCTGATAGGCAGCATCGCACTATCATGACTAATAATGAATTTGAAAACATGACCGGCTATAGCCAATCGCAAGTCGATGGTAAAAATGCGCTTCAACTGCTGCTGGAAAATAGCGAACAATTTCATACTGCCGATACCATATGGACGCACCTTGAAAAGAATGATTTATGGGAAGGTGAGGTGAGCTGTAAGAGCAAGCTTCGTATCCCTTTCACTGCAATCATGCGAGTACAAGCGGTGAAGAGTAATTCGGGTAAGGTAAGCTACTATATTACGTCGCTGGTGGACATTACGGTACGTAAAGAGCTGGAAGTCAGGCTTCGTATTCTTAGCGAAAGAGATTCACTGAGCAAGTTGTGGAATCGTCGTAAGTTTGAGGAACAATTAGCGCACTACTCTCGAATGGTAGAGCTTTACCCTAATGAAACTCAAGTGTGTTTGGCACTGATCGACATCGACAATTTTAAACGTATTAACGATGAACTTGGTCATGATGAAGGAGATCGTGTGATTGCGGGCGTTGCCGCGATCCTTCAAGAAAGTTTGAGAACGACAGACTTTGTCGCACGTGTTGGTGGCGAAGAATTTGCTATCTTAATGCCGCACACGTCAACATCAGAAGCTGGTCGAGTACTGGATCGTGTTCGAATAGAAATACAACTTTCTGGTGGGACGAAAGTCACCGTCAGTATCGGCTATACCGACCTCACAGCCAATAGTACACACTCTTACAAGTGTGCGGATATTGGTCTTTATGAGTCGAAGTCCTCAGGCCGAAACACCATCACTATTTGCTCAAGTCAGGCGGATGTTGCTTAGCGCTGAAGAGTGTTTTGTTTGTTGCCTGAGTGTCCCCTTTAGAAAACTAGAACCAACCTGTCTTATCTTTGAGAGATGCCCGTCACAATATTTGTACGATTAGACTAAAGTCTAATTTGTGTTCAAAATTGAACTAAACTGAACAATAAGTAAACTACCTTGCTTCGTAGAGTTAGTGTTGCACTGACTCTTTTTGAGAAGCCAGATCTCAAAAAGGGATGACAAAGTTAACTTAATTCAACTGCTCAGTTTCATCGGCTTTTATCAGCAGAATTAGGTTAGCAGGAGCAAGAGTTAGGGATTCATACTGTCTGGTGAAATGAGGCGTGGTATGTTTGTCGATTTTTTAGTGAGATTGACCATTGGCACATTAGTGATTCTTGGTTTTAAACTCAGTGCACTGTATTTTTTGCCAATGGTGCTGTTGCTCAATACTCATCATAAAGAGTTCTTTGGGTGGTAAACCAAAAAACGGAGCCTCGAGCTCCGTTTTTTATGCATTGCGATATTCGAACTGCACAGAATTACGCCGCTTCAATCACTTTTTCAATACGCTTCATTGAGCCCATTAGATGTTGATCGAGTAGCTCTGTTGCTTGCTCAGCGTTCTTCGCAAGTACCAGCTTCATGATCATCTCATGCTCATCGATATTGAACAGCTCTTCTGACTCTTGGTTATCGGCTAATGCTAGGAAACGGTAACGCTTCACTTGATTGATTAAGTCACTGAAGAATTCAAACATGTTCTTTGAATCCGCACCCTCTAAAAGTGCTACGTGGAATTGCTGATGACGCTCTTCCCATTCCGCCCCATTAAACTCTTCTGCTACGTTGTTTACACGAGAAAGCTTGTGGTATGAAGTCAGAACCTCTAGTTCCCAACTTTCGTCTCCGGTAGCGATTGCTTTTTTCAGCAGCACCGAAGAAACAACACGTAGGCTTTCGTATAGGTCGTTAAGTTCTTTCTTAGAGACAGGAGCAACCCAGCACCCTTTTTGAGGCTCAAGCTTTACATACTTGCTCCAGGATAGCTGAACGAGAGCTTCGCGAATCGGTGATGCGCCGACGTTGTATTTCTGCTTTAGATCAGCCACAACCAGTTTCTGGCCTGGGCGCAATTCACCATTAAGAATATCTTGGCGAATCATCTTGGATACTTTGTCGGTGAGAGTAGGGCTAGACATTGTGCAACCTCATGTAATTTGAATTGTTAGTCTGTTAATTCGAATTACCTAAGGATGGAATTAACAGTACGCAGTTCTATTGTTGGTTTGATAATACAGCGTACTGATTATTAGAGCAAGGTGTAATATATAAAAAAAGAGGGCCTAAGCCCTCTTTTTTATTTAACTGATGATTAAGTTCGTCAGTCTTATAGAACGTGTACAGAAGCAGTGTTCGTAGTACCTGAAGCTACTAGAGCACCAGAAACCATTACTACGATGTCGCCTTTGCTACCGAACTCAGCGTTAAGAGCGTACTCTTTACCCATTTTGTAGAATGCGTCAGTGCTGTCGATAGAATCAACAAGAACTGGACGAACACCCTTAGTAAGAACAAGCTGAGCAGCTGTTTTTTGGTTCGTTGTTAGTGCAATGATGTTTGCAGTTGGGAAGTACTTACGTACAGAACGTGCAGACTTACCACCTTCAGTAGCAACAATGATCAGTGGAGCAGCTAGTTTCTCAGCTGTGTCTACTGCACCTTTACATACCGCTTCAGTGATACGTAGGCGTGGGCTGTCTAGACGAGAACCTAGCTCAGCTTTTAGTGCGCCGTCAGTACGGTTAGCGATTTGAGCCATGATAGTTACAGCTTCAACTGGGTATTTACCTTTAGCAGTTTCACCAGAAAGCATTACAGCATCAGTACCGTCCATGATTGCGTTCGCAACGTCACCCGCTTCTGCACGAGTTGGACGTGGGTTGTTGATCATAGAATCAAGCATTTGAGTTGCTGTGATAACCATCTTACGTGCACGGTTACACTTCTCGATCATCATCTTCTGAGCGAAGATTACTTCTTCAGCTGGGATTTCAACACCTAGGTCACCACGAGCAACCATGATGCCGTCAGAAAGCTCAAGAATTTCGTCGAAGTTATCAACACCTTCTTGGTTCTCAATCTTAGAGATGATGTGGATGTCGCTGCCGCCGTTCGCGTCTAGGATCTCACGGATCTCTTTAACGTCAGAAGCTTTACGGATGAAAGAAGCTGCAACGAAGTCAACGCCTTGCTCACAACCAAATTTAAGGTCGTTCTTATCTTTTTCAGATAGAGCTGGAAGTTGAACAGAAACACCAGGAAGGTTAACACCTTTGTTTTCGCCTAGTGCACCGTTGTTAAGAACTTTACACTTAACTTCAGTTTCAGTAGTAGAGATAACTTCCATTTCGATTAGGCCGTCATCTACAAGGATAGTGTTACCAACGTTTAGGTCAGCTGCGAAACCAGCGTAAGTTACCGCTACAGTCTCTTTGTTACCTACAACTGAAGTGTCAGTTGTGAAAGTGAATTCTTGACCAGCTACTAGATCTACGTCGTTGCCGCCTTCTAGCTTGATAGTACGGATTTCTGGGCCTTTAGTATCAAGAAGGATAGCCAGTTGCTTACCTACTTTGTCCATTACTTCGCGGAAGTTCGCAATACGAGTGCCGTGCTCTTCGTAGTCACCGTGAGAGAAGTTAAGACGCATAACGTTCATGCCTGCGTTTACTAGTTCAGTTAGCTTCTCTACAGATTCAGTTTTAGGGCCAATCGTACATACGATTTTGGTCTTTTTCATGGAAGGTACTCTCCGGTAAGTTTTGTTACAAATTGAAATTTATCTGTTTTCTGAAGCGGCCTACCCATTTCGTCAGCATTTTGTGCCTGCTGCGATAATAGAGGGACTTATCAATTGCCCTTCAGAGTTGTAAGTCTTTCATCAATTTTAGTCATTTTATGACCAAATGATTTTGATTCAACATCGGTTTTCTGTGACTTACCCCAATATATCAGGTGAAAGTTGCAGAAAAATAACGGTCATTTTTGTAATTTTTTTTCTTTTCGGGTGCGGATTCTACCACCGAATGAATTCAATATCACTGCTTAACAATTGTCTTAGGACAAGGTTTTAGCGCTATTTATTAATTTTTTGGATCGAAATAAATGGACTAAATGGTTTCGTTGTAACTATAATATCTTTCATATCGAAACTTATGGTTCATTTTTAAATGTCGAAACGAAACGCTCAGCTCAGAAGACACGCAATTTCTAATCTAGTTAACGAGAAAGGCGAGGTTAGTGTTGATGAATTGTCCGCTAAGTTCGAAACCTCGGAAGTCACAATTAGAAAGGATTTGGCGTCTTTAGAGAAAAATGGTCAGCTTTTACGCCGATATGGCGGTGCTGTTTCATTGCCGAAAGAAGTTGTGAACGATGAGATAGGAAAAAAAGTTTCGACTCGAAAGCTTTCGTTGGCAAAAGCTGCAGCCGACCTGATTCGTGACCATAACCGCATTGTGATCGACAGCGGTAGCACAACAGGTGCTCTGATTGAACAGCTAAATAGTAAGCGTGGTTTGGTTGTAATGACCAACTCGTTGCACGTTGCTAACGCCCTAAATGAACTAGAAAGCGAACCTACTCTGCTAATGACGGGCGGAACCTGGGATACACATTCAGATTCGTTCCAAGGTCAGGTCGCAGAATCAGTTTTGCGCGCTTATGACTTTGACCAATTGTTTATCGGTGCTGATGGCATCGACCTTGAAAGAGGTACTACAACATTTAATGAGCTAGTCGGACTAAGTAAGGTCATGGCAGAAGTATCACGTGAAGTTGTAGTGATGGTTGAATCAGAGAAAGTAGGTCGAAAAATCCCGAATCTTGAACTGTCTTGGGAGCACATTGATGTCTTGATTACTGATACCGAACTGGCCGAAGAAGCCAAACAGAGTATTGAGTCTCAAGGGGTACGTGTGATTCTCACCGAGCCAGTATAGAAACTAAATTTAAAATATATGCATTTAACTTCCTATAATTAGATCTCTATGAGACATGGCCTTTGCTTGCTGCCAGATAGGAATAACCAAAAATTGATGGAGTAACATTATGTGTGGAATTGTTGGTGCTGTAGCACAACGTGACGTAGCTGAAATCTTAGTAGAGGGTCTACGCCGTCTTGAGTACCGTGGTTACGACTCTGCGGGTGTCGCGGTTGTGGATAGCGAATCCAACCTAACTCGCGTACGTCGCCTAGGTAAGGTACAAGAGCTGGCTGACGCAGTTGAAGCGCAACAAGTTATTGGCGGTACAGGTATCGCTCATACACGTTGGGCAACACACGGTGAGCCTTCTGAAGCGAACGCACACCCACACATGTCTGGTGACATTGCAGTTGTTCACAACGGCATCATCGAAAACCACGAAGAGCTGCGTACACTTCTTCAAGGTCGTGGCTATGAGTTCACGTCTCAAACGGATACTGAAGTTATTGCTCACCTAGTTGAGTGGGAACTGCGTACTTCTGAGACTCTAGTTGAAGCATTGCAAAAAACTGCGAAACAACTAGACGGTGCATACGGCACAGTAGCTGTTGATCGTAAAGATCCTTCACGCATCGTTGTTGCTCGTTCTGGTAGCCCAATCGTAATCGGTTTTGGTGTTGGTGAGAACTTCCTAGCATCTGACCAGCTAGCACTACTTAGCGTGACGCGTCGCTTCATGTATCTAGAAGAGGGTGATGTTGCGGAAGTAACTCGTCGTGACGTTAACGTATTTGATGCAAGCGGTGAGCCTGTAGAGCGTGAAATCGTTGAATCTAACGCAGAGCACGATGCTGGTGACAAAGGTCAATACCGTCACTTCATGCAAAAAGAGATCTTCGAGCAACCAACAGCTCTGATCAACACAATGGAAGGTCGTATTTCAGATACTTCTGTTATTACTAACGCGATCGGCGTGAAAGCTGAAGAGATCTTAAGCAAAGTTGAACACGTTCAAATCATCGCATGTGGCACGTCTTACAACTCAGGTATGGCGGCACGTTACTGGTTTGAATCGCTAGCGGGCGTTAGCTGTGACGTAGAGATCGCTTCTGAGTTCCGTTACCGTGACTTCGTAGTTCGTCCAAACAGCCTACTTGTGACGCTTTCTCAATCTGGTGAGACAGCAGATACGCTAGCAGCACTTCGTCTTGCGAAAGAGAAAGGCTACATGTCAGCGATGACTATCTGTAACGTAGCGGGCTCTTCACTGGTTCGTGAATCTGATTTTGCATTTATGACTCGCGCTGGTACAGAGATCGGTGTTGCTTCAACAAAGGCGTTTACCACTCAACTTGCAGCAATGCTGATGATGGTAACCTCGATTGGTCGCCTACAAGGTCGTATCGATGAAGCGAAAGAGACGGAAATCGTTCAAGCGCTACACCAACTGCCAACAGACATCGAAAAAGCTCTGGCATTTGACAAAGAGATCGAAGCACTAGCAACAGACTTCGCAGACAAGCACCACACACTGTTCCTAGGTCGTGGCGAGTACTACCCAATCGCGATGGAAGCGTCTCTAAAACTAAAAGAGATCTCTTACATCCACGCAGAAGCATACGCTGCGGGTGAGCTTAAGCACGGTCCATTGGCTCTGATTGATGCAGATATGCCAGTAGTGGTTATTGCACCAAGTAACGATCTGCTAGAGAAGCTGAAATCAAACGTTGAAGAAGTTCGTGCGCGTGGTGGTCTACTTTACGTATTCGCAGACGAAGATGCTGGCTTTGAAAGCGATGAGAACATGAAGATCATTAAGATGCCTCACGTAAGTGAAGTAACAGCACCTATCTACTACACAGTTCCAATGCAGCTGCTGTCTTACCACGTAGCGCTAATCAAAGGTACTGACGTTGACCAACCTCGTAACCTAGCGAAAGCGGTAACGGTAGAGTAAGTTAACTTGCTTCTGTAAATATACGAAAGCCCATCATCATGATGGGCTTTTTTGTTTTTCAGTATTGAGCCTTGATTACTCGTGGTTGAGGTAGGCCTTGGTTGAGATGTTGGTCCACGCGCGTACTTTCTTGGTGTAATCGGCTTGAGAGTCGATGATTTTCTTCGCTAGAGGATCTTTTGCTGCTTGTTCGGCAAGGAGTTCATCGGTTGCAGAGCGCATGGTTTGCAGTACTTCTGGTGGGAAGTCACGAACCTTGATGTCTGGGTAGTCCGACAGCATAGTGGCCCAGCTGTTGGCGTTAGCATCCAGCGCTTGGGTATACATGTCAAAGGCAGCGACTCGGAAAGAGGTCTCTAGGATCAGCTGAAGGTCTTTTGGTAGCTTATCCCAAGTCTTTTTGTTCACTAAGAACTGAGTCTCTGATCCCGGCTCATGCCAAGCGGTGTAGTAGTAAGGTGCAATCTTTTGAAAGCCCATACGCAGGTCAAAGGCTGGTCCAACCCATTCAAGTGCGTCAATTGTGCCACGCTCTAGAGAAGTATAAAGTTCGCCCGGTGCAATATTGGTTGGCTTGGCTCCAACCTTTGCAAATACCTCACCAGCAAAACCTGGGATGCGCATCTTCAAGCCTTTAAGATCTTCGATTGAGTTGATCTCTTTCTTAAACCAGCCACCCATTTGAATATCTGAGTTACCACCAGGGAAGGAGAGCAGGTTATGTGGTGCGTAGACTTCTTGCATCAGCTCCATGCCACCGCCTTGGTAAAACCATGCGTATTGCTCGGTAGTCATCATGCCAAATGGCATAGAAGAGAAGTAGAGCGTATTCGGAACCTTACCTTTCCAGTAGTAAGAGCTTGAGTGTCCTAAATCGTATTGACCCGATTTCACCATATCGAAGACCCCAAGCGGCGCTTTGTGTTTATTGGCTGAGTCGATGCGGATTTGCAGGCGGCCGTTAGACATTTCATTCGCTAATTTAGCCATGTTCTTGCTGGCGTCACCGAGGATTGGGGTATTCGGTCCCCATGTTTCAGCAAGCTTTAAACGATACACTTTTTCTGCAGCGTGAGCGGAGAGTGAAACTGTTGCGAGCAGCGCCACTGAGGCTGCTTTGATTAGAGGGATGATTTTATTTCGAGTCGTCATGAGATTCCCGTTATCGGCTGTCATTATTATAGGTTTGACTTAGATTCCCGAGTTCCATCGACAAGGTCAATCGAGCTAATGAGATAAGAAGTGGGGAGCGATAGTTGTTTTGTTCAAGTTTGAGCAAGCTATAAATTCATTTGGGAAGAGATAGCCTACTTATGCAGAAAGATATTCTGATAGAAAGGGGGAAGTAGGGAAGATATCGTTATTGTCTAATTGATATGCCAATCACAGAACGATGGGACTGATAGCCCATAGTAAATCGAGTGAATAAAGTAAATAGACCAGCACATGGTGGGCTGGTCTATAGCGTTGATTGTTATAGAAGCTTAACGTTAAGCGTTCAGTGCTTGCTCTAAATCGGCAAGAATATCGTCAATATGCTCGATACCTACAGATAGGCGAATCATTTCCGGAGACACACCTGCTTGCTTCTGTTCTTGCTCACTTAACTGACGGTGAGTTGTTGAAGCTGGATGGCACGCTAGCGACTTCGCATCGCCGATATTCACCAAGCGCTTAAAGATCTGCAGTGCGTCATAGAAGCGAACACCAGCTTCATAGCCATCTTTGAGACCGAAAGATAAGATAGCAGAAGGTTTACCCTGCATGTATTTCTCAGCCAGCGGGTAGAACTCAGAGTCTGGCAAACCGGCATAGCTTACCCAACTTACTTTATCATGCTGCTTGAGGTACTCAGCCACCTTAAGAGCGTTTTCAGTGTGGCGCTCCATACGCAGTGATAGTGTCTCTAAACCCTGCATCAGCATAAAGGAGTTCATTGGTGAGAGTGCTGAGCCGGTGTTGCGCAGAGGTACAGTACGCGCTCTGCCGATAAACGCAGCCTCACCAAAGGCTTCGGTATACACCACGCCATGGTAAGACGGTTCAGGTTGGTTGAATACTGGGAATCGATCTTTATGCTCAGCCCACGGGAACTTACCCGAATCCACGATTACGCCACCGAGCGTTGTGCCATGTCCACCGACATATTTTGTAAGAGAGTGCACCACAATGTCGGCACCAAATTCTATAGGCTTACACAGCACTGGTGTCGCGACTGTGTTATCAACGATCACGGGCACGCCTTGTGCGTGGGCAAGTTCGGCAACGCGCTCTAGATCGATGATGTTTCCTGCAGGGTTACCAATGCTTTCGCAGTAAACCGCCTTGGTGTTCTCATCGATGAGCTCAGCTAAGCTTTCAGGTTTGTCGTCTTTGGCAAAGCGTACTTCAATGCCTTGGTTTGGCAGCATGTGTGCAAACAGGGTGTAAGTACCACCGTATAGCTGAGGGGTAGAAACAATGTTATCGCCTATCTGTGCCAGCGTTTGAATCGCATAGTTGATCGCTGCACTGCCCGCGCTCACAACCAGTCCTGCAATGCCACCCTCTAGTGCTGCCATTCGCTTCTCTAACACGTCATTGGTTGGGTTCATGATACGGGTATAGATGTTACCAGGGACTTCGAGGTTGAAGAGATCGGCGCCGTGTTGAGCATCATCGAACTCATAAGCCACAGTTTGATAGATCGGAGTGGCAACAGATTTGGTGGTAGGGTCGGTCTCGTAACCAAAGTGGATCGAGAGTGTTTCGTCTTTCATGTGTCTTCCCTGAACGATTGATTGAATTATGACCTCTTATATTGCCGACTTTTTTATAGAAAAAACGCAAATTGAGTCACAGGTAAGTGATTGAATACAGCGTGCTGTGAAGAAGCATTGAGAAAACTGACATTAGAGATGTTGCAAGTTGGTTGGCAATTGGAAAGACGGGGACTGAAAAATTATTCAGGTCAGAAAAGCAAAAAGCCAGAGCAGCATGAACTGTTCTGGCTTTTCTAAATTTGGTGGCCCCTCCCAGATTTGAACTGGGGACCGAACGATTATGAGTCGTGCGCTCTAACCACTGAGCTAAGGGGCCGTAGGGCAATGATTATAGGGGATGCAATGGGTGGTGTCTAGCCACTAAATGGGGCAATTGCGCTTAGTTCTTAGCCACTTAAATCATATAGATACAAAAAAGGTGAGCCAACGCTCACCTTTCTTCTTATATGCTTAAAAGCTAGCCAATCTCGCGTGAGATTACTCGTCTAGGAAACTACGTAGAGTTTCAGAGCGGCTTGGGTGACGTAGCTTACGTAGCGCTTTTGCTTCGATCTGACGGATACGTTCACGAGTTACGTCGAACTGCTTACCAACCTCTTCTAGAGTGTGGTCAGTGTTCATGTCGATACCGAAACGCATACGCAGTACTTTAGCCTCACGAGGAGTTAGTCCAGCTAGAACGTCTTTAGTTGCACCGCGTAGGCTGGTTGCCGTTGCAGAGTCTAGAGGTAGTTCTAGTGTTGTATCCTCGATGAAGTCACCTAGATGCGAATCTTCGTCGTCACCGATTGGTGTCTCCATAGAGATAGGCTCTTTAGCGATCTTCAGTACTTTACGGATCTTGTCTTCAGGCATTTGCATGCGCTCAGCCAACTCTTCCGGTAGTGGTTCACGGCCCATCTCTTGCAGCATTTGACGAGAGATACGGTTTAGTTTGTTGATCGTTTCGATCATGTGAACCGGAATACGGATAGTACGAGCTTGGTCGGCAATCGAACGAGTGATTGCTTGACGGATCCACCACGTAGCGTAAGTAGAGAACTTGTAACCACGACGGTATTCAAACTTATCTACGGCTTTCATTAGACCGATGTTACCTTCTTGGATTAGATCCAAGAACTGTAGACCACGGTTGGTGTACTTCTTAGCAATCGAGATTACTAGACGTAAGTTCGCCTCAACCATCTCTTTCTTCGCACGGCGAGCTTTCGCTTCACCGATAGACATACGACGGCTGATGTCTTTGATGCTTTGTACTGTTAGTGATGTCTCTTTCTCGATCATATCCAGTTTCTGGATTGAGCGGCGGATTTCACTCTCGTTACGTTTGATCTTCTCTGCGTATGGCTTGTCTGAAGCAAGTACTTCATCTAACCATGCTTCGCTAGATTCGTTGCCTGTGAATAGGGCAATGAAAGATTTCTTCGGCATTTTGCCGTACTCAACTGTTTGGCGCATGATTAGGCGCTCTTGAGTACGTACACGATCCATTGAAGTGCGAAGTTCATTCACTAGGTAATCGAACTGTTTTGGCGTTAGGCGGAACTCTTTGAACACGTCTTGCATCATCGTTGTTGCAAGAACAGCTTTCGGGCTCTCTGCGCCGTATTCGTTGATCGCTAGCTGACGATTTTGGAAGCTTGTGCGAAGTGCAGTGAATTTCTCAAGAGCAAGCTCAGGGTCGATACCTGTATCTTCTTCTTCCTCTTCGGTGTCATCTTCGTCATCTACGTCTTCAGCATCTTCATCGTCAAGATCAGATTCTGCCAGCTCAGAACCGATATGCGTCGCTGTTGGTGCTGCCGTACCATCGTCATCTGGGTCAACGAAACCGCTGATCAGATCGGTAAGGCGCAGCTCTTCAGCTTGAACTTTGTCAAACTGCTCTAAGATGTATGGGATAGTGCCAGGATATTCAGCAACAGAAAGCTGAACTTGGTTGATACCATCTTCGATACGTTTAGCAATATCGATTTCGCCTTCACGAGTCAGTAGCTCAACAGTACCCATCTCACGCATGTACATACGTACTGGGTCGGTTGTACGGCCGATCTCGTTTTCTACGCTTGAAAGCGCAGCTGCTGCCGCTTCGGCTGCATCTTCATCTGTGATGGTATCGTCATCATTTAGGGCTAGATCATCGGCATCAGGTGCGGTTTCTACAACCTTGATACCCATGTCGTTAATCATCTGAATGATGTCTTCTACCTGTTCAGAATCAACAATTTCTGCAGGTAGGTGGTCGTTTACTTCGGCGTAGGTCAGATAGCCTTGTTCCTTGCCTTTAATAACAAGTAATTTTAGCTGTGACTGCGGATTTTGATCCATAGATGATATCCAACTTCAGGTCTGGTGAAGGACGTTGCATTTTTAAATGCAAACCATAAATGTTAACAAATTTTATCAATGCTGACTAATCAATCAGGGTTACGCTTTTAAATCTAGCATCAAGGCTAGCAGCTCCCTTTTTTCTTCGGCTGATAAACCGACACTTCTTGCTTTGGCCTGCAGGTTTTCAATTTGCTTTTCTACGCACTGGGCAAGAATATTGTCCAATGAGTCTAAGAATATATCTTCTTGATTGTCATCATCGAGAGGGATTTCCCAGCTCGCGAGACGAGACAGAAGTGCCTCATGTTTACTGTGTCGCCAGTGCTCTAATAACTGGCCGGTGTTGATATGGGGGTTAGTATGGCATTTATCAAGTACCTCAACGAATAAACTTAAACCAGGTAATGGTAAGTCTCGAACACTCGATAAATCCGGTACCATATCAGCATAGCTCGGATTTTGTAGAAGCAAAGCGATCACTTCTCGCATAGGGGTGCGTTTAAGCTCTTTATGCGGTTGCGGACTAGAGCTCTTGTTATGAACTCTAGCTCGTCTTAGCTGATTATCAAACCCAGTGCGCTCATCCAGTAACTTTTCGAGCAGTTCTTGGAAGTAGCTATCAGGAATTTTATTGATCAGTGCACTGGCATGGGCTCTCAACGCCGATTTACCTTCAGTTGTTCCAAGGTTTAATTGATGAATTTCAATTAGGTTGTCGAACAAGTAAGTAGAAAGTGGCGTTGCGTTTTGAACCAGTTGTTCAAAGGCCTCTTTGCCGTGTTGTCTAATATAACTATCTGGGTCCTCGCCATCAGGCAAGAACAGAAACTTCAGGGTATTCCCGGTCTTTAAATACTCAAGTGCATTTTCCAGTGCGCGCCAAGCGGCTTCTTTACCCGCTCTGTCACCATCATAACAACACACAACCGTGTGGGTTTGACGGAACAGCATTTGGATATGATCACCGGTTGTCGAAGTGCCCAACGAGGCGACGGAATAATCTACGCCATATTGCGCTAGTGCGACAACATCCATGTAACCTTCAACCACCAAGACTTGAGGTGGCTCACGGTAAGCCTGTAAGACTTCGTAAAGACCATATAGCTCTTTGCCTTTATGGAAGATTGGAGTCTCAGGGGAGTTGAGGTACTTTGGTGTTCCATCTTCAAGAACACGACCACCAAAACCAATCACTCGACCACGGCGATCGCGTATCGGGAACATGATGCGTCCACGAAAACGGTCGTATCGGTTACCCTTGTCGTTTTCGATTAACATGCCACCTGTAACTAGCATGTCTTGCGCTTCTTTTTGTTGACCAAAGTTCTTACGAACTAAATCCCACTCATCGGCGACATAACCAATCCCGAACTTTTGCACGATTTCGCCTGATAGACCTCGATTCTTGAGGTAATCAATCGCAGGCTTACTCGCCGAGAGTTTGAGCTGTGAGCGGTAAAATTGGCTGATACCACCCATTAGGTCATATAGGTTACGCTTTTGCTCTGTGTTGGCTCGCGGTTGAGTTGAAATAGCACCGCTGCGCTGTTCGCGAGGTACTTCTAGACCAAGGAAACTCGCAAGCTCTTCAATGGCTTCAACAAATTCGAGGCGCTCAAACTCCATAATGAAGTCGATCGCGTTACCGTGCACACCACAACCAAAACAGTGATAGAACTGCTTTTCTTGGCTTACGCTAAAAGAGGGGGTTTTTTCGTTGTGAAATGGACAACAAGCACCATAGTTTTTGCCCTTTTTCTTAAGTTTTACGCGTGCGTCAATGATGTCGACGATATCGAGACGCGCGAGGAGGTCATCAATGAAACTACGTGGGATAATTCCAGCCATAAAACCTTAGAAAAATGCACTAACAGAGAGTGATGAAAATAGTTTGAATAGGTAGCAGATACAAACAAGCCGTGCGTTCCATAGGATAGCACGGCTTGTTGCAATTTGATTTGGGATTAAGCGAGTTTAGAACGAACTAAACCACTAACTTTACCCATATCTGCACGCCCTTGAATTTGTGGTTTCAAGATAGCCATTACTTTACCCATGTCTTGCATGCCCGCTGGCTGAGCTTCAGCAATTGCGCTATCAAGTAGTGCGATTACTTCTTCTTCTGTTAGCGGTTGAGGCATAAAGCCTTCAAGTACAGCAATTTCTGCTTGTTCCACGTCAGCAAGATCTTGACGACCTGCCGATTCATATTGAGCAACAGAATCGCGACGCTGTTTAACCATTTTAACTAGAACAGCAAGGATGTCGTCATCGCCCAGAGTAATCTGTTCGTCAACTTCACGTTGCTTAATAGCTGAAAGAGCTAAACGGATAGTGCCAAGGCGCGGTTTGTCCTTGGCTTTCATCGCTAATTTTTGCTCTTCTTTGAGTTGTTCAATAAGAGCCATAACTCAGTCCTTATGGATTAAGTTATTAGTACAGGCGAACGCGACGTGCGTTTTCGCGAGCTAGCTTCTTAGCGTGACGCTTTTGAGCTGCTGCTTTAGCGCGTTTGCGAACTGTAGTTGGTTTTTCATAGTGCTCACGACGACGCACTTCAGAAAGGATACCTGCTTTTTCGCAAGAGCGCTTGAAACGACGTAGTGCAACGTCGAACGGTTCGTTTTCACGTACTTTAACTACTGGCATATGCCTTTCACCTCAGGGGTTATTCGTTAACGCTGGTAACTTAGTGAACTGAACTTAAATATTCAGTCTTAACCAGCTTGATCAAAAATGGTGCGGAATTTTAATCCGATCACAGTGGCTTTGTAAAGCACTTTGTCGATTATAGTCTGTACAATATTTGTTTGCTGAGCTTAGGCAGGGTAATATTGCGCTAATTTCCCATTAAAGATGAAAGCGTGCCGAGAAAATTATGCGCATTATTGGTATTGAAACCTCTTGTGATGAAACAGGAATCGCAATTTATGATGATGAGCAAGGTCTGCTTTCTCATCAACTCTACAGCCAGGTAAAACTGCACGCCGATTATGGTGGTGTTGTTCCTGAGCTTGCATCACGTGATCACGTGAAGAAAACTATTCCACTGATTAAAGCGGCTCTTAAAGAGGCAAACTTAACCTCTAAAGACATTGATGGTGTTGCTTACACGGCAGGCCCAGGCCTGGTCGGTGCTCTGCTTGTTGGTGCGACGATTGGTCGCAGTATCGCTTACGCTTGGGGTGTTCCTGCTGTTCCTGTACACCATATGGAAGGCCACCTGCTTGCTCCGATGTTAGAAGATAACCCACCACCGTTCCCATTTGTGGCACTGTTGGTATCGGGTGGTCACACTATGATGGTTGAAGTAAAAGGCATTGGTGAATACCGCATTCTGGGTGAGTCGATTGATGATGCAGCCGGCGAAGCGTTTGATAAAACAGCTAAGCTGATGGGCTTAGACTATCCTGGCGGTCCACTGCTGTCTCGTTTAGCAGAAAAGGGCACGCCGGGTCGCTTTAAGTTCCCGCGTCCTATGACAGATCGTCCAGGCCTAGATATGAGCTTCTCTGGTCTAAAAACTTTTGCTGCCAACACCATTCGCGACAATGACGATAGCGAACAGACTCGCGCAGATATCGCATACGCGTTCCAAGAAGCGGTTTGTGGCACCTTGGTAATCAAGTGTAAGCGTGCCTTGGCGGAAACGGGTATGAAACGTATAGTAATTGCTGGTGGCGTAAGTGCAAACAAGCAGTTACGAGCAGAACTTGAAGCGCTAGCGAAGAAGATTGGCGGTGAGGTTTACTACCCTCGCACTGAATTTTGTACTGATAACGGTGCAATGATCGCTTATGCAGGTATGCAGCGTCTTAAGAACGGTGAAGTGGCTGATCTTTCTGTTCAAGCGACACCACGCTGGCCTATCGATCAGCTTGAGCCAATTGCTGAGTAATCGAATCTGAATAAATGAACGGCCGCTGCAGTAGCGGCCGTTTTTATATGACTTAGGGAAGAAAATGAACAATTTCACGATTGAAAACCAAAACATGGCGTACCTAGATGAAGGGCAGGGGCCTGTACTCGTGTTTGGCCACAGCTACCTCTGGGATAGTGCAATGTGGCAGCCTCAGGTAGAGGCATTGAAATCTAAGTACCGTTGTATTGTTCCGGAACTTTGGTCACACGGCCAATCTGATGCGGCGCCAAGCTCAATGCGCACGCTAAAGGATTACGCTCAACATGTTTTGGCACTGTTGGAGCATTTAGGTGTAGAGGAGTTCTCGATTGTCGGCCTATCAGTAGGTGGTATGTGGGGGACTGAATTAGTGGAATTGGCGCCATCTCGTGTGAAAACACTGGTACTGATGGATACCTTTGTTGGTCTAGAGCCAGAAGTCGCACACGCTAAGTACTTCGCTATGCTAGATACCATCGCACAAACAAAAATGGTTCCACCACCGATTGTTGAAGCGGTTGTTCCTTTATTCTTTGCGAATCAAGCAGAACAAAATAGCCCAGAGCTAGTGAAAGGCTTTACTGAGTTTCTGTCTCAGCTAAACGGTGAGCACGCCGAGCAGATGGCACGTATTGGGCGTATCGTCTTCGGACGCCGCGATATGATCGAATCGATTGAGAAGTTCGCTCTACCAGTACTGGTTGCAGTGGGACAAGAAGATAAACCTCGTCCGGTATTGGAATCTTACCTAATGCACGATTGTATCGCCGGTAGTGAGTTGGCTGTCATTCCAAATGCCGGTCATATTAGCAGCTTAGAGCAACCGGATTTTGTCAACGAGATGCTTGCGAGCTTCTTAGATAAACATCTATTGGTGTAATCTAAATAGGTTACGCCGATTTTTTTTGACCTAATTTGGGCTCGCTGCCATCAAGTAAGCGGCGGATGTTTTGATGATGACGCAGCACAATCAAGCAGCACAACATGGCTACTGGCAGTGTGTATTGCGGCTTCACCATCCATGCATAAAACGGAGTGACTAACACGGTCACAATGGCTGCCAAGGAGGAGTAACGGAAGAGAAAGGCGACCAGTAACCAGGTGCCCATGATCATACCGGTAAGATCAAGACCAATTGGAGCGATTGCACCCAAGGCGGTTGCTACGCCTTTACCACCCTTAAAGTGGAAGAATATTGGGTACATATGGCCTAAACAAGCGGCAATCGCGACAACACCCAGAATGATAGGGTCGATATCGAGAAAATAGCCAAGCCAGACTGGAATAGTGCCTTTCAGCATGTCGCACAATAGCACTGAAGCAGCAGCGGTTTTGCCACCGATACGCAAGACATTGGTGGCGCCGGGGTTGTTTGAGCCGACGGTTCTAGGATCGGGCAGACGCGCGACTCGGCATATCAAGACCGCACTTGAGATTGAACCCAATAGATAGGCTGCAATGATCATAATGAGTGCCAATGGAGTCATGTCTGTCCTTAATGGTGCGAAAATAATGCTCAATCCAAGAGTAATTGATATCATATCCTGAATTAGGCAAATAATACGTTTTTTTCCCATTTTTGGGTATCCGACCTCTAAAAGGACAACTAATGGCACTGGATAAAGTTTTCATCGAACAGTTAGAAGTAATCACAACGATTGGTGTGTATGACTGGGAACAAGAAATTAAGCAAAAGCTGGTGCTTGATATAGAAATGGCTCACGACAACCGTCCTGCTGGAAAAAGTGATGATGTGGTCGACGCCTTAGATTACTCGAAGGTGAGCACTGCAGTGCTTGAGCACATTGAAAATGGTCGTTTCCTATTAGTAGAGCGTGTTGCTGAAGAGATTGCTGAGCTGATCATGACTCAGTTCTCTGTGCCGTGGATCAAGATCCGCCTGGCGAAGCCGGGTGCGGTGCCTCAAGCGAAAGCGGTGGGTGTGGTCATCGAACGAGGCCAAGCATGACCATCGCCTATGTCGGGGTCGGTACCAATATCGACCGTGACAAACACGCCAAGGCCGCTTGGTTAGAGCTGCAATCTTTAGGGAGCAATTTGCGTTGCTCCTCGATTTATCATTGTGAACCGGTGGGTTTTGATAGCCATCCGTTCTATAACTTCGTGATTGAGCTGGATACTCTGTTGTCTTTGACGGAATTTTCACAACAGTTGCGTAAAATTGAGTTTAAATACGGGCGCGCGAAGGATGCCCATAAGTTGCAAGACCGTAATTTAGACCTCGATATTGTGTTGTTTGGTGAGGTTGTTTCTTCTCAAAAACCTCAACTCCCTCGCAGCGATATCTTTAAATATCCTTTTGTCACACAACCACTATATGATCTCTGTCCTACTCGGGTAATCCCTCAGGATGGACGAACCGTCAGTGAAATATGGCAGAAAATGGAGCAGTTAGACTCCCTCTCTGTTGTAGATATAGAACTATAAATTTATAAGGTTAGAAATGAGTTATTTTGAAGCGTTTATTTTGGCGTTAGTGCAAGGCTTTACCGAATTTTTGCCGATCTCAAGCTCTGCACACTTGATCCTTCCTTCTGCGGTACTTGGCTGGGAAGACCAAGGTTTGGCATTTGATGTGGCGGTACACGTAGGTACATTGGCTGCGGTTGTGATTTACTTCCGTAAAGAGGTGATCTCGCTATTGAGTGCGTTCTTTGGCTCAGTATTTAAAGGCGACCGAAGCAAAGAAGCGAAACTGGCTTGGATGATCATCTTAGCGACCATTCCTGCTTGTGTGTTCGGTTTGTTGATGAAAGACATCATTGAATTGTACCTGCGTAGTGCTTGGGTTATCGCGACTACGACAATCGTATTTGGCTTGTTATTGTGGTGGGTAGATAAGAACTCA
This sequence comes from Vibrio fortis, assembly GCF_024347475.1. Classification (NCBI taxonomy): domain Bacteria; kingdom Pseudomonadati; phylum Pseudomonadota; class Gammaproteobacteria; order Vibrionales; family Vibrionaceae; genus Vibrio; species Vibrio fortis. The sequence continues at coordinate 441,020 of NZ_AP025487.1, forward strand.
GCCCTACGTGATGATGAATATCAAGCGGGTTGGAAGAAGGCGTTGTTCATTGGTATTGCACAAGCGATGGCGATGATTCCTGGTACGTCTCGTTCTGGTGCAACCATCACCGCAGCGCTTTACCTTGGTTTTACCCGTGAGGCTGCTGCGCGTTTTTCTTTCTTAATGTCGATTCCAATTATTACCCTAGCGGGTGGTTACCTAGGTCTTAAGCTTGTGACGAGCGGTGACCCAATCCACGTTGGCACATTGTTGACGGGTATCGTGGTCTCTTTCATCAGTGCTTATATCTGTATTCACTTCTTCTTGAAGCTGATCTCACGTATGGGTATGACGCCATTTGTTATCTATCGTCTGATTCTAGGTTGTGGTCTGTTTGCTTTCTTGATGATGCAATAAGTCTGAAGATTCACGATTATCAGTTATGACAAAGCCCGCTGACTTCAGCGGGCTTTGTTGTTTTCGGGTACGCTTGTATCAGAGATGTCAGCGAGTAGCTTTAGATAGCGTCTAAAGCGCTCTCAATAGCTTGAACACGGCGCTTCTCTTGTTCATCTCGGATATCTTTGCCTTTAAAACCGTCTGCTATCACTCCTTTCACATCCACCCCAAGTGCTGCTTGGTACGCAGTTTCAAAGCGCGGCTTTTGTGGATAAGGCTCAGACTCCAACCCTTTTCTTCCTGCGTGGTCTGCTTGGCAACACAGTAAGATGTCGTTGAGTCTTTCTGGTTTACGCCATACATCAAACTTGTTGAGGATTTTAAGGAATGTTGCAGGCTTGAGCTCACCAGCGCGATGGATGTTGGAGTGTTGCTCACAGACAAGTAGCGCCAAGTCGCGAAACTCATTTGGTACACGCACTCGTTCACACAAGGCTTTGATCAGCTTGAGGCCGGTATGGCAGTGCATCTTATGGCTAGGCCATTCGCTTTCTGGCGTAATACCTTTGCCAAGATCATGCACCTGCGCCGCAAAGCGTACCGGCAGTGATGTACTTAATAACGCTGCTTGCTGAGCCACCATTAATGTATGAATGCCAGTGTCGATCTCTGGGTGCCACTTTTCTGGCTGTGGGACACCAAACAATGCATCTAGTTCTGGCAGCACCACAGCTAGTGCGCCGCACTCTTTCAGGGTGGATAAGAAAACGTCAGGATGAGGAGTACTGAGCGACTTGTGCCACTCTTGCCATACGCGTTCAGCGGTCAGATGTTCCAGTTCACCTGACTCAACGATACGTTGCATCATCTTCATTGTCTCAGGCGCAACAGTAAAACCTAAGTGATGGAGCTTAGCGGCAAAACGAGCCACGCGTAGCACACGCAATGGATCCTCAACAAAGGCGTCAGAGACGTGTCTTAATATACGCTTCTCTAAATCTTGCTGGCCATGATAGGGGTCGTATAGCCTGCCTTGTTCATCTTGCGCGATAGCATTGATGGTCAAGTCACGGCGCATCAAATCTTCTTTCAGGGTAACGTCGGGCGCAAAATAACACTCAAAGCCAGTATAGCCAGAGCCAGATTTCTTCTCAGTTCGTGCTAGGGCGTGTTCTTCTTTGGTCTTTGGATGAAGAAACACTGGAAACTCTTTACCGACGGCAGTAAATCCAAGCGCTTCCATCTGCTGTGGCGTACTGCCGACGACAACCCAATCTTTGTCGTAGCTCGCAATTTCTAGTAATTGGTCGCGAACTGCACCACCCACTAAATATCTGTTTAGGCTTTGATCTATTGGTAAGCCATCGTAGTTTTGCAACTTATCACCTCGAAATCTTTTATCACTGCTGGACTTTATGGCGAGCAATGGTAATTTCCATTTATCGTAATTATAGGGCAGCCCATGTATAAGGAATATTTTGGCTTCGTAGAGATGCCATTCTCGATTGTACCAAATTCTCGCTACTTATTTTTAAGTCAGCGTCATCAGGAGGCGATGCAGAACCTGCAAGCTGGATTGGGTGACGGTGGTGGCTTTGCCATGCTGACAGGTGAAGTGGGAACTGGTAAAACGACAGTTGCCAAAGCGATGCTGGCATCTCTTGATGACCAGACTCAAGCTGGCCTTATACTGAATCCGACCTTTTCTAATATTGAGTTGCTTGAAGCGGTGTGTGATGAGTTCGAGATCGATTACCCAGAACAAGCGTCACTCAAGCAGCTGAGTCAGGCTATTCATAGTTTCTTATTAGATAGCCATGAGCAGGGTGTTCAAACTCTTTTAGTGATTGATGAAGCGCAGCACCTTGCGGCTGATGTGCTAGAACAGTTGCGACTGCTGACTAACTTAGAGACAGACAGTCGCAAACTCCTTAAAGTGCTGCTGGTGGGGCAACCCGAACTGCAGCAGCATCTGCAAACCAATCAACTGCGACAGCTCGCTCAACGCATCACAGGTCGTTATCACTTATTGCCTCTCAATGCCCAAGAGGCGGGTAAGTACATCGCTTTTAGATTGGAAACGGCAGGTGCTCAGCAGATGCTGTTCTCTAATCGCGCGGTCAAATCCATCGCTCAATACACTCATGGCATACCGAGGCTAATTAACCTTGTGTGTGATAAAGCATTGCAGCTGAGTTTCCATCAAGGTGAGAAAACACCATCTCAAGCGACCGTTGAGCAAGCGTGTCAGCAGATCATGTCTTTTCAAGCTGAGGTTTATCAAGCTCCAGCAAAACCGCAGTCTGCAGTTTGGCCGAAGCTGGTTCAATACAGCGCTCTGAGTGCGTTGGGTTTGGGGCTTGCGTGGGGGACGTTGACTTATCTGCCACAGAACATCGACAAGTGGTTGGTTACTGAACAGACGAATGTAGCTCTGGAACCTCAGGTTAAAACGGCGATTCAGACGCCAGTAGAGATGCAAGCTGAACCAGAAGCTCCTCTGCTGCCGGATGACATCGCTCTGCAGCTTACACAGGGTACAAGCCGAGCCTCGGCGATTCAGGACCTGTATCAGTTATGGGGTTACCAATCTTCACTCCGAGATGGGTTGTGTTTGAGTGAACCACAGAGTGTGTTTGTGTGTGTTGAAGGACAAGCGACCTTGCGTGAGCTGATTCAGCTTAATTCACCTGTAGTGTTAAACCTGACCTTTGAAGAAGAGTCCTACCATGCCGTGCTGTATGGTCTGTCCGATAAATCGGTTGAGCTGTTGGTCAATCAGTCGCTGGTTCAAATTCCAGTCTCAGTATTAGAGGTTTTATGGCAAGGTGACTATGTCGCAATATGGAAACAACCACTCAGAGAAACACTCAGAGAGGGGGACTCCGGAGAAGCGGTCGCACTGCTTGATCTGCTGCTGTCTGAAGTCTTGGGAGAGAATGTCACCGGGCAAGAGCAATTTGATAACGAGTTGAAGCGTAAGGTAGAGGCGTTTCAGGTTTGGCAGGGGATGTCTGTTGATGGCATTGCGGGCAAACGAACGCTTGCACGCCTACAACGAATCGCTCAGTTAGATTCACCTATCCTGATGAGCATTAATGAGGAGAGAGGGTAATGTCTCGAACAATGAGCCGCTTACAGCAATCAGAAATGCCCGGGTTTCAGCAGCATCTTGTGTCGACTCAAACGCCTAAGTTGCGTTCGCATCGCGGTGCATCAATCGCGTTGAGCCTATTAATCTTATTGGTGCCATCACTGCTTGTTGCTGGGGGGCTGCTTTATCAAGAGCGAGTTTCCAAGCAACAAGAGAGCGCAGTAGAGCTGAGCGAATCGGCAGTTACAGCGGAGGCTATTGCATCAGAGACTGTCGCTGCTCAAAAAGACGATGAGGGCATAACGGATAATATTGAACCTGAATCTGCGCTGTTTAGTATTCGCCCCGCACCTCAGATGACAGAACTGAAAGCTCTGCCTCGCCAGATGAGCTTTGCATCGGTTAACGCTGAAACGGCTAAGATTAATGAGCAGCAGACTCAGCTATCAGAACAACCAAACGACTCAGCATTGAGCGAGGGGGATTCCGAAAGCGAACCGCTACAAGTGACGGCTGGCTCTAACAATCCACAACCGAACCAGAAAAATAGTACTGCCAACAATGGAGCGATGGAAGGCGATCTGTTGCAGGGGTTAGACCTTACTGAGTTGTCTCCCGAGTTGGCTCTCAAGATTGAGTCGATTCTAGACGATGGTGGGGCTCCATCTAAAGTGGACATTGATCAATATCGCCCTCAGCCGACAGTACAGTTGGAGTCTCATACTCAGAGCTTGAGTGGTCGATTACCAAGTCTGAACCTACAAACACATATGTACTCAAGCAGTGCAGAAAGGCGCTGGGTCAAAATCAATGACAAAGAGGTGGCGCAGGGGGATTGGATAACCCCCGAAGTGCAGCTGATTGAAGTGAAGCCGCAATCTATTGTGGTGGAGTTTGAAGAGCAGGCTATCGAAATTCCCGCACTTTATGAGTGGCAAGGCTAATCGCTCGATGATTGAAATTTAGAAAAACAAAAAGGAGCACAATGAGTGCTCCTTTTTTTGATTAGTTGCGATTACGCCCAACCGTTTGGTGATTTTCTCTTACGCGGGATTAGGTGCGGAAGAATCAGACCAAACAACAGACCTAGGCCAGCAACACCGCCGCCGTACATGAAGTACTTCAATAGTAGGTCATCTTTCTGCGTGTCTAGCTTAGCGCGTAGCTCACGGTTTTCGGTTTGAACGCTTGTCAGCTGTTGACTGATTTCGCTGTAGTTCTGCTCTAGCTCAGAAATTTGAGTGTTGCGAGAATCAAGAGAGCTGATTAGGCCCGCTTTTTCGCTATCAGCGCTTTGACGTGCGTTAGCCAGTTTCGCTTTCACTTCTGCTAGCTCTTTTTCTAGCTTAGGCATGCGCAGTGCCATGCTTTCTTGAGAAGTAACGAATTTGCTCTCAACCCAGCCTTTGCGGCCACGATTGTCTTGAATTTGGGTGTAACCAGTTTGCTTATTTGCTTGTAGGAATGTGATTTTTTGACCGGCATCGACACTACCAATAATACGGTAGGTGTTGTTTGGGCCAGAGTGCATATAAGTAAATAGTTTATCAGCAATATAACGGTCTTGTGCAAACGCAGCTGGGGCTGCAAGCATTGCGAACAAAACGAAGCTAATCAGTTTTTTCACAGTAAATCCCTTAACGATTTCAATTGGGGTGGGCAATAAGTCAGCCTCAGTTAGCAGATAGTATTTAGTTTCTCGGTAGGGTGCAACAAAGAAGGGAGGCTGAGCCTCCCTTTCTGTGTATTTGAGTCAATAATGACATGAGATTTACATATCGTTACTGAAACTCACAATTTTCTGACGTGCATTCAGCCCCCTGAAAAGGGATTAGCCGATGAACATACCTTGAATTGCGTAGAAGAATACAACCGCAAGCAGTGCACCTGCTGGCAGTGTTACAATCCAAGAAGCAACGATGTTACGTACTACGCCAAGGTTTAGAGCTGCGATACCGCGAGCGAAACCAACACCCAATACAGCACCAACAAGTGTTTGTGTTGTTGAGATTGGTAGACCAGTACCAGAAGCAAGAACTACGGTACATGCTGTTGCTAGTTGCGCTGCAAAACCACGGCTTGGTGTTAGCTCTGTAATACCAGTACCAACTGTTGCCATTACTTTATGGCCAAGTGTTGCAAGACCAACAACGATACCAAAACCACCTAGAGGTAGAATCCACCATGCGATGGTGCTCTTACCTGTGATTTCACCCATGTGTTCAACTGTTGATACAACAGCAGACAGTGGACCAATCGCGTTAGCTACGTCGTTTGAACCGTGAGCAAATGCCATCGCACACGCTGTGATAACCATAAGAACAGAGAAGATACCTTCTACGCCAGCAAAGCTGTGGTCTTCTTCGCGGTTAGCGAATTTCTTCTGGATGTATAGGTAGCCACCAACCATAACAATCGCAGAAACACCAGCAGCCCAAACCCAAGCTTCAGTGTTGCTTAGGTGAAGACCAACGTGCTTTAGACCTTTCTTGATTGTTACTAGCGCGATCACCATTGTTGTGATGAACATGTACACAGGAACAAAACGCTTAGCGTTGAACAGTGGGTTCTCAGTATCAAAGATCAGGCGCTGAGCACTTACGAAGATAACGTAAGCAAAGAAACCTGAGATAACAGGAGTAATGATCCAGCTACCAACAATACCTTGAACACTTCCCCAGTCTACCGCTTCAGTACCAACAGACACACATGCGAAACCGATGATAGCACCGATGATTGAGTGTGTTGTTGAAACCGGCCAACCCATGTAAGAAGCAAGTAGAAGCCATGTACCAGCCGCAAGAAGCGCTGACATCATGCCGAATACAAGTACGTCTGGTTGGTGTGCGAATAGAGATGTCTCGATAACACCTTTACGGATAGTATCGGTAACTTCACCGCCAGCAAGATAAGCACCAGCAAATTCAAAGATCATTGCGATAATGATCGCTTGTTTAACGGTTAGAGCTTTTGAGCCTACTGAGGTGCCCATTGCGTTCGCAACGTCATTCGCACCAATACCAATAGCCATCAAGAAACCGAAAGCTGCTGCAATAAGAATCAGGACAGTGCCGTAGTTAGCAAGGATATCCATCGTAATACCTAGTTGTTTGATAACAAGCGGAGCAAATTTAGACGCAAAAAACCGCTCAGCGAGAGAAATACTCAACGCATAAGTGGTTTTGGTTAAAAAGTGCTCTTCGTTATATAGTTAACGTTTGATTTAAGATCGAGAAAGCATTACTTCAAGACGAGCGCCAACACGCTGCGCTTGGTCTGCAATACCACCGACCCATTCAAGAATCTTGTATAAGAACATGATGTCGACAGGGTTTAGATCGCCTTCAATTGCCATTAGTTGTTGGCGTAGTTCGATCTGCATCGCGTCAGTATCATCTTCGATTACATCTAACTGATGAATCATCTCAGCAACAAGTGTTACTTCACGGCCTTTAAAGCCAGTCTCAAGCAATTCATCAAGTTCATTGATTACGTTTTGTGCTTGGTTCGCTGCATCTAGACAACGTTTAACGTAAGCGATGAAATTCTCTTGTAGAGGAGCAGGAATGACAAGCTGACGACCGTAAACGCGGCCAGCGATGTCTTTCGCTAGGTTTGCAAGTTTGTCTTGCTGAGTTAATAGCTCCAACATATCGGTGCGATCAACGGGCATAAACAAACCGCGAGGAAGTTTCAGGCGGATTTCACGTTTTAGTACATCTGCTTCTTTTTCAAGATGAGAAATCTGCGCACGAATTTCAGCAGCCTTCTCCCAGTCGCCCTTTGAAGATACTTCAAAGAAGTTAACTAGGTGAGAACAACATTCGTTCACACACACAACGTGACGTTGCAAAGGTTTAATTGGGGACTTTGCAAATAACCCCATAATTGTATTTACTGGCATGGTTGTCCAACCTAATAAATAATAACCTTAAAAAAAACATACACCATGTTCGTGGTGAAATGTTAAACGATGGCTATAAAGTCGCGCATGTTAACCTAATCAATCTCTCATTAAAACTGTTTTAGATCATCATATGGGCGATATTTCTGACTTGCCGACTTCTAAAATTGGCAATATCCTGTCCCTATCTTCCCAGAAAGGTATAACTATGGAAACCGAGATAGAACTGAAGTTTTTTGTTTCTCCTGAATTTTCAGAGACTTTACGCAATAAAATTGCTGAAACGAAGGTACTTCAGCACAGTTGTCGCGAGCTAGGTAACATCTATTTTGATACACCGGACAACTGGCTACGTGAGCACGATACGGGCTTGCGCATTCGACGCTTTGATGACGTATTTGTACAGACCGTAAAGACAGCGGGTCGTGTGGTCGCAGGGTTGCACCAAAGACCTGAGTACAATGCGGAGCATGATAGCAATCAACCGAATCTATCTCTTCACCCTGGCGATATTTGGCCAGCCGGTAAGGATATCGAGACACTGCAATCTGAATTGGTCCCTCTATTTTCGACTAACTTCACTCGCGAACAATGGCTGGTGGGGATGCCTGATGGCAGTCAGATTGAAGTGGCGTTTGACCAAGGCTTCGTGGAGTCTGGTGATATGCAAGAGCCTATCTGTGAGGTTGAGTTAGAGCTTAAATCTGGGCAGGCCGATGCACTATTTACTTTGTCGCGTCAGTTCTGTGAGCAGGGCGGTATGCGTTTGGGCAATCTGAGCAAGGCAGCAAAAGGCTATCGCCTAGCACAGGGTTACCAAGGTGATGAAGTTAAGCCTCTAGCGCTAGTTGATACCGATAAAAACGATACGGTTGAATCTTGCTTTATTCAGTCACTAGAGCATGCATTATCGCATTGGCATTATCATGAGCAGATCTTCACTGAGCGTCAGTCGATTGAAGCGCTGCATGAAATCAGTCACTCGTTGAGCTTTATTCGTCAAACTTTCACTATATACGGTGGCATTGTTCCGCGTCGCGCAAGCGCCATTCTTCGCCAAGAGCTTAAGTGGCTAGAGCAAGAGTTAGAGTGGCTAAAGAGTTACGATCATTTTGAAGACCTGCTTGAAGACAAAGGACATGTTCTACGCAAACTGGATGCGCGTAAGTTCTTGGTTGCTGAGCTTAAAGAGATGCAAGAACAACTGCCGGATCGTGAAGAACTATTAACGCTGTTAAGTTCGGCTCGTTATACCGGTTTGCTTTTGGACCTGAGCCGCTGGATTCTATCGCGCGGTTGGCAGCCATTCCTTGATGAGAAAGCGCGTGAGCAAATGGCACGTGGCATTGAATGGTTCTCAGTAAAACAGCTGGATCGCACTTGGGCTGAGCTGATGGAAGCCTTCCCGCCAGAGCGTGTAATGACAAGCCAAGCTTATATTGATCAGCAATATCGCTTAATGCGTAACCTCTATTCAGGCGTGGGCTTTGCAAGTCTATATGATGCTGATGAGCGCAACAGTTTCCGTTTACCTTGGGCGGATATGATCCAAGGTATTGATGACTTGCTGATGCTGAGAACGCTTGCCCCGCTAACAGATAAGTTAGAGGGCGATGAGAAAGATCAGTTGGAGCGTTGGCTGGCTCGCCAAGAGGTGTCTATCCTGCATGCGATGGAGCAGACGCGTCAGATAAGCGTTGAAGTTGAGCCATATTGGCAAGACTAATTAGGCAATATTGAGACTGAAAAATAGGGCATATCGCCCTATTTTTTTATCTGCTGTTCCAGCTTGTCTAATCGATTGAGTATCTGTTGCTGCTGCTCGAGGATAAGGTCGAGCTTCTTGTCTTTACTCTCGATTCTTTGATTTTGCGAATCGGTTGGCTCGGTGATTAATGAGGTTATTAAACCTGAGATCATACCGAATACACCAACACCACAAACGATCACCAGCGATGCAACCAACTTACCTGATGCTGTCACGGGGTAGTGGTCGCCATAACCCACGGTACTAATAGTCACAAACGCCCACCACAATGCATCATGCCCAGTTGTGATGTTCGCCCCCGGCTCTTTATGTTCAAGCAAAAGAATGGTTCCAGCGCCAATCGTTAGTAACAGGACTAACAATAAAATGATGGAAGCGAGCGTGGTTTCTTTGCGATTGCGAAACAGCTCTCTAAAAATCCGTTTGCTTGAGCGCAGAACCAAAATAACCCGTAGTATCTGAAAGATACGTGCAAAGCGTAGCGGTTCTACCATCGGAATACTGGCTAGAAAATCGATCCAGTGAACTTTTAAGTATGACGTTTTGTTTTCTGAACGAAACAGATCAATTGTGAGCTGCAGAAGAAAAACACTACAGATTATAAAATCGAGGCCGATAAGAACTTGTTTAGATTCATTATCAATTGGCGCAAACAACAAGCCAGAGATCACAAATAACGCTAAGAAAGAGAGAATCAGTGATAATAAGCTCATTGGCTTGGGTGTGTCTTTGGTACTATTTAACATTCATACGAAGCTCGAAATAAATCGCAATCTTTAGCAAATCTTTGCTATTGCGCGGATATGGAAGCGTTCAATATATAAGACTTAATGGAGAACTGACAATGACCAAACTGTCATTCAAGCCGTGGGAAAGGGTAATCTCTGATGTTCGTCTCGTTCCAAAAATGATCATGCTAATGGTATTCAGTACCATTTTGATCATTGCTAAGCAGTTGTGGGATGCGAGCACATTCTATGATTCACTGCTTGCGGTAACGAACAGCGCACAAGTAGCACAAGAACACTACGAAACGTACCTAGTACAAGTGGCTTGGCAAACTGGCTTGATGATCGTGGCCTTTGTCGTTCTTCTTCTGACGGCTGCGCGCGTGATGCTGCGTCAGACGCAATACTTAAGCGACGCCATTAAAACCATGGCAGACAAAAACCTCTCTGTGCCAATCCATATGGACTGTAAAGATGAGTACGGTGATGTTGCGCGTGAGCTTGAGAAAACTCGCGTTCAACTGAATGACATGATCAAAACTCAAGTTGCTTCTTCGGATGAACTGTTTGCACTGACTGAAGTAATGACGATCAGTATGTCAGAGACGAAAGAGTCAGCGCAGGAAGAGTTCAACGAGATCGATCAGCTAGCGACAGCAATGAGCGAGATGACATCGACGGTTCAAACGGTCGCTGAGCATGCTCAGAATGCCTCTTCTCTAACAGAGCAAGCATCAGGCCAAGCATTAACCGGTCAAAAATTTGTACAAGGCTCTGTGTCTAAGATGAGCGAACTATCAACGGACATCGCAGCATCAGCAGCAGCGGTAAACCAAGTTGAAGAGCGTGTAGACTCAATTGGTAGCGTAGTGGGCACTATCCAAGGTATCTCAGAGCAGACCAACCTTCTTGCATTGAACGCGGCAATCGAGGCTGCGCGTGCAGGTGAGGCAGGTCGCGGCTTTGCGGTGGTCGCTGATGAAGTACGTAATCTAGCGCAACGCACTCAACAAGCAACGGTTGAGATTCAAGACATGATCACCCATCTGCAAACCAGTGCTAACTCAGCGGTTGAGCTGATGGAGAAGAGTGTTGTAGAAGCGGCTGAAGGCGTTGATTTGGTCACCAACGCTGGCTCTGAGCTTGATGGCATTGTGAGCCAAGTAAATCAGATTAATGACATGAACTTCCAAATTGCGACTGCAGCAGGGCAGCAGAGCAGCGTGGCGGAAGAGATGAATGTCAACCTAACCAATGTTCGAGAGCTAGTAGAAGCGTCAGTAACCGTGGTTGGTGAGCTTCTGGAAACCTCACAAATCATGCAAACCAATGCCGAAGAGCTTGATGGTAAGATTAAGCAATTCAAGGTCTAAGCTGATTTTACCTGTTAGGTACTATTTCTAATCCGATAAAACGCCCACATTCCCCATGTGGGCGTTTTTTATTGGCCTAAGTTTGATATAAATAGAGACAGTATGCGCTTAGCCAAACAAGGAAGAAAAATGCAATTGCCTGCTTCACTTACTCAGCACTCTCAATCGGCTTTAGAAAACCTGCTTGAACATCAAGGGGACGCGATTTCGACTTGGTCTCCCCAATATCAAGAACAACTGAAATATGTCCTAGGGTTGAGCAGTTTTGTCGGCGACTGTTTGCAACGTGATAGCGAATTAGCTCGCGTCTTACCTACAATACTTGAGTGTGAAGAGCGCGCTGAGGGCTATCGAGATAGGCTAGCGGCCCTGTTATCTGAATGCCAAGACGAGATGAGCGGTCAACGTGTACTGCGTCAGTTTCGCAATCGAGAAATGTCCTACATCGCTTGGCGTGATTTTACTGCGTCTTGGCCGCTAGAGCAGAGCCTGGCTCACCTTTCAATGCTTGCTGAAGCGATGATTTTTGAAACCTATCAGTGGCAATACAACATCTGTTGCAAAGAATGGGGCACGCCTTGTAATGCGCAAGGAGAAGCGCAACCTATGTTGATCATTGGTATGGGTAAGCTAGGGGGCGGTGAGTTGAACTTCTCCTCGGATATCGATCTGATTTTTACCTACCCAGAAAACGGTGAGACACAAGGTGCTCGTCGCAGCATCGCCAATGCGCAGTTTTTCACGCGTCTTGGGCAACGCATCATCAAAGCGCTCGACCAGCAAACCTTTGATGGCTTCTGCTACCGCGTCGACATGCGACTGCGTCCATTTGGTGAAAGTGGTCCATTGGTCATGAGTTACGCAGCGCTTGAGGATTATTATCAAGAGCAAGGGCGAGACTGGGAGCGCTACGCGATGGTTAAAGCTCGTGTCATGGGACGCGAGATGTACCCTGAATATCAAGAGCTACGCCAAATGTTGCGCCCATTTGTTTTCCGCCGCTACATCGATTTCAGCGCGATTCAGTCACTACGTAGAATGAAGTCGATGATCAGCAGTGAAGTGCGTCGTCGCGGTTTATCAAACAACATTAAACTCGGCCCTGGCGGGATCCGTGAGGTGGAGTTTATTGCGCAAGTTTTCCAACTGATTCGCGGTGGTCGAGAGCCAAGCTTACGAGACCGTGGTCTATTGCACACCCTTGAAGCCATCGATAGCTTGAAACTTTTAGAGTCTGGCGAAGTTGCACACCTGAGAGACGCTTACCTGTTCTTGCGCCGTCTAGAAAACCTGTTGCAGGCGATGGCAGACAAACAAACCCAAACTCTGCCGGATAATGAGCAAGAGCAGCTGCAACTTGCAATCGCAATGCAGTTCGAAAGCTGGCAAGAACTGATAGATGAGACTCGCCAACACATGGCTAATGTTCACGTGGTATTTGAAGAGCTTATCGGTGTAGAAGAAGAGGAAGCGAACCCAATCGCGAGTCACTTTAGCGAGCTGTGGGATATGGCACATAAGCAAGATGTGATTGAGCATGTCTTGGAGACCGACATAGACGCGGTTGACCCACAGAAAGCCGCCAATACCATTATTCAGTTCAAGGCTGATCTCGCGAAGAAAACGTTAGGCCCTCGAGGACGTGAGGTGCTTAATCGACTGATGCCTAAAGTATTCCAAGCTCTGTACACCAATAAAGATGCGGAGTTTGGTTTATCACGTGTGCTGCACCTGCTACATAAAATCGTTACGCGAACTACTTACCTAGAGCTGCTTGATGAGCATCCAGCGGCACTGACTCAATTGGTACGCCTGTGTACCGCGAGTCCGATGATTTCAGAGCAGTTAGGGCGCTACCCAATCCTACTTGATGAATTGATTGACCCTCAGCAGCTTTATAATCCGGTGCCATTAGAGTCTTACAAAACGGAGCTTCGTGATTACCTTGCTCGCATTCCAGAAGATGACATGGAACAGCAGATGGAAGGCCTGCGTCAATTTAAGCAGACCTGTATCTTAAGAATCGCTGCCGCGGATATTGCTGGCGTGTTGCCTGTGATGAAGGTGAGTGACCACTTAACCTACTTAGCCGAAGCGATTGTTGAAGCTGGGGTTAACCAAGCTTGGCTGCAAGTGTCTGCGAAATATGGTGAGCCGACCCACATTAAAGACCGTGAGGGACGTGGCTTTGCGGTTGTTGGTTACGGAAAAGTTGGTGGTTGGGAGCTTGGGTATAACTCAGACTTGGATATTGTCTTCATGCATGACTGCCCAGTGCATGTGTACACTGATGGCAAAAAAGAGATTGATGGTCGTCAATTCTATCTGCGACTGGCACAGCGCATTATTCATATCTTCTCGACTCGCACAGCCTCCGGCATTCTTTATGAAGTTGATACTCGCTTACGACCTTCAGGGGCGTCTGGGCTGTTAGTAAGCCCAACCGATGCCTTTGACGAGTACCAGCATAACGAAGCATGGACGTGGGAGCACCAAGCCCTTACTCGTGCACGTATGATTTACGGCGATGAGCCTTTAGCATTGGCGTTTAACAAGACTCGTCACGAAGTACTGTGTCTTGAGCGTGATGGCGACAGCCTCAAACAAGAAGTGCTTAAGATGCGTGAAAAAATGCGCGACCATTTAGGTGGCAAGAAAAGCGATCGCTTCATGTTGAAACAAGACAATGGCGGTATTACCGACGTTGAATTTCTTGCTCAGTACTTAGTACTAAGATACAGCCATGAGAAACCTAAGCTGACGCGTTGGTGTGACAATGTTCGTATCTTTGAGAGCCTAATGTCACAGGGCATTATGGATGAACCACAAGCAATGGCACTTACGCATGCTTATACCACGCTGCGTGATGAGATTCATCACCGTAACTTGCTCAACCTTGATGCTGACGTTGCGATGGATAAGTTTGAGCAAGAGAGAGCGCTTGTAACTCAGGCTTGGCAGCAGTGGATGCTGGCCGAGTAGTAGGAACCTTGTATCAGCGTGACTGTCTAGAATGTGAAGCGGTGACTCAAACCGCTTCATTGTCTTTTTCTATGGTTTAGCCACTACTATCAGTGTGCTAGACTCTATCCAGATTCGATTTTTGGAGATCCCTAATGAAACCTATTCTACCTGACTACAGCCAATCGGGCGTGTTGATTGTCGGTGATGTGATGCTAGACCGTTACTGGTATGGCCCTACCGGTCGTATTTCACCAGAAGCGCCAGTACCCGTAGTAAAAGTAGAGAATAACGAAGAGCGTCCAGGTGGTGCAGCTAACGTGGCAATGAACATTGCATCGCTAGGCGGCCATGCGCATATCGTTGGTTTAACGGGTAAAGATGAGCCTGCACAAGTACTTAAGAACACACTGAGTGCACTTAAAGTTAACTGTGATTTTGTTGAGCTAGAAGATTACCCAACCATCACTAAGCTACGTGTGATGAGCCGCGGCCAACAACTGATTCGTCTAGACTTTGAAGACAAATTTGAGAACACTGACCCTGAGTTGGTTCTGTCTCGTATGGAGCAAGCGCTACCTAATGTACGCTCTGTTATCCTGTCTGATTACGCGAAAGGTGCACTTGAGCACGTACAGAGCTTTATTCAGAAAGCACGTTCAGCAAATGTCCCTGTGTTTATTGACCCCAAAGGTGCGGATTTTGAACGCTACCGTGGCGCAACACTACTGACGCCAAATATGGCGGAATTCGAGCTAGTTGCGGGTAAAGTGAAATCAGAAGAGGAGCTAGTGGCAAAAGGCTTAGCTCTTATCGAAGAGTTCGACTTTGATGCGCTGCTTGTTACTCGTAGTGAACACGGTATGACTTTACTGCGTAAGGGCCAAGAACCTTTCCACCTACCAACGCAAGCAAAAGAAGTATACGACGTGACGGGTGCCGGCGATACGGTAATCTCTGTACTTGCGGCTTCTGTTGCTGCTGGCAAGCCACTTGATGAAGCGTGTGCATTGGCAAATGCAGCGGCAGGTGTTGTTGTTGGTAAGCTGGGTACGTCGACGCTTTCTATGATTGAGTTAGCAGAAGCGGTACATGGTAGCCAAGATACAGATTACGGTGTGATTTCAGAGGCGGCTCTGATTGAAGCGGTGAAACGTGCACGTGCAAAAGGCGAGAAAGTGGTTATGACTAACGGCTGTTTCGATATCCTTCATGCAGGTCATGTTTCTTACATGAACCATGCAGCTGAGTTAGGTGACCGCTTGATTGTTGCTGTGAACACTGATGAGTCTGTTAAGCGCTTGAAAGGCCCAGGCCGTCCTGTGAACCCAACTGATCGTCGTATGGCGGTTCTTGCAGGCTTAGGTGCCGTAGACTGGGTTGTACCTTTCTCTGAAGATACGCCACAGCGCCTAATCTCTGAGGTGCTACCGAGCATCTTGGTTAAGGGTGGTGATTACAAGCCAGAAGAGATTGCTGGTGGCGCTGAAGTGATTGCTGCAGGTGGTGAAGTGAAAGTACTGAACTTTGAAGATGGCTGCTCAACCACTGAGATCATTGAAGCGATCAAAGGCGGTCGTGGATAAGCGCCTCAATTGATTTGATATCCGATAAATAAAAATGCCGCTCGATGAGCGGCATTTTTGTATCTGCAGAGAGCGACGATCCGCTCTCTTCATTAGACGGCTTGTTGAGTGATTAGCTCGCTGGTTTTAGACCTGCGTTTACGTCAACAATGTCTTGCTCGCTCAGTGTACCCACTGCTTGACGCAGTTGCAGTACGCTTAGGATGTAGTTGTAACGAGCATCAGATAGGTTCTTGTTCGCATCGTATAGACGACGAGTTGAGTCAAGTACATCAACGATAGTACGAGTACCAACATCAAAACCTGCTTCTGTCGCTTCTAATGCTGATTGAGCTGAAACTACCGATTGCTCGTAAGCACGTAGCGCTCCAATCGATGCACTGATGTTGTTGTTGAACGCGCGAACGTCTTTAACAACACTGCGGTAAGTCGCTTCAAGATCTTCACTAGCTGCAACATAGTTGTATTCAGCCTGCTTAGTTAGCGAGGTCGTGTTACCACCTGTGTATAGAGGCACAACTAGGTTTAGGCCAAGGTTTAGGTTGTCTTGGTCATAGTCACTTGGGCTGTTTGATTGATCAGCCAGTGAGTAGCTACCGTCAAGCGTTAGGCTTGGAAGGTGACCAGAGTTTGCTAGCGAGATGTTGTCTTTCGCGATGTCTTGAGAGATACGTGCAGCCAGTAGGCTTAGGTTCTTCTCTTGTGCTTGTTCAACGAGTGCCACTGCTGATTCAGAAGACTTGCTTGCAGAGAAACGGTCAGTGTCTAGAATGCTTAGATTAGAGTGCTCTTGACCAGTGATTTCACGCAGACCTTCGTAGTTGTTAGTCAGAGTGTTTTCAGCCAGAACTTCGTCAGCCAACACTAAATCGTACTGCGCTTGCGCGTCGTGTACGTCAGTGATTGCTGATAGGCCAACCTCGAAACGCTGTTTAGTTTGCTCTAGTTGGCGAGCAACCGCTGCTTTTTCTGCACGAACGAACTCAAGGTTATCTTGAGCACGAAGTACTTCGAAGTAAGCCGTTGCCACGCGCAGGATCAGACCCTGTTGCTGCGCCGCGTATGCTGAATCAGCTTGACGTGCTGTTTTCTCTGCTGTGTCTAGCGTGATCCATGAAGAGCGTTGGTAAAGTTCTTGTGTGAAGCCAATACCTGCGCCCCAAACATTACTGTCATTATTTGCGCTGTTACGCTCGCCACGGTTGATGTCATAGTTCGCAGTTAGGTTGATTTGCGGTAGTAGGGTACTACGGCTAGAGGTAACTGCTTCAAAAGCGGCATCACGCTGTGCTGCTGAACTAAGAAGTGTTGGGTCATTTTGTTTTGCTTGGTCATAAACTTCGGCTAGCGTATCAGCGAAAGCTGATGAACTCAGGCTACCAATTGCTGCACTGATAAATAGTGGAAGCAGTTTTCTCATTTTCCTATTCCTGCCTTAATAGATTTTTTCTTAACAGAGTTTAACTCAGTTTGGTGGTAATTTACTCGAAACTTTGCACTTTTTTACATTTAACTGTCCACTTGTGCAATATTTATTTTCGGATACTTAAATTTAATTATAAATTTTATATAAAAAGTTGAACCTAGACCTTGGTAGTTAACTCGTACAATGAGTAAACTATAAAGATCACTTAGTGAGGTGCTAAATGCAACAGTATGACAATCAACAACATGAGTTTACTCCACAAGATGTGGAAATTGTCTCAAAAGAAACGCTGTTTCGTGGTTTTTTCAAAATGGTTAAATACACCTTTCGACACAAGTTGTTTGAAGGCGGGTGGAGTAAGCCAATAGAACGCGAAATGTTCGAGCGTGGGCATGCTGCTGCATTGCTGCCATACGATCCTATTCGAGATGAAGTGGTGATCGTCGAGCAGATTCGAGTGGGCGCACTTGAGCATGAAAACCCTTGGCAATATGAAATTGTCGCTGGGATCATCGACACCGATGAATCAGCAGAACAAGTCGCGCGCAGAGAGGCAATGGAAGAAGCAGGAGTTGAAGTGACTCATGTACTGCCTATCACCTCATACTACCCTTCATCGGGTGGTTGCTCTGAGAAGCTGGATGTAATGGTTGGCTGCGTTGACGCAACTACAGCTCAAGGTGTCCACGGTCTTGATTACGAAGGTGAGGACATTCGCGTTCAAGTAATGAGTCGTGAGCAGGCTTATCAACTGGTACAGCAAGGTGTGTTCGAAAATGGTGCTACTATTATTGCTTTGCAATGGTTGCAACTGAACTACCAGGATCTACAGTCAAAGTGGAAAGAGTGACGCTATGCCGAATATAGCGGTGAAAAAGCCGTATCATGTTGATCTTGCTGAATTGATGCGAGTCTATGAGACCAATTACGCGAAATTAAACGCACTATTGCCTGTTGGGCACCAAGTTGGTGACGTGCGTTGTTATCAAGCGGTTAATATGGTGTATCAATTGACAGTGAATGAGGTCACAAAATACACCACATTAATAGATATATGTCAGAGTGATGCGATGCCAGTATTCCCTTTGCCAAAAATGTCTGTCAGGCTATATCACGACGCTCGCGTTGCAGAAGTGTGTGCCAGTGGGGACTTCTCAAGAGTCAAAGCGAAATACGACTACCCGAACACTAAGCTTTTGCAAAAAGACGAGAAATTTCAACTCAATAAGTTTCTTGGCGAATGGTTAACGTTTTGTTTAAAAAATGGAATCAGTCGCACACCCATTACGCTGAGTTAGCGTACGTTTGAATACTTTGAAGATCTAACAGTAACGTATCTGGATTTGTTATTTTGGAATTATCACATACTTCAAAATTAGATGAGAGCAGCATTAAGTTAGTGCAACTGACCGACACGCACCTCTTTGCGCCAAGTAATGGCAGCCTGCTGAGCATCAACACAGAAGATAGCTTTCGTGCTGTTGTCGATGGCATTGTGAACCAAGGTTATGAATATGAAGCGATTCTTGCGACTGGTGATATCTCTCAAGATCACAGCGCAGAGTCTTACCAAAAATTTGAGGCTGGTATTCAGCCTTTAGAAAAGCCTTGTTATTGGTTGCCAGGTAACCACGATTACAAACCTAATATGGGCAGTGTTATCCCATCCGCTCAAATACAGTGTGTTGAGCATGTGCTGCTGGGTGAGCATTGGCAGATGATCATGCTCGACTCACAGGTTGTCGGTGTACCACATGGTCGTTTGAGCGATCAACAGCTTGATTTATTAGAGCAGAAACTGGCGGAGTTTCCTGAGAAACATACGTTGGTTTTACTTCACCACCACCCACTGTTGGTTGGTAGTGCATGGCTTGATCAGCACAGTTTAAAAGATTCAGACCAGTTCTGGGATGTGGTATCACAACATAACAATGTTCGTGGCGTGCTGTGTGGTCACGTGCATCAAGATATGAATAGAGAGCACTTAGGAGTACAAGTGATGGCTACCCCATCGACTTGTGTTCAGTTCAAGCCAAACTCAGACGATTTTGCGCTTGATACTCTAAGCCCTGGTTGGCGAGAGCTCGAACTCAAACCTAACGGTGAGATTGCGACAGAGGTACGTCGACTTGCCCATGGTGCGTTTGCCCCAGACTTTAACGCTGAGGGTTACTAATGTCAGTTACCGCGCCACAAACTAAACCTTCGATGCTGCTGTATATTCACGGCTTTAATAGCTCATCTCGTTCGCACAAGGCCAATGTGATGGCTGACTATTGTGCCGAGCATCGCCCTGATATCAAAGTTGTGACACCACAATTGCCAAGTTTTCCCGCTCTGGCCGCAGCGCTTCTTAAAAGCATAGTGGAAGAGCACAAAGAGCAGTATCAAATTGCGCTGGTGGGTAGTTCATTGGGAGGCTACTTGTCGACGTGGTTGAATGCGCATTACGGGTTTAAAGCGGCAGTAGTTAACCCAGCAGTGAAACCTTATGAATTGTTGACCGACTACCTAGGTGAGCAGGTTAACCCATACACCCATGAACATTATGTTTTAGAGGAAAAACACATTGATGAGCTTAAACAGCTTGATGTTGCCTCTATTTCTGAGCCAAGTGATTTTTGGCTGTTGCAGCAAACCGAAGATGAAGTTTTAGATTACCGTCAAGCGGTGGCAAAGTTTCAAGGAGCGAAGCAGACTGTAGAAGAGGGCGGCGACCACAGCTTTGTCGATTTTGAGCGCTATCCTCAAAAGATAATTGAATTTCTAGCCTTGTAAGGTCTAACTTCAGCCGCAGTATCTTATCTTTTTTGCCTGTTATTTCATCTGTCAGTGGTGAAATATCATAGTTTGGTGTCATAGTTTTTGAACGTGCTTGACATCAAACCCCTGCTTCCAGACTATATTCCCCAATACTTTCGCTCGTTCGCTCTGCTGTGAGGGTTCACGGCAACTAACACGGTTATATCGAATTAGAGCCCAGCGAACAGACGTAAATTTTTTGAGTAAACTCCGTATTATGACTGAACAATATAATGCAAAAGACCTCGAGGTTCTTGAAGGTCTCGACCCGGTTCGACACCGTCCGGGGATGTATACAGAGACTGAAAGGCCAAACCACTTAGCCCAAGAAGTTATCGATAACTCTGTAGATGAAGCATTGGCTGGCCACGCGAAGAAGATCAAAGTGGTCTTGCACGCTGACCAATCTTTAGAAGTGGTGGATGATGGTCGTGGTATGCCTGTCGATATTCACCCAGAGAAAGGCATCTCAGGTGTTGAGCTGATTTTAACTAAGCTCCACTCAGGTGGTAAGTTCTCAAACAATAACTACAAGTTCTCAGGCGGCCTACACGGTGTAGGTATCTCAGTAGTAAACGCACTCTCTAAGCGCGTTGAAGTGACGGTTCGTCGTGATGGCCAAATCCATGAAATTGCATTTGAAAACGGCGTAGCGGTAACCGATTTAACGGTAACGGGTTCATGTGGCCTGCGTAATAGCGGCACATCTGTACATTTCTGGCCTGATGCGAAGTACTTCGATAGCTCTAAATTTTCTGTGCTGCGTTTGGTTAACAACCTGCGTGCGAAAGCCGTTCTATGTCCAGGCCTAGAGATCACCTTCAGCGATAAGGTCAACAACGAAGAACATAAATGGTTCTACGAAGATGGCTTAAAAGATTATCTTGCTGAGGGCGTAAAGGGTTACACCCTGCTACCAGAAGAGCCGTACATCGGTGAGTTCACAGCTGAAACTGAAATGGCAAACTGGGCGGTAATCTGGCAGCCAGAAGGCGGTGAGATGATCACTGAGAGTTACGTGAACTTAGTACCAACTAAACAAGGTGGTACTCACGTAAATGGTCTGCGCCAAGGTCTGCTTGATGCAATGCGCGAGTTCTGTGAATTCCGCAACTTGTTGCCGCGCGGCGTTAAGCTAACAGGTGATGATATCTTCGACCGTTGTTCATACGTTCTATCGGTGAAGATGCAGGATCCTCAATTTGCAGGTCAAACGAAAGAGCGTCTCTCTTCTCGTCAAACGGCTGCATTTGTTTCTGGCGTTGTAAAAGATGCATTTAGTCTGTGGCTGAACGAAAAACCACAACTTGCAGAACAACTGGCGGAAACCTGTATTGCCAATGCTCATCGTCGTATGCGTGCTAGCAAGAAGGTAGTACGTAAGAAGGTGGCATCAGGTCCAGCACTTCCGGGCAAATTGACTGACTGTTCTGTTCAAGACCTAAACCGCACTGAAATCTTCTTCGTGGAAGGGGACTCGGCGGGTGGTTCAGCGAAGCAAGCTCGTGACCGTGAGTTCCAAGCCGTGATGCCACTGCGTGGTAAGATTCTTAACACATGGGAAGTATCTGCAGACCAAGTTCTCGCTTCTCAAGAAGTCCACGATATCTCGGTGGCTTTGGGTATTGACCCAGACAACGATGACCTATCTGGCCTACGTTACGGTAAGATCTGTATCCTTGCCGATGCGGACTCGGATGGTCTACACATTGCGACGCTGCTGTGTGCGCTGTTTACTCGTCACTTCCGCTCTTTGGTTGAAGCCGGTCATATCTATGTGGCTATGCCGCCTCTGTATCGTATCGACTGTGGCAAAGAAGTCTTCTATGCCCTTGATGACGATGAGAAAGATGGTGTGCTTGAGCGCCTATCGAAGAAGAAAGCCAAGATCAACGTACAACGATTCAAAGGTCTGGGTGAGATGAACCCACTTCAGCTACGCGAAACCACTATGGATCCAAACACCCGTCGTCTGGTTCAACTAACCATTGATGACAGTGAAGCGACCAATGAAATGATGGACATGCTGCTAGGTAAGAAGCGTGCTGATGATCGCCGTTCATGGCTACAAAACAACGGTGATTTGGCCGAGGTATAATGAATGTCTAACGAAATTACTTTTGATGGCGTTGAACAATTGCCAATGCGCAAGTTCACCGAAGATGCCTATTTAAATTACTCAATGTACGTGATCATGGATCGTGCATTGCCATACATTGGTGACGGTCTCAAACCAGTACAGCGTCGTATTATCTACGCGATGTCTGAGCTTGGCTTATCTGCTGCATCGAAATACAAGAAATCTGCACGTACCGTTGGTGATGTACTGGGTAAGTATCACCCACACGGTGACTCAGCGTGTTACGAAGCCATGGTATTGATGGCACAACCGTTCTCTTACCGCTACCCACTAGTAGATGGTCAAGGTAACTGGGGTGCTCCGGATGATCCGAAATCATTCGCTGCGATGCGTTATACCGAAGCGAAACTGTCTAAGTTTGCTGAGGTGCTTCTTGGTGAACTAGGCCAAGGCACAGTTGAATGGCAGCCTAACTTTGACGGCACCATGAAAGAGCCGCAAATGTTGCCAGCGCGTCTGCCTCACATTCTACTTAACGGTATCACGGGTATCGCGGTAGGTATGGCAACGGATATTCCACCACATAACGTGCGTGAGATTGCTGATGCAACCATCAAGCTGATCGATAGCCCGAAAGCGGAACTGTCGGAAGTGATGGAGCATGTCAAGGGTCCTGATTACCCGACTGAAGCTGAGATCATCTCTCCGAAGTCAGATATTGAGAAGATCTACAAAACGGGTCGCGGCAGCATTAAGATGCGTGCGGTTTGGCATAAAGAGGGTTCTGATATTGTTATCACGGCTCTGCCTCACCAAGTATCCGGCGCTAAGCTTCTAGAGCAAATCGCAAACCAGATGCGTGCTAAGAAGCTGCCAATGGTTGACGATCTTCGCGATGAATCCGATCACGAGAACCCAACGCGTATCGTTGTTGTTCCTCGCTCGAACCGCATCGACTGTGATCAGTTGATGAGTCACCTGTTCGCTTCAACGGATCTTGAGAAAAACTTCCGTGTTAACTTGAACATGATTGGTCTAGATAACCGTCCTCAAGTTAAAGGTCTAGTTCAGATCCTTAAAGAATGGATTGAGTTCCGTCGTACTACAGTACGTCGTCGTCTACAGCACCGCCTTGATAAAGTGCTAGCGCGCTTACACATCTTAGAAGGTCTTTTGGTTGCTTACCTCAACCTTGATGAAGTGATTGAGATCATCCGAACTGAAGACGATCCTAAAGCGGTGCTTATGGAGCGCTTTGGTATTACTGAGATTCAAGCGGACGCAATCCTAGATACCAAACTTCGCCACCTTGCTAAGCTGGAAGAGATGAAGATCCGCGGCGAGCAAGATGAGCTAGAGAAAGAGCGTGAGAAGCTAGAGAAGCTACTGGGCTCTGAGCGTCGCCTGAATACTCTGATTAAGAAAGAGATCCAAGCGGACGCAGATAAGTACGGTGATGATCGCCGTTCACCACTGGTTGAGCGTGCAGAAGCGAAAGCACTGACTGAGCGCGATCTTGTACCAAGTGAACCAATCACAGTGGTACTTTCTGAGAAAGGTTGGATTCGTCATGCGAAAGGGCATGAAGTGGATCCTGAGGGTTTGAACTACAAGTCCGGTGATAAATACCTTGCGAGTACGCGTGGTAAGAGTAACCAGCAAGCGGTATTCCTCGGCAGTGACGGTCGAAGCTACTCGCTTGAGTCTCATTCTCTGCCTTCGGCGCGTAGCCAAGGTGAGCCGATTACTGGTCGCTTGAATATCAGTGCTGGCAGTTCGATTCGCCAAGTTGTCATGGGCGAGGATGATCAGCTATGGCTGGTGGGTTCTGATGCAGGCTACGGTTTCGTATGTAAAGGCAGCGATCTCTTGTCGAAGAACAAGAGCGGTAAGGCATTGGTGAATCTACCTCAAGCATCGGAAGTGATGCTGCCAAGCCCGATTGAAGATCTAGAGACCAACGAGATTCTGGCGATTACTAACCAGGGCCGTATGCTGTTGTTCCCAATTAAAGATCTGCCTCAATTGAGCAAAGGTAAGGGTAACAAGATCATCAATATCCCGTCGGCGAAGGCGAAAGAGCGTGAAGAGTTTGTCTCACACCTAATGGCCATTCCTCAAGGGACGACGCTGACGCTGTATGCAGGTAAGCGCAAGCTTGGTTTGAAGCCTGCTGACCTAGATAACTTCCGTGGTGAGCGTGGTCGTCGTGGCGGCCTACTGCCAAGAGGCCTGCAACGAGTAACTCGTATTGACATCGAGAGTGACGAGTAATCTTCGTTTTAGATAACTTGTTGTATAGATAATAAAAAACCCAGCCGAGAGCTGGGTTTTTTGTTGTTCGCAATCTATTTAATGTTAGTCGTAGATCCGTCTAATTTAACTAGCGCTTGTCTTCCGCAATTGTAACCTTAAGGGTTTTACTTTCACCCTGACGGAGTATACCCACATCGACCACTGTGCCAGGTCTTAGGTCGGTAACGATATCCATAACGCTTTGGCGTCCATTGATCTTGGTGTTGTCGATACTGATGATGATGTCCTGAACCTCAAATCCTGCGTCGGCAGCTGGGCCAACAGGATCGATACCTAACACCACAATTCCACCAATGTTTTTGTTACCTAATAAACGTGAAGTAACTGAATTAATGTCTTGTCCATCAATGCCGATATAACCGCGAATCACACGACCGTCAGCAATGATCTTCTGCATGATCTTATTGGCCAATCCATAAGGGATGGCAAAAGAGATGCCGTAAGTTTCCATGTCGGTCGCTTGCTGGAAAGATGCCGTATTAATGCCGACCAGTTCGCCTTGCGAGTTAACAAGTGCACCGCCTGAGTTACCTTCATTGATCGCTGCGTCAGTTTGAATAAAGGCTTGGTGGCGATCGGCGCTTATCGAAGAGCGTCCAGTTGCTGAGATAATACCGAAGGTCGTTGTTTGACCTAGGTTATATGGGTTGCCGATAGCAAGTACGATGTCGCCGACGTTGGCTTCATAATTTGGGTTCAGTGGAATAACCGGAAGGTTATCACCGCTGACTTGCAATATGGCGATGTCAGTTCGTTTGTCTGAGCCAACTAATTGAGCGGCAGCAGCACGACCGTCTTGCAAGGCAACCACCACTTGATCCGCTTGAGCAACTACATGGTAGTTAGTAATGATGTAGCCTTTCTCGCTAACAATAACACCAGAACCTAAGCCTTGAGTAAGTAGCTTGTTACGGTCGGACTCATCGTATTTACGACTGTAGATGTTCACAACTGCCGGTGCCGCGCGTCGAACGGCATCGTTGAATGAGAGTTGCAATGAGCCTATGTTGCTTACTTGCTTGCTCGCCACTTCAGAGACGAAATCGGGTCTTAGCTGCGGGAAAGCCACCAATATAATCAGTGCTGATACTAATCCAAGGGAAATAGAACGAAATAGAAAGGACAGCATGTTTCCCTCTTCGACAGGTAAGGTATTGAGCCTCCGCGCATGGGTGACCAGTTTGAGTTACCTGTGAAGCATAGCATTTTGATTCATCTAAATAAAAGGGCAGGTTGATTAAGTTCTATACGGACTTAGTCAACCTGCCCTCAATAATGGTGATTAATAGTTAGCGAATCACAAGATAGATGGTTCTTGGGCCACGTTGGATATTGAGCGCCAATACACCAGGGTTCTTTTCAACAATTGCTCTGAACTGTGCTAGGTTCTTCACCGTTTTACGGTTCACACCAATGATGATGTCGTCTGCTTGAAGCTGATAGGCCTCAGCTGGAGAGCCTTTAGCGACACTTGAAACCTTAACCCCTTTTACTGGGTCGCTATCGTTGGTATTGGTAAGCTCCGCACCAGCCAAGCCTTCATGCAGTTTTTCTGCTTGAGTCTTGCTGTTGGTAGATTCCCCAAGCGTCACGTCGAAGGTTTTGTTCTTACCGTCACGAACCACGCCCAGCTCAATCTCTTTGCCTGCACCAAGAGTCGCGACTTTAGCTCTTAGCTCGCTAAAGGTATCGATCTTCTTACCATTGATTGCAACGATGATGTCGCCTGCTTGTAAACCTGCTTTGTCGGCAGCGCTGTCTGGCACTACTTGGCTCACAAATGCACCTTTGCTGGATTCGTAACCGAGTGCTTCAGCCAATTCCGAGGTGATTTCACCACCCTGAACGCCAAGCATGCCGCGTTTCACTTCACCAAACTCTAAGATTTGGTCGGTTAGGTTGCGCATCATATTGGATGGAATCGCAAAGCCGATACCCACATTACCACCATTTGGGCCCAGGATTGCAGTGTTGATACCGATCAGCTCACCATTGAGGTTAACTAAGGCACCACCTGAGTTACCGCTGTTGATTGCAGCATCGGTTTGAATGAAGTTCTCAAAGTTTTCTAGGTTCAGACCGCTTCGACCTAATGCAGAAACGATACCCGATGTCACCGTTTGACCGAGACCAAATGGGTTACCGATGGCAACACTGAAATCACCGACACGCAGTTTGTCTGAGTCAGCAAAACGAATCTCTGTCAGGTCTTTGGCTTTTTCGAGTTTGAGCAGGGCGATATCAGACATTTCGTCACCGCCAATCAGCTCGGCATCGTATTCACGTCCATCATGCAGTTTTACGCGGATCTCATCAGCGTTATTGATGACGTGATAGTTAGTAACGATATGTCCTTTCTTGGCATCGATAATAACACCAGAGCCTAAACCTCTGAATGGGCGCTCTTGTGCTTGTTCTGGACCAAAGAAGAATTGGAATTGTTCAGGGATACGTTGACGTTGGACTTGCTTACCTTCCACTGCAATGCTGACCACCGCTGGGGTGACTTTTTCAAGCATTGGCGCAAGGCTAGGTAGTTGTTGGTTGTCGACACTTAGGGGAAGCGCCGCAGTTGCCTGAATCGGTGCGATGATGGAACTTAAGCTTAAAGTCAGTACCGATAAAGCAAGCAAAGGTTTTTTCATCATAAACTCCTCGTTAGTTAAGGCCTTGTAACACATATCAAGTTGGACTATTGCCAAGTGTTATACGACCCAAGTGAAGATTATGACTCAAAAACCTTTGTAAAGTTCATTGAATTTAATTGTTTAAGACGCTTTCGCCGTTACAACCTCTGGTGCTTCAATGACCTCTTTCTTCTCATCGTTGAACAAACCGGTCGCGCCATTGGCGTAATCTTTTGGTTGTTCATCAATGGCTGATACTTTGTTGTCTGCTTTATCAGATGACTTATCTGAGTGTGCTGCAGCCGTTTTCACAAATGGATTGTCCTGCTCTGGCAAGTTAGGGATTAACTCAGCGCTGGTCTTTTCCATGTGTTGGTAAAGCTTGGTGTAGTCCTTACCTAAGGTATCCAACATTTCAGCTGTTTTAGCAAAGTGATCGGCAAGCTCTTGGCGTTGCTGTTCTAGTGCAAACTTTGCTGTGTCTAATTCTTTTTGAACATTCTTTTGCTTCTTGTACTCAGGAGTCGTGAGGCGAGAAATAGCAACTCCTAAGATAAGTCCGATTAGTAAACCGCCAACGGCATACATCCAAGGCATAACAGCTCCTTATTGTTGTTTTTTAACATGTTTGTTACTGCTTAGTTACACATAATGTAGCTTCATGGTACTATGACAAGGCGACAGTATAAAGAAAAATGCGTGTGCGCTAGCTATCAGTTTGAAGCTGCACATACAGCGATGAGCCCCCGCCTATTGTACTGTTGAAGCCCTTTTTCCTTCGCTGGTTGATATCTATTTCATTGTGGAAATGTCGTCATGAATCCCGTTAAAAAATACGAACAAGATATAAAAGAACATGGATTTCAAAGAGATCCAGCCCAAGAGCAAGCCGTACAAGCACTAGACCAATTGTTCCACCAATTCCAAGAATACCAAAATGCGCCTGTGCCACAGCTGACGCGTTTTCAAAAGTTAATGGGTAAGAAGCCACAACTGCCGACGCCACCAAAAGGGCTCTATTTTTGGGGAGGAGTAGGGCGAGGTAAAACTTACCTAATGGATACTTTCTGTGATGCCTTGCCTACATCAAGAAAAATGCGTGTCCACTTTCACCGCTTTATGTATCGCGTTCATGATGAATTGAAAGCGCTGGGCGAAGTGAGCGATCCTTTGCCGTTAGTGGCAGATAAGTTTAAGCAAGAAGCGGATATCATCTGTTTTGATGAGTTTTTTGTTTCCGATATTACCGATGCGATGATTCTGGGTACTCTGTTCCAAGAGCTGTTCGCTCGCAACGTTATTTTGGTCGCGACTTCGAACATTCCACCTGAAGACCTATATCGAAATGGCCTGCAACGTGCGCGCTTTCTTCCTGCGATTAAGCTCATTCAAGACAACTGTCGAATTCTCAATGTAGACAGCGGTGTCGATTACCGACTGCGAACCTTGGAACAAGCAGAGATCTATCACTATCCACTAGACGCACAAGCGGATGTGAATTTGCGAACTTATTACCAACAGTTGGTTGGTGAGGGTAAAGAGGTGCTAACTCAAATTGAGGTTAACCATCGTCAACTGGATGTGGTTGAAGCGAGTGATGGCGTTTTGCATGGTACTTTTGCTCAGCTTTGCCAATCTGCGCGCAGCCAAAATGACTATATTGAGCTATCTAAGATCTATCACACGGTATTGTTGGCTGAAGTGAAGCAGATGAATGCCACCTCTGATGACGCCGCAAGACGCTTTATTGCTCTCGTGGATGAGTTTTATGAGCGTAATGTAAAACTGATTATTTCTGCCGAAGTTGCGCTAGAAGAACTCTACACTCATGGTCAATTAGAGTTCGAATTTAAACGCTGTCAGTCACGTTTAATTGAAATGCAGAGCCATGATTATCTAGCAAAAGAGCACCTAAGTTAGGCGGGGAATTCGTTATTAAGAAAATGGAAGAAAAAAATCGTGATTTTGTTCAAAAAGAGGTGATTTTTTCTTCGCTCTTCTCTATAATCCTGCGACCTACCGTTACTGCGGGCCTCTAACGATGAGTTAAATCACGTTATGCCAAGAGTTTTCCAACACTCGAAGGGGTGATGAATGGGGACTCTTAGACAGTGGGAATACTCAGTATTCCTTAAGTGTAAATTTTTTTAATAGGTAATTATTAGCATGAAAACTTTCGTTGCTAAACCAGAAACTGTAAAACGCGACTGGTACGTTGTAGACGCTGAAGGTAAAACTCTAGGTCGTCTTGCAAGTGAAATCGCTTCTCGCCTACGCGGTAAGCACAAAGCTGAATACACTCCTCACGTAGACACTGGTGATTACATCATCGTTGTTAACGCTGAGAAAGTTACTGTAACTGGTAACAAGGCTAAGGGTAAGGTTTACTACCGTCACTCTGAGTTCCCTGGTGGTCTTAAGTCTATCACTTTTGAAAAGCTGATCGACCGTAAGCCAGAGATGGCTCTTGAACTAGCTGTTAAAGGTATGCTTCCACGTGGTCCTCTAGGCCGCGCTATGTACCGTAAGCTAAAAGTATACGCTGGTGCTGAGCACAACCATGTTGCTCAACAACCACAAGTACTAGACATCTAATTGGGGATTATGAAAATGGCAGAGAATCAATACTACGGCACTGGTCGTCGCAAAAGCTCAGCAGCTCGTGTTTTCATCAAACCAGGTTCTGGTGAGATCGTAATCAACAAGCGTAGCCTTGATGTTTACTTCGGTCGTCCAACTTCTCGCATGGTTGTTAAGCAACCTCTTGAGCTAGTTGAACTAACTGAGAAACTTGACCTATACATCACTGTTTCTGGTGGTGGTATTTCTGGTCAAGCTGGCGCAATCCGCCACGGTATCACTCGCGCTCTTATGGAGTACGATGAAACTCTACGTCCTGCTCTACGTGCAGCTGGCTACGTTACTCGTGACGCTCGTTGCGTTGAACGTAAGAAAGTTGGTCTACGTAAAGCACGTCGTAAACCTCAATTCTCTAAGCGTTAATTTTTCTTTACCGAAAAATACACGCTCCCAGTTTTATTACTGGAATTGTGGTTCAAAGCTCGGCTATATGCCGGGCTTTTTGTTTTTCTACTCCCCGCTAAATGCTTTTCCCTCCTCGTTTTATTTCCAATTTCTTATATTTTGATAGCTTTTGTAACCCAATGTGCGCTTTGCCTCATGATTGTTACAAAAAGGTAGCTTTATCTTGTCAAAAAGTAGGGTTTTATTTATCATTTGCCGTCAATAAATAGAACTAAATACGTATTTTGTTAGCCATGCTCTTTAAGCGGAATAATTTCAATCCAAAAGGAGCAAATGGGAGAATGTTTGGATGAGCAACGCGCCTTTAAATAACGGTCGCAGGCGTTTCCTAACCGCAACAACAGCCGTTGTTGGTGGTTTAGGGGCTGCTGCTGTAGCCGTGCCTTTTATTAAATCATGGAATCCGAGTGCCAAAGCGAAAGCTGCTGGTGCGCCGGTGGAAGTGGAAGTCAGTAAATTAGAAGCTGGCCAAATGGTTCGTGTCGAATGGCAAGGTAAGCCTGTATGGGTTGTACGCCGTGCTGAGTCGGTACTAGAAAACTTGAAAACCATTGGTGGTCAACTTCGAGATCCTCAATCGGAAGCTGAACAACAACCTGAATACGCTCAAAATGAGTTCCGTTCAATTAAGCCGGAATTCTTTGTTGCGGTTGGTTTCTGTACTCACCTAGGTTGTTCTCCAACTTACCTACCTGATTCTTTTGCAGAACAAGTACAAGGTGTTAAGTCTGGTTTCTTCTGTCCATGTCATGGTTCAAAATTTGATATGGCTGGTCGAGTATTCCAAGGCGTACCTGCACCGCTAAACCTTGTTGTGCCAAAGCATATGTATTTAAGTGACACCAAGATCCTGATCGGTATTGACGAGGGAGATGCATAATGCAAGGACTACTAGATTGGGTAGAGAAACGTATACCCGCGATGAATGCTTATAAAAAGCACTTGTCTGAATACCCAATGCCTAAGAACTTTAACTTTTGGTACCTTTTTGGTTCTTTAGCAATGTTAGTTTTAGTTAACCAGATCCTTACAGGTATTTGGCTAACAATGAACTACGTACCATCTGGTGAAGGTGCGTTCGCTTCTGTTGAATACATCATGCGTGATGTTGAATACGGCTGGCTACTGCGTTATATGCACTCAACAGGCGCATCTGCGTTCTTCGTTGTTGTTTACCTGCATATGTTCCGTGGTCTGATTTACGGCTCTTACCAAAAGCCTCGTGAGCTACTTTGGATCTTCGGTATGTTGATCTTCCTAGTGCTAATGGCTGAAGCTTTCATGGGTTACCTACTACCATGGGGTCAAATGTCATACTGGGGTGCTCAGGTAATCATTTCTCTGTTTGGTGCGATCCCTGTTATCGGTGATGACCTAACGCTTTGGATCCGTGGTGACTACATCATCTCTGGTGCAACGCTAAACCGTTTCTTCGCACTGCACGTTATCGCTCTACCAATCGTACTTCTGCTGCTTATCGTACTTCACGTACTAGCACTGCACGAAGTAGGTTCGAACAACCCAGACGGTATCGAGACTAAGCTTCCTAAAGGCACAATGGGCGACGACTACAAAACTCAGTTCCCATTCCACAAGGATTACACTAAGAAATACGACATCATTGACTCTATTCCTTTCCACCCATACGGGACTGTGAAAGATATGGTTGGTGTAGCTGGTTTCCTATTCTTCTTCTGTTATGTGCTGTTCTTTAACCCAGAGATGGGTGGATTCTTCCTTGAGCCGCCAAACTTTGAAGCTGCGAACCCACTGAAGACACCAGAGCACATCGCTCCTGTATGGTACTTCACACCGTTCTACGCAATCCTACGTGCGGTTCCTGATAAGCTGCTAGGTGTTGTAGCAATGGGCGCATCTATTGTTGTGCTATTCCTACTACCATGGTTCGACCGTTGTAAAGTACGTTCGTACCGTTACCGTAGCAAACTGCATTTGATTAACATCATCCAATTCACAATAAGCTTTATTGCGCTTGGTATTCTTGGTGCGCTTCCAGCAACACCAACGTACACAGTACTAGCACAGATCTTTAGCTTAGGTTACTTCATGTTCTTCGTACTACTGTGGTTCTACAGTAAGAATGAAGCGACGAAACCATTACCAGAAAGGGTGACATTCAAATGAAAAAATGGATTGTAATTTTATTTGCTATGTTGCCGTCATTAGCTATGGCAGCGGGCGCAAATGTTCCGCTAGACAAAGCGAACAATGATTTAACGGACCAAGCTTCACTGCAAAACGGTGCTAAGCTGTTCATGAACTACTGTTTTGGCTGTCACTCTACGCAGTACCAGCGTTATGAGCGAGTTGCTAACGACCTTGAGATCCCAGTGGATCTAATGAAAGAGAACCTAGTCTTCGACCCTGAAGCGAAGATTGGTGACCTAATGGTTAATGCAATGCCTGCGAAGCAAGCGGCGAACTGGTTCGGTGCTCCGCCACCGGATCTAACGCTAGTTGCTCGTGTTCGTGGCGCAGACTGGCTATACACTTACCTTCGTACTTTCTACGAAGACCCATCTCGTCCATTTGGCGTAAACAACATTGTTTTCCCAAGTGTTGGTATGCCACATGTGCTTGAAGAGCTACAAGGTATCCCAACGCCAATCTACGAAACTCATATCGTAGATGGTGAAGAGGTAGAAGTGGTTGTAGGTACTGAAACTGACGGTTCTGGTGAGCTAAGTGCAGGTGAGTACGACGAAGCTGTACGTGATTTGGTTAACTTCCTAGTTTACTCTGGCGACCCAGTTCAACTTGAGCGTCACGCTCTAGGTTGGTGGGTAATGGCCTTCTTAGTATTGTTCACTATCGTTGTGATTCTACTGAAGAAAGAGTATTGGCGTGATGTGCACTAATTGTGCTATAATACCGTGCTAATTCCCAAATTATGTTAATGTACAATGGAGGCTTAGGCCTCCATTGTTTTTATTTAAAGTGTACTGGAGGGCTCCATGGCTGTAGCTGCCAATAAACGTTCTGTGATGACTCTTTTCTCAAGTGCTTCTGATATGTATAGCCATCAGGTGCGCATTGTTCTTGCTGAAAAAGGCGTAAGTGTTGAAGTTGAGTTGGTTGATGAAAATAATCTTCCAGCAGAGCTTGTTGAACTGAACCCGTACAAATCAGTACCCACTCTAGTTGATCGCGAGTTGGCTCTATACGACTCAAAAATCATCATGGAATACCTTGATGAGCGTTTCCCTCATCCACCATTGATGCCTGTTTACCCTGTTGCTCGTGGTAACAGCCGTCTAATGATGTACCGTATTGAACGTAACTGGTACTCAGTTGCTGAGAAGATTGTAAAAGGCAACGCAGAAGAGTCTGAAGCGGCACGTACTAAACTGCGCAATGACCTACTGACTCTAGCTCCTATCTTCGCAGAGTACGAATACTTCATGAGCGAAGAATTCAGCTTAATCGATTGTTACCTTGCTCCGCTACTATGGCGTCTTCCTGAGCTAGGTATCGAGCTAATTGGCCCAGGTTCTAAAGAACTGAAAGTTTACATGAACCGTGTATTTGAGCGTGATTCATTCCTAGCTTCTCTAACAGAAGCTGAGCGCGAGATGCGTCTGGCTCGTTAATCGTTATGGATATTTCAACGATGACGCCACGCCGTCCATATATGCTACGCGCATTTTATGATTGGCTGGTTGATAACGAACTCACACCACACCTAGTTGTTGAAGCAACACTACCGGGTGTTCGTGTACCAGAAGAGTTTATTCAAGATGGTCAAATCATCTTGAATATTGCTCCTCGTGCTGTCGGTAATCTTGAACTTGGCAATGAAGCGGTAACATTCAGTGCACGCTTTAGTGGACGTCCACACTCAGTGATCGTGCCACTTTATGCTGTTCAAGCGATCTACGCGCGTGAGAATGGTGCCGGTACTATGTTTGAGCCTGAAGAGGCTTACATGGACGTGCTTGAGGAAGGTATTGAAGAAGGGCCATTTGAGGCTCCAGAAAAAGGTCCTTCATTAAGTGTTGCTACGGCGGAAGTTGAAGTTGATGCAGAAGACTCAGACCCTGAGCCTGAACCACCACGCCCAACTAAAGGTCGCCCGAGCCTTCGTATTATCAAGTAACCAAACGACATTAAAAAAGCAGCGATGATTCGCTGCTTTTTTTATAACTTAATTGACCCGTCCTAAATAAGGTTGACACTCCCCAAGTAGAAAATTGGAGAGTGTTATGAAATCAGTAACTAGACGAACTCAATGTGATTACTCCCTCGCTTTTAAATTGGATGTTGTTGACCAAGTCGAGCGAGGTGAACTGACTTATAAACAGGCACAAGACAAATACGGAATACAAGGTTGTTCTACAGTATTAGTGTGGCTCCGAAAGCACGGCCGACTCGATTGGTCTGGAGGCACACCTCGATTCCTGAAGAAAGGTTTACCTATGTCTGAATTCAATTCACCACCCACGCCAGAGCAACGTATCAAAGAGCTAGAAAAGCAACTTGAAGATACCAAACTGAGAGCCGACTTCTTTGAAGAAGTAGTAAAAGTTATGGAGCGAGACCATGGTGTCCGTGTTGTAAAAAAGCACAGAGGTGCGTCGTCCAAGAGCAAAACATAGCTCAGCTCACGGTGACTAGATTTTGCCAAATCATCAACATCTCTAGGCAAGCGTACTACAAACAATGCCTTATTGACGATCGTGGTAAACAGCGTGACAAAGCTCTTCTGAGCTTTGTCCGTGAAACTCGCATCAAACAAGCTCGAATAGGAACGAGAAAGCTTAAATACATGATGGAAAAAACTGGAATGAAAGTAGGTCGGGACTATCTATTTTCTCTGCTTAAACATCATCGGCTGCTTGTGAAGGTTAAACGTGCTTACCATCGAACAACGGATAGCCATCATAGGTTTTACTGTCACCCAAATAAAATAAAGGATGGCTTTAAGCCCGAAAGACCGGAGCAGTTGTGGGTTGCTGATATTACTTACCTTCCGACCTATGAAGGAAACAGTTACGTCAGTCTTATCACTGATGCCTATTCCAGAAAGATCGTCGGATACAGTGTGGATGACAACATGCAGACGAAGGCTGTAAAACAAGCTTTTATAAGAGCTTTGAGAGAACGTCGAAATCAGGACACCCTAATCCATCACTCAGATAGAGGCTCACAGTACTGTTCAAAGGAGTACCAAGACCTACACTCTAGGCACAAGGTCGTGTGTTCCATGACGGATGGATATGACTGCTATCAAAATGCGTTGGCAGAAAGAGTAAATGGTATTTTGAAAATGGAATACTTGTTGAAGAAACCTAAAGATGTTGCTCAGGCGAGAAAAATGGTCGCCGAGTCAGTAGAAATCTATAATCAAATGAGGCCACATACGGCCTTAAAATACAAAACGCCCGATGAAGTACATCGAGCGTTTTGACTAAAAAGTGTCAACCCATATCAGGACGGGTCAAATTTCTTAGCTGAACGTTGCCGCTAGGATGACTAGTTAACGACAGTTTCTGCTTCAGTTTCCGCCGCCGCTTCAGCCTTCACTGTGGCTTCGTCACCATATTCAAATGCTCGAATAACTTGTTTCACCCCTGAGATATTACGAGCGACATCGGTTGCAATATCTGCATGCTCTCGAGTCACAAGACCAAGTAGGAATACCTCGCTATCTTCGGTAATCACTTTAACCTTGATGCCGTTTAGTTCAGCATTTGCCAATAGCGCTGATTTCACTTTTGTCGTGATCCAGCTGTCTTTACTTATCTCGCTTACGCTTAAAGGTGCTTTGACGCGTACCTGGTTATGAACATTGTTCACACCAGCCACTTTTCTGGCTTCACTTTCAAATGAACGACGCTCTGCGTCAGTTGATGCTTGGCCCATCAAAACCACGGTGCCACGGTAAGAGCTAGCCGTTACTCGAACGTTACCTCGGTAAGGTGCTTTGTTGGTAATAGCAGCGACTTCGAACTCAATGTTATTGTCGTTCCAAATCTCTTTGGTGGTACGAGTGTCAGTCACTAGGTTGGCTGTCGTTGCAGCGCCTGCAATGAACAGTCCGGCACACCCTGATAATGACAGTGTCAGCAGTGAAACGCTGAGCAACTTAACAATAGAAAACTTCATGTTACTCCTCATGAGCTGGGAATAGAACTTGGTCAATCAGATCACATAGGCAATGCAGCGTGACCATATGAACTTCATGGATACGAGCGGTGCGGTGTGATGGGATGCGAATCTCTACATCGTGCTCACCTAGAAGGCCAGCCATTTCACCACCATCTTTACCAGTAAAAGCGATGATGGTCATATCACGAGTTACCGCAGCTTCCATCGCTTTGATGATGTTTTTGCTGTTACCGCTGGTTGAAATGGCTAAAAGGATATCGCCTGTTTGACCAAAAGCGCGTACCTGTTTAGAGAAGATTTCTTCGTAGTGGTAGTCATTTGCAACGGCTGTTAGTGTGGTGTTGTCGGCGGTCAGCGCCATCGCTGGAAGGCTAGGGCGCTCGGTCTCAAAGCGGTTAAGTAAGCAAGAGACAAACTGTTGTGCATTTGAAGCAGAGCCACCGTTACCACAACATAGAATCTTGTTACCATTAAGCAAGGTTGCGACCATGGCTTGCGCAGCATGGGTAATAGCATCTGGCAGAGCTTCTGCTGCTGCAATTTGAATTTGAATACTTTCTGTAAAACTTTCTTTGATGCTATCTAGCATGTTTATCCTTGGGTAATTGCATTTTCTATCCAGTTGATCTGCTCGCTTGGCCCTTCAATAGCCACAACATCAAACCGGAAGTTAGTCGAGTGTACCGACATGCCTTGCTTCATCAGCCATAGATTGGCGGTGTTGATCAGTTTTTTCGCCTTACTGGCGGTGACCATTTCTGCTGCATGCCCATAACGTGTTTGTTTTCGGTATTTGACCTCAACAAACACAATTGTCTGGTTGTGGTGCATTATAAGATCAATTTCACCACATTTTGCTACGAAGTTTTGCTCTATTAAAGAGAGTCCGTGGCCTTCGAGGTGCTCTTTGGCCACGCGTTCGTATTTATCGCCCACTTGTCTGTGGGCGTTCAGTTTTTGTATCAGCTTGGTTCGGCTAAATAGCCCCATGCTCAGCCCAACTGATTTGGCGTTGTACCACACAGTTATTGTCGATGGTTAGTACGCCTGTCTCACCAGAAATACTATGTCCTTCAACGGCTTTCATCTGTGGCAGTGCGTCCATTAAGTAGTATGCATCCATACCTAATGCTTGTAGACGCTTTTGACCATTAGAGTGCGAAGGCCATAGCTCATTTAGTTGTTTATTTAGCTCACCCTTGCTCTCTACAAGCAGTGGAATATCACTGTAGAAAACCCCGGTTAGGTCTTCATACTGCTTGTCGCCACTATTGCTGCGAGAGTTAGAGAACAACGCAGGTTGCTTCGCGTCTGGGTTAATGGCGACCTCAATGAAAGGTTTGATCAGCGTTAACTCAGAGTTTTTAGCAACGATGTATACCGCATCAACGTCACGACGGCTGCGTGGCTCTGTCTCTAATGGCAAGTCGATCAGATTGTCCATCTGAGCTATGCGTTGCTGGCTCTCTTGGAGACCAAAGATCTGGTTTACATTGCGCTGAAGTTGGCGTTTGTCAGAGAAGAAAGAAGTCGCCACATCATTGCTGCTGTATTTCGACCACTCTTCTTTAAAGGCTTCTTGTACACGATCGCCTAATCGGCCCTTTGGTGCCAAGATTAGTGGGTATTTGTAGCCTTGAGTAAACAGGTGCTTTGCGGCTTGCGCGACTTCTTGCTCTGGTGATAGTGCAAGGTAGCAAAGCTTAGTATCCGCTTCTAACTGATCTGGAATGTTCAGAGCCAATGCTGGAATGGCATCTTCATGGCCTTTTTGAGCTTCTTGTAACTTGGTGATGTTACTCTTGATCAATGGACCAACGATAAAGTCGACTTTGTTATCAACCAGCGTCTGTTTGATCTCTTCTGCACTTTGCGTGTTGGTATCCAAGACCGTTAGCGTTGCATCTTGTTCACGCTCTTTGTCGTTCATCATCGCAAAGATAAAGCCATCGCGTACCAACTGCGCTTGTTTGCTGTACTTACCGGTTAAAGGCAGTAACAGCGCTGTGCTGGTTGGCTTGCTGATTTCTAAACTAAGAATGTCTGTGATCGCCTGCGGCGTGTATTTCGCGGCTGGGTGATATGGGTTTTCAGCCAACCAATCTTGCAGTGTGCTTTGTAGCTCAGGTAGATTGCCATTCAAAGTTTTCAAATAGATAGACAGTTGTAGCCAGCCTGCCAAGACGTCTTCGTCTGGAGCCGTTTTAAGAGCAAGCACCTCATATTGAGAATAGCTGCTAAGGTTTTGCCAGATGCGATCTGCGATCAATTGTTGGTCTTGGTTGTCATCAAATTCTTCAAGCTTGGTCAGCTCACGGCTCGCTTCGAAATATTGATTCAATACCTCAAGAATATCAGCACGCAGGGTGTGGTAGTCTTTCCACTGCTCATTTGGCAGCTTCCACCAAGGCTGGAAGTTCAGTTGTTGATACGCTTGCTCAGTCTGCTGATTATTGAACAGCAGTTGTGCACGTGCTAATTGCCACTCAGCTTGCTGAGTTTCAGTAAGTGGCTGCTTCGCTAAGCGTTTGATAAGCAGAGTCGCTTGATCGGTTTTGCCTGCTTGCACCGACGACTTAAGCGCCATGATCAGCCAATCATTTTGCAGACTACCTTGGCTGCTATCGGCTTGCATCATATAACTTTCTGTCGATTGTGTTGGATCAAGTGTAATATCAACACGCGTCGGGGCTTGTGGCGCAGAAGAACAAGCCGCCAATGAAATTGCTAATGCAATTGGAGTTAGTAAGCGTGGTACACTGAGTCTCTTATGGTTCATTGTTGCCATGAGTTCTTTTTAATTCCGTATAAATTTGTATCTATATTAATCGTTGAAGTGATGGTAAACAAATGACTGATAACAAAACCTTGCTCACAGAGAGCCCAACTCTCTATATTGTGCCGACTCCTATCGGAAATTTGGGAGACATCACTCAAAGAGCAATCGAAGTATTATCAAGCGTCGATGTTATTGCAGCGGAAGACACACGTCACACGGGTAAGCTGCTTGCTCACTTCAATATATCCACCAGAACGTTCGCCTTACATGACCATAATGAGCAAACTAAGGCGCAAGTTCTAGTAGAAAAATTATTAGAGGGTCAGTCTATCGCATTAGTCTCAGATGCTGGAACCCCTTTAATCAGTGATCCAGGTTATCATCTTGTATCACAATGTCGTCAGGCTGGTGTGAGAGTTGTACCACTTCCTGGTGCATGTGCTGTCATCACTGCGTTAAGTGCATCAGGCTTGCCGTCAGACCGCTTCAGTTTTGAAGGCTTCTTGCCTCCTAAGAGTAAAGGTCGTAAAGATAAGTTCCTTGAGATCGCGAAAGCGGAACGTACGTGTATTTTTTACGAGTCACCGCACCGCATCTCAGACTCTCTGCAGGATATGCTAGATATCTTAGGCCCTGAGCGTGAAGTCGTACTGGCGCGTGAGCTGACTAAGACCTTCGAAACCATTCAAGGTATGCCATTGGGGGAGCTGATTGAGTGGATTGAAGAGGATGCTAACCGTAAACGTGGCGAAATGGTGCTATTGATTCACGGCCACCGTGAAGAGGCAACAACCGACTTACCTGACGAAGCAACGCGTACATTGGCGATTCTAACCAAAGAGCTGCCACTGAAGAAAGCTGCTGCGATGGCTGCAGAGATCTACAATCTGAAGAAGAACGCGCTGTACAAATGGGGCTTAGAGCATCTAGACAACTAATGCTTCTTTAGTTGATGTATTCAGATACAGATAAACAAGAAACCCAACCATCTTTTTATCTGTATCTCTAATCCGCTCTTCGTTCTTTTCTCATCTCGAATCTCGCCATCCGCATCTTTCTTTTTATCTCTTCGAATCCCGCATCTCGCCACTCGAATCTTCTGTTAGATCTTTTCGAATCTCGCATCCCGCTACCCGCATCTTTCTTTGCATCTCTTCGAATCCCTAATCTCGTCACTCGTATCTGCTTTATCGTTCAATTCCCCACCAGTTAACACCTCGATTGCATCATATTTGTGATCTCGCTAGACACTTCTCTTTAATCTCTATACAATCCGCCCTCGGAGTTGACTGGGTAGTCGCTGCTTTGTTGATGTCCTTCGGGAGACTGACGCTGAAGTCCTTTGGGAGACTGGCGTTGACGTCCTTCGGGAGACTGACAAAGGGGAGGAAAGTCCGGGCTCCATAGAGCAGGGTGCCAGGTAACGCCTGGGGGGCGCAAGCCCACGACAAGTGCAGCAGAGAGAAGACCGCCGATGGCCCTAGGGTACAGGTAAGGGTGAAAGGGTGCGGTAAGAGCGCACCGGACGGCTAGCAATAGTCCGTTGCAGGGTAAACTCCACCCGGAGCAAGACCAAATAGGCCTCCACATTGCGTTGCTCGCGTAAGGAGGCGGGTAGGTTGCTTGAGCCAGTGAGCGATTGCTGGCCTAGACGAATGGCTACTACCGCGCAAGCGGAACAGAACCCGGCTTATATGTCGACTCCACCTATTCCAAGAACCCATCATTACTTAACAGTAGTGATGGGTTTTTTGCTTTATATTGACGTAAATTATTTAGATTTCCTTAAAATCCACTTTTCTTGTAAAGACTTGGGTTAAAAATCCCAACTCGCTACACACAATGTAGTGGAGATAACGTGCGAAATCAGTACACTAAAACGTTAACAGAATCATTTGTAGCCGAACTAAAGGCTTAATCCACTCACTGAGAAGACTATGACAGAAGCGTTCAAACATATTTCAGTATTGCTTAACGAATCAATTGACGGACTGGCGATCAAACCTGATGGTACCTACATTGACGGTACTTTTGGCCGTGGTGGTCACAGCCGTACAATCCTGTCTAAACTGGGCGAGAATGGACGACTATTTAGTATCGACCGCGATCCACAAGCGATCGCTGAAGCTCAAAAAATTGATGATCCTCGTTTTACTATCATCCATGGTCCATTCTCTGGCATGGCTGAATACGCAGAGCGTTACAACTTAGTAGGCCAAGTTGATGGCGTACTTCTCGATTTAGGCGTGTCTTCTCCGCAACTGGATGACGCAGAGCGCGGTTTCAGCTTCATGAAAGATGGACCACTGGATATGCGTATGGATCCAACATCAGGTATTCCAGTTTCTCAGTGGTTGATGGATGCTGACCTAGATGACATTACTTGGGTTATCCGCGAGTTTGGTGAAGACAAGCACGCGCGCCGCATCGCTAAAGGCATCGTTGCTTACCGTGAAAATGAAGAGAACGAGCCACTGACTCGCACGGGTCAGTTAGCCAAGCTTATCTCGGATGTTGCACCAAAGAGCTTCAAAGAGAAAAAGCACCCAGCCACTCGCGCATTCCAAGCTTTTCGTATCTACATCAACAGTGAACTGGAAGAGATTGATACTGCACTGAAAGGCGCAGCAAGCATTCTTGCTCCACAAGGTCGTCTGTCTGTTATCAGCTTCCACTCACTCGAAGATCGCATGGTGAAACGTTTTATCCGTAAAGAGAGCCAAGGTCCTCAGGTTCCTCATGGTTTGCCACTGACAGAAGAGCAGATCAAAGCGCTCGGCAGTGCTGATCTGAAGCCCGTTGGTAAAGCGATCAAACCTTCTAAACACGAGGTTGATGAAAACACTCGTTCTCGTAGCTCAGTATTACGCATTGCAGAAAAGCTGTAAGAGATGAAGACCGCCAAGCCAAACTTAGCCAAGATTATCTTCTTTGATCTAATATCAGTGGGTCGTGTCCCACTGTTGTTGCTCATTGCTATCTTCGCGAGTGCGATGGGGGTCGTTCTTACTACACACATGTCCCGCCAAGCCATTACTCAGAAAGATATGGCTTTGGTGGCGCGTGAGCAGCTTGATGATGAGTGGCGAAATCTCATGCTTGAAGAGACTGCGCTTGCCGAACACAGCCGAGTACAAGCTTCTGCAATTAAAGAGCTTGATATGAAGCGCCCAGATTCAGACAAAGAAGTTGTGATCTCACTGAAATGACCGCTAAAAAGGAAAAAGCATCTGCGAAGAAAGCCGAAGCAAGCTCATCTAAAGCAACTTCTGGCAAAGCAAACGCAGTGAATGGAAAGGACTCAGATCCTATCTTGATCAAATGGCGCTTTAATTTAGTTATTGCGTTTGTCTTCCTTGCATTTGCAGCACTTGTCTCTCGTGTTGCCTACATTCAAATCATTGAACCCGATAACCTGATTCGCCAAGGTGACTTGCGTTCGGTTCGTGTCAAAGAGATCCCTTCCGCACGCGGCATTATTTCCGATAGAAACAATGAACCTTTGGCAGTCAGTGTCCCAGTTGAAGCGGTATGGGCAGATCCAAAAACTATTTTTGATAAAGACGGTTTAGCTCAGATTGACCGTTGGTATGCTTTGGCTGATGTATTAGGGCTAGAGCGTCAGTCGATGATCGACAAGATTTCAGCCAATAAAACGCGTCGTTTTATCTACCTTCAGAGACAAGTTAGCCCAGCAATGGCGAAGTATATTCGCGACCTTAAGTTGGTGGGCGTTGGCCTTAAGGCGGAATCTCGCCGCTACTATCCTGCCGGAGAGATCAGTGCGCATCTAATCGGTGTGACTGGTATTGATGGTCATGGTTTAGAAGGGGTTGAACGCAGTTACGATCAGTGGCTAACCGGCGAGGCAGGTAAGCGTACCATTCGTAAAGACCGTTATGGTCGCGTGGTAGAGAACATTGCGCTAGAAGAGCGTGAGCAAGGTAAGCCGCTCACCTTGACCATAGACCAACGTTTACAGGCGATCGCCTATCGTGAAATCAAACAAGCGGTAGCCGATCACCGCGCCACCTCGGGCTCGGCGATTCTACTTGATGTTAAAACCGGTGCGGTATTGGCGATGGTGAATGCGCCATCTTATAACCCAAACAATCGTGCCGACCTGCAAAGCTTTAAAATGCGTAACCGTGTACTAACGGACGCAATGGAGCCCGGTTCTACCGTTAAGCCATTTGTGGTACTCGCTGCCCTAGAAAATGGCGCAGCGACACCCGACACCGTGATCAATACCGGGAATGGCATCATGCAAATCGGTGGTAGTCGCGTTCGTGATACCTCCAAAGTCGGCAAGGCTGACCTAGCGATGATCCTTAAAAAGTCGAGTAACATCGGTGTGGCGAAGCTCGCTCTGGATATGCCGCTGGAGGCCTTGTTAGGGCTTTATAGTTCAGTGGGTCTAGGTGAGATGTCCGGCTTGAATCTGGTTGGTGAAACAACAGGTATCTTCCCGAATCGACGCCGTTGGTCAAAGTTTGAAATCGCCACTCTTTCTTTTGGTTATGGCCTATCCGTCACTCCTATTCAATTGGCTCACGCTTACGCAACACTGGCAAACAAAGGTGTGTATGAGCCAATCCATATTATTGAAAACAATGAGCAAGATTTTTCTAAGCAGATCATTGATAGAGATAACGCACAGCTTGTTTTAGAGATGCTTGAGGGCGTAACCCAGAAAGGCGGTACCGCCACCCGAGCGGCAGTACCCGGTTATCGTGTAGCGGCTAAAACGGGTACTTCACGTAAAGCCGAAGCGGGTGGTTATAGTGATGAATATATTGCGATCACCGCAGGCGTAGCACCAGTGAGCGATCCTCGAGTCTCACTGGTTGTAGTGGTGAATGAACCTCAGGGCGATCTCTACTACGGCGGTTCAGTAGCTGCACCCGTATTTTCGGAAATCATGAAAGGTGCGTTGCAAATCCTTAACGTGCCTGCTGACGAAAACAAGTTTCAAGAATAGAGCGAATCAGGATTCGATATGAGTAATAGCCTAACACTA
This sequence comes from Vibrio fortis, assembly GCF_024347475.1. NCBI lineage: Bacteria > Pseudomonadati > Pseudomonadota > Gammaproteobacteria > Vibrionales > Vibrionaceae > Vibrio > Vibrio fortis. Next base: position 485,039 of record NZ_AP025487.1, read on the forward strand.
TCTAGCTTACTGAGCCCTTGGGGGGCATTTGACTGCGCCGAGTTGGCGGAAGTGGAAGTCACGCACTTAGAGTTAGATAGCCGAGCTGTAAGTTCGGGAGACATTTTCGTTGCTGTTATTGGCCATGCCGTTGATGGACGCCGTTTTATCGATAAAGCCATCGAGTTAGGTGCCAGCGCGGTCATTGCTCAAGCGTGCGAAGAGCATGTTCATGGCAGTGTTGAGTTACGTAATGGCGTCGCTATCGCTTATGTCCAAGATCTGAATCAAGAGCTCTCTGCTCTGGCAGGTCGTGTTTATCAGTCTGACACTACTCAGCTGATTGGCGTGACAGGCACCAATGGCAAAACCACGATTACTCAGCTCATCGCTCAATGGCTTGAGTTAGTTGGTCAGCGTTCTGGTGTTATGGGCACGACAGGTAATGGCTTTCTTGACGACCTGCAAGCCGCAAAAAATACAACGGGTAGCGCGATTGAAATCCAACGTACTTTGAGTGAATTATCGGCTCAAGATGCGGCCTATACTGCAATGGAAATTTCATCTCATGGTCTGGTTCAGGGGCGCGTAAAAGCCCTTAAGTTTGCCGCGGGTGTGTTTACCAACCTTAGTCGAGACCACCTTGACTATCATGGCACGATGGAAGAGTACGCGTTAGCCAAGCAGACTCTGTTTACCCAACATCACTGCCAGCACGCCATCATTAATGCCGACGATCCAGTGGGTTTGGCGTGGTTATCTGAATTACCCGATGCAGTTGCAGTGTCGCTAAATCCTATGACTGATCGCGCCAACGCAGTGTGGGCCTCAGACGTGGCATATGCTGAAACAGGGATTCGCATGGATTTCGGTGGTGCGTGGGGCACGGGTTCACTGCAGGTACCTTTGATCGGTCAATTTAATGCCTCAAATGTGTTAGTGGCGTTCGCGACACTGCTTGCTTTGGGTATTGACAAACAACAACTGGTTGAGAGCGCGCCAAGATTACAACCTGTAATTGGCCGCATGGAGTTATTCCAAGCGCCTCAAAAAGCGAAGGTTGTGGTCGATTATGCACATACGCCTGATGCACTTGAAAAAGCATTAGCAGCATTGCGCGTACACTGCTCTGGAAACTTATGGGCGATTTTTGGCTGCGGTGGCGATCGAGATAAAGGCAAGCGTCCAATGATGGCGGAGACGGCGGAACAGTTCGCCGACAAGATTATTATCTCTGATGATAACCCTCGCAGCGAAGATCCGGCTGAAATCGTTAAAGACATGCTAGTGGGTCTCAAAAATCCTCAGGCTGCCTACGTTGAGCTCGACCGTTATCAAGCGGTGAAATTTGCACTAGAGCAAGCTGGCAACAATGACATTATCCTACTGGCTGGCAAAGGCCATGAGGATTACCAAGTATTAAAAGATAAAACTGTGCACTATTCTGATCGAGAGTCCGCACTGCAATTATTAGGTATTCACAATGATTGATGTATCACTAGAACAGGTCAGTCAGGCCGTTAATGGTGAGCTAATTGAATCATCGGAAGTTGGAAAGGCCTCCATGATTCGTTCCGTATCTACAGATACGCGTACCGTTCAAAGTGGGGCGTTGTTTGTCGCTCTGGTCGGTGAGCGATTTGATGCGCACGATTTTTGTCATCAAGCAGTAGAAGCACAAGCGAGCGCGCTGTTAGTCGAACGAAAACTTGACCTAAATATTACTCAAGTCGTTGTTGAGGATACTAAACTTGCTTTGGGTCAGTTGAGTGCATGGATTCATGCTCAATGTGAAGTGCCAACGATGGCTATTACTGGCAGTTGTGGCAAAACCACCGTCAAAGAGATGGTGGCAAGCATTCTACAACAACGCGGTAAGGTTTTATTTACTGCAGGCAACTTCAATAATGACATTGGGGTACCGCTGACATTACTGCGCAGTGAGCCAAGTGATGACTTTGCTGTGATTGAGCTTGGTGCTAACCACATCGGTGAAATTGCTTACACAACGCAGTTGGTTAAGCCTCAAGTGGCTGTGGTGAACAACGTTGCTGCAGCACACCTCGAAGGCTTTGGCTCGATAGATGGTGTGAAGCAAGCCAAAGGTGAAATCTACCAAGGCCTCGCTGCTGGTGATACGGCTATCGTCAATTTAGAGAGTAATGGTGGCGAGTATTGGGAAGAGGTCTTGGCTGATAAGTCCGCGCTGACTTTCTCGGACGTTAACCCTCAAGCTGACTACTTTGCCGACAACGTTGAGCTTAATGAGCAAGGCGAAGCCTGTTTCATGATGCACACGCCGCAAGGTGATATTGCCGTTGAGCTGGGTATTATCGGCCAACACAATGTGGCAAATGCGCTTTCTGCCGCCGCATTAAGCATTCAGTTTGGTGCAAGCCTGAACGACATCCAAACGGGATTGAAAAACTTAAACTCAGTGAAGGGCCGTGTTGAGGTTCAACAACTGAGTGAACAAATTAAGCTAATTGATGACAGCTATAACGCCAGCGTACCTGCGATGAAGGCTGCGGCAAAACTGTTATCTAGCTTTAAAGGGCAGCGTTGGCTGATTTTAGGCAATATGGCTGAATTAGGTGATGAAAGCCTTGCACTTCACCGTCAAGTCGGTGAATATGCTGCCCCATTCGCTTTTGAGCATGTACTCACTTACGGTGATGATACAAAGGTGATCAGTGAGGTCTGCAACGGCATTCACTTCGCCACGCATCAAGCGATGATCGCACATATAGAGCAGCAGTTAAGCTTGCCAAATAATGCGTCGCACACACTGTTAGTTAAAGGCGCAAACAGTGCAGGAATGAGTAAAATTGCCGCTGCTTTAAAGGAGAACTTTTCATGATTATTTGGCTTGCAGAGCTGCTACAGCCACACTTTTCGTTTTTTCGCTTGTTTGAATACCTGTCGTTTCGAGCAATTGCGAGTATTTTAACGGCTCTATGCTTGTCACTATGGATGGGACCTCGCCTTATTGAGCGTCTGCAACTGCTGCAAATTGGTCAAGTGGTTCGTAATGACGGCCCTGAATCTCACTTTAGTAAGCGTGGTACACCAACCATGGGTGGTGTGATGATCCTTGCTGCGATCATGATTACTGTTCTGCTGTGGGCTGATCTTTCTAACCCTTATGTATGGGCTGTGATGGCAGTATTAGGCGGTTATGGTGCGGTCGGTTTTGTTGATGACTATCGTAAAGTTGTACGCAAGAACACTGATGGCCTGATTGCTCGCTGGAAGTACTTCTGGCAGTCAGCAATTGCGTTGGTTGTGGCATTTGCACTGTATGCGCACGGTCAAGACACAGCAGCGACTCAGCTTGTTGTACCTTTCTTCAAAGATGTGATGCCACAGCTTGGCTTGCTCTACATTGTGTTAACGTACTTTGTTATCGTGGGTACCAGTAATGCGGTTAACCTAACAGATGGCCTAGATGGCTTAGCAATCATGCCAACAGTCATGGTGGCAGCTGGTTTTGCGGTTATTGCATGGGCAACGGGTAACGTTAACTTTGCTGAATATCTGCATATTCCATATATCCCGTTCACCTCTGAACTTGTTGTTGTATGTACAGCGATTGTCGGAGCTGGTCTTGGTTTCCTATGGTTTAACACTTACCCAGCACAAGTATTCATGGGCGATGTAGGCTCTCTAGCACTCGGTGGTGCTCTGGGTACGATCGCGGTATTGGTTCGCCAAGAGCTGGTACTGGTTATCATGGGTGGTGTGTTTGTTATGGAGACGCTATCAGTAATCTTACAGGTAGGCTCTTACAAACTGCGTGGTCAGCGTATTTTCCGCATGGCGCCAATTCACCACCACTACGAGCTTAAAGGTTGGCCAGAGCCGCGCGTTATCGTGCGCTTTTGGATCATCTCAATGGTTCTTGTTTTGATTGGTCTAGCGACACTGAAAGTTCGTTAATTCCACTGTAAGCCTCGTTAATACGGGGCTTTATCCACATTAAGAGCGTCTTGTTTAAATGGAACCTTGGCAAAATATTCAAAATGTAGTGGTTGTAGGGCTCGGTATTACCGGGCTCTCTGTCGTTAAACATCTTGCAAAATATCAGCCTCACTGCACAGTGAGAGTGATCGACACTCGTGATAATCCACCGGGTAAAGAGTCACTGCCGGATGCTGTTGCTCTGCACGCTGGTGGTTGGCAAAACGAGTGGTTAGCGCAAGCTGATCTTGTCGTGGCAAACCCAGGCATTGCATTAGCAACACCTGAGATTCAGACGGTGTTGGCGCGCGGCGGTGCCGTCGTTGGCGATATTGAGCTGTTTGCTTGGGCGGTTGAGAAACCTGTCGTGGCAATCACGGGTTCTAACGGCAAGAGCACTGTGACAGATCTTACGGGTGTCCTTGCCAAAGCTGCTGGTCTTAAGGTGGGCGTTGGTGGCAACATCGGTGTTCCTGCGTTGGATCTACTTGAACAAGATGCTGATTTCTATGTCTTAGAGCTATCGAGCTTCCAATTAGAGACGACATCGAGCCTTAAATTGGCCGCTGCAGCGTTCTTAAACCTATCTGAAGATCATATGGATCGCTATCAAGGCATGGCGGATTATCGCGATGCCAAGCGTCGAATCTTCAAACATGCTCAGTATGCACTCGTAAACCGTGATGATCGAGAAACCTATCCGCATGAACCACAACAAGTCGTGACCTTTGGCTTTGATAACCAAGAGTTCGGTGTTGATGTGATTGATGGTGAGGAGTGGCTCATTGATCATGGTGCGCCAATCATCCGCAGCCAAGAGCTTACTTTGGTTGGTCGCCACAATGTATCGAATGCCTTAGTTTCTTTAGCACTGCTTAAGCTAGCCAACATCGACTACACAAACAGTCTTGATGCGTTGAAAGCATATAATGGCCTGACGCATCGTTGCCAAGTCGTCGCAGATAAGCACGACGTGAAGTGGGTGAACGATTCTAAAGCAACCAACGTTGCCAGTACTTTAGCGGCTTTGTCTGGCCTAGAGTGTGCAGGAACTCTTTATCTACTTGTTGGTGGTGTTGGTAAAGGGGCTGACTTTAGTGAGCTGGCTCCTGTACTTAACAGTATTGCTCGCATCCAATTGTGCTGTTTTGGCGAAGATGCAGATCAGTTTATGCCGCTTCATTCATCGGCACAAAAGTTTGACACTATGCAGCAGATTATCGAAACCATCTCATCACAACTGGTGGCTGGGGATATGGTGATGCTGTCTCCTGCGTGTGCAAGCTTCGATCAGTTTAGTAATTTCATGGCAAGGGGTGATGTATTTACCGAACTTGCTCAACAGTACGCTTAATCGTTAAAGGACTGGTACCCGGTGCAGAAAGTGAGACAGCTCAACCACTCAATTTGGCAATGGCTTAACCGCTCGACGCCAGAGGCGCTTTACGATCGTCAATTGGTTTGGATCGCGCTGGGTCTTATGCTTACTGGGTTGGTGATGGTAACGTCCGCTTCGTTCCCAATCAGCGCCCGCTTAACCGATCAGCCTTTTCACTTCATGTTCCGTCACGCGGTGTTCTTGTTGCTCGCATTGGGTGTATCCAGCGTGATATTGCAAATCCCGATGAAGCGTTGGTTTCAATACAGTATGTACTTACTGGGCTTATCCTTTTTCTTACTCATAGTTGTGCTGGCTGTGGGTAAGTCGGTTAACGGTGCATCCCGCTGGATCCCTTTGGGGCTGTTTAATCTCCAGCCTGCCGAGGTGGCTAAGCTATCGCTGTTTATCTTTATGGCTGGCTACTTGGTTCGTAAACAAGATGAAGTGAGAAAAACCTTCTTCGGTGGTTTTGCAAAACCCATTATGGTGTTTGGCGCTTTCGCTGTTTTATTACTTGGTCAACCCGATCTCGGTACCGTCGTTGTAATGTTGGTCACCCTGTTCGGCATGCTGTTTATTGCCGGTGCCAAGCTGTCACAGTTTATTGCCTTGATGGTCGCGGGTATTGCCGCTGTCGTCGGTTTGATTGTGATAGAGCCTTATCGTGTCAGGCGTGTCACCTCATTCTGGGAACCGTGGAATGACCCGTTCGGTAGTGGTTACCAGTTAACGCAATCTCTCATGGCATTTGGCCGTGGTGATTGGATGGGGCAAGGTTTAGGTAACTCGATTCAGAAACTAGAATACCTGCCAGAGGCTCACACCGACTTTGTATTTGCTGTACTGGCAGAAGAGCTCGGCTTTGTAGGCGTGACCTTAGTATTGATGTTGATCTTCAGTCTGGTTCTCAAAGCCATTTTTATTGGCAAGAAAGCCTTTGAAAACGATCAGGTGTTTAGCGGATATCTCGCTTTTGGTATCGGTATCTGGTTTGCATTCCAAACTCTGGTTAACGTTGGTGCTGCATCGGGTATCGTGCCGACTAAAGGTCTGACGCTGCCACTGATCAGTTACGGTGGCTCCAGTTTGATCATCATGTCAGTCGCTGTATCTATGTTGCTGCGTATTGACCATGAATGTCGCCTAATAGAACAACAAGATGCTGAGCATCAAAACGAATTGAATGAATAGTAACAGCATGAAAAAGAACAAAAGATTATTGGTGATGGCTGGTGGTACCGGCGGTCACGTCTTCCCTGGTTTGGCGGTGGCGAAAAAGCTGCAACAACAAGGGTGGGAAATTCGCTGGTTAGGTACAGCTGATCGTATGGAAGCGGATCTGGTACCGAAGCACGGTATTGAGATTGATTTCATTAAGGTGAAAGGGCTGCGCGGGCAAGGTATTGCTAAGTTAATTAAAGCGCCTTTCCAAATTATTAATGCCATACTTCAAGCAAAGCAACACATTAAGGCATGGCAGCCTGATGTGGTGCTGGGTATGGGCGGCTACGTGAGTGGCCCGGGTGGCATCGCGGCTTGGTTATCAGGCATTCCTGTGGTGCTGCATGAGCAGAATGCAGTAGCGGGTTTGACTAACCAATGGCTGTCTAAGATCGCGAAAAAGGTATTTCAAGCATTTCCGGGAGCATTCCCGACAGCAGATGTGGTTGGCAACCCAGTACGTGAAGATGTCGTTGCTCTGCCAGAGCCAAGTGAGCGTATGGCGGAACGCAAAGGCGATATTCGTATCCTTGTGATGGGTGGTAGCCAAGGTGCTAAGATCCTCAACGATACACTGCCTATAGCAATGGGTCAGCTTGGTGAAGGCTTCACCGTGATGCACCAAGCAGGCAAGAACAATCAGCAGCAAGTTATTGAACAGTATAACTCTCATTCTGTGAGCAATGTTCAAGTGACTGAATTTATTGATGATGTAGCGCAAGCTTACGCATGGGCAGATCTATTAGTGTGTCGTTCAGGTGCGCTAACAGTGTCAGAAGTCTCTGCGGCAGGTGTGGGCTCGATCTTCGTGCCTTTCATGCATAAAGATCGCCAGCAGGCTCTGAATGCCGATCACTTGGTTGATTGCGGCGCTGCGTTGATGATTGAACAGCCAGAGTTGACGGCAGAAAAGTTGGCAAACACCATTGCTCAGCTAGATAGAAATGAATTAAAAACGATGGCAACAAAGGCACGCCAAGCAGCAAAGCTGGACGCTGATGTGACCGTCGCTAAAGCCATTCAAGCTTTAGCAAAATAACGAGATAAATTTGATGACGATTGAACATACGCAAGACTTAGCGCAGATCCGTGCAATGGTGCCAGAGATGCGCCGGGTGAAATCTATCCACTTCATCGGTATTGGTGGAGCAGGTATGAGCGGGATTGCTGAAGTCTTGCTAAATGAAGGCTATCAGATTACAGGTTCTGACATTGCTCAAAACCTAGTAACAGAGCGTTTGGTTAGCAAGGGCGCAACAGTCTACATTGGCCATCAAGAAAGCAATGTTGCCAATGCAAGCGTGGTTGTGGTTTCAACCGCGATAAACGAAGAAAACCCAGAAATTGTTGCTGCTCGTGAAGCGCGCACACCTATTGTTCGCCGCGCTGAAATGCTCGCAGAGCTGATGCGCTTTCGCCACGGTATTGCGGTGGCAGGTACGCACGGCAAAACAACCACAACGGCACTGGTTACACAGATTTACTCTGAAGCAGGTCTTGATCCAACGTTCGTTAACGGTGGCTTGGTGAAAAGCGCAGGCACTAATGCGCGATTAGGTTCTAGTCGTATTTTGATTGCAGAGGCTGATGAGAGCGATGCTTCATTCTTGCACCTACAACCTATGGTCAGCATAGTGACCAACATCGAAGCTGACCACATGGATACTTACGGTGGTGATTTCGAGACCCTTAAACAGACCTTTATTGATTTCCTACACAACCTACCGTTCTACGGTCAGGCTGTGATGTGTGTTGATGATCCAGTCGTGCGTGAGCTGATTCCTCAAGTTAGCCGCCAAGTGATCACATATGGCTTCTCTGAAGATGCCGATGTGCGCATCGAGAACTATCGCCAAGAAGGCCAACAAGGCAAATTCACTGTGGTACGTGAAGGCAAAGCTAATCTCGATATCACTCTGAACATCCCGGGTCGTCACAACGCATTGAATGCATCGGCTGCAATTGCTGTGGCAACAGAAGATGACATCAGTGATGAAGCGATCTTAAAAGCGATGGCAGGCACTCAAGGTACGGGTCGCCGTTTTGATCATTTAGGTGAGTACGAAACGGGTAAAGGTGTCGCGATGTTGGTGGATGATTACGGTCATCACCCAACAGAGGTGGACGTGACAATTCAAGCTGCACGCAGTGGCTGGGAAGATAAGCGCCTAGTGATGATATTCCAACCGCACCGTTATAGCCGCACGCGCGATCTGTTCGATGACTTTGCTAACGTGCTTGAGCAGGTTGATGTTTTAATCTTGCTTGATGTGTACTCCGCGGGTGAGAAACCAATTGCTGGTGCTGATGGTCGTGCTCTAAGCCGAACTATTCGCGGTCGTGGTAAAATTGACCCTATTTTCGTGCCAGACATTACTGCACTTCCTTCGACATTAGCCAATGTTATTCAAGGCGGTGATTTAGTGTTAACTCAAGGCGCGGGCGATGTTGGCCGTGTAGCGAAACAGTTAGAAGCGTTGCAGTTAGACATTAATAAAATGCAGAGCGCTTAATAGAATAAGTTCTCACATACTGTGGTCGAGCGCTCACTTCTTGCGCTTGACCCAAATTTAACCAAAAATCTGATTATCAACGTTTGATAGTTTGATTTTGCTCAGTATAATTCATAGGTTAAAGTAAGTGCTTTTACCTCTATTACGAAAAGATAGGGAATAGAATTGCGAACCAACGACAGGGACTGCGGGTTTTGGTAGAAAGTACTTTCAGCGAAAACCGCCACCTATTCAGCTTACCATCACTAAAGAAACACGCCCTTGGTGGTTCTTTTCTGATTTTGGTAGTGCTTTTCATTGGGTTTCTTTTCTATACCACTCTGAGTTGGATGTGGGACGATCAGCGATTGCCCCTCTCTAAAATTGTACTTCAAGGCGACTTAACATATGTCTCCGCCAGTGATGTTCAGCATGCTTTTAGCCAGCTTGAGCACATTGGAACCTTCATGTCACAAGACATTGATGTGTTACAAGACAGTTTAGAGGCACTTCCTTGGGTATCTGTTGTCTCTATTCGTAAGCAATGGCCTGACACGATTAAAGTTTTTTTGACTGAGCACCAAGCTGCCGCGATATGGAACGGCAACATGCTGCTAAACGAAAACGGCGATGTGTTTAATGGAGATATAGGCCAACTTGAAGGTGACAGAGTTAAACTCTATGGCCCTCAAGATTCGAGTCAAGAAGTGATCGCCAAATGGCGTCAGATCACCCCGCTTATTAATAGTGTGGGATTGAGTGTCACTTCATTGGTTCTGAATGAACGCAGAGCGTGGCAAATCATCCTAGACAACGGCATTCGCCTAGAGCTAGGAAAAGATTCTTTAGACGAGCGTGTTGAGCGCTTTATTTCGCTTTATAACGAGTTAGGTGATAAAGCGAATCGAGTGAGCTACATCGACCTCAGGTATGATACGGGAGCCGCTGTAGGTTGGTTTCCAGAGCAAGAGTTAGAAGAGAGTACAGATGACTAAGGCCGCAGATGACAACATAATTGTTGGTCTTGATATAGGCACTGCAACCATATCAGCTCTAGTAGGTGAGGTACTGCCTGATGGTCAAATCAATATCATTGGATCTGGGCAGAGCCCATCCAGAGGTATGGATAAAGGCGGTGTTAACGACCTAGAGTCGGTAGTGAAATCGGTTCAGCGTGCCATTGATCAAGCGGAACTGATGGCTGAATGCCAAATCAGCAATGTATTTATCTCACTATCGGGTAAGCACATCGCAAGCCGAATTGAAAAAGGCATGGGCACAATCTCAGACGAGGAAGTGTCACAAGACGATATGGACCGAGCAATCCATACCGCGAAATCAATTAAAATAGGTGATGAGCAGAGAATTCTGCACGTGATTCCACAAGAATTTACCATCGATTATCAAGAGGGCATTAAGAACCCGCTTGGTCTATCTGGGGTTCGAATGGAAGTGAGTGTTCACCTGATTTCTTGCCACAGTGATATGGCGAGAAACATTATTAAAGCTGTTGAACGATGTGGTCTTACTGTAGAGCAGATCGTGTTTTCAGGGCTTGCCTCAAGTAATGCGGTAATCACTGAAGACGAGAGAGAGCTTGGAGTATGTGTGGTCGATATTGGTGCAGGGACGATGGATATTTCCATTTGGACCGGTGGCGCTCTACGACACACAGAAGTCTTTTCCTATGCAGGAAATGCGGTAACCAGTGACATTGCCTTCGCATTCGGTACACCAGTGAGTGATGCCGAAGAGATCAAAGTAAATCATGGTTGCGCTCTGAGTGAACTCGTAAGCAAGGATGACTCAGTTAACGTCCCAAGTGTGGGCGGTCGACCATCTCGTAGTTTGCAAAGACAAACACTCTCAGAGGTGATTGAACCGCGTTACACAGAATTAATGGGGCTTGTTAACCAAACTATTGATACTGTTCAACTACAGTTAAGAGATGAAGGTATTAAACATCATCTTGCTGCCGGGGTGGTTTTGACCGGTGGTGCTGCACAGATTGAAGGATTAGTAGAGTGTGCGGAACGTGTTTTCCGCAATCAAGTTCGAGTGGGTAAGCCGTTAGAAGTTAGTGGCTTAACCGATTATGTTAAAGAGCCGTATCATTCTACGGCGGTTGGTTTACTTCATTACGCAAGAGACTGCCAAATAAGCGATGAAGGTGATTACAGCGAACCAAAGCGTAGCGCACCTTCGATGACAGGTTTATTTGGTAAATTGCGTAATTGGATACAAAAAGAGTTTTAACCTGAGTTGCAGGAAAAACGGAGATAACACATGTTTGAACCGATGATGGAAATGTCTGACGATGCAGTAATTAAAGTCGTTGGAGTTGGTGGCGGTGGCGGTAACGCTGTTGAGCACATGGTACGTGAGTCAATTGAAGGTGTTGAGTTCATTAGCGTAAACACTGATGCTCAAGCACTTCGCAAAACGAGCGTGAGCAGCGTGATCCAAATTGGTGGTGACATCACTAAGGGTCTAGGCGCTGGTGCAAACCCACAAGTTGGCCGTGATGCAGCTCTCGAAGACCGAGAAAGAATTAAAGAAGTCCTAACTGGCGCCGATATGGTATTTATCGCAGCTGGTATGGGGGGTGGTACAGGTACTGGTGCTGCTCCGGTGATTGCTGAAGTAGCAAAAGAGCTGGGCGTACTAACAGTCGCTGTTGTAACTAAACCATTTAGCTTCGAAGGTAAAAAGCGTCTAGCGTTTGCTGAACAAGGTATTGAAGAGCTATCTAAACATGTGGATTCACTGATTACGATTCCAAATGAGAAGCTACTTAAAGTACTTGGTCGTGGTGTAACACTACTAGAAGCATTCGCAAGCGCGAACGATGTTCTGAAGAACGCGGTTCAAGGTATTGCTGAGCTAATTACTCGCCCTGGTATGATTAACGTCGACTTTGCGGACGTACGCACTGTAATGTCGGAAATGGGTCATGCAATGATGGGTAGCGGCATCGCGAAAGGCGAAGACCGTGCAGAGGAAGCGGCGGAAACGGCAATTTCTAGCCCATTACTAGAAGACATCGACCTAGCGGGTGCGCGTGGTGTGCTTGTTAACATCACTGCTGGCCTAGACATGCGTCTAGACGAGTTCGAAACCGTAGGTAACACAGTTAAGGCATTTGCTTCTGATAACGCAACAGTCGTGATTGGTACTTCTCTAGACCCAGATATGACGGACGAAATCCGTGTAACTGTTGTTGCAACAGGTATCGGTACAGAGAGAAAGCCAGACATTACATTAGTTGCCGGTGGTAAAGCTAAGGTTGCACCAACTCCTCAACCACAAGTAGCGCCGCAAGCGGCACCAAAAGTGGAAGAGAAAGTGGCACAACCATTGCAAGAAAAAACTGAGGTTAAACCTCAAGTGAAACCACAGCCAACAACGTCACCTGTTTCTTCAGGTACAGGCGCTAGCCAAAGTGCAGCACCTAAGCCAGAGAAAGAGAGTGGGTACTTAGATATTCCAGCATTCTTACGACGTCAGGCTGATTAACAAACAACCAATATTTGACTATAGTCAATTTAGTGGTAAAATTTGCGGTCGGTAAATACTGGCCGTGATTTGTAGCACTGATAAGAGGCAGGCAGATGATCAGACAACGTACTCTGAAAGAAATTGTGAAAACAACTGGTGTGGGTCTCCACTCTGGTCGTAAAGTCACACTTACTCTTCGCCCGGCAGCTGCAAATACAGGCATTGTATATCGTCGTACAGATGTAAACCCTCCTGTAGATTTTCCAGCTGATCCAGCATCAGTTCGTGACACTATGTTGTGTACAGCGCTTGTAAACGATGCAGGTGTACGTATTTCAACGGTTGAGCACTTGAATGCAGCATTAGCAGGTATGGGCATCGACAACATCATTGTTGAAGTAGATGCTCCTGAGATTCCAATTATGGACGGTAGCGCAAGCCCGTTTGTATACCTACTGCAACAAGCAGGTGTGGAAACTCAAAATGCAGCGAAGCGTTTTATTCGTATCAAAAAGCCAGTACGTTTTGAAGACGGTGATAAGTGGGCAGAATTTGTACCATTTAACGGCTTCCGTATGGACTTCGAGATCGACTTCAACCACCCAGCGATTGAAGCGGATGAGCAGCGCCTTCTGTTTGACTTCTCTTCACAGGGTTTTGTTAAAGAGATTTCTCGCGCTCGTACCTTTGGCTTTATGCGTGACATCGAATACCTACAATCTCAGAACCTAGTTCTAGGTGGTAGTTTCGATAACGCTATCGTGCTTGATGAGTACCGCATTCTTAACGAAGAAGGTCTTCGTTTTGATAATGAATTTGTTACTCACAAAGTGCTGGATGCGATTGGTGACCTTTACATGTGTGGGCACGCTATCATTGGTGAGTTCCGTGCATACAAATCAGGTCACGGCCTGAATAACCAACTTCTACGTGCAGTTCTTGCTGATGCAGAAGCTTGGGAGTGGGCAACCTTCGAAGAAGAAGCAGGTTCTCCAGTTGCATTTGCAGAACCAGGAATGGTTCTAGCGTAAAACTGCAATCAAAGATTTTAAAAACCAGGCAATACGCCTGGTTTTTTTGTATCTGTAATAAAGCTAAAGTGCGATAAAGCATTGGAATACTCACTCGACTTGCCTTGAGGTTGTTTATTCCATCGGCAATTGGTAATAAAAGTTCAAACCACATCAAACAAATGACCTCATAAATGGTCGTTGAGGTGAAAATTACTTACACTAGATGCCAATAATTTTAACTCAAGCCTTGAAAACTCTACTCTCCAACACAATATCAGAGGTACTAGATTTATCTCAGTATCCTTGGTTCGTAACTAAGACTAGTTCACAACTGGTAGAGACTGACGGCATTTAAAATAGATCGCGGACGATCTGAGAACGAAGAGATTCCAAGCACATGATTACTAAGCTGCTGACAAAGGTAATTGGCAGTCGCAATGACAGAACACTGCGCCGCCTTAGAAAGATTGTAAAAGAAATTAATAACTACGAACCAACGTTTGAGGCTCTGTCTGATGAAGAGCTAAAAGCAAAAACGGTTGAGTTCCGTGAGCGCTTAGATAAAGGTGAAACACTAGACCAACTTCTACCAGAAGCCTTCGCAACAGTACGTGAAGCATCGAAGCGTGTTTACGGCATGCGTCACTTCGACGTACAGCTGATTGGTGGTATGGTTCTTAACGCTGGTCAAATCGCAGAGATGCGTACTGGTGAAGGTAAAACACTGACAGCGACTCTACCTGCTTACTTAAACGCACTTCCAAGCAAGGGTGTTCACGTTGTTACCGTGAACGATTATCTAGCTAAGCGTGATGCTGAGACAAACCGCCCCCTATTTGAATTCTTAGGTATGACTGTTGGTGTTAACGTACCAAACATGGCTCCACCTGAGAAAAAAGCTGCTTACCAAGCGGATATCCTATACGGAACAAACAACGAATTCGGTTTTGATTACCTACGTGACAACATGGCTTTCCGTGCGGAAGACCGTGTACAACGCGAACGCTTCTTCGCTGTTGTCGATGAGGTGGACTCAATCTTAATCGATGAAGCTCGTACCCCTCTAATTATCTCTGGCCCTGCTGAAGATAGCTCAGACCTATACACCCGAATCAACACTCTGATTCCTCACCTAGAGCTTCAAGATAAGGAAGATTCAGAAGAGTACCGTGGTGAAGGTCACTACACCATGGACGAGAAGTCTAAACAGGTTCACCTGACTGAAAATGGTCAAGAATTTGTAGAAGAGTTGATGGTGAAAAATGGTTTGATGGAAGAGGGCGACACGCTTTACTCTCCAACGAATATCAGCCTACTGCACCACGTTAATGCTGCACTTCGTGCACACGTATTGTTCGAGAAGAACGTTGACTACATCGTAACTGAAGAAGGCGAAGTGGTTATCGTTGATGAGCACACTGGTCGTACTATGCCAGGTCGTCGTTGGTCAGAAGGTCTGCACCAAGCGGTTGAAGCGAAAGAAGGCGTTAAGATTCAGAACGAAAACCAAACACTGGCTTCGATCACTTTCCAAAACTTCTTCCGTCTATACGAAAAACTGTCAGGTATGACAGGTACTGCTGATACTGAAGCTTTCGAATTCCAGTCTATCTATGGCCTAGAAACGGTTGTTATCCCAACTAACAAACCTATGGTTCGTAACGATATGCAAGATGTGGTTTATCGTACAGAGGCGGACAAGTTCAACGCAATCATTGAAGACATCAAAGAGCGTGTAGCAGCAGGTCAGCCATCGCTGGTTGGTACAGTTTCTATCGAGAAGTCTGAACTACTGTCGAACGCACTGAAAAAAGCAAAAATTAAGCACAACGTACTGAACGCGAAATTCCACGAAAAAGAAGCGGAAATCGTAGCTCAAGCTGGTACGCCAGGTGCGGTTACTATCGCAACTAACATGGCCGGTCGTGGTACCGATATCGTGCTAGGTGGTAGCTGGCAAGCTGAAGTTGAAAAACTACAAAATCCAACTCAAGAGCAGATCGACAAGACCAAAGCGGATTGGAAAGTGGTTCACGACAAAGTACTAGAATCTGGTGGTCTACACATCATCGGTACTGAGCGTCATGAATCTCGCCGTATCGATAACCAGCTACGTGGTCGTTCTGGTCGTCAAGGTGATGCAGGTTCTTCTCGTTTCTACCTATCAATGGAAGACTCGCTACTGCGTATCTTCACATCTGACCGTATGGCTGGTCTTATCCAGAGTGGTATGGAAGAGGGTGAAGCAATTGAATCTAAGATGCTATCTCGCTCTATCGAAAAAGCACAACGTAAAGTTGAAGGCCGTAACTTCGATATCCGTAAACAGCTTCTAGAATACGATGACGTGGCAAACGATCAGCGTAAAGTGGTTTACGAACTGCGTGATGAGCTAATGAGCTCTGAAGACATCAGCGAGATGATTGAACACAACCGTGAAGACGTGTTCACATCAGTTATTGATGAATACATCCCGCCGCAATCACTAGAAGACATGTGGGACATTTCAGGTCTTCAAGATCGCCTGAAGAACGATTTCGACCTAGAGTTTGATATTCAAGGTTGGTTGGACGAAGACGACAAGCTGTACGAAGAAGCCCTACGTGAACGTATCTTAGGCATGGCTGTTGATGTTTACAAACAGAAAGAAGAAGTGGTTGGCGCACAAGTGCTACGTAACTTCGAGAAATCTGTGATGCTACAAACTCTTGATGGTTTGTGGAAAGAGCATTTGGCGGCAATGGATCATCTGCGTCAAGGTATCCATCTACGTGGTTACGCACAGAAGAACCCGAAACAAGAGTACAAGCGCGAGTCGTTTGAACTGTTTGAAGGCTTACTAGAAGTGCTTAAGTCAGACGTGATTACTATCCTTTCGAAAGTTCGAGTTCAACAACAAGAAGAAGTAGAGAAGATGGAAGCGCAGCGTCAAGCTCAAGCAGAAGAAGCTGCACGCCGTGCACAAGCTCAACACGCTTCAGCTGAAAACCAACTATCTGATGGCGAAGAGTCAGCAGAAGGGCATCAGCCAGTTGTACGTGATGAGCGCAAAGTTGGCCGTAACGAGCCTTGCCCATGTGGTAGTGGCAAGAAGTACAAGCAGTGTCACGGTAAAATCAATTGATGCTTTGCTGTAAAGGCTGATAACTGCGTCGGCGATGCTCATTTACACTTGTAAACTCCGCGTCGTCTCCTTGTTCTCAACCATTACAGCTTTGCCTAAATATAATTTTATTTATTCAAGAGTCGCTTAGGCGGCTCTTTTTGTATGTGAATTTAGTCGTTAAGCCCTTTGAGTGATAGCTGAACCGTTATTCCCTATAGCGAGGAACGAGCGCAGTAGGGAATCTTGTTTGGTTATTCGGCTTAATGTTGTCGTATTAGATCCCCAACTCAGTCGTTCCTCCTTCTTGGGGATGACGTTTTTCATGGTTGAGTTGGCGATACCGGATATAGAAAGGAACACCATCAATGAAAAGAATTCATATTGTAGCGGGCATTATCTTTAATCAGGATAAATCGGAAATCTTTATTACTAAGCGCCCGAGTGATAAGCACAAAGGTGGATTTTGGGAATTTCCCGGTGGCAAGGTTGAAGAGGGCGAGACTATTGAACAAGCCATGGTGCGTGAGCTCAATGAGGAAATTGGTATTACGGTTACTGAGCAGAGCTTGTTTGAACACCTAGAGTTTGACTATCCAGAAAAGTCTCTCAAGTTTGATTTCATCTGTGTTACTGCTTTCGAGCAGGAGCCTTATGGCAAAGAAGGACAACAAGGGCAGTGGGTTGCCATTGAAGCTTTGCCAAACTACGAATTCCCAGAAGCAAACGTGCCGATTTTACAGCGTGTAGTAAAAGAGTACTCGTAAGGGCTAGCCTGAGTCTGAGATTGTTGTTAGTTTAAAGAGATAGTGAACTTGAGTCGCTCTGCGAGTGTGCGCAGGGGGCAAACCAAACAATGGAGATAGATGCAGTGGTAAGAATTGCAATTGCAGGAGCAGCAGGTCGCATGGGCCGTAACTTGGTGAAAGCTACTCACCACAACAAAGATGCGACGGTTGGTGCTGGTTCAGAGCGCCCGGAGTCATCGCTGGTCGGTGTCGATATCGGTGAGCTGTGTGGTGAAGGTCGTTTTGAGGTTGCTCTGGTCGATGATCTAGCAAAAGTGGTGGAAGAGTTTGATGTGATTGTCGACTTTACTGCCCCAGTAAGCACTCTCGCGAACATCGAGCTGTGTAAAACGCATGGCAAAAAACTTGTGATTGGTACAACCGGTTTCTCGGAAGAAGAGAAACAAGTTATCGCTGCTGCATCAAAAGAGATGCCAATTGTTATGGCGCCTAATTACAGTGTCGGCGTTAACCTTGTGTTTAAGCTTCTTGAAAAAGCGGCCAAGGTGATGGGCGACTATTGTGATGTTGAAATTGTTGAAGCGCACCATCGTCACAAAGTCGATGCACCATCAGGTACTGCGATTGGAATGGGTGAAGCGATTGCTGGGGCGATGGGTAATGAACTGAACGATGTTGCAGTATGGGCTCGTGAAGGTATTACTGGTGAGCGAACTAAAGATGAGATCGGCTTTGCGACGATTCGTGCCGGCGACATTATTGGTGAGCACACGGCGATGTTTGCCGATATCGGTGAACGTGTCGAAATTACCCACAAGGCAACGGATCGCATGACCTTTGCTAACGGTGCTATCAAGGCTGCGGTTTGGTTAGATAGCAAGCCTGCAGGCTTTTATACCA
This sequence comes from Vibrio fortis, assembly GCF_024347475.1. Lineage (NCBI taxonomy): Bacteria > Pseudomonadati > Pseudomonadota > Gammaproteobacteria > Vibrionales > Vibrionaceae > Vibrio > Vibrio fortis. The sequence continues at coordinate 503,335 of NZ_AP025487.1, forward strand.
TGACAGATGTGCTTGGTTTGAATGAGCTATAAATAGATAATTATGCGCTGGCGATTGCCGGCGCTTTGTTTATTTAGCCAACTCTAATGATAATTAAACTTAACTAAGCTAGTGGAAATACGCTTGGTTTCTTGTGTTTTTTATCGTGTTTTGGTTGTTTTTTGTTTGAGTCTTCCTTTATTTGTTGTTTCCTATTCTTATTTAACGTTTGCGCTTTCTTATCAATATTTCTATCACTCTAACTTAAAGTGAAATGACACCGATAGTTGAAAAAATCTTAATTTCCCCGTCTTACCCCTATAAAACTAGTACTTTTGAAGCTTTAAAAGAGAAAGTTGGATAAGTGGCTACAAATGTTTAATTTCTTTTGCGTTAAATGTTGACACATATCACGGGCATCACTAAAATACCGCCAATTTGTCTAATTTCCATAAACACGCAGTTTTGGGTGTTGCAGGAAGGTAGATTTGCAAATTAAATCAATTTTAATGCATTTTTATTTCTGGAGGTTGTCTTGAAAAAGTCAGCATTGCTAGTCCTAGAAGATGGGACAGTATTCCACGGTGAATCCATTGGCGCAGACGGTTCTGCTGTTGGTGAAGTCGTTTTTAATACCTCGATGACGGGGTACCAAGAAATCCTCACTGATCCTTCCTATTCTCAACAAATTGTAACGCTTACTTACCCTCACATTGGCAATACCGGAACCAATTCCGAAGACGAAGAATCCTCTTCAATCCACTCTCAAGGCCTTGTGATTCGCGATCTCCCTCTTATCGCTTCTAACTTCCGTAATGAACAATCCCTTTCTGATTACCTAAAGTCGCAAAACGTTGTTGGTATCGCTGATATCGATACTCGTAAGCTGACGCGTATTCTTCGCGAGAAGGGTGCTCAAAACGGTTGTATCGTAGCGGGTAACAACATCGACGAGGCTCTAGCGCTGGCTAAGGCTAAAGAATTCCCTGGCCTAAAAGGTATGGACCTTGCGAAAGAAGTTACAACAAAAGAAGCGTATCAATGGAAACAGGGTTCGTGGACGCTTACGGGTGGACTTCCTGAAGCGAAAGCAGACTCAGAATTGCCATATCACGTTGTTGCCTATGACTTCGGTGCAAAACGCAACATCCTTCGCATGCTTGTTGACCGCGGCTGTCGCCTAACGGTTGTTCCTGCTGAAACATCAGCGGAAGAAGTTCTAGCACTGAACCCAGACGGTGTTTTCCTTTCAAATGGCCCTGGTGACCCAGAACCATGTACTTACGCGATTGAAGCGACAAAAGTATTCCTAGAGAAAGGCCTACCAATCTTCGGTATCTGTCTTGGCCACCAAATCCTAGCGCTAGCTTCTGGTGCGAAGACGGTGAAGATGAAGTTTGGTCACCACGGTGCAAACCACCCAGTTAAAGATTTAGATCGTGATGTTGTGATGATCACTTCACAAAACCACGGTTTTGCTGCAGATGAAGAGACGCTGCCTGAAAATCTACGTGCAACGCACAAGTCGCTATTTGATGGTTCTCTGCAAGGTATCCACCGCACAGATAAGCCAGCATTCAGCTTCCAAGGTCACCCAGAAGCGAGCCCAGGTCCAGAAGATGCGGCACCGCTTTTCGACCACTTCATTGAACTAATTAAACAGCACACAGCGTAATTCGGAGTAGTAGACAATGCCAAAACGTACTGACATTAAAAGTATTCTAATTCTAGGTGCTGGCCCGATCGTTATCGGCCAAGCATGTGAGTTCGATTACTCTGGTGCTCAAGCTTGTAAAGCGCTTCGCGAAGAAGGTTACCGAGTTATTCTAGTTAACTCGAACCCAGCGACCATCATGACTGACCCAGACATGGCTGATGCAACTTACATCGAGCCAATCCAATGGGAAGTTGTTCGCAACATCATTGCGAAAGAGAAGCCAGATGCAGTTCTACCTACGATGGGTGGCCAAACAGCACTTAACTGTGCACTAGACCTAGAGAAATACGGTGTTCTTGAAGAGTTTGGTGTAGAGATGATCGGTGCAACGGCTGACGCTATCGATAAAGCAGAAGACCGTTCTCGTTTCGATAAGGCGATGAAGTCTATCGGCCTTGAGTGTCCACGTGCTGACACTGCGAAAACCATGGAAGAAGCTTACGCTGTTCTAGATATGGTTGGCTTCCCTTGTATCATCCGTCCATCATTCACTATGGGTGGTACTGGCGGTGGTATCGCATACAACAAAGAAGAGTTCGAAGAGATCTGTCGTCGCGGTTTAGACCTTTCTCCAACAAACGAACTTCTAATCGATGAATCTCTTATCGGTTGGAAAGAGTACGAGATGGAAGTCGTTCGTGATAAGAACGACAACTGCATCATCGTATGTGCGATTGAAAACTTCGACCCAATGGGTATCCACACCGGTGACTCAATCACGGTTGCACCAGCACAGACTCTAACAGACAAAGAGTACCAATTGATGCGTAACGCTTCTCTAGCGGTACTGCGTGAGATTGGTGTTGAAACTGGTGGTTCTAACGTACAGTTTGGTATCAACCCGAAAGATGGCCGCATGGTTATCATCGAGATGAACCCACGTGTATCTCGCTCTTCTGCTCTAGCTTCTAAAGCAACTGGTTTCCCAATCGCTAAGATTGCAGCGAAACTGGCTGTTGGCTTCACACTAGACGAGCTAATGAACGACATCACGGGTGGCGCAACTCCAGCATCATTCGAACCAACTATCGACTACGTAGTAACTAAGATTCCTCGTTTTAACTTCGAGAAATTTGCAGGTGCTAACGACCGTCTAACGACGCAAATGAAGTCAGTTGGTGAAGTTATGGCTATCGGCCGTAACCAGCAAGAATCTCTACAAAAAGCACTTCGCGGCCTAGAAGTTGGCGCGACTGGCTTTGACGAAATGGTTGACCTAGATGCGCCAGATGCACTAACGACTATCCGTCACGAACTAAAAGAAGCAGGCGCAGAGCGTATTTGGTACATCGCGGATGCGTTCCGTGCAGGTATGTCAGTAGATGGCGTATTCAACCTAACGCAAATCGACCGTTGGTTCCTAGTTCAAATCGAAGACATCGTTAAGCTTGAGCAAGATCTTAAAGCGAAAGGCTTTGCTGGTCTGAACAAAGAAGAGCTTAACAAACTGAAGCGTAAAGGTTTTGCTGATGCTCGCCTATCTAAGATTCTAGGTGTTGCTGAGAGCGAAATCCGTCGTCTGCGCGACCAATACGATATTCACCCTGTGTACAAGCGTGTTGATACGTGTGCGGCTGAGTTCTCTTCTGATACAGCTTACATGTACTCATCTTACGATGAAGAGTGTGAAGCGAACCCAACAGAAAAAGATAAGATTATGATTCTAGGCGGCGGTCCAAACCGTATCGGCCAAGGTATCGAATTTGACTACTGTTGTGTACACGCATCACTAGCACTACGTGAAGATGGCTACGAAACTATCATGGTTAACTGTAACCCTGAGACAGTTTCTACTGACTACGACACGTCTGACCGTCTGTACTTCGAACCAGTAACACTGGAAGACGTACTAGCAATCGCTCGCGTTGAGAAGCCAAAAGGCGTTATCGTTCAGTACGGTGGTCAAACACCACTTAAACTGGCTCGCGCACTTGAAGCGGCTGGCGTGCCAATCATCGGTACTAGCCCTGACGCAATTGACCGTGCAGAAGACCGTGAGCGTTTCCAAGTCGCTGTTGACCGCCTAGGTCTTCTACAGCCAGAAAACGCGACAGTAACGACGATGGAGCAAGCGGTAGAGAAATCTCGTGAAATCGGTTACCCACTGGTTGTACGTCCTTCTTACGTACTTGGTGGTCGTGCGATGGAAATCGTATACGACGAGCAAGACCTACGTCGCTACTTCAACGAAGCTGTGAGCGTATCAAACGAGTCTCCAGTACTACTAGATAGCTTCCTAGACGACGCAGTTGAAGTCGATATCGATGCTATCTGTGACGGTGAGCGCGTGGTTATCGGCGGTATCATGGAGCACATCGAGCAAGCGGGTGTTCACTCTGGTGACTCAGCATGTTCTCTTCCTGCATACACGCTAAGCCAAGAAATCCAAGACGTAATGCGTGAGCAAGTTGAAAAGCTAGCATTCGAGCTAGGTGTTCGCGGTCTAATGAACACGCAGTTTGCTGTGAAGAACAACAAAGTATACCTAATCGAGGTGAACCCTCGTGCAGCGCGTACAGTACCGTTCGTATCGAAAGCAACAGGTGCTCCAATCGCTAAGATTGCTGCACGTGTTATGGCGGGTCAATCTTTAGAGGCTCAAGGCTTCACTAAAGAGATCATCCCACCATACTATTCTGTTAAAGAAGTAGTACTACCGTTCAACAAATTCCCAGGTGTTGACCCACTGTTAGGCCCAGAAATGCGCTCTACAGGTGAGGTTATGGGTGTTGGTGCAACGTTCGCAGAAGCATACGCAAAAGCGGAACTGGGTTGTGGCAATGTTTACCCTGAAGGTGGTCGTGCACTGCTTTCTGTTCGCGCTGGTGATAAAGAGCGTGTGGTTGACCTAGCATCTAAGCTTTCTAAGCTTGGTTACCAACTAGACGCGACACACGGCACTGCGGTTATTCTTGGCGAAGCAGGTATCAACCCACGTCTAGTGAACAAGGTACACGAAGGTCGCCCTCACATTCTTGACCGTATCAAGAACAATGAGTACACCTACATCGTGAACACGGCTGCAGGTCGTCAAGCGATTGAAGATTCTAAAGTTCTTCGTCGTGGCGCTCTAGCTGAGAAAGTGAACTACACAACAACGCTAAACGCTGCGTTCGCAACGTGTATGGCTCACACAGCTGACGCGAAAACAACAGTAACTTCAGTACAAGAGCTTCACGCTCAAGTTAAAGCTTCTGAAGCATAATCGCTGTTAAACGGATATAAATGTCGTAAAGGCCGCTCAACTGAGCGGCCTTTTTTTGTAGTCGTGAACATATGAGAGATACTGACTGATGAAAATAAGGAATAGGTCACTGTCTCGTGTTTCGTTGTTTTCATTTTTGTATCAATGGTAATTTGTGCTCTCAACGTAAAGGAGTGATATGCATGGACATTACCATTGAGATTCTAGCGATACTGTTTTTTGTCGCGACAGCTGCTGGCTTTATTGATGCGATGGCTGGTGGTGGTGGACTGTTAACTCTCCCTGCACTTTTGGCCGCAGGCGTTCCGCCGACTCAAGCATTGGCGACCAATAAACTACAGAGCTCTTTTGGTAGCTTTTCAGCAAGCTGGTACTTTGTGCGTAACGGTATTGTGAGTATCAAAGAGATGCGTTTCGCCATCTTATGTACCTTTATTGGCTCTGGGATTGGTGCTGAGCTGGTACAGTATCTCGATGCGAGTTTGTTAACTAGCTTGATCCCGCTGCTACTGATTGCGATCTCACTCTATTTCCTGTTAGCCCCACAAACTAAGACCAACGAAGGCAAGCAACGTATCTCGGAGGCGATGTTTGCGTTATGTGTCGGTGGTGGTGTGGGGTTCTATGATGGCTTCTTTGGACCGGGCACCGGTTCTATCTTCACCGTCTGTTTTGTCGCAATTGGTCACTTCTCTTTAGTCGATGCGACCGCGCGTACCAAGGTTCTAAATTTCACATCGAATATCGCTGCACTGATCTTCTTCATTATTGCTGGCCTGCCAATCTGGGAGCTTGGCTTAGTCATGGCTGTCGGTGGCTTTATTGGTGCGCAACTGGGTGCCAAGGTGGTGGTCACCAAAGGACAAAAGTGGATCCGCCCTTTAGTGATCGTGATGTCAATGCTGATGGCTTCTAAACTGCTTTGGGAACAGCATCAACAATGGATTCTATCAGTGCTTTAACGCGTGGTGATTGATAGCTATTTGGTCGCACACAGATGTGAATCGGGCGAATCAAATTTTTGAGCTCCTCAAAACTAAACAGATATTGAGGAGCAATGTTGAGGGTTTTGACAATTGAGAGTGGAATTAACGCTGGCCCTGTCCCACCTAGTGCCAGTTGCGCCGCTGCGGTATAAGCATCCATTTCCATTAGTGGCTTAACTCCAAACTTCTCAAGCAGTGATAACTGATAACTGTTAGCCGGGTTAGTCATATCATTCGTAATCACGCGATCCGGTAAACAATCTAGTCGCGTCGAACTCACAATGTAGAATGGCTCGTCGAATAGATGAAAGGTCATCAACCCGTGATGAGGAGGAAGCACCCCTGCACACAACCCCAGAGTCGCCTTTCCTGATTGCACTCGTTCGATAATCCTTGGAGTGTGATTGGTGGTGATGGTGATGTATTTGTCATGTTGGATAAAGTCGCCCATCATCTTACCTAGGTAGCCAGCAATCAACGATTTGGAGCTATCTAAGGTGATCAGCGTAGTATCTTCGAGCTCTTGCTGTTCATAGATAAGCCCGCGCAATTCATTGAATGCAGGACCGATACTCTCGATAAGAGCAATGCCGTCTGGAGAGAGCTTAATCTGTCGCCCATTGGGTTCAATGAGCTTCTTACCGAGTTTTTTTTCTAAGTTAGCAATGCGTTTGCTGACTGCAGACTGACTGATGTACAACAAGCTACCAGTACGGCTCATGGTTTTTGCTTTGCTGAGTACCAGCAGTGTTTCAATACCTTCAAGTAGCATAGGATTATTGATGAAAGTTGGGAATAATAACCCCAACTTATCTCAATCAAACCTTGGGCTCTACTCTTTACTTGTCAGTTCTTGAACTAGCGTTGCGATTCTGGAGCCGTAGTAGTGCGCAGTGAGTAGGTCATTGGCATTTACACTCTCCTGCCCATCATCGATACTCGATACCAAGCCGATGTTCGAGCCAGTACGATTGAGGCCTAAATCATCAGTATGCTTAGAGGCATCAAGTCCAATCCATAACATTCCATGCTGACATGCCAGTGTGAAAAAGCTCAGTAGTGTCTGTTGCTGCTCTCCATTAAGACTGCCGCCTGTGGTGAAGCCTGCTGCGAATTTATTACGCCAAGCTTTAGCGCAGTAAGGCTCACTGCTGGCGTCCATAAATGCCTTAAATTGCGCCGCTGGGCTTCCCATGTAAGTTGGAGAGCCAAATACAATCGCATCACACTCGCTAAGTTGCTTGAGCTTCTGTTCGTTGATGTAGCGACCCTCTACAATCTCACTGGGTAATACCTCAGTCATGATGACAGATTGAGATAGAGCCTCGACACCTTCCGCGAGGGCATGGGCGACAGCTTTGGTTGCACCGCACTTAGAGAAGAAAACAATACCGATCTGACGCATGGGTTAATCCTCGTAGCGATTTTTGTTTTCTGCATCTTGTGTGAGGTATTCAATGAACTCCCACTCAACACCGCTTGCATCGTAAAAATAGACGCGCTTGCGAAACGGGTTGTCCTCTCCGATATCGTTCTGTTCATAACCAGCATCTAATAAGCGCTTCTGAACACGGTCAACGTCATCAACAACGATGCCAATGTGATTGATACCTACATCTAGATAAGGGGAGCGATCGGTTTGCTCTCTTGCAACCACCTCTTGAAGTGCTATGTAGCTGTCGTCAGTACCGATATGGCACCAGCGATAATTGGTTTGTCCACGATGGCGCTCTTTAAATTCAGGGATCGCGGTTTGGATAAATTGGACGGCGTCATCAATGTTACTGACGGTGATATTTGCGTGTTCAACATAAGCCTGCATGGGAACCTCCAGTGTTCTCTAATTAGTAAATAAATAACTTTATAAAGCTATTTGTTTACTAATATAGTTCAAAAAATGACTAAGTAAACAAAAAACTTTATTTAGTTTAGTTTTGTTTCATGCAGAGCAAGGTTGAGTGAGGGGAGCGGAACGACAGGTACAAAAAAGGCTCCGGAGAGCCTTTATTTTTCGATTTGGGATCAAGCGATGGTAGCACTATTTGTTGAGTGCAAATGTTGGCAGAGAGAGGTGCCAACGAATCGCGCCTAGACGAATCAACAGGGTAGAGAAGACACCGGCTAGGAAAGCTGTTTCGGAGTCTTGTCCCATACTTAAAGCCGTTGTATGGAATACACCACCGATGATACACGCTGTCGCGTACACTTCGCTTCGTAGGATCATCGGTACTTCACGCGCCAATACATCACGGATAATACCGCCGCCACAGCCAGTAATCACACCCATGATGATCGCGACCAGTGCCGAGTCTTGATAGCTCAACGATTTCTCGACACCAATGCCAACAAACACTGCCAAACCGATTGCATCACACACAGGCAGAATCCACCATGGGAGACGCTTTGGGCGTCTTACGATGATCATCGTAAGTAGACAGGTAATAAGGATAACCCACAGGTAAGTGGTATCGGTGATCCAGAATACCGGAGTGGCACCCAACGCCATATCGCGAATAGTACCACCACCAATTGCAGTCACACTGCCTAGAACGGCGACACCAAATGGGTCCATTTTCAAGCGGCCAGCGACAAATACGCCAGAGATGGCAAAAATAGCCGTACCGAATAAATCGATAAAATAAAGCAGCATGGAGTCCATGATACTGATGCTCTTAAAGTTGAAATTGTAGGGACAGGTATACGGCGAATTGTACGAAAAATCGCATCAAATAGTTAGCGATTTTGACGGGCTTTATCAAAGTAATCGCACACCTGTTGGATTGCTTGCAATGTTCGTGTTGTTGGGCGATTTATCCAGTCAGAATTGAGCGACCAAATCTGCTCTTTTTCAACTGCAGGGATCTCTTCACCCCAATGACTCCACATGGTGCCGTTCTCAATGGCATGGCGAGAGGTGAAGATAACTTCTGGCTTTTTAAGAACCACTTGCTCAATGCTTACTTGTGGGTAAGAGGTCGCGGCATCTTCGAAGATGTTTTGTCCACCGCAGAACTCAAACACTTCACTTGGCCAGTGACCTTGCGCGACAGTAATAATAGGCTTCTCACTCAGTTGGTAGAAGTATTGTACAGGCTCGGCGTCTTGATACTTAGCTCTGAGTTGCTCAAGCTGATCTCGATACGCTTTGGCATTGTTAAGCCCAACCTTTGGATCGCTTGAGTATTGGCTAAGGTGCTCAATATTGCTGGCGATACTGTCTAAGCTCTTGGTTTGTGAGTAGTAGATCTCTAAGCCAAACTGTTTGAGTTTCGCAAGCTCTCTTGGTGGGTTTCCCGCTGGCCAAGCCAGTATCAAGTCGGGTTGAAGTGCGATGATCTTCTCAACCTTAATTCCTTGATAGTTAGCGACTTTAGGTAACTTATCAGCCTCAGGCGGATAATCGCTTCTTTCGCTCACAGCAATCAAGTTGTCACCCAGTCCTGCACTGTAAGCCAACTCTGTGGCGTGAGGAGCAAGGCTGATGACACGCTTCGCGTCGCCATGAGGTTCTGCCAGTGCATTGGGGTGCCATAAACAGAATGAAAGTGCAGAGACAGCTGCAAAAGAGATGGAAAACTTCACATTAAATCCCTTGGTGAATAATCAAGAGTAGAGCGCTTTGAATCAGTAACCACGCCAATATTCGCCAAGCGAGCATTTTTTGCAGTTGGGCTAAATGCAGTGCAGAGGGTGCAATGCGGCCACCTAGTTTTGCTCGTACTGCTTTGACGTCATCATAAATGGCTGGGCCGCCTAGTGACAGTTCAAGTTTGTTGCCTGCGGATGTGATAAGCCATGCTGGCCCCGGTAGTGGCCAAGAGCGGCTTTGAGTCAGCATCATCGAAAAGGTGTTACTTGCGTTATGTCCTACCACAATCATTAACGCAAACAGTCGTAGGGGAATAAACTCTAAAACGGCGACCACTTTAACGACACTCGAACCAAATGGAGCAAAACGTTGTCGGCTTGGCGACCAGGCACGTGCTAGTTCTACAGTTAAGCGATACATAAGTGCCGCAATACCGCCGCCAATGGCATACCAAAAGAGCACACAGATGACGTTGCGACCGTAACCCATAATCAGAGTTTCGGCAGAGGCTTTTCCGAGTCCTAACGTAGACAAGGTATCGGTTTGTCGATTAACGACAGGCGCGAGCAGTTTGCGTGCTTGTGGTTTATCGTCTTTGCTTAGCGCTCGAATCAGTTGGCTGGCTAGCTTCTCGTTGTTGCGCCAATCAATAGCCAGTAACAACAGGGCAAGTTCAAATAGTTGCGGCTGCCACATCAAAGGTTTGAGGGCGATAAGCAGGATGAGAGCGGGAAAACACATCAGCAACCAAGCTAAGGTTCCAGAGATTAAGCTCTGTGAGTAGTTGCGATTGTTGTTTACTTTGTCGGCGAGCAGTTCAGCGAACTTATGCCATAGAGTAACTGGGTGAGCAGCGTGAGGAATCGGTAAAATTAAATGAAAGAGCAGTGCCCCCCACATTACGAGGAGCACGCCATTTGCAAATACCTGATCAAACAGTGTTTGCATCTTGAGTGACTTATTTTAGTAGGTCTACCATTTTAATCACCATCTCAGAAGAGCTCTTCGCTGCAAGCGGTAGGAACTCTTCAAAGCTCATTGGTGACTCTTTGTCTGCTACGTCAGAGATTGCACGTACAACAACAAATGGTACTTGGAATTGATGACAAGCTTGAGCAATTGCAGATGCTTCCATCTCAACCGCTACCACAGAAGGGAAGTGCTTACGAATGAACTCTTGGCGTTCAGCCGTGCAAACGAAAGCATCACCAGTACAGATTAGACCGCGTACTGCGTGTGTATCTTCCATTTGTGCTAGTGCTTTCTCTGCAACGTCCATTAGCTTTGCATCTGCTTGGAATGCTGCTGGTTGACCTGCCATTTGACCGATCTCGTAACCAAATGCTGTAACGTCTGCATCGTGGTGACGAACTTCAGTAGAGATAACTACATCGCCTAGGTTCAGCGTTGAATCAAAGCCGCCCGCAGAGCCAGTGTTTAAAACAACATCTGGTTGGTATTCGCTTAGCAGGATAGAAGTACCGACTGCTGCAGCGACCTTACCAATGCCAGATTGCAGTAACACAACATCAACACCATTTAACTGACCAGAGAAAAAGGTACAGCCGCCTTTTTTCACTTCTGTCATCTCTGTGATTGCTGATTTTAGGATCGCAACTTCTTGCTCCATTGCGCCAATGATGCCGATTTTCATGTGTAGTCTCTTAATAAGGTTGTTTTAACAATAGAGTGAAATTGTAACATGGAAGAGAAGCATCAAGCGACAGCACTTACACACTTCTCTTTCGTATCAAAATGGTCGGTGCGATTACTCAATCAGCCCTGCCTTTGCAAGTTCTGCTCGTAGAGTATCCACGCGCTTGCGATTCACGCCAAAGTCCGAGTGACCAGTGCGCGACTCGGAACGAACCAAAAGGTTATCGCCTTCGATTTTGAGTTCTAAATCATCGACAAAGCGCATGATCTTACTGGTAAATTCAACACGTAAGTAGTCATCATTTTTAACCGCCGTTTTGGTTCTTGGCTGCTGCAAGATCACGGCTTCTATCTGAGACAAGCTGACGCCGTCAGCAAGGGTAAACGGGGCAATATTGTGTTGTTCACGAGTGTCTTGAGTTGAGACACAGTTAGGTTTGTCGCCACACGGATTGTTCGTTCTATCTTCCATTGTTTGATTTCCTTGGCTACAGCCAGCAAGGCCGATAAGAAGGGTAGAGAGCAAGACGATTTTTTTCATTGTTTTTTCCTTTGATTTTGATGGGATAGTACGGCTTACCCATTCATGATCGTCATGGTAGTGTAGGTTAATTATATGATCTAAAAATCAAAAAGGATCCCTAACGAGATCCTTTTATTTTTAATGTGTTATCTAGAACTCAAAGACCTAGAGATAAATGACCTAGTAGACATCACGCACGTAGCGTTTTTGTTTCTTGAGTTGATTGATGTACGCTTTGGCGCCTTCTTTATCTAACCCGCCATGTTCTACAACAATCTCATGCAGCGCCTTATCAACATCTTTCGCCATATAATAGGCATCGCCACAGACAAAGAAGTAACCGCCACGCTCTAACCAAGCGAATAGTTCAGCACCGTTGTCGCGCATCTTATCTTGTACATACACTTTCTGTTCTTGGTCACGTGAGAACGCCAAATCCAGTCGAGTAAGCACCTCTTTTTTCTGCAGGGCTTCGATCTCTTCCTGATAGATGTAATCGGTAGCGCTATTACGGTCGCCGAAGATCAACCAGTTGTCACCAGGGGAGGCTTGTACTTCACGCTCCTCAAGGAAGGCGCGGAATGGGGCGATACCTGTCCCCGGACCCACCATGATCATTGGTGCTTTATCATCCTCCGGAACAGCGAAGTTCTTGTTCGGTGCAAAGTAACAAGGGACTTTCTGACCCTCTTCGACAAGGTCTGCAAGCCACGTTGAACATGTGCCGTTATAATCTCGCTCACCATTGTTGTAGCGCACGCTGCCAATGGTGAGGTGAACTTCATCGTTATGATTGTTTAAGCTTGATGAGATTGAGTAAGCGCGTGGCGCGATAGGTCTTAACAGCGATAAAATCTCAGCCAATGACAATGACACCGTTGGGTAAGCTTTCACAAGATCGAGGATATCTTTACCCCACAGGAAGTCATTCAGAGCACTGGTATCCTCATTGCCTAGCATCTGGATCACACGGTGATCGCTAGCCGCTTCAGCAAGTGCTTTAACCAGCTCTTTCGAAGGCGTTCGAATATCTAGGTAGCGAGTGAATAACTCACGTAGGCTGTGGTTTTCTCCATTCCATGACGGTTTCTCATCACCGCTAAATTGGAAATGGTCGAGCAGGGCATTGACTAAGTCTGGTTGGTTTTCTGGAACGACATTCAAAGCATCACCCGGCTTGTAGAATTCTCCAGACCCTTCCAATGACAGCTCATAATGCACAATCTCTTTACTTGATCCTTGTTTAGTCAGCACACGCTTGTGCTTGAGTGTCGCCTGAAGAGGATTTTTACGACCGTACTTAGATTTCTGTTTCGCACCAGGAGAGGTACCTGATGCCGTTTCACTATCTGAGCCCTTTGCGGCAATCGCAGGTAAGGTTGCAATCATCCACTCTTCTGCAGGCTGCTCAAAGTCAATATCACAATCGACGCGGTCAGTAATACGCGTTGCTCCAAGCTCAACCAGTCGTTCATCCCACTCTTTACCCGCAAGACAGAAATCGTCATAGCTGGTATCACCTAGAGCCAGAACCGAGAAGTAGGTATTAGCGAGTTGTGGTGCGTTATCACCACTCATGGTTTCCCAAAGTGTCTCTGCGTTATCTGGGTGTTCTCCTTCACCATAAGTACTGGTGACAATCAGAATACGTGATGACTTAACAAAGACTTGAGCATCGACGTCATCCATATCTTGAACGGTTGCAGTTAAGCCGTACTCTTTGGCTTTTTCTGCTGTGTCGTAGGCAACGCTCTCTGCGTTACCCGTTTGTGAACCATAGAGGATGGTTAGTCCTTTCACTTGAGGTTTAGATTCCGCATGCACAACGGACTCTTCTTTAACCAAAAGGCGTGAATGAAGGCCTGAAAAGAAGCCCGCCAACCAAGTCTTTTGGTCTTCATTAAATGGTATATCTTGTGGCAAATGAGGTACTTTCATTTTTCTTCCTATCTAATACTTCGCCTATCCCTTAGGCGATAATACTCGTCATATTTGAATCTACAGCGTTGTTAACTGCTCACGCTCACCCTAATCACATAACAAAACTATGCTCATAGGGCTGAACGTGCTTGTTGCCTAGCTGTAGACCCAATTATTTTGAGTATGGGCTTCTTGTTCTGCTTGTTCGATCTGCTCGCGGATCACATCGGCGAAGGTATAGCAATAGAGTGTTGCTAAGCGCTGGTTTAGTGGTTCAATCGCTTTCATCTCTTTGCTGATGTCTTGCTCTCTTGCCATGATCCATACGGTTGTACCGCGGCTGTGGGTATCCCATACATCGCGTCTCTCTAACGAAGCTTTGTAGTCTTGAATACGCTTGTTGGCGAGCAGCACTGATAGCTCATCATCACTGTAGTTAGAGACGGCTTCTTTGACGTCTTTCAGTAACTGGTCATAGAGCTTTTTATCTTTAAGCTCAAACATACGCTGGATAGCCTGCGCATCACTTGCACTGTTTTTAGCGAGTTGGTGAGCTCGATGCAGCACGCCACTGTGAGTTAACAAATCACAGATGAGTGGTGTATCCATGTCGCCATATTGTGGGCTCAATCCATTAGCCAGAGCTTTTTGATCACGGTAGGCAAAATGCACTACTTCGATCAGATTATTTGCTTGCCCCTGAATGAGCTCTTCCAGCATCTGCTTACGGGTGTGAGAGGTCAGAATACTCTCTGGGTGTTGACTGTGGAGCAGAGCAAATGGAACCACGAGCGTGAACAGGGTTCGGCTGGTTGGCCAATCGTTGAGGATACGTTGCGCTTTGAGTGAACCAGTAAAACGAACATGTTGCTCTAGGTGCCATTTAAGCGCTTCTTCGTAACCCGGGTTTTGCTCAATCAATGGCACGGTTAGCACTGAATCGGCGCTACAGCTATTTACAAACTGACCATCGATGTCGTATTGGTAAGCAATACCGCCTGACATACCATTGCCGAAGCCTTTACCAAAGCCGCCAAGGTTGATCACTGAGCCGTTAGTCATGTATTCACAACAGAAGTCACCAACGCCTTCTACAACCGCAACTGCACCTGAGTTACGCACGGCAAAACGGTCGCCAGCTTCGCCTTGAACAAAGGCTTGGCCACCCGTTGCGCCAAACAGTGCGAAATTGCCGATAAGGACGTTATTGCCTGCTTTTAGTTTACGTTGGCTTGGTGAACGAACCACAATGTGACCACCACTTGAGCCTTTACCGACACCATCGTTACAGGTACCAGTATGCTCCATGACAAGACCACTGTTATTGAAGGCAGCGTAACTTTGACCGGCACTGCCGTGGCTTTTCACAACGATGGACTCGGCATCAAAGAAGCGACGACCATTGGCAGCCGTGAGTGTTGCAGGGTGTTGTTGTGCCTTGCTTTGGTAGTTCAATGCACGTTCGATGTCGATGGAGAGCTGGCCCCCCGTCGATTTGTTGCGATTGTTGAGCTTACCTGCATCCAGAACAATGTTGCGCTCTTCTTGCTCAAAGTAGTCAGCGAGTAGCTGCTCGATAAGGTTGTCATCTGGCGTGAAATCAGCTTCTAGGTAAACCGGCTTCGCCACCTTAACAAGGTCGACTTCGCGCAGTAGACCCGTGACATTGAGCTTACCCACAATGCTGTGGTGGTTAGCAAGGTGAAGTAGTTCACTCTTACCACGGATAGCTTGCAAGCTGCTGTAACCCAAGCGAGCCAAGATCTCACGAACCTCGTGGGCAACGTTTAAGAAGTATTGAGCAAGGGCTCGTGGGTCACCTTGATACAACTCTGGGTTGGTCGTCAGGCCGGCAGGACATTTCACGTTACAGTTCTTAGCCATTACACACTTAAGCATCATCAATGCTGTGGTACCGAACTCGAACGAGTCTCCACCCATGATGGCGGATTTAATCACGTCGATACCGGTTTGGTGTGCGTTCGAACAGCGCAGAGTGACTTTATCACGCAGGCCATTTTCACTCAGAGCTTGATGCACTTCGGCAATACCAATTTCAGCGGCACGGCCAGTATTCTTCAAACTGGTTACGGCAGCTGCACCTGTACCACCGGTGTTACCAGCCACGTTGATAATATCTGCACCGGCTTTGGCGACACCAACAGCAATAGTCCCGATGCCTTCAGACGACACCAGCTTAACAATTACACGTACACGTGCGGCTTTGGCGTCATGAATCAGCTGGCCTAAATCTTCAATCGAGTAGGTATCGTGATGTGGCGGCGGGCTGACAAGTTCCACACCCGGAGTACCACCACGCGCAGCAGCGATTTCGACCGTTACTTTTGGTGACGGCAACTGACCACCTTCACCCGGCTTCGCCCCTTGGGCAATCTTGATTTCGATCTCCTCAAGCTGTGGGTCTGCTAGGTAGCCAACCCAAACGCCGAAACGACCTGAAGCAAACTGCTTAATCTTGCTCGATTTGATCGAATTGAAGCGAGAAGAGTGTTCGCCACCTTCACCTGAGTTACTCATCGCCCCTGCGATATTAGTACCTTGTGCTACGGCTTGGTGAGCATTGGCATTTAGGGCGCCGTGGCTCATTGCGCCTGAAGCAAAGGCTGGTGTAATAAGGTGAGCGGGTTCGACCTGTTCAAGCGCAATTGGCGGCTTGGTCGATTTCACGCGAGACAAAAAGCTTTCAAGAACAGGTTTCGTGGTGAGCTCTATCGAGTCTCCAACCACAGCGACATGTTCAATTTTTTCTGACCACGTTGTTTCAATCGCAATTCTAAGTGAGTTAGTGAGTTCACGGTTGTTCAGTGTTAGGACGAATTGATTCGACTCTTTAGAAGAGGCTTGAACCTCTAAACCTGACCACAAGTAGTTCACATTCCCTTCAAAATGGAAACGATCCAGCAAGTGAGAGAACTCATCAGCACTTTGAGCCTGATTGAAGTTCAGTGGTAGTAGTAAGATATCGCGCAGTGTTGCCGGGCGAGTTTCACGCTCACGGTACAAGTTGTCAGCAAAGGCACGATAAGCAGGCGTTACTTGGAACTTATCGATCTCTTCAGGGCTGAGTTTTTCATAACCGGTCTGCTTGTATGCGATGTCTTCGCTGGTGGCGACGGTGGATTCGAGGGCTTGCTCAGCAACTGGGTCAACGTAGCGCACCTCTTCCTGCGTCATGTTGATGTACTCACGAACCGCAGTATTACCGAAGCTGTGGCCCGCACCATCTTGACGCTCTTTAAATAGTCCCAGTAGTGGAATTTGATTCTCTTCGTTGATCGCTAGGGCTTTAAAGTGCCACTTTGCTGAGCTCCACGCGAGATCATCAAACTGTGCACCGCCAACTGGCGAGCTGATATTCGGGAAGAAACTGATGAGTTGTTCTGAATCGGTATCCAAGAAGTTAGACTCGAAGAACTCACCACCGATATAACTCTCTACCGTACAAAGGCCAAATTTACCCATGGTCTTCATCAAGGATTTTTCACAGGCTTTCTGGAAGTTCTTTAATCCTTGTTCAATCGATTGGTTGTTACACAGTGTTTTCGCTCGGTGGTAGACAGAGATTGGGCAGACGGCTGAGATACCAAAACCTAATAGACAGGCGATGTCATGGCTACTTGCTGCCTGACCCGTTTGGTAAATCACGCTTGCATCGAAACGCAGACCACGCTTAATAAGTCTTTGGTTGACGGCTGTTGCAACAAGAATTGCTGGCAGTGCAGCCTTGCCATTGCCAATCTGTTTGTCGCTCAATACGACAATATTGGTGCCGTTTTCTACCGAAGCCTGAATCTGGTCACAGAGTTCCGTGAGCGCTTCAGCAACGCGTGCGGCGTTATCTTCTCGGCTGTTCAATGTTGGATTGAAAAGGGCATCAAATGTTTCAACTTTGATTCGATCTTGCGAGAAAATCTGTTCAAGTTGTTGAGGCTGTAGAATTGGAGAGTTAAGAACCAATTGTACGGTTTCGCTAGGGCTGAAGTTAGGTTTGGCGCCCAGCGCAACACGCAGTGTCATGCCATCTGATTCACGCAAAGAGTCGAGAGGTGGGTTGGTGACCTGTGCAAAACGTTGGCTGAAGTACTTGGACATGCCACCTTCTTCATCGGTCAGTACGTTTGGGGCAAGGCCAAAGCCCATTGCGGTGATCTTCTCGGCACCATGCTCGATCATAGGATCAAGGAAGAACTTAAAGCTCTCTTGGTTCAGAGAGTAGGCGACATGACGACTGTAGGCGCTGAAGTTTTCATTCTCAGTTACGTTATCTAAAGATGCTGTCTCAAGATCGCCAAGGGTAATACGAGCTGACTCAAGTAGAGCACTATAGTTACGCTCTTTAGCCAAGGTTTCTAGGATCTCGTTGGTCTCGTAGCTGCGTCCTGTCGCATGATCGAAGTAGATCATTCCACCGGCTTGAATTCGGCCAAAGCGCACAATCTCTTCTGCAGGAAAGTCAATCTGACCCGCTTCACTCATCACTGCAAGGTAACGGTCGGTTTCAACACTACGCAGTGGACGCAGCCCCAATCGATCTAATCGAGCTCCGACTTTTTGGCCGTCAGAAAATATCAGTGCTGCAGGACCATCGTTTTTCTCTTCCGAAAGACTGAAGTACTCAAGCATCGCTTTCACTTCAGGCGAGAGTCGTTCGTCGTTTTCCCAAGCTGGTGGCATCATTGCCAATACAGCGGTAACGATGTCTAGCTCATCTTCCACCACGCGACGTGCCAATGTTTGATCGAGTCGAGCAGAATCTGACTGACCTTTTGGAAAGATCACTCGTTTCTTTTGTTGACGAGCGATGGCATCTTCACTGAGTCGGTTTTTCTTATCGGTGTTCAATTCACCGTTGTGCGCCATGCGACGGAAAGGCTGAGCCATCATGGTGGCTGGTGCAGTATTGGTCGAAAAACGTGTGTGAAAGAATAGGGTTGTGATGTGATGCTCAGGGTGGCTGAGGTCACTAAAGTAGGGCACAACTTCCCATGAATTTAGGCGTCCTTTGTAAACCTGAGTTTTTGAGCTCATCGATAGTGGATAAAAACCGGATAAAGCATCATCGGTAAAGCCGACAGATTCAATCTCACCTAATGCTAGGTTGATTTGGTGTTCGAAAAGATCAGCATTGCGAGACAAATCACCATTCAAAAAGACCACTTGCTGGATCGATTGCTGTACTTGACGTGATGCATCATTGACGGCAGATGGATCGATAGGCACTTCGCGCCATAGGGCAATATCTAATTGATATTTAGATAGGTTTTCTTCTATGAGTTGTTTTGCTTGAGCGTGGTGTTCGCGATTGAAAGGAAAGAAGAAGTTCGCTACACCAAAGTCTCCAGACTCAAGGTTTGAGGTCTTGAGTAGATGACGGTAAAAGTTAATCGACAGGTCAATGTTGACCCCTGCGCCATCACCAATACCTTCTGCATTCATACCTCCACGGTGTGGAATAGTACACAGAGCTTGGTGGGCCAGAGACAGCAATTGATGGGTCTGTTCACCAGTTTTATCGGTGATGAAGCCCACCCCACAGCTGGAGTGTTCATGCTCGCGGTCATAAAGCGAGCGAGATTCCTGATTCATTCGATCATTTCCTTGATTGCTTGCAGTTGAGACTGCGGGTTCCTTTGGCATGTATCACTACAGTGCCGAAGCCTCAGCTTATGTCCCAATCGCGAGTGAAGCCTTTCACAACATCGAGTGGGGAAACCAACTAGACTGCTCCTGCAGAAAGTGTTGGTTTTCTTATTTGAACGATTCTTGTTCTATTAAAGCGATCTCCATACTTATCATGTTAAAAAATTGATAGCAAGTAGTTGGTTTTCTAGCTAGGAGTATTTTGAATAGTTAATTAATCTGAAAATGCGCACTAAAAATGACCAAGTTATGATTTTTTCTATTGTTTTGTTGTGTTTTCTAGACTTATTAACCCAGTTGATAATGATTATTAATCATTTTTGTTACATGTCATTTTTTCGTCTTAATTCATAAAAAATGGATAAATAGATAAATTAGAAGGGGGCAGTATTGCAGAAACAAAAAAGGCCAACACAGAGTGTTGGCCAAAAGTTTGGAAGGAATTGTTATTAAAATTCTATGCTGAAAGCATCAAAGAGTTGGCTTTCGCTTCTAGGTTAGAGTTGCCCATTAGGAAATCATCGATAGCAATCGCACATTCACGACCTTCGTTGATACAGCGTACAACCAGAGATTGACCAGTACGCATATCACCCGCTGCAAACACACCTTTTTGGTTAGTTGCAAAGCCGTCAGTCGCAACGTTACCGCGATCATCCAGTTTGATATCAAGTTGAGCAAGTACGCCTGTTGGTTCTGGATGTAGGAAGCCCATCGCTAGGAATGCCATATCACATGGAATCACACGCTCTGAGTTTGCCACTTCTTCAAATCCTGGGCGTTCACCTGGCTTAGCATCTTGCCAAACGATGTCAGCAATACGTAGACCAGTGACTTCGCCTTTATCGTTACCGATAAATTCTTTAGTCAGGATATTCCAGTGACGCTCACAACCTTCTTCATGAGAAGTAGTTGTCTTCATGATCATTGGATACTGAGGCCAAGGCATATTCGCTGGGCGCTTCTCTGGCGGGATCGGCATGATCTCAACCTGAGTAACGCTTGCTGCTTTATGACGGTTAGAAGTACCCACACAGTCAGAGCCCGTATCACCACCACCGATAACTACAACGTGCTTATCTTTTGCGTGAATCTCTTCAGTCTTCAGATCCATACCGTTTGCACGGCGGTTGTTTTGACCTAGGAATTCCATTGCGAAGTGAACACCTTTCAGTTCACGACCTGGAACTGGAAGATCACGTGGCACTGTTGAGCCACCGGTTAGTAGCACAACATCGAACTCTTGACGAAGTTGTTGAGCATTCACATCAACACCGATGTGTTGGTTTACTTTGAACTCAACACCCGCTTCAGCCATTAGGTTGATCTTACGATCAATCACGTCCATACCCAGTTTGAAATCAGGGATACCAAAACGCAGTAGACCGCCAACTTTCTCATCACGCTCAAATACGGTTACTGAGTGACCAGCACTGTTGAGCTGCTCTGCCGCTGCAAGACCTGCAGGGCCAGAACCGATGATTGCGATTGTCTTGCCGGTGCGTGAACGTGGTGTTTTAGGTTTTGCGTACCCTTCACGGTACGCAGTTTCTACAATCGTTTTCTCGATGTTACAGATAGTGATTGGGTCTTGGTTGATACCAAGTACACATGCGCTCTCACAAGGAGAAGGGCACACACGACCTGTGAATTCAGGGAAGTTGTTGGTTGAGCTTAGAATGTTCCAAGCTTCTTCCCAGCTATCACGGTAAACCGCATCGTTAAATTCTGGGATGATGTTACCAATCGGACAACCGCTGTGACAGAAAGGGACACCACAGTCCATACAACGAGAAGCCTGAGTATTGATCTTGTCACCAAACTCTTCGTTGAGTACGAACTCTTTGTTGTCTTCGATACGAACTGATGGGTCGAGCTTCTTAGGAAGCTCACGACCGTGTTCTAAAAATCCAGTAGGCTTACCCATTATACTGCCTCCACTTGTTCCGTTTGTGCTTGCTCTGCTTCAGCCTTACGCTTTTGAAGTACCGCTTTGTAGTCGCGCGGCATCACCTTAACCATTGAGGTTAGGCTTGCTTCAAAGTTGTCTAGGAAAGACTGAGCAACTTCACTTCCTGTGAATTGAACCTGCTTAGTTAGCATCTCTTTCAGTAGTTCACGATCTTCTTCTTCGATTGGATCTAGGTCTACTAGTTCAGGGTTTAGCTTAGTTTCAAAGTCGCCCGACTTATCCCAAACATAAGCCACACCGCCACTCATACCTGCCGCAAAGTTACGACCCGTTGAGCCAAGGATAACCGCGACACCACCAGTCATGTATTCACAACCGTGGTCACCAACACCCTCTACAACCACTTTCGCGCCTGAGTTACGTACACAGAAACGCTCACCCGCCATACCGCGGATGTATGATTCACCAGAGGTCGCACCGTAGAAACATACGTTACCTACAACGATGTTATCTTCAGCAACGATGGTTGATTTCGCGTCTGGGTAAAGTACTAGCGTACCGCCAGATAGACCTTTACCCCAGTAATCGTTCGCATCACCTTCCACTTCGAACTTCACGCCCTTAGCAAGGAAAGCACCGAATGATTGACCAGCAGAACCGTTAAACTTAACGTTCATTGGTTGAGGTAGACCTGCGTCTTTGTAAACCTTCGAGATTTCGTTCGACAGCATAGTACCCGCAGAACGGTCCGTGTTGATGATAGGGAATTCTGCATCGACAGCTTCGCCTTTCTCAAGTGCTGGAATCGCAGCTTGAATCAACTTACGGTCAAGAACTTCTTCTAGGTTGTGGTTTTGCTGTGTTTGGTTGTAAACACCATCTTCGTCACGAGCTTGCTCAATGTGAAGAACAGGAGACAGATCTAGGTTCTTGTATTTCCAGTGTTGGATGTCTTCACGAACTTTCAGTTTGTGTGACTGACCAACCATCTCATCGATAGTGCGGTAGCCAAGCTCAGCCATCACTTCACGTAGACCTTCAGCCATGTACTGGAAGAAAGTCACTACGTCTTCTACGCGGCCATCGAAGCGCTCACGTAGCGTCTTGTTCTGAGTTGCGATACCCACAGGACAGGTGTTCTTATGACACTTACGCATCATGATACAGCCTTCAACAACCAGCGCTGCTGTTGCTACACCCCACTCCTCTGCACCCAGTAGTGTTGCGACTGCAAGGTCGCGCGGCGTCTTCATCTGACCATCAGACTGAACCACGATACGGTTACGTAGGCCGTTCTTCAGAAGCGTTTGGTGCGTTTCCGCTAGACCAAGCTCCCAAGGTAGACCTGTGTGACGGATAGACGACATTGGTGATGCACCTGTACCGCCATCGAAACCAGCGATAAGGACAACGTCAGCTTTTGCTTTCGCAACACCTGATGCGATGGTACCTACACCTGCTTCCGATACGAGCTTCACGTTTACGCGGCCAGCACGGTTCGCGTTCTTCAAGTCGTAGATAAGCTGAGCCAAATCTTCGATTGAGTAGATATCGTGGTGTGGTGGTGGCGAGATTAGACCTACGCCCGGAGTCGAGTGACGTGTTGCACCGATCCAGTCATCAACCTTGTCACCTGGTAGCTGACCACCTTCACCTGGTTTCGCGCCTTGAGCCATCTTGATTTGTAGCTCATCTGCGTTAGTTAGGTAGTAAGACGTCACACCGAAACGACCTGAAGCAACCTGTTTGATTGCAGAGCGTTCCCAGTCGCCGTTCTCTTTGCGCTCGAAACGCATTGGGTCTTCACCACCCTCACCAGAGTTCGACTTCGCGCCGATACGGTTCATCGCAACGGCTAGCGTTGAGTGCGCTTCGTAAGAGATCGAACCGAATGACATTGCACCTGTTGCGAAACGCTTCAGGATGTTTTCGATAGGCTCAACTTCTTCTAGTGGGATTGAACCTGCTGGGTTCTTAACAAAGTCGAGCTGGCTACGTAGTGTTGCCGCGTTATCGCCTTGGTCATCAACCGCTTTCGCGTATTTCTTGAACTGAGCGTAGTCTTTGTTACGTGTTGACTCTTGCAGTAGTGAGATGGTTTCAGGGTTAAATAGGTGTTTTTCGCCACGCTGTTTCCACTGGTAAACACCACCTACATCTAGAACTTGTACTGGGATTTCACGCGTTGGGAAGCCGATACGGTGACGTACTAGAACTTCCTTAGCGATATCATCGATCGTTAGACCTTGGATACGTGAAACTGTACCTGTGAAGTACTTATCAACCACAGACTTACTGATACCCAATGCTTCAAAGATCTGTGCACCGTGGTAAGACTGTAGCGTTGAGATACCCATCTTCGAGAAGATCTTCAGAAGACCGCCGTTGATTGACTTACGGTAGTTCTCGAACAGTTCGCGAATGTCTGTTTCTGGATCAAGTTTCTTCGTACGTTGCAGGTCAACCATAGTTTCGATAACTAGGTATGGGTTCACTGCGTTTGCACCGTAACCGATCAGAGTGGCAAAGTGGTGCGTTTCACGTGCGTCACCTGTTTCAACCACGATGTCACACTTCGCACGTAGACCCTTACGGATTAGGTGATGGTGAACAGCGCCAACCGCCAGCATTGCTGGGATAGCCGCGTGGTTAGAGTTAACCGCACGGTCAGTTAGTAGGATGATTGAGTAACCATCGATAACTGCGTCTTCTGCGTACTGGCAGATACGTTTAAGTGCACGCTCAAGTTTGCCTTCGTCTTCGCTTGCTTGGAATACGATGTCTAGCGTTTTAGCTTGAAGGTGCTCGTTATCGATAGCACGCAGTTTTTCTAGCTCAGAGTTAGATAGAACTGGAGATTCAAGCTCTACTTTTTGACAGTGTTCTGGAGACTCTGCAAGTAGGTTCTGATCTTTACCTAGGTAAGTGTTCAGAGACATAACCATACGCTCACGGATCGGGTCGATCGGCGGGTTAGTTACCTGAGCAAACAGCTGCTTAAAGTAGTTTGATAGATGTTGTGACTGGTGCGATAGAATCGCTAGTGGCCAGTCGGCACCCATTGCAGAAAGTGGCTCTTTACCATCTTTCGCCATCGGTACAATGATTTCGTTAACTTCTTCTGAGCTGACACCAAACGCTTGCTGCTTGTGCAGTAGCTTCTCTGGTGAAGGTTGGCTGAATTCGTTGCTCGCATCCGGCAGCTTCTTCAGGCTCAGTAGGTTCTCTTCAACCCACTTTTCGTATGGTTGTGCTGATGCAATGCCATCTTTCACTTCTTCATCAGAAATGATGCGGCCTTGCTCTAGGTCAGCAACGAAGATACGACCTGGTTGTAGACGACCACGGAACTCAACGTTCTCAGGCTCAATCTCAACAACACCAGACTCAGAAGCCATTACTAGGAAGTCATCTTTAGTCACTGTGTAGCGAGAAGGACGCAGACCGTTACGGTCAAGCGTTGCACCTACTTGAACACCATCGGTGAAACAAACTGATGCTGGGCCATCCCACGGTTCCATCACGTTCGCGTGGTATTGGTAGAACGCGCGACGAGTTGGGTCCATGTTTTTGTTTTCTTGCCATGCTTCAGGGATCATCATCATCAACGCATGTGGCAGGCTGCGACCAGATAGAACTAGGAGCTCAAGTGCCATATCGAAGTTAGATGAATCCGAGCTACCTTCCTGACAGATAGGAAGTAGCATGTCGATCTCAGCCTGAGTAAACAGGTCAGATTCGATGATCGCTTCACGTGCCTTCATCCAGTTCAGGTTACCGCGAACTGTGTTGATTTCACCGTTGTGAGCGATGTAACGGAAAGGCTGTGCTAGACGCCAGCGAGGGAATGTATTGGTAGAGAAACGAGAGTGAACCAGTGCTAGAGCACTCACCATCGTTGGGTTTTGTAGGTCTAGGAAGTACTGAGGTACTTGTTCAGTGGTGAGCTGACCTTTGTACACAACCGTCTTGTAAGACATAGAGTTGATGTAGAAGTCGTCACCAATGTTAGACACACTCTCAAGGCATACTCGAACCGTGTAGTTACGTAGAACGTACAGTTTACGCTCTAGCTCTTCAGGTGTGATACCTGGACCACCAGAGATAAATACATGTTCAAATTGAGGCTCAGTGCTCAGTGGATCTGCGCCGATCATTGAGTTATCAGTAGGCAACACACGGTAACCAATCACTTCTAACTCTAGGCGTTGTGCATTGCGCTCCAGAATATCGCGACACTGTGCACGTTTGTGTTCATCTTTAGGGAAAAGTACAACACCAACACCGTATTTTTCAAAAGATGGCAGCTTAATACCCAGCTTTACCGTCTCTTCAAGTAGAAACTCGTGTGGTTTCTGCAGCAAGATACCTGCGCCATCACCTGAACACGGATCGCAGCCTTGGCCGCCACGGTGTTCCATTCGAGCTAGCATATCTAGTGCTTGGGTCACTACTTCATGAGACTTACGGTTTTTGAGGTGAGCTACAAAACCGATACCACAAGCGTCATGCTCCAATTCAGGAGTATACAGACCCTGTGAGTTCTGCTCTTGATCTACCATAGATACATCCTTCCAGTTAAATCTAGGCGTAACTAGTTTGCACTTCGTCAGCCTTGTCCTTTTATATTTATGAGTCTAAACCTGCCCTGTGTTGGCGGTTTGAGTCCTTTCTGTCTCTCGCAGGAAAAATTTTGCGAGAAAAACAATCCTTAGTGATATCCGTTTTTTTTTGACCACAAACTAGTGGTTTATATAGGTGGGATTTGGATAACACCGATTTATTAGCAAGTTTGAGTTGTAATAAAATACTCAAAAAAGGCCAATATGTGTAAGTATCCTACAATTTTGTTAAGGATAATTGCAATGAAAGTTGAACGATGTAGACCATTTTTTTCGTTTTGAATTGAATTTTTTGCATAACATTTGTGCAACATTAGGCAAATAGAGCCGTTTTTTTGCATTTTTATTGATATTTGTTAGGTGTCTCGCAAATGCTTTTCAGTAAGCTGCCTGGCTTTATTTATGAAATCCTGTAATTAACTTTCATAGATGAAATTGATATTCATTCTTATTTAGCTTGGTGCATCTCTCATGCAATTACACGAATTGGTCAATACGATTGGTCAAGATCTCCAACGTCGCTACGGCGAAAAGGTTCATAAACTGACTTTACATGGTGGTTTCAGTTGCCCTAACCGTGATGGAACGATAGGCCGAGGTGGCTGCACTTTTTGTAATGTTGCTTCTTTTGCCGATGAAGAGACTCAGGTTCAAAGTATTGCTGCTCAACTGACAGATAGAGCGGGTGAGATTGCACGTGCCAAGAAATATTTGGCGTATTTTCAGGCTTATACCAGCACCTATGCAGAGGTTCAGGTGCTCAAAAACATGTATGAAGAAGCGTTAAAAGCACCGGGTGCCGATATCGTTGGTCTATGTGTTGGCACACGCCCTGACTGCGTGCCAGATTCCGTACTAGAGTTGCTCTCGGGCTACGTTAAGCAAGGTTACGATATCTGGTTGGAGTTGGGACTGCAAACGGCAAATGATCAAACGTTGAAGCGCATCAATCGTGGTCATGACTTTGCTATCTACGAGAGCATTACCAAGCGCGCCAGAGCTCTTGGAATCAAGGTATGTACGCATTTAATTGTCGGCCTACCGAAAGAGACCAAAGCCGACAACCTTGAAACCTTGGAGCGTGTTTTAAACGTCGGTACTGACGGAATCAAACTGCACGGTTTACATATTGTTGAAGGCAGCACTATGGCAAAGGCTTGGAAAGCCGGAAAGTTAGAGGCGCCATCACTCGAAGAGTATGTTGATATCGCCACTGAGATGATTCAGCGCACTCCGGCTGAGGTCATTTATCATCGTGTCTCTTCCGCAGCACGCAGACCCACCTTGTTATCGCCATTGTGGTGTGAAAACCGTTGGCTGGCGATGACAGAGATTGGTCGTTCGTTAGATAGAAGCGGCGCGCAAGGTTGTAAGAATGGTGATGCCTTTGAGTACACGCTGCCACTGCTCAATTCCACTCTGAAGTAACCCTTTGCGGCTTTTAGAGATAAAAAGATCAATTGATGATAACATCTGCCCTTATTAGAGATGTGTATAGATAGAGGGTAGATGGAACCGTTGATGACTTGGTTGTGGGACAACGCGATTTGCTATGGATCGTTTATTGTTACCCTTCTACTGTTTACCTTGTTCGGCTGGTATCTCTATTCCCGTTATCAAGCGCATATCGAACACTTGCTGCTCGCTACGCCAACACCTTTGTGTATGGTCGATTTAAAGAGCGGTGAAATCGTATATACAAATCGCCAAGCCATGCAGTTATTGGGTATCCGTCAGATGGGGACTCACTTCCGCTATCCAACCAATGACTGCAAAACCGCTTTTACTGAAAGTCTGTCTAATCACCAAAGTAGCCACTCCTTCGAACAACGTTTGATGTGGGCGTTATCCGAGTTTGAATCCTGTAAGATCCACATGCTAGGGCGCAAGATGATCTTTCGTGGTAAACGCGTATGGATGATCTACCCAACGCCGCACAAATACTCTAGTGAAGAACAATCTCAAGAGTTGCGAGAGCTAAATATTGCTCGAACTGCCTTGGATTCACTATCAGAATTGATTCATGTAAAAGATCAAAAGGGTGAACTTGTTGCCAGTAATCGCTCGTTCAAGAAGTTTTGGCATGGTCGATTAGAAGAGGGCACGCTGAGTGTGTCGAGTGGCGTGCTCAAAGGACGAGTCAGTCAACGCAGTTGGACGACGGATCAAGAGGGAAAGAGTTGCCTGCTTGAAACCTATCAAAGCGTGTTGATTGATGGAAATGGCGAGAAGATTGGAACGCTCTCTATTAGTCATGACGTGACGGATTGGCACGACATGCAACAACAACTGCGTGATGAGATGGAGAAGCGTAAAGACACCGAGGTGGCTCTGGCTCAGAGAGATACCATTCTTCAAAATATTTTAGAGGCAAGTCCAGACTCGATCGGTATCTTCAACGAAAACATGGTCTATCAAGCGTGTAATAAA
Organism: Vibrio fortis; assembly: GCF_024347475.1. Lineage (NCBI taxonomy): Bacteria > Pseudomonadati > Pseudomonadota > Gammaproteobacteria > Vibrionales > Vibrionaceae > Vibrio > Vibrio fortis. Next base: position 531,535 of record NZ_AP025487.1, read on the forward strand.
CCGTTTGTCGCCGCTTTGGGGATCTCTGAAGTCAGTGATTTGGTGGGTAAGCGCCTTCAAGACGTGGTGCCAAACAGCATGTACTTGCGTCTCTCTGACTCTGATCATCAAGTTCTGCATCAAGGGAAATCCCTGCGCTATATCGATAAAGTTGTCTCAAGTGATGGTGAGCAGACGTGGTATGACGTGGTGAAATCGCCATTTAAAGATCCGGCATCAAGTACCAGTGGTGTCTTGATCATGGCGCGTGATATCTCTGAGCGCTACCTCGCTGAGCAGAAACTGGAAGAGGCTAATCTTGAGCTAGAGCGTTTGAGCTTCTTGGATAGCCTGACTCAGGTATCTAACCGCCGTCGTTTTGATGAGCAACTTTCTACCTTGTGGCACTTCCATGTTCGAGAAAGGCAGCCTCTGACCATCATGCTATGCGATATTGACTACTTCAAAGGCTACAACGATTTCTATGGTCACCAACAGGGTGATGATGCCTTGATCCAAGTATCGAAAGCCTTCAAACGTGTTCTGAACCGCTCCTCTGACTGTGTTGCACGTTATGGTGGCGAAGAGTTTGCCTTCATACTGCCGAATACGGCGACGGAAGGTGCTCAGCTGGTGGCGCAACGTATTCATGATGAGATCCAAAGCTTAGGGATTGTTCACGAAAAGTCACAGATTTCTGAGTGGGTGACAGTCAGTATCGGTGTGGTTTCTTATATCCCAACGCTGGATGATGAGATGGAATCGGCGGTTGCGTTGGCAGATAGCGCGCTCTATCAGGCTAAAGCGAACGGTCGTAACCAGACCAGTGTCCACCCTAACTCAACGGGGCGTCTTCATACCTTGGACTCATGAGTCATTCACTGGCACTAGATAAGCTCAATTAAATGGTGGGATGGGTGTTGCATGTGATGTGGCTAGCTTACCTCCCTTGTCTAAACAGGGTAGAATATTGCTAGTCTTATCGCATGGAGCGCTAAATGAAACCCATGAAAAATCTCGCCCAGTATTACGTTGATCTTCTCGTAAAGCTGGGTATCGTCCGATTCTCTATTCTCCTCGCATTAGCACTGGTCGCGCTTGCGGTCGTGGTTCAAGTTGGTATCACACTGGCTCTCAAAGGTAATGTCGATGATATCGATATTGTCCGTTCTGTCTTCTTTGGTCTCGTTATCACGCCTTGGGCCGTCTATTTCCTTTCTGTGGTTGTCGATCAGCTCGAAGAGTCTCGTCAGCGTTTAGCAAAGCTGGTTTCTAAGCTCGGCGACATGCGTGAACGTGACCAAGAGCTAAACAGCAAACTGCAGCTTAATATCGAGAAACTGAATCAAGAAATTGAAGAGCGTGAAAAGGCCGAAGAGGCGCGTGCTGAAGCAATGCATGACCTAGAAAACGAAGTCTTTCAGCGCGAGCGCACTCAACTCGAACTCGCAGAACGCACTGCGCTGCTTCGCTCATTCATTGATGCATCTCCTGACCTTATCTATTACCGAAACGAAGATGGCGTTTTCTCTGGTTGTAACCGAGCGGTTGAAGAGCTAACTGGTAAAACAGAGAAAGACCTAGTGGGCCTAACCCCTTGGGATGTCTACAGCAAAGAGGTAGCTCAACAAGTTGTTGAAACCGATGAAAAGGTCTTTGCAGATAACCAAGCCGTCACTTACGAGCAGTGGCTTGAGTATCCAGACGGACGCAAGAACTACTTCGAGCTGCGTAAAGTACCTTTCTACAGCAAGGATGGTCGCCATCTTGGTTTGGTTGGTTTTGGACGTGATATTACCGAACGCAAAGAGCATCAAGAGTCGCTTGAGAAAGCCAGCCGCGATAAGACCACGTTTATTTCAACCATTAGCCATGAATTACGTACTCCGCTAAATGGCATTGTCGGCTTAAGTCGTATGCTGCTCGATAGTCAACTGACTACAGAGCAACGCAAGCACATGCAGACCATTAAAGTCAGTGCGGTTACGCTTGGTAATATCTTTAACGATATTATCGATATGGATAAGTTTGATCGACGCAAGCTTGAGCTGTTCCCAACGCCAATTAACTTCGAAGATTTTGTTTCTGAGATGGAGAGTATCTCTGCATTGATGGCGGAACAAAAAGGATTGAGGTTTGATCTGGAGAGATTGTCTGACCTGCCAACCGCAGTCGAAGTAGATGGGACTCGCTTACGCCAAGTGCTATGGAATCTCGTCAGCAATGCAATGAAGTTCACCAAAGATGGTGGTGTGGTGATGACGGTGAGCGCGGACATTGAAGACGATTTCGCACACATCACGATGGAAGTGGAAGATACTGGTATCGGTATCCCAGAAAGTGAAATCGATAAAATTTTTGCGATGTATTACCAAGTGAAGTCGGGCTCCGATAACTTACATGCAGTAGGGACAGGGATTGGCTTGGCCGTTTCTAAGCAGCTGATTAACATGATGGATGGGGATATCACCGTAAGCAGTGAAGAGGGCTTTGGCAGTACCTTCACAGTGTCGATTCGCGTACCCGTTAATCACGATACCCAGGCTTTGGTGAAGACGCCAAGAAAACAGTCGCAATTGAACATCTTCATGGTTGAAGATATTGAACTCAACGTTACCGTTGCTCGCTCGCTGCTAGAAAGTTTGGGGCATCAAGTCACGGTGGTGATGACAGGTAAAGAGGCACAGATCGCCTTTAACCCACAAGAATTCGATCTGGTGTTACTGGATATTCAGCTTCCAGATATGACGGGCTTTGATATTGCTAAGTACTACCGTGAGAAATACTCTGAGCTACCGCCGCTGGTGGCGCTGACTGCCAATGTACTCAACAACAAGAAAGAGTATCTAAACAAAGGCATGGACGATGCGATCAGCAAGCCGCTATCAGTCAAAGCGATTCAAGATGTGATTGCGAAGCTGATAGAAAAGGAGCACTCCGATAAGCCACAGGTGATTGAGGAAGCGCAAGTGGTTGAACCGAAAACCACATCGATAGACACCAGCTTACTTGATATTGAGATGCTAGAGTCATATGTTGATATTGTTGGCCCTAAGCCTGTGCTCGACAGCATCGCGATGTTTGAGGAGATGATGCCTGACTACATGGATATCTTGAACTCGAACATGGTGGCAAAAGATCAAGCTAATATCGTTTCAGAAGCGCATAAGATCAAAGGTGCTGCAGGTTCGATTGGCTTGAAGCGCATTCAACAAGTGGCGCAAAAAGCGCAATCACCAGATCTTCCAGCATGGTGGGAGAATATTTCAGATTGGGTTGATGAAATTAACAACGAATATCAGAACGACATTGAAGTTTTAAAGAGTTGGTTAAATCAAAGGTAGAAGAATAATGAAAAAATTAGCATTCGCCGCCTGTGTAGTGGCATTAGCGGGTTGTTCTGCACCACAAGTAGAATGGCAACAAGATAACCAAGTCGAAGTCTCTACTACGACCATCACAATGAAAAGCAACCTGTGGCTGAATAAAATGCCAACCATAGGTGAAGCGCAAGATAAGACGCTACATGGTGCTATTTATCTTGAGTCTGACTCACAGCTACCGGCATCACTAGCGGTGGAGAGTGTTACGGTTAAGCAGGGTGCGGATACACTGCTCATTACAGCAGATGACCTAGACCTAAGAACGCATAATGAAACTCAGTGGGAAGTAGCGTTTGTGTGGCAGTTAGAGATCGACAGTGAACAGCCAGTTGATGTTGCCGTGGAGCTGAAAGATGGTGAGACTGTGAAGTGGCTGGTTGAGAAAGACGTTAAGGTTGATACGGTTTACTAAAGAAACGTTTGTGTAGGAATAGCATGTTTAGGCATGTGATTCATGCCGAATGAAACGGATATTAAAAAAGGGAGGATGCTGAGCATTCTCCCTTTTTCGATTCACTATGATGGCGTAACCATCACATGAATTAGTCTTCTAGATCACCACAGAAGCGGTAGCCTTCACCGTGAATCGTAGCAATGATTTCTGGAGTACCAGATACTGATTCAAAGTGCTTACGAATACGACGAATAGTTACGTCTACTGTACGGTCATGTGGCTTAAGCTCACGGCCAGTCATCTTCTTAAGAAGGTCTGCACGTGTTTGGATCTTGCCTGGGTTCTCACAGAAGTGCAGAAGTGCACGGAACTCAGAGCGAGGTAGCTTGTAGCCTTCGCCATCTGGGCTTACTAGAGAGCGGCTGTTGATATCCAAAACCCAACCGTTGAATTCGTACTTCTCAACGCTGCGCTTCTCTTCTTGAACAGAGCTTGTGCTCATTGAACGGTTCAGAAGGTTGCGTGCACGGATAGTCAGCTCACGAGGGTTGAAAGGCTTAGTGATGTAATCATCTGCACCAATTTCTAGACCAAGGATTTTGTCTACTTCATTATCACGACCAGTCAAGAACATTAGCGCAACATTTGCTTGCTCACGTAGTTCACGAGCAAGTAGAAGGCCGTTCTTACCAGGTAGGTTGATGTCCATGATAACAAGGTTCACTTGGTTGTCAGACAGCACTTGGTGCATCTCTTCACCGTCGCTAGCCTCAAAAACAGCATATCCCTCTGCTTCAAAAATACTCTTAAGAGTGTTACGAGTTACTTGCTCATCTTCTACGATAAGAATCTGCGGGGTTTGCATTTTGGCGGTACCTAAATTTGTGACGAAACTGTGCTAATAGAATAAATTCTAGGCAAAAACATAACATACAGGTAATGTAATTTTGATGATAACTCAAAGTTTTCAAAAATACACTTACTTCCAGCTGTCTGCCTTCCTTGAAGTATTGCCAATAACGTAAATCCAGTACGCCTTTTAATCATTCTGTTAGTGATTGCTGAGAATTCTATAATGTTAACAGCATGCTAACAACGCGATAATGTTAATTCCATTCACTTTGTTGATTTATATCAATTGCTGTCTGGTATCAAACTTGATTAGTATGAGCTACTGCTTAATCAACACTATAAATGATTAAATAGCCATAAATATGGAATGGCTATTCGAACTGGCTCGTATATTTTGCTTCCATAGTCACACTTAACCATATCAGAGGTAGGCTGTGGAACCTCGGAAGCGATAAGCTGTCTTTTTATTATAGACGGATTGAAAACAAAGGATTTATTTTTACTTTAAGCATGGGGCTAGCAGCATGGGCTGCCTGTCTCGCTCATGGAGGATATATGCACGATATAACACCGGACTTATGTGATGAGTTCGAAAGCAAAGTGACGCTACTCAGACTCCCTTTACAGAATTACGGCCAACGTGCTGCGTTCTGGGGCGAAATTGTAACAGTGCGTTGCTATCACGATAACTCTAAGGTTCGTGATGTGTTAGAAGGTGATGGCAAAGGTAAAGTACTGGTGGTCGATGGCAATGGCTCTTGCCAAAAAGCCTTGCTGGGTGATCAACTTGCCATTTTAGCGATTGAGAATGGTTGGGAAGGGGTAATCGTCAATGGAGCAATTCGTGATGTCGGTATGATGTCGCAGATGGATCTTGGCGTTCAAGCACTCGGATCTTCACCATTCAAAACCGAAAAGCGCGGTAGTGGTCAGGTTAATGTAACACTGACAATCCATAACCAACTCATCCAGCCTGGCGATTACATTTACGCTGACTGGAACGGAGTATTACTCTCTTCAGAGCTTCTCATTAATTCTTAGAGTCGCTTAGCTTAGAAGCGGAAACCAATTCCGACTTCAACACCTTGCTGCCACTCTTCATAATCGAGAGTGGCATGCAGATCTAGGTTATCAGTCAGTTGTACTCGGCTGGTCACCTCAGCCGCAATTAATTTTTCTTTCCCTTGTTCGACATCATCGTCACTGCTGTAGGTGTGCAGAGTACTGTTGAAAGAGATGCGATCACTCAATTGATAGCTCACACCACTGAGAAATCCATTTTCATGTCTTAGGGCATCGCTATTGATCCTAGCTCCCACGAATAGATCAACGTTCTTGAACACGGAATAGGAGTAGCCGCTGTCGACTTTCCACACATCGAAAGACTCATTGGTTGAGCTTTGGCTAGAGATAAAAAATTTGTGTACAGAGGTGTCGAGCTGACTCGGCAAGAGAGGTAATGAGTTAGCGCTACAAATAACAGGCATAGCAAAGGCTAAAAGAAATAGTAATCTTTTCACTTCCCACTCCTGATGTCGTTATTATTTGTTATATACGCTTGTTGTCTAATTAAAGCACAGATTTTGATGGTTAGCTGTACGACCTAGATACCTTTTTGCTCGATCTATATAGGCAACTGATTGCTTTTGCGATCTGGGGCAAACTCTGTTCATTTTTTATACCTTGCATTTCATGGCTACATTCTGCTCTAAATAACGTCTTACTATGAAAAATGTCGTGAATGCGAAAAAAAAGTAACTTTTCATTGACGAGATGTAGCAAAACTTGATACACGTAGAGATAAGCAAACGCAGAGAATTGAATATGCAGCACTCAAGCCACCTAGTAATGACCACAACCATTATTATTACCGACATTACAATTGTTGGGGCAGGCTGCTAACTAACGGATTTACAAATAAAGGCCTGTATCCCACAAGATACAGGCCTTTTTTTATACCATTTTTACGACTTATGGAGAGGAAGGGATGCGAGTTTTAAAGTTTGGAGGTTCATCATTAGCGGACGCCGATCGTTTTTTGAGAGCGGCGGATATCATTGCTAATAATGCCCAGCAAGAAGAGCTAGCGGTCGTGCTATCAGCACCGGGTAAAACAACCAATAAACTGGTTGCGGTGATTGAATCAGCACTTAAACATGGTGAAGCAGAATCTCAAATCAAAGAGATTGAGTCTTCTTTTGTTGCACTGTTTTCTGACATCAAAGCACTGGTTCCAGGTGTAGATGGTACGGCTTTCCAAGAGCAAGTGGATACGTCACTGACTCAACTACGTCAGTTTGTTAATGGTATCGACCTGTTAGGCATGTGTCCTAACCACGTTAACGCGCGCATCATCAGTAAAGGTGAGCGTATCTCTATTCAGTTAATGAAGGCGGTATTAGAGGCAAAAGGTCAGCCAGCTAACCTTATCGACCCTGTTCAGTACTTGTACGCGAAGGGTGATCACCTAGAAGCGATGGTCGATGTTGATGTATCAACGCAAAACTTCCGCCAAAACCCTCTTCCTCAAGGACACGTAAACATCATGCCTGGCTTTACAGCCGGTAATGACAAGGGTGAGCTAGTAACACTAGGCCGAAATGGCTCGGACTACTCAGCCGCAGTGTTAGCAGCGTGTTTGCGTGCCGATTGTTGTGAAATTTGGACTGACGTAGACGGCGTTTACAACTGTGACCCTCGCCTTGTTGATGATGCTCGTCTTCTTAAGTCATTGAGCTATCAAGAAGCAATGGAGCTTTCTTATTTCGGTGCTTCAGTTCTTCACCCTAAAACAATCGCGCCAATTGCGCAGTTCCATATCCCATGTTTGATCAAAAACAGCTTTAACCCTCAAGGTGCTGGCACTCTTATCGGCCAAGATACTGGCGAAGACAATCTTGCAATCAAAGGCATCACTACGCTAAGTGACCTGACAATGGTTAACGTGTCTGGTCCGGGTATGAAGGGCATGGTTGGCATGGCAAGTCGTGTCTTCGGTGCAATGTCTTCAGCTGGCGTTTCCATCGTTCTTATTACTCAATCATCATCTGAGTACAGCATCAGCTTCTGTATCGAATCTGCAGATAAGCAAAAAGCGCAACAAGTATTGTCTGAAGCGTTTGAACTTGAACTGAAAGATGGCCTACTTGAGCCAGTTGAGTTCATGGATGACGTAGCTATCGTTACACTTGTTGGTGACGGCATGCGTACTTCACGCGGTGTTGCTTCTCAGTTCTTCTCGTCATTAGCAGAAGTGAACGTAAACATCGTCGCGATTGCACAAGGCTCTTCTGAGCGAGCAATCTCTGCAGTGATCCCTGAAGATAAAATCTCTGAAGCGATCAAAGCGTGTCACGAAAACCTATTTAACTCTAAGCACTTCCTTGATGTCTTCGTTGTCGGTGTTGGCGGCGTTGGTGGTGAGCTGGTGGATCAAATCAAGCGCCAACAAGGTAAATTGGCAGAGAAAGGCATTGTTATCCGCGTATGTGGCCTAGCAAACAGTAAAGGCCTACTGCTTGATAGCGAAGGACTACCACTGGATCACTGGCGTGATCGCATGAACAGCGCAACTGAAGAGTTTAGCTTGCCACGTCTTGCTGCTTTGGTTCAGCGTAACCACATCATCAACCCAGTCTTGGTGGATTGTACTTCAAGTGAAGCGATTGCAAATCAGTATGCTGACTTCCTAGCGGCGGGTTTCCACGTTGTTACACCGAACAAGAAAGCAAACACAGCAAGCATGGCTTACTACCATCAGCTTCGTGAAGTTGCACGTAACTCACGTCGTAAGTTGATGTACGAGACAACAGTAGGCGCAGGCCTTCCGGTTATCGAGAACTTGCAGAACCTTATCTCTGCTGGTGATGAACTTGAGAAATTTAACGGCATTCTATCGGGTTCTCTATCTTACATCTTCGGTAAGCTAGATGAAGGTATGACACTAAGCCAAGCAACCAACATTGCGAAAGACAACGGCTTTACAGAACCAGACCCACGTGACGACCTTTCAGGCATGGACGTCGCACGTAAGCTACTAATCTTGGCTCGTGAAGCGGGAATGGCTCTAGAGCTTGAAGATGTAGAAGTTGATCAAGCACTGCCACCAGGTTTTGATGATTCCGGTAGCGTGGAAGAGTTCATGGCGCGTCTACCAGAAGCGGATGCCTACTTCCAAGAGCAGTCTGCGAAAGCGGCTGAAGAGGGCAAAGTACTACGTTATGTTGGCGAAATCGCCGATGGTAAATGTAAGGTTCGCATTGCAGCAGTCGATGGCGATGACCCAATGTTCAAGATTAAAGATGGCGAGAACGCACTCGCATTCTACAGCCGTTACTACCAACCAATTCCACTAGTACTGCGTGGTTACGGTGCAGGTACTGAGGTAACGGCAGCGGGCGTATTCTCTGATGTAATGCGTACCCTTGGCTGGAAATTAGGAGTTTAAGAATGAGTTCAAGTGATATGGATGTTGTAGTTTACGCTCCAGCTTCAATCGGTAATGTCAGCGTTGGCTTTGATGTACTTGGTGCAGCCGTGTCGCCTATCGATGGCACACTGCTTGGTGACCGAGTGATGGTCAAAGCGGGTGATGAACCATTCTCCCTAAAAACTGCAGGTAGCTTTGTTTCTAAGTTACCAACGGAAGCAAAAGAGAACATCGTTTACGATTGCTGGACCGTGTTTGCTCGTGAAATCGATAAAAAGGGTGTCGCTCTTAAACCACTAGAGATGACGCTTGAAAAGAATATGCCGATTGGTTCAGGTTTGGGCTCAAGCGCATGTTCAATTGTGGCGGCGCTGGATGCTCTAAACCGTTTTCATGGTCAGCCATTAGACGAGACTGAACTGCTCGCACTTATGGGTGAGATGGAAGGTAAGATTTCAGGCGGCGTTCACTATGATAACGTAGCTCCGTGTTACCTTGGTGGCGTACAACTTATGCTGGAGGAGCTGGGCATTATCAGCCAAGAAGTGCCTTGCTTTGATGACTGGTACTGGGTAATGGCGTATCCGGGCATTAAAGTATCAACCGCAGAAGCGCGAGAGATCCTACCATCTCAATACCGTCGTCAAGATATCATTGCTCATGGTCGCCACCTTGCAGGCTTTATTCACGCTTGCCACTCTGGTCAGCCTGAGCTTGCTGCAAAGATGATCAAAGACGTGATCGCAGAACCATATCGTGAGAAACTGCTACCAGGTTTTGCTGACGCTCGTAAATACGCGTTGTCAGCGGGAGCGCTTGCCACGGGAATCTCCGGCAGCGGACCAACCTTATTTAGCATTTGCAAAGAAAAAGATGTCGCTGAGCGTGTTGCACGCTGGCTAGAACAAAATTACGTACAAAATGAAGAAGGATTCGTCCATGTTTGTCGTTTGGACAAGCAAGGCTCGATCGTTACAGGAAGTGAGTTATGAAGCTGTACAACATCAAAGAAAATGATGAGCAAGTCTCTTTTGGCCAAGCCGTTCGCCAAGGTCTAGGCCGTAATCAAGGTCTATTTTTCCCATCAGAGCTACCAAAGTTTGATGATATCGATGCACTGCTAGCAGAGGACTTTGTCCCTCGTAGCGCAAAGATTCTCTCTGCACTGATTGGTGACGAACTACCAAAAGAGCAGATCGATCAAATGGTAGATGCAGCGTTCCAATTCCCTGCGCCTATCAATCAAGTGAAAGATGGCGTTTATGCGCTTGAACTGTTCCACGGCCCAACGCTGGCATTTAAAGATTTTGGTGGCCGTTTTATGGCGCAATCTTTGGCTGCGGTTTCCGATGGTGGCAAGATTACCATTCTTACAGCAACATCAGGTGATACGGGTGCGGCGGTTGCGCATGCGTTCTATGGTATGGAAGACATCAACGTTGTGATTCTGTACCCGAAAGGCAAGATCAGCCCACTGCAAGAGAAGCTGTTCTGTACACTAGGTAAAAACATCCACACTGTTGCTATCGACGGTGACTTCGATGCGTGTCAGGCACTGGTTAAGCAAGCGTTTGATGACGCAGCACTGCGTGAAGAGATCGGTCTTAACTCGGCGAACTCTATCAACATCAGTCGCCTAATGGCTCAGATCTGTTACTACTTTGAAGCCGCTTCTCAGCTAACGAAAGAGCAGCGTGAAAAGCTGGTTATCTCAGTACCAAGTGGTAACTTCGGTAACCTGACAGCGGGTCTGCTGGCGAAAGCATTAGGCCTACCAGTGAAGCGCTTCATTGCCGCGACCAACGAAAACGACACAGTGCCACGTTACCTAGAAACAGGTGAGTGGGATCCAAAGCCGACGGTTGCAACCACATCGAACGCAATGGATGTGAGCCAACCAAACAACTGGCCTCGTATCGAGGAGCTTTGCCAACTGAAAGGCTGGGGCTTGGATACTCTGGGTAAAGGTAAAGTATCTGATGAGCAGAGTGCAGAATCAGTTCGTGACCTAAAAGCACAAGGTTACCTATGCGAACCGCACGGTGCGATTGCTTACCGTCTACTGGACGAACAATTACAAGACGGTGAAACAGGTCTGTTCTTATGTACGGCTCACCCTGCTAAATTCAAAGAAGTGGTTGATGATATTCTAGGTTCAGATATCGATCTACCAGGTCCTCTAGCGAAGCACGCGGCGATGGAGCTGCTGTCTGAAGACCTTGCGAATGACTTTGATGCTCTGAAGGAAGTACTGCGCCGAGTTCAGTCATAGTTCTGAATACGCCAGTTCTGATAAGAGTATAACAACGACAAACTCATTGCGGTTTTGTTAGATTGAATGAAAAGGTGAGTACCATTGGTATTCACCTTTTTTATTGGATATTGATATGAGGAGAAGGTATGCACTTTTTGGTGTTTTTAGGATCCGTGCGAGAAAGCACACCACCGAAACCTGCCAGAGTGGGCGAGCGAGTAAGTCGAGCCTGTATGAAACTACTCAATAAGACCTATCCTGAGCATACGGTTGAGATCATCGATCCTCTGAACTATGAACTTGGACCGATTTTCAAACCGGAGTTCTCTTATCGACGTTCTCAGGTGCCGGCTTCTCTGAGTGAGTTAGCAGAAAAAATCCAACAAGCGGATGGTTACGTGATGGTAAGCCCTGAATACAATCATTCGATGAGTCCTGCGTTGGCTAATATTCTCAACCACTTCGGTAGTTCTCTATTTTCTTACAAGCCGAGTGCGATCGTAACGTACTCTGCAGGTCAGTGGGGCGGTGCACGCGCTTCGGTCTCAATGCGAACTTTCTTATCTGAGCTTGGTTGTTTGCCGGTGTCGGCGATGATCCATCTACCAAAAGCACAACAAGTGTTTGATGAGGAGGGGGATATAGCAGATACCACTGAGCAAGAGCAATGGGATGAGTACATGAACCGTACTTTACATCAATTAGTTTGGTGGGCTGAGGGAGCTGCACTCCAAAGAGAAAAGCAAGATCCTACCATATTGGCTAAAGCGTTTCGTAAAGATCCGTCGCAGCGTAATGCACCTTAACGCCGCTGATATTGAGACGAAAAAAAAGCTTGGTCGCGATGACCAAGCTTTTTCAAATTCGGTAACTCTAGAGTTCTAAATTATAGAGACTCAGTGAACGTACGTGCGATAACATCACGTTGCTGTTCAGTAGTTAGAGAGTTGAAACGTACAGCGTAACCCGATACACGGATAGTAAGCTGTGGGTAGTTCTCTGGGTGAGCAACTGCGTCTTCTAGCGTTTCGCGCTTAAGAACGTTTACGTTTAGGTGTTGACCACCTTCGATGCGTGGTGCAGTTTCGATTGCAACTTCACGGCTCTCGTACTCACCTAGATCAGCAGTTGGGATAACTTGGTCAGCTTCGAAACCAGCTGTTGCTGCAACACAACGCGCTTCGTTCTTTTCGCTATCTAGTAGCCAGATTGAGTTAAGTAGTTCGTCGTTTGCTGCTTTAGTAATTTGAATACCTTGGATCATCACTATCTCCTAGTCCACTGAATGTGGTTTGATTTATGGTGTTAACTTTCGAATTTTGTTGAGCTGGGTTATATATACCCATTTTGTGCTAGTGTAATATTGATTTAAGTCAAAAAACAACCAAAAACCTTAATTTTTTAATGGTAATTACTTTGAGTTAAATCAATAAAACCTTTGAAAACAATGTAGTTACAAAATATTTTAAACTATAAAAAATATTTAACGGTCGATTTTGTTGTAATTTTACTACAAAATTTGTGCTTTTATTGAACTGACGCGGATATAAACAAGCTTTTATCCACCATTCTGTAAGTGTGAAGTGATTTAATGACAAACAGCAATTCTCTGGAAAAAAAAGACTCAAATTCTCGCCAAAAGTTTATTGGTGCGCATGTGTCGGCAGCTGGCGGTGTCGATCAAGCGCCTATGCGAGCGCGTGAAATTGGCGCGAATGCTTTTGCGCTATTTACTAAGAATCAGAGACAATGGGCAGCGAAGCCATTAGAGCCAAAAACCATCAGTGCGTTTAAAGCCAACTGTAAGATGTTAGGTTTTAGCTCAGAGCACATTCTTCCCCATGACTCCTATCTGATTAACTTAGGTGCGCCAGAAGAAGAGAAGTTAGAAAAGTCGCGCGCTGCTTTTATTGATGAAATGGAGCGTTGTAACCAACTCGGCCTGACGTTACTGAATTTTCATCCTGGGAGTCATTTAAAGAAGATTTCCGAAAGTGACTGTTTGGCGAGAATCGCCGAATCTATCAATATTGCTCATCGTGCAGTGCCAGATGTGATCGCTGTGATTGAGAATACCTCTGGGCAAGGCACTAATTTAGGTTGGAAATTCGAACACCTTGCTGAAATTATTGATCAGGTTGAAGATAAAACTCGTGTTGGTGTTTGTTTAGATACCTGCCATACCTTTACTGCAGGCTATGACTTACGTACTAAAGATGCGTGTGAAGCCACTTTCGCTGAGTTTGATCGCATTGTTGGAATGCACTATCTCAGAGCAATGCACATCAATGATTCAAAAGCTGAGTTCGCAAGCCGCGTCGATCGACACCATTCGCTTGGTCAGGGTGAGATCGGTTGGGCGTGTTTTGAATATATAGCGTCAGATTCGCGCTTTGATAACATGCCGTTGATCTTGGAAACGATCGATTCTTCGATTTGGAAAGAGGAAATTCAACAGCTTAGAATGTATCACCATACGTCTGTTAATGCAGAGTGACGGTGGAACATACTAAGCCATAAAAAAACTGTGGCTAAATAGGATTGTTGGCACCTTTCTTTCATAGTGTTTAATGAATATGTATTTCACTATGTAATAGAGGAGGGTGCCATTATGTATTCGACCACTTACACACCTAAAGCTAATCTTCATGTTTCAACGATTCATGCGACCCCTAGATTGCCAACTCCGAATCGTCACATTCACAGCCATGGTCATCATCGAACGCCTCAGAAAGGCCAATCATGATTCTCCCTCTTTTTACTCAGCGGTGAGTATCAATGAATCTCTATCTGCGAACTTGGACAACGATGTCTATTAATAGCGGTATGAGGTATAACTAGGCTTTACAGTCACAGTTATCACTCATACCGTTATTTTTATGCAGGGAACTAGTTTAATCCAAAGAGCTAGCTCTACTCGAGTGACACCGTTTGGGAGCAATTCAATGAGTTCGTCGCAGACTTGGCAAGAGATTATTCGTCAGCAACAGAGCCAACCTTACTTTCAGAAAATGAACGACTTTGTAGAGCAGCAAAGACGTGATGGAAAGGTCGTATACCCACCAGAAAATCAAGTGTTCAGCGCCTTTGATATGACGCCATTCGAGGACGTACGTGTCGTGATTCTAGGACAAGATCCTTATCATGGTGCTCAGCAGGCACATGGTTTGGCTTTTTCTGTGCTACCTGGCGTTAAGATCCCACCCTCCCTGCGTAATATGTATAAAGAACTTGCTGATGACATAGAGGGCTTTGAAGCGCCAACACACGGTTATCTAGAATCTTGGGCACAACAAGGTGTATTGATGCTCAATACTGTATTAACAGTAGAAGAGGGCAAGGCGCACTCACACGCTAAATGTGGCTGGGAAACCTTTACTGACCATATCATCGCGCAACTTAATGAACGCACTGAACCGATTGTCTTTTTATTGTGGGGCGCACATGCTCTGAAGAAAGGCCAAGCCATTGATGAGAACAAGCATTTTGTATTGAGTGCGCCACATCCATCACCACTATCTGCAAGACGCGGCTTTTTTGGCTGTAAGCACTTCTCTCAAACTAATGAGCTATTAAAGTCACAAAATTTGCCTGCAATTGATTGGTGTTTACCATTTGATGTCTAGTTTGATGGTTTTCTGAGCAGTATCAAACCCTATTTTCGCATCTTCATATACACTTACAAAGAGTAGGTTTAATGGAGTGCAATACTATGATGATAGAAAGGATAAGAAGAGAGCATGGTTACATGGCTCGTCTGCTCACGATCTTGAATACCAAGCTTGAGCTTCTAAAGAAAGAACGAGCGATAAACTACAGCTTAGTGGCGGAAGTGGTGCATTATTTAATGAATCACTCAGATAGTGTGCATCACCCTAAAGAAGACATAATCTACCGTCACTACTTAAAGCACTATGGTAAACAACAGGCAATTGAAGACCTAGAGCTTGAACATCAGATACTCGCTGAAAAGACCGCTGACTTTTTAGATGTCGTTGAGATGATTCTTCAAGATGCGGTTGTTCCGCAGCAGGTGTTTATCGATCAGCTCGCAGCGTTTATAGAAGCGCAGAGAAAACACATGGAGTATGAAGAGAAAGTGATTTTGCCGATTATCGTCGGTGCTTTCTCGGTGCAAGATTGGCGCAGTGTTGAAGAGCTTTGGCAACAGCCGGAAGACGACCCTGTGTTTGGTGACACGATTGCAGACCAATACCGTCAGTTAGCGACTCGCGTTCGCCAAAGTGAAAAAGAGTGTGTATAGCCAGCGAAGTCGGTAGGTAATCAAAAGAAGACCCGTATCAGTAATCTGCTATCTATGTTACGACAGAAAAAGGAAAGGCACCCAACGTGGGTGCCTTTGTTTTGTTTATCGTGTCTATTAAAGCTTAATATCGTCGAGGTCGAAATCTAAACCAAGATTCATGTCCATGAGTTCTTTTTGAAGGCGTCGACGATCGTTAATCTCTTCAATCTCTCGCCACTTGCGTTTTAGAGGTTTTGAACGCGCTTTTTGCGTTGCACGAGGTAGATCAAGTTCAGTGATTTCATCGTATTGAAAGTTATCCATAAGCTATATCTCCTTCCGTGGGAATAGTCCTTTCGGACCCATTAAATACCATAATTAATGCCACCATAACTTTGATTTGTTTCTCATTTGTTTCATATTCATGAAGGTTTCGTGTGGTTTTTTGACTTACCCTCACACATACGGTCGACATTTATGTTTAAAAATTAGGCAAACAAACTTAGGAAAACGATTAAATTCACTCTCTGCGAATGTTAATTCATTGTGCGAAGCTTATGCTCCTTTCGTTACAATGCAACCAATTACCTATCAAGAGAATGGGTAGGAGTTTTACTTGATACTTCCAAAAACGGTGATTGTTCACTATACCTTGTAAAGCCTAGCCTGACGGCTATTTTATGGGATGCTGTGCAGGTTGAAGTGAGATACTGTCCATTGTTGAGCTTATGTCCCGATAATGTGACTTTTATGAGGTGTTGTTGTTGCGGTTTGTGTTAATAAAAGGTGATTTTTTAGTGAAATGTCACTTTGATATGAATTTGTTTGCATATTGATTTTTGCTAAATCTCACTGCATTATCCGCCCGTCAAAAATACACTGATACGTAAAATGGATGCATGAAGCGACATTTACAGTCTCAATCGCTGCAAGAACATAACAATGAATGCCGACACAACATTGACAGAGGCATAGGCGATTAAGAGGAAGGCTAGGAAGCATGATCAGTGCTTAAACTCAATACGAGGTTCACGTGACAGATTTAATCAATTTAATGAACGATCTTCTTTGGGGATCAATCTTAGTTTACTTACTCGTTGGTGTGGGTATCTACTTCACCGTACGACTAGGCTTCATTCAATTCCGCCATTTTGGCCACATGTTCTCTGTTCTGAAGAACAGCCGTAAAGCAGACAGCGCTGGTATCTCATCTTTCCAAGCTCTTTGTACTAGTCTTGCTGCACGTGTTGGTACTGGTAACATGGCTGGTGTTGCTGTAGCTCTAACAGCGGGTGGCCCTGGTGCTATCTTCTGGATGTGGCTAATTGCAATGCTGGGTATGGCAACGTCGTTTGCCGAGAGCACACTGGCTCAGCTATACAAAACGCGTGATAACGACGGTAACTACCGTGGTGGTCCTGCATACTACATGGAGAAAGGCCTAGGCATGCGTTGGATGGGGGTTCTATTCTCTATCTTCCTAATCATCGCATTTGGTCTGGTTTTCAACGCGGTACAAGCAAACGCGATCGCAAGCGCAATGAATACAGCGTTTGACTTTGAGCGCAGCTACACAGGTGTCGCGATTGTGGTTATCTCTGCATTCGTTATCTTCGGTGGTATCCGTAAGATCGCACGTACTGCTGAAATCATCGTACCAATCATGGCGCTGGCTTACCTTGCTATTGCACTGTTCATCATGTTTGCAAACATCGAGAAAGTGCCTGAAGTATTGGCTCTTATCTTCAAGAGCGCATTCGGTCTGCAAGAAGCAGCAGCGGGTGGTCTAGGTTACGCAATCGCTCAAGCAATGATCAACGGTATTAAACGTGGTCTGTTCTCGAACGAAGCAGGTATGGGTTCTGCGCCAAACGCAGCGGCATCAGCGACGCCTTACCCACCGCACCCAGCATCTCAAGGTTACGTTCAGATGCTAGGCGTGTTCATGGATACTATCGTTATCTGTTCAGCAACAGTTGCAATCATCCTAATGTCGGGCGAATACGTTCCTCACGGTGAAGTAACGGGTATCGAATTGACTCAACGTGCACTAACAGCACAAGTTGGCTCATGGGGTGGTATCTTTGTAGCGGTAGCGATTTTCTTCTTCGCTTTCACTTCAATCATCGCGAACTACTCGTACGCTGAAACGAACCTAATCTTCCTTGAGCATAACAACAAGAAAGGTCTAGTGCTTTTCCGTATCATCGTTCTAGGCATGGTAATGTTCGGTTCAATGGCAACGCTGCCAACAGTATGGGCATTGGCTGACGTATCTATGGGCCTAATGGCGATTGTTAACTTGGTAGCGATTATCCTGCTATCGGGCATCGTGATTAAGCTGGCAAAAGACTACAACCGTCAACTGGACGCGGGTAAGGTTCCAACGTTTGATGCGAACGATTTCCCTGAGCTTAAGTCTCAACTAGAAGATGGTATCTGGGACGGCAACAAGAAGTAATCTTGTGCATGGAGCGTTAAGTTAAACCGAGCGCTCACCGTTTACAGATTGAAAGGCTAAGGTAGTGATACCTTAGCCTTTTTTATTGTGTGGATATAACTGAAATAGGTGTTTATCTATTGAAGTAATAGGAAGAGTCATAAAGACAAATTGATGTTTTTTCTATACTCTATCCAGCATAAAGTCAGATAACCGATTAGGGTAAAGTTATGTTAGTTGTCGTATCACCAGCAAAGACATTAGATTATGAATCGCCATTGGCTACCGAGCAGTTTACTCAACCAGAGTTTATTGAACACTCTGCCGAGCTGATTGAAGAGTGCCGTAAACTAACGCCTGCAGATGTATCGGCGCTGATGAAGGTGAGCGATAAGATTGCCGGCCTTAACGTGGCACGTTTTGAACAGTGGAGTGAGACCTTCACACAAGAGAATGCTCGCCAAGCGATTCTGGCGTTTAAGGGCGATGTTTACACTGGCCTTGAAGCGGAAACTCTGACGGACGCGGATTTCGAATACGCACAAAAGCACCTACGCATGTTGTCAGGCCTATATGGTTTACTTAAGCCGTTGGACTTGATGCAGCCTTACCGCTTAGAGATGGGTACACGTCTAGCGAATGCACGTGGCACCAACCTTTATCAGTTCTGGGGCAATCTGATCACTGACAAGCTTAATGAAACGTTAAATGCACAGGGCGATAATGTTTTGATCAACCTTGCATCGAATGAGTACTTCAAAGCGGTGAAGCCAAAGAACTTAGATGGTCAGGTGATCACGCCAGTATTTAAAGATTGTAAGAATGGTCAATACAAGGTGATCAGTTTCTATGCGAAAAAGGCGCGCGGTATGATGGCACGTTACATCATTGAAAACCGTGTTGATTCGATTGAAAAACTGACTCAGTTTGATGCTGCGGGCTACTACTTTGTTGAAGAAGAGTCGAATGCAAAAGAGCTAGTGTTCAAGCGCGAAGAACAGAACTAGTTATCACTTTATCTTAATCATTAAAAAGCCCCTGACAGCATTGCTATCAGGGGCTTTTGTTATTCTGGAGAGTGTTTTAAGTCACTGAGTGACTCGATAAAACTACTTCTTCTTTTTCTTAGCGGTTTTTTTAGCTGCGCCTTTCTTATCGTCCTTCTTCACCTTTTTCTTTTTCTTGAAGACAGGCTTTTTGTGCGTAGGACGCATACCTTCGATGAAACGCTCTTTGATGCTCTCTTTAGTGTAACGTGCAACACGCTCAATCATTGGCTGATCGTGTGCTTCGATTAGCGAGATCGCATTACCTTTTTTACCAGCACGAGCCGTACGGCCAATACGGTGCAGGTAAACGTCAGCAGTGCGTGGCATGTCGTAGTTAATTACGTGGCTCACATCTGGAAGGTCGATACCACGAGCTGCTACGTCTGTCGCGAGTAGCACATTCACAGAACCATCACGGAAGCGAGCAATCGCATTGTTACGGCGATCTTGTGGCATTTCACCTTGAATCCAAGCACATGGGATTTGCGCACTTTCTAGTTGAGCTCGTAGATCAGCTAGGCGCTCACGTGTTTTAAGGAACACGATGGTACGCTCTGCTTGTTCAGTAATGATGTGCTTTAGAAGATCCAGCTTGTGCTCTGCAGTGTCTGCGCGGTGGTACCACTGAGTGATCTTTTTACGTTCACGCAGAGATGATTTAGCATCGATCTCCGCTGGGTTGTTTAGTAGGTCTTCAGTGAAGCCTTCAACGCCTTTACCCTCTAGTGTTGCCGAGAATAGTAGCGTCTGTTTACGCCAGCGACACTCTGCTGATAGACGGTCAACAACTGGACCAAAGCCCATGTCTAGCATGCGGTCTGCTTCGTCTAGGATCAGCCACTCGATAGCGCGACAATCAAAGCGCTCAGCTTCGATGTATTCCATTAGACGACCTGGAGTCGCAACAACGATGTCTTGAGTTGTGCCAAGAATATCCGCGTGCTCTTGGTACATCACGCCGCCCGTGATCGTGAAGATGTTAAGGCTAGTGTATTTAGCAAGATCACGAGCTTGGTCGGCGATCTGCATCGCTAGTTCACGTGTTGGCGTTAGGATCAGCATACGAGCAGGGCCAGCTTTCTTACGTGGGAAGTCGAGCAGGTACTGCAGTGCTGGCAGAACAAAAGAAGCCGTTTTACCAGTACCTGTAGGTGCAGAAGCTAAAACGTCTCGTCCATCTAACGCTTGTGGGATTGCTTCAGCTTGTATCTGTGTTGGGCGTTCGTAACCCATCTCGTCGATTGCTTTAAGCAGCTCTTGTTCTAGATCGAGTTCTGCAAAGGTTCTGATCACTGTTGTTTCTCCACAAGCAATAAATGTGTCTGCACGTCGTTGGCAGACGATAAAAAAGAGTAGTCGGACATTATAGAAGCATTAGTGATTAGGATCACATGGTATTTGCTACATCTTGAGATAAAAATCTTGGGTTAGCGCGATAAAAGCGTCGCTGTAACCATTTTGATCATGAATTAGTAGCTGCTGGTGGTCGAGTTGCACATCAGGATCTTTAGATAGCTCAAACAAAAGACGCGTTGGCTGCTTTCTGGCGGTGGTGCTTACATCCAGTCGGCGCGATAGGTGCCATCCGCTCTGTTTGGCGAGCTCGATAAACTGTTCTCCTTCAACCATCGGCAGAATAAAGCTCGCAGTAGCAGACTCTGTCGTTAGCTCATAACAGCGAGCAGCCAGTGCTTTGTGATCAAGACTAGCAGTATGACGAGCAGTAGCACGTTGACTATGTGCAGCTTGCTCTCCGGAGTTAAAGTAGGGTGGGTTACAGATGATCGCCTCAAAACGTTCTGGTAATTCAACCTCCAACACACTACCAAAATAGAGCTGTAGGCGATTGCTCCAAGGCGAGTGGTCGAAGTTAATCTTGGCTGCGTGAATCGCGTCTGGGTCGATATCAATCGCCGAAAGAGTCACTGAAGGATAACGCTGCGCCAGCATCAGTGTTAATAAGCCGGTACCAGTACCAATATCCAGAACGTTTTGCTGCTGATTAAGTTCTGTCCATGCTCCCAGTAATACGCCATCGGTGCTAACAGGCATTCCACTCTGTCCGCCATAAATAGAAAACTGTTTAAAATTAAAGCTTTTTGTCTCGAGCGTTTTTTCTTTCATAAATCTGCAGGTACCGGAATTTTTAACTATTTAGCTTTGTTGTTGATCTTTTGTACAGGCTTTTGTTCTGATTTGGTTTTAATTGTTGCAACTTATGAGTAGTTTATAATTGTGGTTATTTTTTCAAAACTAGTGAAATAAACTGCTTTTTGCATGAAATTGCAAATTAATATGGTGTTTTTCTGCGGTAGCTTGCAGCTGACTGAGTGTTTCGTCATTATGCGCGACTATTTTATAGATTGAATGGCAGTTTTTAGCTGTAACATTCACGCAAGTACAACATCATTTCAAAAATATAATTAAGGATTATCTGTGAAACAGAGTCTAAAACTAACAGATATTATGGCATTGGGCTTTATGCTTTTTGCGTTTTTCTTAGGTGCGGGTAACATCATTTTCCCACCTCTCGCCGGTCAATTAGCGGGCGAAAATGTCATCCCAGCGATGTCTGGTTTTCTTTTAACTGCGGTAGGTCTCCCTTTAATTACGATTGTTGCTATCGCAGTTGCTGGTGGTTCTTGGGGCCATCTAACGAAAGATCTTCCAAAACAAGCTGCAACGATCATGGCGGTGCTGATCTTCATCATCATCGGTCCTGCGTTTGCAGCTCCACGTACTGGTCTAGTGGCTTATGAAATGGCGGTGAAACCGTTCTTCATCGATGCTTCTCAAGCGCACCTGACTATTTTCTCTATTGCGTTCTTTGCGATTGCGATGTTCTTTGCATGGTCACAGGGCAAGTTGATTGATGTGATCGGCAAGGTACTGACTCCAGCTCTATTCATTGGCCTAGTGATTCTAGCGATTGCGGTTTTCGTTAACCCGCAAGGCGAGATCGTTGCGGCTCACGGTGAGTACCTAACTCAACCGCTAACCAAAGGTTTCCTTGAAGGTTACAACACCATGGATACTTTCGGTTCTCTAATGTTCGGTATGCTGATTGTGGATGCGATTCGCAGCAAAGGCATTACTGATCGCGCTGCGACAACTAAGTATCTGATCAGTGCAGGCTGCATTGCTGCGGCTGGTCTAGCGTTTGTTTACATCTCTCTGTTCTACCTAGGCGCAACAAGTGCTGCAGTAGCTTCAGGTGCAGATAACGGTGGCGTGGTTCTAAGCCAGTACGTTCAATCTCTATTTGGTCCTTCAGGTCAAATCGTTCTATCTGTGATTGTACTGCTTGCGTGTTTGACAACGGCTATCGGTCTTATCTCTGCGTGTTCTGAGTACTTTAGCTCTCTAACGCCGATGTCTTACAAAACTTGGGTAATCATCAACGGTGTAGCATGTGCGACAGTTGCTAATGTTGGTCTAGCTCAGCTTATCTCGTTGTCAGTACCGGTTCTGTTTGCGCTATACCCAGTAGCGATTGCTTTGGTAGCACTGACTTTCCTACGTAAGAAACTACCAAACCCTCAAATGGCTTACCGTGTGGTTATTCTAGTATCTCTGCTATTCGCTCTGATCGATGCGGCGAAGGTAGCGGGTGTAGATGTATCTGCACTGAAGATGCTACCACTGTTTGAAATCGGTATGGGTTGGTTGCTACCAACAGCTGCAGCGATCATCTGCATGTTCTTTGTGGGTAAATCGACTGCGCCAGAGATGGCTGAAGAGACGGTTTAATCCTTTTGAATTAATCTGTTTTCGAGCTAATTTGTTTTCGAACTAACTTGTATTCGAACTAAGATAGAAAGGCCCCGCTACCAATGAGTAGCGGGGCCTTTTTGTATTCGTAGGTTCTAATGCTGAGCACCAATGTTATCTTGGGTTTAAGCTGGGCTAGATTTTCTCGCTGTACTCAACCAGAACTTGCTCAACCCAAGCTGCGATTCGGTCATCACTCAGCTCATATTGTGAGTCTTCATCAAGAGCAAGGCCAACAAACTGTGATTGGTCTTCTGTTAGGGCTTTTGATGCTTCAAATTCATAACTGTCGTCGTTTGGCCAGTATCCAACAAACTCAGCGCCTACGGTTTTGAGTTCGTCGTGCAATAGACCCATCGCATCAAGGAACCACTCGCCATAGCCTTCTTGGTCGCCCAGTCCGAACAGTGCCACGACTTTACCTTTTACTGGTGTGGTTGCTAGGTCATCCCAGATTTCATTCCAATCTTCTTGGATTTCACCAAAGTCCCAAGTTGAGATACCCAGTAACAGTAGGTCGTAGTCGGCCATCAATGAAAGTGGCGTTTCTTTTACATTGTGAATGTCGACTAAGTCTTCGCCGATGATGCCGCGAATCTTTTCTGCAGCCATTTCTGTATAGCAGGTGGTTGAGCCGTAAAACAGTCCAATTTTCATAGCATGTGTTCGATTTTTATTTTGAGATGGCGAATTCTAACCATAAATTGAATTCGATTGCAGCGATTATCCGCCCAAGTCGTAATTTTTATAGCTTTCATCAGGTCTGTAGCTTAATCTCAAAACAGTTTCCAATATGATGAGAATAGCTATGCAGTCGCCGCAAGGGCAGAACGCCGATCATGGTCTTGTTGAACAATTTTTAGATGCGATGTGGATGGAGAGAGGGCTTTCTGAAAATACGCTCACCTCTTATCGTACGGATCTTGCCAAGTTACTTGATTGGATGGAAAAGAATAATTATCGCTTGGACTTCATTAGCTTATCCGGTTTGCAGGATTATCAGAGTTGGCTGGTGGATGCGAACTTTAAACAGACTTCGCGTGCACGTATGTTGTCGGCGATTCGTCGACTGTTTCAATACTTGCATCGTGAAAAAGTAAGGGCAGATGACCCGAGTGCTTTATTGGTGAGCCCAAAGCTGCCTCAGCGCTTACCAAAAGACCTCAGCGAAGAGCAGGTAGATGCCTTACTGGATGCTCCAGATTCGAATGATCCGATCGAGCTAAGAGATAAAGCGATGCTGGAGCTGCTCTACGCAACCGGCCTTCGTGTGACTGAGTTGGTTAGTTTGACGATGGAGAACATCAGTCTAAGACAAGGTGTGGTGCGTGTGATTGGTAAGGGGGGCAAGGAGCGCTTAGTACCAATGGGCGAAAATGCCGTAGACTGGATAGAAACCTTTATTGAACAAGGTCGCCCACAGCTGCTTGGAGAAAATAGCTCGGATGTGGTTTTCCCAAGTAAACGTGCCAAGCAAATGACCCGACAAACCTTTTGGTACCGTATAAAGCACTACGCGGTTATTGCTGGAATAGACACAGAACTGCTGTCTCCACACGTATTGAGGCATGCGTTTGCAACACATTTACTGAACTATGGTGCCGATCTCAGAGTCGTACAGATGTTATTGGGACATAGTGACTTATCGACAACCCAAATTTATACTCACGTGGCAACGGAAAGACTGAAGCAGATCCATGCTCAGCACCATCCACGAGCTTAGATTCAAATAATTTTAAGGTGAACTTAATGAGCGTATTACGCCGTCTTCCTTTACTGGTATTACCGTTTGTCATTACTGCTTGTAACGCATCTGAAGACAATGTTGAGCAGGTTAAGACTGCAGTAGAGGCTGCACCCACTCAAGCTTACGATGTTAAAGCTCTGACCCAGCGTTTTGAAAAGATTGGTGTCAAAGTGACGGACGTTGTGCCATCAGATATCGATGGTCTGCTAGAGGTTCAAACCAACAGCGGTATCATTTTCTCGTCGCCATCAGGTGATCACTTCATCGCAGGTACGCTTTACTCACTCGATGAGAATGGCAAATTTAGCGATGTATTAGCGGAGCGTCAGGCGCCAATCAATGCAGCTAAAATTGCGGAGATGGCGGATTCTGCGATTGAATACAAAGCGGACAACGAGAAATACGCGATCACTGTCTTTACCGATATCACCTGTGGTTACTGTGTGCGCCTACACAGTCAAATGCAAGGTTATAGCGACCTAGGTATTACGGTTCGTTACATGGCTTACCCTCGTCAGGGGGCGACCGGTCAAGTAGCAAATCAGATGGCGGCAATCTGGGGTTCAGATGATCCAAAAGCGGCGATGCATGACGCGAAAGTGAATCGTCAAATGCCTGACTCGGCGAAGGCAACATCTGAGACCAAATCTGTGGTTGCTAAGCAGTACCAATTAGGCCGAGAGCTTGGCATTACTGGTACGCCAGCTATCTTCTTACCAAGTGGTGAGCTTGTGAGTGGTTACCTGCCTCCAGCACAACTTATCCAGCGCTTAGAGCAGTAATCTGCAGTTCAGCAACAAGCATTTCCAAATTTACACATAAGGAACGGCCCAACTTAGTTTGGGCCTAATAGGTCATGATAGAGATACAACGCCGCCCTGAAGTCGATACCTCCGTTCTTCCAGCAGACTTACCAGAGTTACTCAAGCGTATCTACGTAAGCCGTGGTATTAATAGCCCAGCTCAACTAGAGACAGCAGCCAAAGGCTTGCACTCATACCAAAAGCTAGGCGGGATCGATGCAGCGGTTGAGTTGCTATTCAAAGCTATTCAACAACAGAAACGCATTATTGTTGTTGGCGATTTTGATGCTGATGGCGCGACCAGTTCTGCGCTTTCAGTGTTGGCCTTACGCATGCTTGGCAGCAATAACGTTGACTACTTGGTACCAAACCGCTTTGAAGATGGTTATGGCTTGAGCCCTGAAGTGGTAGAGCAAGCAATCGAGATTGGCGCGGAAGTGATCATGACCGTGGATAACGGTGTCTCGTCGATTGAAGGGGTACGCTTTGCTAAAGAGAAAGGCTTAGATGTACTTGTTACCGACCACCACTTACCGGGGCATGAGCTACCGATGGTGGATGCGATGGTAAACCCAAACCTTGAGAGTTGTGCGTTTCCCTCAAAGGCGCTAGCGGGTGTTGGCGTTGCCTTCTACCTGATGATGGCATTGTGTGTTCATATGCGAAAACTGGGATGGTTTGCCCAGCAAGGTATGGCTGAGCCGAAGCTTATGGAGCTGATCGACTTAGTAGCTTTGGGGACTGTGGCTGACGTGGTGCCGCTTGATGAGAATAACCGCATCCTAGTGCACCAAGGTTTGCAGCGTATTCGCGCAGGTAAAGCGCGCCCGGGGATTCAGGCTCTGATTGAAGTCGCCAAACGCGATGCACGCCGTCTGGTTGCTTCTGATTTTGGTTTTGCTCTTGGCCCCCGTATCAATGCGGCAGGTCGTCTTGATGACATGTCGTTTGGTGTTGAGCTGCTAATGAGCAATAACATCCACGCCGCGCGCCGTATGGCCAGTGAGCTAGATGGTCTCAACCAAACTCGCAAAGAGATTGAAGAGGGCATGAAGCAAGAGGCAATCGCCTTCTGTGAACGCCTAGAATTCGGTGAAGCAGACTTGCCGTGTGGTTTGGCACTGTTCCAGCGCGATTGGCATCAAGGGGTGATTGGTATCCTTGCTTCTCGTATTAAAGATAAATATCACCGTCCCGTTATCGCGTTTGCTGACGGCGGAGAGGGCAGTATTAAAGGCTCTTGTCGCTCGATTCCTGGCTTACACATGCGTGATACTCTGGATCGCATTGATACGCAGAATCCAGGTCTAATTGTGAAGTTCGGCGGCCATGCAATGGCGGCAGGCTTAACCATCATGGAAAAAGATTTTGAACGCTTTAGCAAACTGTTTGATGAAGCGGTAAAACAAGATCTTGGTGAAACGGCGCTGAAAGGCATCATCTTGTCGGATGGTGAACTTCTGCCAGAAGAGTTCTCAATGCACACCGCTGAGTTTTTGCGTGCTGGTGGTCCTTGGGGACAAGCCTTCCCAGAACCTATCTTTGATGGTGAATTTAAAGTCCTTCATCAGAAGCTGGTGGGCGAAAAGCACCTGAAATTGATGCTAGAGCCACTCTACAAGGGTCACCCAACCAATGTGATGATCGACGGTATCGCTTTTAATGTTGATCTGCGTCGCTGGCCGGATGCGTCAGTTAAAACCGTCCATCTTGCCTACAAGCTCGATATCAACGAGTTTCGCGGTAATCAGTCACTGCAATTAATGATCGATAATATCGAGGCTAAGTAGTGACGATTCGTTTACCTTAACGTCAGAAATTCGCACGTGCCCCGTTTATTTTGGGGCGCGTTAATGCTGATTTTAACCTCCTGTTAACGCCATTCCATCATCGTTGATTTCCTTTTGAGCATTCACAAGTGATTGTTCGGCTTTCTTATCTAAAAATTCCTGTATCTCCGTCACACTTTTGAGTACAATTCTTCGGTTAAATTCTACTCATAAATGATGAGCTAAAATGTTTGAAATCAATCCAATCAAAAACCGTCTGCAGGATGTGTCTGAGCGCACAAATATCCTGAGGGGGTACCTTTGACTATGACGCTAAACAAGAGCGTCTAGAAGAAGTAAACGCAGAACTAGAACAGCCGGATGTATGGAACGAACCTGAGCGTGCACAAGCGTTAGGTAAAGAGCGTGCATCACTGGAAGCTGTGGTAGAAACTATCGACCAACTTGACCAAGGTGTTGAGGATGTTGAAGGTCTACTGGAGCTGGCGGTTGAAGAAGAAGACCAAGAGACATTTGACGAGATCGAACCTGAACTGGCTGAGCTAGAAGCTAAGCTAGAGAAGCTAGAGTTCCGTCGTATGTTCGCAGGCGATCACGACGCATCAGACTGCTACATCGACCTACAATCAGGTTCGGGCGGTACAGAAGCGCAAGACTGGACCTCAATGATGCTACGCATGTACTTGCGTTGGGCTGAAGCGAAAGGCTTTAAGACCGAAGTTATTGAAGTTTCTGAGGGTGAAGTTGCAGGCCTGAAAGGGGCAACGGTTCGTATCTCGGGTGAGTACGCTTACGGTTGGTTACGTACAGAGACTGGTGTTCACCGTCTGGTTCGTAAATCTCCGTTTGACTCAAGTGGTCGTCGTCATACTTCATTTGCTTCTGCGTTTATCTACCCAGAGATTGATGACAACATTGATATCGACATTAACCCTTCTGATCTACGTATTGACGTATACCGTGCATCTGGTGCGGGTGGTCAGCACGTAAACACCACGGAATCGGCGGTTCGTATTACTCACGTGCCAACCAACACTGTGGTTCAATGTCAGAATGACCGTTCTCAGCATAAGAACAAAGACCAAGCGATGAAGCAGCTTCGTGCAAAACTGTTTGAATTAGAGATTCAAAAACAGAACGCAGAGAAGCAAGCGAACGAAGATGCAAAATCTGACATCGGTTGGGGTAGCCAAATCCGCTCTTACGTACTGGATGACTCGCGCATCAAAGACCTACGTACTGGCGTTGAAAACCGCAATACTCAAGCGGTTCTTGATGGCGACCTAGACAAATTTATCGAAGCTAGCCTGAAATCAGGTCTGTAAGCTTTTCACCGAAAAATACTCGTTAATAACGAAAAACAGGATACATCGAAAATGACTGATGCTGTTCAAAACGAAAACGCACAAGAAGAGAACAAATTGATTGCTGAGCGCCGTAGCAAGCTGGATCACATCCGCAAGAGCTGCAAAGCAAACGGTCACCCAAATGATTTCCGCCGTGAGCACCTAGCTGGCGATCTTCAAGCGGAATTCGGTGAAAAGACTAAAGAAGAGCTAGAAGAGTTAAACCACGTTGTTGCAATCGCTGGTCGTGTAATGGCTAAGCGTGGTCCATTCCTAGCAATTCAAGAAACATCTGGCCGTATTCAAGCATACGCTGCGAAAGATGTTCAAAAAGAGCTTAAAGAGAAGTACCAAGGCCTAGATATCGGTGACATCATCGGTGTGAAAGGTGCGCTTCACAAGTCAGGTAAAGGCGACCTTTACGTGAACATGGAGTCTTACGAGCTGCTAACTAAGGCACTTCGTCCACTTCCAGAGAAGTTCCACGGTCTAACTGACCAAGAGATGCGTTACCGTCAGCGTTATGTTGACCTAATCGTGAATGAAGACTCTCGCAACGCATTCATCGTGCGTTCTAAGCTAGTATCTTCAATCCGTAACTTCATGAGCTCAAAAGGCTACCTAGAAGTTGAAACGCCAATGATGCATGTGATTCCTGGTGGTGCGACGGCTCGTCCATTCATCACGCATCACAACGCACTAGACATCGACATGTACCTACGTGTTGCACCTGAGCTTTACCTGAAGCGTCTAGTAGTCGGTGGTTTTGACCGTGTATTCGAGATCAACCGTAACTTCCGTAACGAAGGTCTTTCTCCACGTCACAACCCAGAATTCACAATGATGGAATTCTACCAAGCGTACTCTGACTACAAAGATCTGATGGATCTGACTGAAGAGATGCTAAGCACTGCGGCTATGGACGTTCTTGGTTCAACTTCAATGCCTTACGGTGATGAGACTGTTGAGTTTGGTGGTAAGTACGCGCGCATGAGCATGTTCGACGCGATCAAACACTACAACCCTGAGCACGCTGAGATTCAAGCGCTAACAGAAGCCGATCTACAAGACCGTGACAAGATGGTAGCAATCGCGAAATCTGTACACGTTGAAGTAGAGACATTCTGGACATGTGGTCAGCTTCTAGAAGAGATCTTTGGTGAAACGGCTGAGCCTCAGCTAATTCAACCAACGTTCATCACTGGCTACCCAGCGGACATCTCTCCTCTAGCTCGTCGTAGCGATGACAACCCGTTCTTCACAGACCGTTTTGAGTTCTTCATCGGTGGCCGTGAAGTAGCAAACGGCTTCTCTGAGCTTAACGATGCACAAGACCAAGACGAGCGTTTCAAAGCGCAAGTTAATGCTAAAGATGCAGGTGATGATGAAGCAATGTACTACGATGCAGACTACATCACAGCACTTGAGCACGGCCTACCGCCAACAGCGGGTCAAGGTATCGGTATCGATCGTCTAGCGATGCTATTTACCAACACGCACACAATCCGTGACGTGATTCTATTCCCAGCGATGCGTCCTCAAGCGTAATCTGTCGCTTTCGCATTTAGCGTGAATTCTAAAAGCCACCTTCGGGTGGCTTTTTTATTCTTAGGAGTATCAAAACCTTACCCATACCGCACTCTGAGTTCGAAAAATCATTATTTGTGACATAGTCTTACTATTGAGACGAAGAATCTTAGATAGTCTCACTACTAGACGTCTTTGGCGTGAATATGAACTTGCTTGCGCAGTAAATTTCCCATATATAGGGAAGAGCAATAGTTAGTACTCGGCCAAATAAATAGAAAATTGAATAAGGAAGAAGGATGGGAACTCAATTTAAGATGGATTCCTTACCAGGCTCTCTTATCGTCGTTGGTGGTGCGTACGAGCCTTGGTTATCTGTATTAGAACAAGTTGGTTGGCAATGCACTCAGTGTGCAGACTTGCGAAAGGCAGATGCACTGTTTACGGAAACAGGTCCTTGTATCGGGATTGTTGATCTCAGCCATGATGAGTTTAGTCTCAATGGTGTGGCTAATTTAGTGAGCAATAACAAACAGGTAAGATGGTTAGCTCTGATTCGTGAATCACAATTAAGTTCAGACACTATCTGCCAGTTTATCGTGAATTTCTGTATCGACTTCTTCACGACTCCGATTCCGGATGCTCAGCTACTTAGCACGATAGGGCACCAGCTAGGCATGTTAAAGCTAGAGAAGAAGGTGTGGCCCAATTACGGTTTGAATAGTGATATGGGGCTGCTAGGGGACTCTGTAGCAGTCAAACGACTGAGAGATCAGGTCAAGCGTATTGGTCCGACGGACGTTAGTATCTTGATCTCGGGAGACAGTGGGGCAGGTAAAGAGACTGTTGCTCGTTCAATTCACAGGCACTCTTCTCGTGCAAAACACCCTTTTCTAACTGTGAACTGTCGTGCGCTTTCAGAGTCACGAATCGAGCGTGAATTGTTTGGCTTGGCAGGAAAAGCAGAAGAAACCTCTTGTATGCTCGAAGAAGCAGACGGCGGAACGATTCTGTTTAATGATATCTTAGCAATGCCTAGAACCCAGCAGATGAACCTGCTTAAGTTTTTGCAAGACGGGAAGGTTGAGACTTCAAAAGGTTTACGCTCTGTTGATGTGCGTATTCTTGCCTCGAACTCTTCGGATATCGAGAAAGCTTTGATTGAAGGGGACTTTAATGAAGAGCTTTATCACTATATCAATGTATTACGAATTCATGTTCCTAGTTTGAAGGAGCGTGTTAGCGATATCCCGATCTTAGCAAATCACTTTCTGCATGATTACTCTAAAGAGTTCAACGCGCAGGCTAAGAACTTCTCAGAATCTGCGGTCACTGCACTGTCTCGTTACCACTGGCCTGGGAATGTGCGCGAACTGATGAATCAAATTAAGCGCGTGGTGCTAATGTCTGATTCGATCATCATTGACGAAGAACATCTTGATTTGCCAAAACAACAAGATGAGAAGCGCAGCTTGAAGAGCATACGAGAACGCTCAGAGCGTGATGCTTTGATCGTCGTGTTAGAGTCGCATGCGGGTCAGGTATCGTTAGCTGCGAAAGAATTGGGTGTCTCTCGAGCCACTATGTATCGCCTACTCAATAAGCACAGCCTGATATCTGAAGGGTTAATTTAAATAACCCATCACTATTGAAAAGCCACGCACTGCGTGGCTTTTTGTTTGAGGGGGACCTTTGTATCTGATTAGAAAGCGAGATTAGAGATAAGCTCTATAAATTTATATAATCATAGTGAATATCTTATGCTAAATATCATATGCAACTGATATTTTGGGTGAATGCTTTGTTTTCAGATTGTTAACAGATTAGTGGTTGAATAATGTTCTCAGTTGGATAGAATTTAACCGTGAAAGCAATGGTTTGGTATCAGACCGGAAGCATTCAAATCATATCTTTTTGGATTAATTAATTAGCTTGGAGGCGCAAATGAAACATTTCGATTTTATTCAGCACATTTGCGCGTCGTTTGATCCTAGCACTGACTTGGTGGCTGCTATGCCACGACTATCAGTGATGGCCGATCGCAACACCCAAGATAAATGTAACTAATTAATCCGTATCCTTACTTGGCTGCGGAAAAATAGCAGCTAAGACATCTCTATCTCTTATTTCACGCTATTTTTCCCCAGTTTAATTCCACCACTGGA
Source organism: Vibrio fortis (assembly GCF_024347475.1). Classification (NCBI taxonomy): domain Bacteria; kingdom Pseudomonadati; phylum Pseudomonadota; class Gammaproteobacteria; order Vibrionales; family Vibrionaceae; genus Vibrio; species Vibrio fortis. The sequence continues at coordinate 563,710 of NZ_AP025487.1, forward strand.
GAATACATTATGCGTCACTCAGTTTACCTAAAATTAGCCACAGTTCTTATTCGAGCCGACCTTCGTCATGAGGAGCGAGTTTGGAAACGGAAAGTTCGTCGTAGTGCTTACGATCTTCCATGGGAAAATGCACACTTGCTGAAAGATATTGGCCTTGAGGCAGATGGACGACCAATCGGATTCTCAGAGCCAGAAGCTGTCACTATTGAACGTCGAGTCCGTCACCTTCGTCGTGTCCTTAGTGCGCGAATACTGACGTAATCCGAGGGAGTGATGGCACCTGTCACTCCCTAGGATAATAAAATAGGTGCTGGTTATGGCGTCGGAGGGAGATCTTCTGAATCAGTACCGTTGAAATGAGGAGCTATACGCTCCTCTTTTCATATTTTTTAAGAGGTTATTTAGCAAACAAAAGCAGTTCTACTAAGCTAAAGATATCGATGGAGGTGAGGTATGCAAAAGCATCAACTAGATATGTGGTTGCATGGCGATCACAAAGACTCTTATCGAACACCCAAAGTCTATGTTATCGGGTGTTCAGATATCCCAGAGTATCTATTAGCAGTGGAATATAAGCATAAATTAGAGCCAGTGAAACAAGGTGGTGAGCCCGTGCATTTTGGGTCACTTGATCAAGTCAAAGAGGAGCTTCTCAGGCTTGGTTTCGATAAGGCCTATTTACGCCTCCACAACACTTATGATGAGTTTGGTAGTGAACCAAGCCAGCGTTATTGCGACATAGAGTTAGCACTTAATCCGCATTAAGGCGTTATTACAAGGGACCTGTTTGTTATTAAGCGTAATGTTTTGTCAGTATCTGATGAGTAAACTGAGGTCTTAGATAGAAGCCGCGCGGTTTGGTTTTAATTGGCTTGCCACTCGCGCCGTACGCCTCTGTTAGAACTCGGCTGTTTGCTGCTTTAGGACGAAGGTGCAGAGCTTCACCATGGCGTGCGGTGATCTGTTCGACATTACCTAGCACGATCAGCTCCATCAGCTCTTCCCAATCTGTTTGAAGTATCTCTTCTTCTTCCTTACTCGGTGTCCACAATAGTGGGGATCCTACATGGCGATCTGCTAATGGGATCTCGCGCTCTCCCTCAACTGGGATCCATAAAACTTTGGACAGTTTATTGCGGACATGACTGGTTTCCCAAGTGAGACCTTGAACGCCCATTAAAGGCGCGACACACACGAAGGTGGTCTCTAGTGGTTTGCCACTATAACTGATCGGGATACTCTTGAGTTCAATGCCTAAATGCGCGAAGTCCTGTTCTGGTTTACTTCCAGCAGGCGCACCTAGGTGCCACTCTAGCAATTGCCCAACCCACCCTTTATCTCGTTTAAGATCTTTAGGCATCGTCATTTCTGCTTCGTCTGCCAGCTCTTGAAAGGTCATTCCGGCAATCGCGTAGGCTCGCTCTAGCAGTTCAGCTTCAGTTTGTGGTTCAGGTTTCATAAGGCTTTGAGTTGGTAAAACGTCGATTTTATCAGATTGGAATGAAAATGCAGTGTGGTTAATAAATGATCACAGTGGTGATTTGCGGATCAATCCTACGGTTATCCACAGGCTGAGGAGCCAAAATCCAATAAAAACAAACTAATGGATAAATAAACAGGGGTTTTAAGGGGATAAAATGCTTGCTAAATGGCGTACAAAATGAATCTTTTAATGATGAGTGTGGATAAAGCTAAGGGTGGTTGATCTTTGACCATGTTAAGTTTTTAAAAGATCATTTGAAAAATATAATTTTTGTTTAGCATTGGTTTTTGTTTAAATTATTGATTTTTAAGCTTTATATTTGTTGGTTGATTTGAGTTTGTTTTAGCTGTTGATGAAAGTATGGATTAAAAAAAACGTTTGCGGTGAATTCTACACATAGTTATTCACAGAAAAGGTGAATAAATGTGGTCTATGTCTCACTATTATGTGGGTAACTATTTTATGAGCAAAAGTTATCCAGTTTTAAGAAATTATTCATAAATATCGCCCTAATCACGTCACGAAGTTTGCTCCGCTTGGGGATATGTGGAAAAATCAGTGTAATTAAAAATTTAAATAGAGGTTGGCCAGTGATAGATGGCGATGGTTACCGATTAAATGTTGGTATTGTAATCTGTAACAACCATGGTCAGGTCTTCTGGGCTAAACGATACGGGCAACATTCATGGCAATTCCCTCAAGGGGGAATCGATGAAGGTGAAACTCCGGAACAGGCAATGTACCGCGAGTTATATGAAGAGGTTGGCCTTACCAAAAAGGATGTAAAGATCGTCGCAACTAGCCGTCATTGGTTACGCTATAAGCTACCCAAACGACTGGTTCGATGGGATTCAAAACCTGTCTGTATTGGACAAAAACAGAAGTGGTTCCTTCTGCGTTTAGACTGCGATGAGTCACGCATCAATATGCAGCGCGGAAGTACACCTGAATTTGATGGTTGGCGTTGGGTAAGCTACTGGTACCCAGTTCGACAAGTTGTTTCTTTCAAGCGAGACGTTTATCGTCGTGCGATGAAAGAGTTCGCCTCTTTAGCTATGCCATTTAAAGAGCGAAAAACAAAAGGAAAACGCAAACAGCGTAGAGGTTAAGCATGCTCAGTCAACTAAGGGAAATAGTTGAACACGTATCTAGAGTTGAAGATGTCTCAACTGCATTGGATATTTTAGTTAAAGAGACGTGCAGCGCGATGCAGACTGAGTGCTGCACTGTGTACTTAGCCAATAATGATATGCAGCGCCTTGAGTTGATGGCAACTCAAGGCCTCATTTTTGAAGGGAATAGCATTCATATAGGGTTTAACGAGGGCTTAGTGGGCTTAGTTAAACGCAGTGCTGAACCTATTAACCTAGCGCAAGCTTCTGCGCATCCCGCCTATAAGTTTTTCCCTGAACTTGGGGAAGACATTTATCACTCTTTTCTAGGTACTCCTATTATTCACCGCAAGCAAGTGCTTGGGGTATTGGTCATTCAGCAAAAATCACCTCGCTTATTTAGCGAGATGGAAGAGTCGTTTCTCGTTACTTTGTCTGCACAGTTAGCGGTGATCGTCGCCCATGCTCAAACGCAAGGGTTGTGGCTGCTAGAGCATCAAGACCAACCGTCAACCAAAGGTATCGCAGCCTCATCGGGGGTTGCTATTGGTGAGCTGTGGTGGGACAACACTCAACCTGAACTAACAGATGTTTATCCTGCTTCTACGCTTGATATAGAACGCGAGCATGAGCTGTTAGCCGTTGCTGTTGAGAATGCACTGAATGATTTCAAGCGCATGCGTAAGCGTTTGGACAGCGATATCAACAAAGACGCTCTGGCAATCTTCGATCTATTTACTCACCTTTTAAATGATCCAATGCTGCGCAAAGATCTTAAGGCGCAGGTGCAAAAAGGGGACAAAGCAGACTGGGCGCTGAGACAAGTGGTGGAGAGCTACTCGAACCGTTTCGCTCGGATGTCTGACGTGTATCTGCGCGAAAGAGCGCAAGATATTCGAGAGCTTGGACAACGACTGCTCTATTTCCTACACAATTCAGAACAAGAACAGCGCTCTCTTGAGAAGCCTATCGTATTAGTAGTTCGTGAGTTGACTGCCTCTGTCTTGGCTTCGATCCCGAAAGAGAAACTACTGGCAGTGATTTCGCTGGAAGGTGCAGCTAACTCTCACGCTGCAATTTTGTCACGCGCGCTAGGTATTCCATCGGTGATGGGGGTGACCCTTAATCTTGCTAATGTGAATGGCAAGCAGGTGATTGTCGATGGATACAGTGGCGAGATCTTCATTGAGCCTACCCAGAATCTACTGAAAGAGTATCGAGAGCTGATTCTTGAAGAGACCGAACTCTCTTCAATGGTGAATCGTGATATCCACCTACCGGCCAAAACGCAAGATGATCATCAAGTTGAGATTCTACTTAATGCGGGTTTGAGTGCCGATACCAATATCGCGCTTAATCAAGGGGTAGATGGTGTTGGCCTTTACCGAACCGAGATCTCTTTCTTGCTGCAACAACGTTTCCCTTCAGAAGATGAACAAGTTAAGCAGTATCAATCTGTTCTTGAGAGTTATCCTGACAAGCAAGTGGTCATGCGTACTCTGGATATCGGTGGTGACAAGGCTCTGCCTTACTTTCCGATTGAAGAGGACAATCCATTCTTGGGCTGGCGCGGTATTCGATTCACGCTCGATCACCCAGATATCTTCATTATTCAGCTTCGAGCCATGCTGAGAGCCAGTTGTGGCAGTCAGAACCTCAGTATCCTTCTACCTATGATCTCTGGTGCTCGTGAGCTTGATGATGCCTTGCAGCTCATCGAACAAGCTTACGAAGAGGTGCATGAACTTGATGACCGTGTTCGTATGCCACGTATCGGGATCATGCTTGAAGTACCTTCAATGCTCTACTTGTTGCCATTGATCGCCGACCGTGTCGACTTCGTGTCTGTCGGTACCAATGACCTGACTCAATATTTATTGGCGGTTGACCGGAACAATTCTCGCGTCTCTGATGTCTATGAATCCATGCACCCTGCAGTGATCATGGCGCTTAAGCAGATCCACGATACTTGTAAGCAGTATCAGCTGCCGGTGTGTATTTGTGGTGAGCTAGCGGGTGATCCGATGGGGGCGCTGTTATTGATTGGTCTTGGATACCAAACTTTGAGTATGAACACCTCAAACGTGGCAAGAACCAAATACTTGATACGTCAGTCCTCATTGAGTGATTTGCAAGATTTAGCAAATAATGCACTTGTACAACCGTATGGCAGTGACATCTATAGTATGATGCTGTCCTATTTCGAACAGCGTGAATTTACCGGCTTTATCAGAGCGGGCAAAAAATAGGATTAAACGTGTCATACGAACTCATTAGTTTGCTAGCGAGCCTCGGCGCCGTCGTTGGTGTATTGGCTGGCTTATTGGGCATTGGCGGTGGCTTATTGGTGGTCCCTGCATTGTTGTTCTTATTGCCTAAAGCAGGTATTGCACAAGAGTTTGCGATGCAAATGGCACTAGCAACCTCGTTGTCGACTATCATCGTGACTTCTGGATCTTCGGCGTTGAACCACTTAAAGCTAGGTAATGTCGAGATGTTCGTCGTGAAATGGTTGATGCCAGGCGTGGTTGTTGGAGGCTTTATGGGCTCTTTTATTGCCGATTCTATTCCGTCTCAATATCTACCTAAAGTCTTTGGCATTATCGTGTTGTTATTGGCTCTACAAATGTTGCTGTCGATACGTTCGCGTAGTCAGAAGACCATGCCAACACCTGCAAAAACGGTAGCGTGTGGTGGTGGTATTGGTGTGATCTCCAGTTTGGCTGGGATTGGTGGCGGTTCATTGTCTGTGCCTTTCCTGAATCACCATGGCGTAGAGATGCGCAAGGCGGTCGGCTCTTCGTCGGTCTGTGGTTGTGTGATTGCTATTTCCGGTATGATGGGTTTTATTTGGCACGGTTCGTCGGTTGAATCCCTGCCTGCGTACAGCTTAGGTTATGTTTATGTGCCTGCGCTGGTGGCTATCTCTTGTACTTCGGTGTTAACCACTCGCATTGGTGCTAAGTTAGCGACACAACTGCCAACACCAGTGTTAAAGAAAGTGTTCGCCGTCTTTTTAATGTTTATAGCTGCAACCATGCTGCTGTAGTGTATTCCTCTTAGCCGTTGGCTAATTCTTTTATATTAGATAGAGAGCTAAATATGTCTCAGGGTTTTATCGAATTCCCAAATATCGATCCTGTTCTGATTGAACTAGGGCCTATTTCTGTTCGTTGGTATGGCTTGATGTACCTTGTCGGTTTTGTCTTTGCGATGTGGCTGGCTAATCGTCGTGCAGACCAACCAAACAGCGGCTGGACTCGTGAGCAAGTCTCAGATTTATTGTTTGCCGGTTTCCTGGGTGTGGTTGTTGGTGGCCGTGTTGGTTATGTACTGTTCTACAACTTCGATCTTTTCTTAGCCGATCCTCTGTATCTCTTTAAAGTGTGGACGGGTGGAATGTCATTCCACGGTGGTCTGCTAGGTGTTATTACAGCGATGTTCTGGTATGCGAAAAAGAACGGTCGAACCTTCTTTGGCGTAGCTGACATGATCGCACCACTAGTGCCATTTGGTTTAGGTATGGGGCGTCTAGGTAATTTCATGAACAGCGAATTGTGGGGCCGAGTGACCGATGTGCCATGGGCGGTAGTATTCCCGAATGGCGGCCCTCTGCCACGTCACCCGTCTCAACTGTATGAGATGGCGCTTGAAGGTATTGTGCTGTTCTTCATCTTGAACTGGTTTATTAAGAAACCTCGTCCATTGGGTTCTGTATCTGGTTTGTTCCTGGCGGGTTACGGAAGCTTCCGTTTCCTAGTAGAATACGTGCGCGAACCTGATGCTCACCTAGGTCTGTTTGGTGGATTCATTTCAATGGGTCAAATCCTATCTCTGCCTATGGTTATCATCGGTGTTCTTATGGTGGTTTGGGCTTACAAGCGCGGTCACTACAAAGATGAAGTCCCACAACAAACGAAGTAAGGAATTGGTGTGAAGCAGTATTTAGAACTCTGTCAGCGAATCGTTGATGAAGGCACGTGGATTGAAAACGAGCGTACAGGCAAACGTTGCCTAACGGTGATCAATGCAGACCTTACCTACGATGTTGGCAACAACCAATTCCCACTAGTTACGACGCGCAAGAGCTTCTGGAAAGCAGCAGTCGCTGAGCTACTCGGTTACATTCGTGGCTACGACAACGCTGAAGATTTCCGTAAGTTGGGTACCAAAACATGGGATGCAAATGCGAACCTAAATGAAGCATGGCTGAACAATCCTCATCGTAAAGGTGAAGATGACATGGGCCGTGTTTATGGTGTTCAAGGGCGTGCATGGGCAAAGCCGGATGGCGGCCACATTGATCAGCTAAAGAAGATTGTTGATGACTTAAAACGCGGTGTTGATGATCGCGGTGAGATCTTAAACTTCTACAACCCAGGTGAATTTCACATGGGGTGCCTACGTCCGTGCATGTACAGTCACCACTTCTCTCTACTGGGCGATACTCTGTACCTGAACAGCACTCAGCGCTCTTGTGATGTCCCGCTAGGCCTTAACTTCAATATGGTTCAGGTTTACGTATTCCTAGCGATTATGGCGCAAATCACAGGCAAGAAGCCGGGTGTTGCTTACCATAAGCTCGTGAATGCACATATCTACGAAGACCAACTGGCACCAATGCGCGACATCCAGTTGAAGCGTGAGCCTTTAGCGCCTGCAACCTTCCACATTAACCCAGAGATTAAGTCTCTAGAAGACTTGGAGACATGGGTAACACTGGATGACTTCTGGGTAGAAGGCTACGAGTGCCACGAAGCGATTAAATACCCATTCTCGGTATAACACGCTCACAAACTGATTTGAAAGGCTGCCATGGTGCAGCCTTTTTTGTATCTGAAGAGTAGTAATTAGATTCGAGTAAGCGAGATGCGGGATTCGAGATACGAAGAGCGTGCTTAATCAGATAGATACGTTAGCGACTAAAAACGATAACCACAGTTCGTGCTTTTCGCTACTCGTTTACCCGTATCTCGAATCTGCTTTAACCCGTCATTCCCTAGACTGACGAAGGAAGGAGTAGGGAACCTCTTTCGTTGTGCGTCTGCAAGATTCCCTATCACGCTCGTCCCTCGCTGTAGGGAATGACGGAGTTTTAGATAAGAGTAAACGGGATTCGAGATGCGAAGAGCGTGCTTAATCAGAGAGATACGTTAGAGACTAAAAACGATAACTACAGTTCGTGCTGTTCGTTACTCGTTTACCCGTACCCCGAATCTGCTTTTTGCTCTTCGCTACTCGCTTACTCGTATCCCGAATCTGCTTTTTGTTCTTCGCCACTCGTTTACTCGAATCTCTCATCTGCTATTAAAAAAGAAAAAGCCCGCAACTTTCGTTGCGGGCTTTGGTTATGCGATGGACTTTTTGCTTAAGCAGTTAGCGCTAGGATAGAACCTGGTAGCACTAGGAAGATAGCGATTAGGTAACCAGCTACTACTGCTTTGTTCTTCACAGCCATGTCTGAAATCATGTCTGCTGCTTTAACTGGTAATTCACGTAGGAACGGAATACCAAAGATGAATACTGTTGCCATGATGTTGAACACTAGGTGTACAAGAGCGATTTGCAGAGCGAATACTGCGAACTCACCTGATACCGCTGTTGCTGCTAGTAGCGCTGTAATACATGTACCGATGTTTGCACCTAGAGTGAACGGGTAAACGTCGCGTACTTTAAGAACACCTGAGCCTACTAGTGGAACCATCAAGCTTGTTGTCGTAGAAGATGACTGAACAAGGATAGTAACGATAGAGCCAGAAGCGATACCGTGAAGTGGACCACGACCGATAGCGTTCTTTAGAATTTCACGAGCGCGGCCTACCATTAGGCTCTTCATTAGTTTACCCATCACTGTGATAGCAACGAAGATAGTTGCGATACCAAGAACGATAAGTAGTACACCACCTACTGTGTCACCGAATGTAGATAGTGGCTCTTTGATTGCACTTACTACAGGCTTAGTGATTGGTTTGATGAAGTTCAGGCCTTTCATGCTCATGTCGCCAGTTGCAAGCATTGGCGATACCAACCAGTGAGAGACTTTCTCAAGAATACCAAACATCATCTCTAGCGGTAGGAAGATCATTACAGCCAGTAGGTTGAAGAAGTCGTGAATCGTTGCACTTGCAAACGCACGTTTAAACTCATCTTTACAACGAACGTGGCCAAGACTTACAAGTGTATTGGTTACGGTTGTACCGATGTTTGCACCCATGATCATAGGGATAGCAACTTCAACAGGTAAACCACCCGCAACTAAGCCAACGATAATAGATGTCACGGTGCTTGATGATTGGATAAGTGCTGTTGCAACTAAGCCGATCATTAAGCCTGCAACTGGGTGTGAAGCAAATTCAAAAAGAACCTTTGCTTGTTCGCCTGTTGCCCATTTAAAGCCAGTACCTACCATTGATACAGAAAGAAGTAGTAGGTAAAGCATGAATGCCAAGTTAGCCCAGCGTAGCCAGCGAGTAGTGCTCGAGATTGGCGCTGCTGCAGTAGTAGCTTGGTTCATAATGTTATCTCCATGGACCGTTTAAGTCTGTGTTTGGTCTGTTAGTTAATCTGAGCGTGATGTTAGAGGGGAAATATTTCAGTAATATTACATTTTTATTGGTGCGGCTTTTTTTTGTGATGATTTGCTGTTTAAATATTTTGACAGCTGATTGTATCGATGTAAGTGATTGTATTTTAAGTAATTAATGGCATCTTGTTTATTGCGGGTATGATCAAGAAAATTGAAAAAAAATCGATTTTCTATCATTGAATATGACAGTGTGAATCTGAATGTTTCGGTAAATGTATTGGTTTTGATGTTTAACTTATACAAAAACCGAGGTTATTGAGGTGGGGTGTCATATTTGCTATAAAAGAATGTCATATAACTCTATACGGCTTGAATCATGTCGCATCTTAATTACAACCACCTCTATTATTTCTGGATGGTGTGCAAGCAAGGCTCAATCACGAAAGCGGCTGAAGCGCTATTTTTGACCCCTCAAACAGTAACGGGGCAAATTAAAGCTCTTGAAGAACGGATGGATGGCAAACTCACTAAACGCAATGGGCGAAGTGTAGAGCCAACAGAGCTCGGTCAATTGGTATTTAAATACGCCGATCGCATGTTTGGTCTGAGCTATGAGATGCTTGATATCGTTAATTACAGCCAGCATTCCAATATTCTATTTGATGTCGGTGTGGCAGATGCGCTGTCAAAAAGGCTCGTTAGTAAGATCTTAATGTCTACTATTCCTGAAGATAACAGTATCCATTTGCGCTGTTTTGAATCGACTCACGAAATGCTGTTAGAACAGCTGTCGCAACATAAGCTCGATATGATTCTGTCGGATTGCCCTGTGGATTCAAGCCAAAGCCCGGGGTTATTCAGTAAGAAGTTAGGTGAGAGTGGTATGAGCTTCTTCTGTACTGGCAAAGTCGACAATGTCAGTTTCCCTGCGGTGCTAGAGCAAAGAAAGTTGTTAATACCCGGAAGCCGAACCTCAATGGGGCGCAAGGTATTACAGTGGTTTGATAGGCAAGGTCTAAAACCAGACATTTTGGGTGAGTTCGATGATGCCGCATTAATGAAGGCTTTTGCTCGTTATCACCATGATGCGATCTTCCTGGCTCCGACTCTATACCTTTCAGAAGTAGAAGAAGATACATCATTACAGATGCTGGGCGGGATTGAGGAGCTAAAAGAAGAGTATTACGTTATTTTTGCTGAGAGGATGATCCAACATCCGGCAGTAAAAAATGTATGCGACGCAGATTTTAGTAATTTGTTCGAGTGAGTTAGTTTGTTAATGAATTGATATCGATTATCATAACTCTACAATATGCCGTAAGTAGTACTGATAGCCCGTAGTTGGCGTTGAAGGTAGTAGGGAGCCAAACTATGAACTTGCAAGAGATGGAGAAAAACTCGGCCCAAGCCGTTGTGTTGTTAAAAGCGATGGCTAATGAACGCCGTCTACAGATTTTGTGCTTGTTGCATGGTACAGAGTTATCGGTAGGGGAGTTATGCAATAAGTTAGAGCTTAGCCAGTCGGCTTTGTCTCAACACTTAGCATGGTTAAGACGAGATGGTTTAGTTGAAACGCGTAAAGAAGCTCAAACGGTTTACTACACATTGAGTAGTGAAGAAGTGAAAGCAATGATTACGTTACTGCATGGTATTTACTGTAAGCAGTAGTGTGTAGAGCGTAAGTTTCAGAGCACATGGATGTGTGTCATTACGCCAAATGAAGCCAAACGGCAAATCGCAGATATAAAAAAACCGGCCAAGGCCGGTTTTTTTCGTTTTGCTTTGAAATCAAGTATCTATTAAAGAGCTTTGATTGCAGCAGCGAAACGAGACTTATGACGAGCAGCTTTATTCTTGTGAATAAGGCCTTTAGTCGCCATGCGGTCTAGAAGTGGTGTAACTTCTACGAAAGCAGCAGTTGCAGCTTCTTTATCGCCAGCTGCGATAGCTGCGATAGTTTTTTTCATGTAAGTGCGCATCATAGAACGACGGCTAGCGTTGTGCTGGCGACGTTTCTCAGCTTGGATAGCGCGCTTCTTAGCAGATTTACTGTTTGCCAAGGGTCTAACTCCCAAAAACTTAGTTCGGTGACAATTTAAGGGCGAGGACTATCCCTCATTTGCGCTTAATTGTCAAATGATTTGTGCAAAAACCAATCGTAGCCAAACAAATTTTGGAATGGAAAGGTTATCGCGGTTAAGATGGCGGGGATTCTAACAGCATTTTTAGACCAATGCTAATAAATATGCTTCTAACGATCGGATAGTATTTATCCTCGCTTAGAACTAATCAATCAGTGTCAGAGGTTTTTGTGAGTAAACGACTATTAAAGTCAGGCATGATAGTAAGTGCGATGACTTTTGTTTCCCGTGTATTGGGACTTGTGCGCGACGTTGTTGTTGCCAATTTAATGGGGGCAGGAGCCAGTGCCGACGTCTTTTTCTTCGCTAATAAGATCCCTAATTTCTTGCGTCGCCTGTTTGCAGAAGGCGCCTTCTCACAAGCCTTTGTTCCTGTTCTAACCGAGTATCATGCCGCGGGAGATAAAGACAAAACTCGCGAATTAATAGCCCGTGTTTCGGGTACGCTTGGGGTGTTGGTCTCTATTGTTACTTTAGTTGGTGTGATCGGCTCTGGCGCTATTACAGCGCTATTTGGTGCGGGGTGGTTTATCGACTGGCTCAATGGTGGCCCGTCTGCACATAAATTTGAGTTAGCCAGTCTGATGCTCAAAATCACCTTTCCTTATTTATGGTTCATTACCTTTGTCGCTTTATCTGGGGCGATCCTTAATACCTTAGGAAAGTTTGCGGTCTCCTCTTTTACACCGGTGTTCTTGAATGTCATGATCATAGGTTCTGCGCTTTTTATTGCTCCGAATCTAGAGCAACCTGAAATTGGATTGGCAATCGGTGTCTTTTTGGGCGGTTTGGTTCAGTTTCTATTCCAGTTACCTTTCTTAATTAAAGAGGGTGTTCTGGTTAAGCCTAAGTGGGGCTGGCGCGATCCTGGCGTTGTTAAGATACGTACTTTGATGATCCCAGCTCTGTTTGGCGTCTCAGTCAGCCAGATCAACCTGCTGTTCGATACCTTTATTGCCAGTTTCCTAGTAACAGGCTCTATCAGTTGGCTCTATTATTCTGACCGTTTATTAGAGTTTCCATTAGGTTTGTTCGGTATTGCGATTGCGACCGTGATTCTACCTGCGCTATCTCGTAAACATGTCGATGCACAAGGTGAGGGCTTTGCCCATACGATGGACTGGGGTGTGCGTATGGTTCTATTGCTCGGTATTCCTGCTATGTTCGGTTTGATTGTGCTGGCGAAACCTATGCTAATGGTGCTGTTCATGCGTGGTGAGTTTAGCCCTCATGACGTAGAGCAAGCGTCGATGTCACTGGTCGCTTATGCTTCGGGCCTACTTAACTTTATGCTGATCAAGGTGCTAGCGCCGGGTTATTACTCTCGCCAAGATACGAAAACGCCAGTTAAGTACGGCATTATCGCAATGGTCAGCAATATGGTGTTTAATGCCATCTTTGCTTATTTCTATGGATATGTTGGTTTGGCGATCGCGACTGCGCTGTCGGCCTTTGTCAATATGGCTCTGCTATATAGAGGCCTGCATTTAGCCGGCGTTTACCATCTAACCAAAACAACCTTAGTCTTTAGCGGAAAGCTTTTACTTGCGGGTGGCGCAATGGTTGCTGTTATTTTATGGCAATTAGAGAGTATGCAACAATGGCTTGAGTGGAGTTTCAGTTACCGAGCGCTTATGCTAACTGGCTTGATTGCACTTGGCGGCTTTGCTTATATTGTCTCTGTGCTCGCTTTGGGTATCCGAGTAAAACATTTAAAAGCAGCGACAGAGTAATACTGATTAGTATATAATCCGTCGGTTTCACACAATGAATGATGCAAATAACAGATTTTAGCTGGTCGTAATGGAACTAATCCGAGGCATTCACAATATTAAAGCGCAGCATCACGGCTGTGTATTAACCATAGGCAACTTTGATGGTGTACATCTAGGACATCAAGAAGTGTTGAGCCAGGTATCCAAGCAAGCTACGGCATTGGGTTTACCCTCTGTCGTAATGACGTTTGAACCTCAGCCCATGGAACTGTTTGCTCGTGACAAAGCCCCTGCACGATTAACTCGTTTAAGAGATAAGTTCGTGCAGCTGAGTAAGCTGGATATTAGCCGTTTATTGTGTGTCAATTTTAACCACTACTTTGCCAACCTATCTGCGGATGCTTTTATTAAAGATCTGCTGGTGGATAAACTTGGTGTGAAGTTTTTGGTGGTGGGTGATGACTTCTGCTTCGGTAAAGGTCGCACCGGCAATTTCGCTATGCTTAAAGAAGCGGGTGAAAAGTATGGTTTTGAGGTGGTGAGCACCCAAAGCTTTTGCTTAAACCAGCTGCGTGTAAGTAGCACTGAAATACGCAATGCTCTGGCGGTTGACGATTTAACCTCTAGTGCAGCCATGTTAGGGCGTGATTACAGCATTAGTGGTCGTGTATCCCATGGGCGTAAATTGGGGAGAACCATAGGCTTCCCAACGGCGAATATTCCACTTAAACGTTGTGTCTCTCCAGTCTCTGGGGTGTATGTTGTTGAAGCAGTCGACATCGATGGTTCACCCGTCGGTGGCGTTGCAAATATCGGACAACGACCAACAGTAAATGGGGTTCGCCAGCAACTAGAAGTGCATTTTTTTGACTTTAAAGCCAATTTATATGGTAAACAGTTAGAAGTACGTCTTTTGCATAAATTGCGCGACGAGAAAAAGTTTGAATCGTTCGACGCACTAAAGAATCAAATAGAATTGGATGCTGAAGCAGCAAGGGTGTGGCTGCGTCAGCTAAAGAATTAATCGGTTGATTCCACCGATTAACATAATGTCTAACTTCGCCCAATATAACGGAATTAAGAATCGATGAGTGATTATAAAGATACCCTGAACTTACCTGAAACAGGGTTTCCAATGCGCGGCAATCTGGCAAATCGTGAGCCAGAAATGCTTAAGCGTTGGTACAAAGAAGATCTTTACGGCGAAATCCGTAAAGCGAAGAAAGGTAAAAAATCTTTCGTACTGCATGATGGCCCTCCATACGCGAACGGCGATATTCATATTGGTCACGCGCTAAACAAGATTCTTAAAGACATTATTATTAAATCTAAGACTCTGTCTGGTTTTGATGCTCCGTACATCCCAGGCTGGGACTGTCACGGTCTTCCAATCGAGCTAATGGTTGAGAAGAAGAAAGGCAAACCAGGTCAGAAAATCTCTGCGGCTGAATTCCGTGAGGAGTGTCGTAAGTACGCGGCTGGCCAAGTTGAAGGTCAAAAAGAGAGCTTTAAGCGTCTTGGTATCATGGGCGAGTGGGACAAACCATACCGCACTATGGACTTCGGCACTGAAGCAAACATCATCCGCGCTCTAGGTAAAATTGCAGACAATGGCCACCTACTGAAAGGTTTCAAACCTGTTCACTGGTGTACAGACTGTGGTTCGGCTCTAGCGGAAGCGGAAGTTGAGTACAAAGATAAAGTATCTCCATCTATCGATGTGAAATTCACAGCGGCAGATGAAGCAGCGCTTCTAGAGAAATTCTCTCTAGCAGAAGGTCACGAAGGCCAAGGCGACATCTCTATTGTTATCTGGACAACAACACCATGGACACTGCCTGCAAACCGCGCAGTATGTCTACGTGATGATCTAGAGTACGTACTTATCCAAGTTGAAGCGCATGGCGAACAGCCTGCTCAACGTATCATCGTTGCTTCTGAGCTTGCTAAAGACGTAATGGATCGTGCTGGTATCGAGCACTTCCACAACTTAGGTTTTGCAAGCGGTGCTGATCTTGAGCTAACTCAGTTCAACCACCCGTTCTACGATTTTACTGTTCCTGCGATCCTTGGTGATCACGTTACAACTGATTCTGGTACAGGTGTGGTTCACACAGCGCCAGGTCACGGTCAAGAAGACTTCGCGGTTGGTAAAAAGTACGACCTAGAAGTAGCAAACCCAGTAGGTTCAAATGGCGTTTACCTGCCAGATACAGAGCTATTCGCTGGTCAGCACGTATTCAAAGCGAACGACTCAGTACTAGAAGTACTGAAAGAGAAAGGTGCACTTTTACACCACCACGCATACGAACACAGCTACCCACACTGTTGGAGACACAAAACTCCAATCATCTTCCGTGCAACACCACAATGGTTCGTATCTATGGACCAAGCAGGTCTACGTGCAAACGCACTAGAAGCGATCAAAGGTGTTGAGTGGATGCCTGAGTGGGGTCAAAGCCGTATCGAAGGTATGGTTGAAGGTCGCCCTGAATGGTGTATCTCTCGTCAACGTACTTGGGGCGTGCCAATCGCTCTATTCGTTCACAAAGAGACATCAGAGCTGCACCCGAACACAATTGAGCTGGTAGAAAAAGTTGCTCAACTTGTTGAACAAAAAGGCATTCAAGCTTGGTGGGATGTAGAAATTGCAGACCTACTTGGAGAAGATGCTGATAAGTACGAGAAAGTACTGGATACGCTAGATGTATGGTTCGATTCAGGTGTAACACACTACTCAGTAGTTGACTCACGTGAAGAGTACAACGGTAACTCTGCAGACCTTTACCTAGAAGGTTCTGACCAACACCGTGGCTGGTTCCAGTCTTCTCTAATTTCATCTATCGCGATGAAAGGCGAAGCGCCATACAAGCAAGTGCTAACACACGGCTTCGTAGTAGACGGTAACGGCCGTAAGATGTCTAAATCTATCGGTAACGTGGTTGCACCTAAAGATGTAACTAACAAGCTAGGTGCAGATATCCTGCGTCTATGGGTTGCTTCTACAGACTACACTGGCGAAGTTGCGGTTTCTGACGAGATCCTGAAGCGTTCAGCTGATGCTTACCGTCGTATTCGTAACACCGCGCGTTTCTTCCTAGCGAACCTGAACGGTTTCAACCCAGAAACAGACCTAGTTCCTGCTGAAGAGATGGTTGCACTGGATCGCTGGGCTGTAGGTCGTGCACAAGCTGCACAAGAAGAGATCGTGAAAGCATACGGCGAGTACAACACTCATGCTGTAACTCAACGTCTAATGCAGTTCTGCTCTATCGAAATGGGTTCTTTCTATCTAGACGTAATCAAAGACCGTCAGTACACAGCGAAGAAGGGCGGCCACGCTCAACGTAGCTGTCAAACTGCGCTTTACTACATCGTAGAAGCTCTAGTTCGTTGGATGGCACCTATCATGTCGTTCACTGCAGATGAAATCTGGAACGAAATGCCAGGTCAACGCGACAAGTTCGTATTCACTGGTGAGTGGTTCGAAGGCCTATTCGGTCTTGCAGAAGGCGAAGAGCTAAGCAACGAATTCTGGGCTGAAATCCAGTCTGTTCGTGGCGCAGTGAACAAGCTTCTTGAAGATGCTCGTAAAGAGAAAACAATCGGTGGTGCACTGCAAGCTGAAGTAACTCTATACGCAGACGATGCACTAGCAGCGAAAATCAATAAGCTGGAAGACGAGCTACGCTTTGTTCTTCTAACTTCAGCAGCTGTTGTTAAGCCTCTAAGCGAGAAGAGCGATACAGCACAAGCGACAGACCTTGAAGGTCTATTCGTTGAAGTAGCGGCAACTGAAGCTGAGAAGTGTGACCGTTGTTGGCACCACACGCCAGACGTTGGCACAATTGAAGGTCACGAGAAAGTATGTGGCCGCTGTGTGATTAACGTTGCTGGTGAAGGTGAAGTGCGTAAGTTCGCATAATCTAAAGCAGTGATTAATTGAACTTTGCTTAGTTTTTATAGCCCCAGTATCTACTGGGGTTATTTTTAGCTGGGATAAAATGCCTAGCAATATGGCTGGTCATTTTTATGCAGTGGCGCGCAACATCAAAGCGGATGGCAGTTAAGCTTTCATCTTGGTCTTTCATGTCTGCATCTCGCTGTATAGAATAAAGAAGTTCATAGATTTATAGGAATAAGCATGAGTGATTTTTCACTAAAGCAGTCAGGCGTACGTTGGTTATGGCTGGCTTTATTGGTCTTTCTTGCGGACATTGGCATCAAGTTGTTTGTAATGGACAACATGGGTTATGGCTGGGCGAATCGTATAGAAGTTCTGCCTTTCTTTAACTTCTTGTACGTTCATAACTACGGTGCAGCTTTCAGTTTCTTAAGTGATCAAGGTGGTTGGCAACGCTGGTTGTTTACCGGAATTGCGTTTGTAGTCACAGGTATGTTGACCTATTGGATGAGCAAACTGCCGGCGACAGAAAAGTGGAATAACATCGCTTATGCAATCATCATTGGTGGTGCAGTCGGTAATGTCTTTGACCGAGTTGTTCACGGCTTTGTTGTGGACTATCTAGATTTCTACTGGGGTACATACCATTGGCCTGCATTTAACCTTGCTGATATGGGTATCTGTATCGGTGCGGCGATGATCATCTTAGATGGATTCCGCAAAAAGGATGAGAGCAAATAAGCTCTACAAGTCACTTAATGACTCACAGAATGTAATAGCCCTAAGCGCTGTCGGTTGATTCCGGCGGCGCTTTTTGTTTATTCTCTGTGAGGAAAAATAATAATTGATACAACCCAAGGAAAGTAACGTGACAGCAATTAAGAATGACTCAGCAGTAACACTTCATTTTACGATTAAAATGAAAGACGGTTCCGTTGCTGACAGTACTGAAAATATGGGCAAGCCGGCTAAGTTTGTAATGGGCGATGGTAGCTTGAGCGAGAACTTTGAGCAGTGTCTATTGGGGCTAGAAGCAGGCACGCAAAAATCGATTGATTTAAAAGCGGAAGATGCGTTTGGTTTGCCTAACCCAGATAATGTTCATCACATGGATCGCGCACGTTTTGCTGGCGATACTGAGATTGAAGTCGGCACTATCATGGCTTTTTCAGGTCGTGATGGTATGGAAATCCCAGGCATCATAACCGACATTGCTGGCGACTCTGTTACGGTGGACTTTAACCATCCACTAGCAGGCCAAGACGTGACGTTTGACGTTAACATCTTAGCGGTAGAATAGACGGCGATTCATCTTTGCCAACAATTCGAAGCTTCACTGTCTTTGCGCTTCCCTGTAGAATGCCCGCTTCGCTAAACGCGAACTGTAGAATGATCTTGGTCGCGCTGTAAGCGATTCGCAATAAAAGAACTGAGCAATAAAATGAAAATAATGTTAGCTAACCCGCGTGGTTTTTGTGCTGGTGTTGATCGAGCGATCAGTATCGTAGAACGCGCACTGGAATTGTATCAACCTCCGATTTATGTTCGCCATGAAGTGGTGCATAACCGTTTTGTTGTTGAAGGTTTGAAGCAGCGCGGTGCGATTTTCGTGGAAGAGCTTCATGAAGTACCAGACGATAACATTGTTATCTTTTCTGCTCACGGCGTGTCTCAAGCGGTTCGTAAAGAAGCGAAAGAGCGCGACCTAACGGTTTTTGATGCGACTTGTCCTCTGGTAACCAAAGTTCATATGGAAGTGGCTCGTGCGAGCCGTAAAAATATGGAAGTGGTTTTGATTGGTCATGCTGGCCACCCTGAAGTTGAAGGCACTATGGGGCAGTATGCGAGCGATGCCGGTGGCATGTACTTGGTTGAGAAACCAGAAGATGTTGAGAAGCTGGTGGTGAAAGATCCAAGTAATCTTCATTACGTAAGCCAAACGACATTGTCGGTTGATGAGACTGCAGATGTGATCGAAGAGCTACGCCGCGTGTTCCCTGAAATCCAAGGTCCGCGCAAAGACGATATCTGTTACGCGACTCAAAACCGTCAAGATGCGGTTCGTGATATGGCGAACGATGTTGATGTGGTGATTGTTGTTGGTTCTAAGAACTCTTCAAACTCAACACGTTTGAAAGAGCTAGCTGAGAAGCTAGGTACGCCAGGTTACTTAACGGATTGCCCTGAAGACATTCAACCTGAGTGGGTTGAAGGCAAGAATAAAGTCGGTGTCACAGCAGGTGCTTCAGCGCCAGAAGAGCTAGTTAATCAAATTCTCGATCGTATCCGCGAGCTAGGGGCTGAAGGTATCGAAGAGATTCAAGGCCGTGAAGAAAATATGTTCTTCGAAGTGCCAAAAGAGCTTCAGATTAAACAAGTTGATTAATCATCGCGTTTGACGAGAGTTTTGAACGAAAAAGCCAACCTTTGCGGTTGGCTTTTTTGATCTTGTTCTATGTGACTGAATAGTAAAGCTAGTGAATACCTAATTGCTCTTTGAGTGTCTTCAAGTAGCGACGGCTGACAGGAACCTCAAAGCCTGTAAGAGTGATGATCTCTGCAAGCCCATTTTCTAATAACTTGATCTCTTGGATCGCTTTTATGTTGATCAAATATTGGCGATGGCAACGGATCAGATCGGTCTTTTCTTCTAAGACTTTAAGAGTCAGTTGCGAAGAGGCGGTTTGTGATGCGCTGCGAACATGAACACCACTTAGATCCGAATAGGCACACTCGACCGTTTGGCTCGCCATGATCACAATGCGGTTATGGCCGATACAAGGGATCTGCTCAAGATGCGATGGCGCAATAGCATTGATATCTTGTTCTGGCGGCAGTTGGCTCTGCTTAATCACCTTACATAAACGGGACACGCTTTTGTTGAGCCTACATGGTTCAACTGGCTTGAGTAGGTAGTCAAAGGCATTGTCTTCAAAGGCTTGAATCGCATATTGATCATAAGCGGTAACGAACACCACATAGGGCATGTTCTCTGGGTCAAGCATGCTCAGCAGTTCGATACCAGTAATCTGCGGCATTTGAATGTCTAAATAGACGACGTCTGGCTTAAGGTGATTGATCTGCTTGAGGCCTTCGATGGCATTGCTGGCTTGACCTATCACATCCACTTTTTCCGTTTCAGTGAGTAGTTCAATTAACTCTTCACGAGCAAACAGCTCATCATCTATGACTAGTGCCTTTAACATCCCATTACCTTAATTCCAATCTGCTGTTAAGTCTCTGTTCCAGTATACGCTGCTATCTAGTATCGCGTGTTATAGCGCCTTTGGAATGATAAAGCTCATGCGTGTAAATTGCTGTGGCTGAGATTCTATTTTTAGAGCTGAGTCTTGTCCAAAGAAATTGGTTAGGCGCTTGTCGACGATCTCCATACCTAAGCCTACATGGTCGCTGCTTGGCTTTTGATAACTGCCTGCGTTGTCTTCTACTGTGATGCGGTAGTTACCTTGATGCAGTTCGCTATAGATCTTTACTTTACCGCCCTCAAGAAGGTTAGAGATGCCGTGCTTGATGGCGTTCTCAACCAGAGGCTGAAGGGTAAAGCTTGGCAGTTCGACCTCGTAAAGTAGCGGATCGATATCCCACTCAATCTCCAAGCGATCAGTAAAGCGTGCCTTCTCAATCGTTAGGTAGGCATTCACGTGTGCCAACTCATCTTTTAGTTTAACTGTGTTGATGTTCTGTTTGAGGTTACTTCTAAAGAAGTGTGATAAATGCTGAATCAACTCTCGCGCTTTGTCTGGTTCGCGTCTGGTGACGGCACTGATAGTATTCAGGGCATTGAACAAGAAGTGCGGGTTAACCTGAGCATGTAGCAACTTGATTTCAGCCTGCGTCAACAGCGTTTGTTGTTGTTGATAGTTGCTAAACAGAATCTGACTAGAAAGCAGCTGGGCGATACCTTCCCCCATCGACATATTGATGGTCGAAAACAGCTTTAATTTTGGCTCGTAGAGTTTGATTGTCCCAACAACTTCGTTACCGGCACGCAGTGGAATAATCAATGCTGAACCCAGCTTACAGTCCGCAGAGAGAGAACACTGATATGGATTTTCTTTGCCATCCAAGTAGATGATGTCGTTCTTCTCCATCGCTGTTAGCGTACTCTGAGAAGAGATTGGAGTGTTAGGGATATGGTGTTCATCGCCAATGCCGACAAACGCGAGAATTTTTTCTCGGTCGGTGATCGCGACTGCGCCAACATTGGTCTCTTCATAAATGATGCGAACAATCTTTTGTGCGTTGTCGGAGTTAAAGCCACCGTGAAGGATGCCCACCGAGCGCTCGGCAATGGTTAGAGCTCGACGAGAAAAGGTTGCGGAGTACTTTTCAAAGATGGTTTTTCTATCTTGGATGATGCTCATGAACAAGGCAGCACCGACCGAGTTAGCGATGATCATTGGCGCTGCAATATCGGAAACTAGTGCGTAGGCTTGGGCGAATGGCTTAGCGACCGCTAATAGGATCAGCATTTGAATGATTTCAGCGAACAGGGTGACAGAAAACACCACCATAGGGTTAAACAACTGACTCGCTTTGTTCTTGCGTACCAGATAGACATGCAGCAACCCACCAATTAAACCCTCAGCTGTGGTCGATATCGCGCATGCGAGATCTGTGAATCCGCCTAGGGTGTAGCGATGGATACCGCCTGTTAAGCCGACTGCAAAGCCGACCACCGGCCCGCCAAACAGACCACCCATGACGGCTCCCATGGCTCGCGTGTTAGCAATGGCATCGTTGATCTGCAAGCCGAAGTAGGTGCCCATGATACAGAACAGTGAGAATAGGATATAACAACTCACTTTATGACTGAGTCGTGAAGAGATACTCAGTAGTGGCAAGATCAGCGGCGTCTTACTGATCATATAAGCCAGTACCAAATAGACACAGGTTTGTTGAAGTAGCGAGAGAATCAGTTCCATATATCCACTATTAAAAAGTTCTGCATAGGTAAAGGCTGAGCGCAGTAAGCTTGAAACACCAGCCAATATCGCATTGGTTATGGGTATAGTGTAAAGGGCATTTACCGAGTAACGCAAAGCCCATCACTAGGATGGGCTTTGTTGAGTTTCCAACCTTAATTCAAGGTGGAGCAAGCGAAGGGGGATAACACCCGATAAGCTAGGCTGTTTTAGTCACGCCTTTAGCTTCTTTCTCTTCATCAGCAAGGTCGGTTTCGCCTTTGCCTTTTGAAATCTTGATTACGTAAGCCGCAACACCTAGGGCACTAATCACACCAACGATAGTCGAGATTTGCATTGGTAGACCGAAACCAAGTTGGCTGTTGTTCAAGATGAATGTGATACACACAGACGTCATGAAGATTGCTGGAACCGTTGTTACCCAGTGCAGTTTGTTGTGACGTAGTAGGTAAGCAGAAGCTGTCCACAGCATCATTACCGCTGTTGATTGGTTAGCGAAGCCGAAGTAGCGCCAGATGATACCGAAATCAACTTGAGTCAGGATGCCACCGATAACGAATAGCGGTAGAGCCATTAGTAGACGGTTACGTAGTGTCTTCTGTTCCATGTTGAAGTATTCAGCAAGGATTAGACGGCTTGAACGGAATGCAGTGTCACCAGAAGTGATTGGTAGGATAACCACGCCAAGGAAGGCAAGGATACCGCCAAATACACCCAGTAGGCCAAATGAAGCGCTGTAAACTACGTTACCTGGGCCACCGTTTGCTACTGCTTCAGATAGAGACTCAACAGAGCCGAAGAACGATAGCGCAAGTGCACACCAGATAAGAGCGATGATGCCTTCACCAATCATTGCACCGTAGAATACGAAGCGACCGTTCTTCTCGTTTTCCATACAACGCGCCATTAGAGGAGACTGAGTTGCGTGGAAGCCAGAGATAGCACCACAAGCGATAGTGATGAATAGAGCTGGCCACAATGGTAGGTCGTTCGGGTTCATGTTAGTGAACATGTCGCTGATCTCAAAGCCACCCATGATTTGGTGTTCGTCGGAGAAGCCAATTGCAGTGATTAGACCAACAGACATGAAGATAAGCAGTGCGCCGAACAGTGGGTAGAAGCGACCAATGATTTTATCGACAGGGACAATCGTTGCGATGATGTAGTAAGCGAAGATAACCACAACCATAGTTGTTGCTGACATCGCGAAATCAGTTTGGTCGTTCACTAGGTTAGTAATCATGCCTGCTGGAGCTGATACGAATACCACACCAACGAGAAGCAGTAGAACAATGGCAAAGATATTCATAAAGTGTTTTGCGCCATTGCCTAGGTAACGTCCTGTGATAGTTGGAACCGAAGCGCCACCATTACGGATAGATAACATACCTGAGAAGTAGTCGTGTACTGCACCTGCGAAGATACAACCTAACACGATCCAAAGCATGGCTGCCGGACCGTAAAGGGCACCCATAATAGGACCAAAGATTGGGCCGACACCTGCAATGTTAAGCAGTTGAACCAGGTAAACTTTTGGTGTCGACATTGGAACGTAATCCACACCATCTTGCTTTGTATGAGCTGGGGTTTGGCGTTTTTCGTTTATGCCGAATACTTTCTCAATGAAAGCACCATAAAGAAAGTAACCGCCGATGAGTGCCGCAACACAGGTTAGAAACCACATCATAATTTGTTATCCCTGAATGTATTAATTAAGTCAGGGTGGATAATAAGCGAGCGGTTGGCGAGAAGCTTGTGCTTAAGCCGTTAGTGGTCGTATAGCGATTTAAGTGGCGCTGTGGTTGATTGAGTGGTTTTCAGATTTGTTGAGCGGTTGGGGGACAGGTTAAATGGTTTTGTCTCGTACTAAGCGGTGACTTGGGGGAAGCAGTGGACATTTTAGTGGGTTAAGCGGAGAATCGAGATACGTCGGCTAGCGATAGCTCCTAATGAATAATAAGAAGATAAGGGATTCAAATGAAGAAAGTAACCGTAGCCTTGCTATTGGCTCTAGGTATGACAGGCTGTGCATCAAACGTGCAAGACTTAGCGGCAGAGGGGAACTGGCAAGAGATTGGCTACCGTGATGGCGTAAGAGGCAACACTCAGCGTTCCTATTCTGAGATGACTAAGCTAGGCGCAGTCGATCAAGCCGCATACAGCGAAGGTTACTACCAAGGTGTGAGCGAATACTGTAACCCTAATCATGCTTATCAGATCGGTCTTTCTGGTCAGATTTATGAAGGTGTCTGTTCTGGTACTGAAGATGCGCAGCGTTTTCGTATGGAGTGGCAACGAGGCTGGGATGAATTCTCAAACGAGCACTGAGCTGACACACATCATCAAAAAAGCACCGATTCGTCGGTGCTTTTTGTATTGAGCGTGTGTTGAGTTACTCAGCTGGCTGCGACCTTGTCGTGTTTAGCTGGACTGGTTGTGCTCAACAGCTTTACGAAGAAACCCATCTTGGTTTTTAAGCTGCTGCTCTGCGGCTTCAAGATCTAGCCCTGTGAGTATCATCAAGATCGCCAGTTTCACGTCGTAACTGGTCTTTTCAAGCGTTTCTCTTGCTACTGCTTTGTCGCAATCTGTCGCTTGCATAACAATACGGGCGGCGCGCGCCACCAGCTTCTCATTGGTCGCTTTCACATCCACCATCAGATTTTGATAGCTTTTACCAATGCGGATCATACTGGCAGTGGTCAGCATGTTGAGTACTAGCTTTTGAGCAGTGCCTGATTTGAGACGAGTGGAGCCCGTGAGCGCCTCAGGCCCAACCACAGGGCTAATAGGAATCTTAGCTAATTGAGCAATAGGTGAATCTGGATTGCAAGAGAGTGATACCGTGGTTGCTCCAATCTCATTAGCGTATTTGAGAGCACCAATTACATATGGAGTACGACCGCTTGCAGCAATGCCGACAACGACATCTTTAGCATTAAAGTGAATGGCTTTAAGGTCTTCAACACCAAGTGTGAGCGAATCTTCTGCTCCCTCTTTCGCTTTTAGTATTGCCTCTGGCCCACCTGCAATCAGGCCTATTACTAACTGATCGGACACACCGAATGTAGGTGGACATTCTGAGGCGTCGAGAACACCGAGTCGGCCACTAGTGCCAGCGCCCATGTAGATCAGGCGACCACCATTACGAAAGGCGTCCGCGATATGGTCAACCGCGTTGGCTATCTGAGGTAGCTCACTCTCGATAGCGAGTGGCACCTGTTTGTCTTGTTGGTTGATCTTCTCCACCACTTCCAGGGAGGAGAGCAGATCAATGTCCATGGTTTCAGGGTTTCTTCCCTCAGAGACTAAGTGTGATAGTGCTGAAATAAGAGCATCGTTACTCATAAGTATCCTTAAATTTAATCTCTAGTGATGGTCATGCGCGGTAGAGCACACCCAAAGAAGCGCTTTTTGAAGCTCCTGTTACCTCAGGAAGGTTACTCGGTAGCTTATGTACATAACGTTGAGCCAGCCATGCAAATGCCATGGCTTCCATGTAATCGGCATCGACTCCTTTAGCGGAAGTCGAACTCACTTGCCAGTCAGGAAGCAGCTTCGTAAGGCGCTCCATCAAAAGTGGGTTTCTGACGCCTCCACCACATACGTATAGGGCAGGGAATGAGCCAGATTGATGCTTCATGACTTCATTAGCTATGGTGATGGCACTGTACTCACAAAGGGTGCGCTGTACATCGGGTTCCGATATTTCTGGCAATGCCTTTAATTTGATTTCTAGCCACGGCAGATTGAACAGCTCTCGACCTGTGCTTTTCGGTGGTAGCTCAGCAAGGTAGGCTTCTTCAAGCAGTGAATTCAGTAGCGCCGAATTTACTTGGCCACTGCGAGCAAACTCTCCATCTTGGTCATATTTTTTCCCGCAGTGCTTGCTCACCCAAGCATCCATCAGCATGTTGCCCGGCCCCGTGTCATAACCCAGTGTCGGTTGGTCTGGCTGCAGCACCGAAATATTAGCAATACCACCAATGTTTAGTACCACAACACTGCTCTGCTTGGCTTCAAAAATGGTGCGATGAAATGCGGGTACCAAAGGTGCGCCTTGTCCGCCTAACGCCATGTCTTTGCGACGAAAATCAGCGATCACGTCAATATTGGTTTTAGCAGCAATGATATTGGCATCACCTAACTGCATAGTAAATGGGTGATTCCCACTAGGCTGGTGGAAAACGGTTTGGCCATGATTACCAATCGCCGTGATTTGAGAGGCGCAGATATTGTGATTGGATAGAAGCTGTAGAACTGCATCTGCAAATATATGGCCAAGCTGGTGGTCGAGCTCACCTATCGCGATCAGGTTGGTTTGTTGGCCGATACACACATCGAGTAAGTGCTTTTTTGTCTCTTCAGGCATAGGGAACTCGTCGTGGGCAATCAGCTCGATGCGTTGGTTGTCGATACTGACCAAAGCAGTGTCGATACCGTCCATACTGGTTCCAGACATAACCCCGATGTATAGCTCTTTATGATCCATTCCTAAACTCTTCTGACCGTGAATTAAAAACATTGTAATGCAATTTCAAACGGAATAACCTCGTGAAGATTATCAATTTTGGCTTAGTAAGGGATAAATATGGGACCGTTGTGGGTAGATGTTGAAGGCTACGAGCTCACTACCGAAGATAGAGAGATTCTTGAGCATCCAACCGTGGGTGGATTGATCTTTTTTGCTCGTAACTATCATGACAGCAAGCAATTGGCGGCATTAACCAAAGAGATCCGTAAGGCGGCTAAACGACCGATTCTTATTGGTGTCGACCAAGAGGGCGGTCGCGTGCAGCGCTTTCGTGATGGCTTCTCAATTATTCCTGCTGCGCAAGAGTTTGCTAAACACAACAACGGTGAACAGCTGGCCGAACAAGCGGGTTGGCTGATGGCTGCAGAGTTGGTCGCTCATGATATCGATCTGAGTTTTGCACCGGTATTGGACAAAGGCCATCAATGTAAGGCGATTGGTAATCGTGCCTTTGGTGAAGACATCGATACTATCGTCCGCCACAGCAGCGCGTTTATCCATGGCATGAAGAGTGTAGGAATGGCGACGACGGGTAAACATTTCCCAGGACATGGGGGTGTCATTGCGGATTCTCATCTAGAGACGCCATATGATCCAAGAGAAGATATCTTTGAAACCGACATGGCGATTTTCAAGGCTCAAATTGAGGCGGGTATTTTGGATGCAATGATGCCTGCACATGTGGTTTTTTCTCACTATGATGATAAGCCTGCTAGCGGTTCTCGCTATTGGCTACAAGAGGTATTGAGAAAACAGCTTGGATTTAAAGGGCTGGTTTTTTCAGATGATTTGACGATGGAAGGTGCTGCGATCATGGGCGGTCCGGCACAAAGAGCGCAAGCCGCATTAGATGCTGGGTGCAACATGGTGTTAATGTGTAATAAGCGAGATGCACAAATTGAGGCTTTAGATAACCTAGAGATACAAAGTGTTCCTCTAGCACACTCTTTATTGAAAAAGCACACCTTTGATCTCCCAACGCTACAGTCAGATACTCGATGGAAAGAGGCTTCTGAGCAGATGAAGCGTGTTTTAGATAATGGGTGATAAATAGACACTTTTTAAGTTTTGCTAAGGCGATATGAGAAATATCGCCTTTTTTGTATCTACAAAGACTGATTTCTAACTCTTTTCTGATTTTCTTAATATAAAGTTTGCATGTAAAGTTATTTTTACATCAAATGTTTTTTATTATTTACACTTGCAATCGTTTCTATAGCTGTTATTTTAGTTTTCAAAGATTGTTAGCCCATGCGGAATATTTGGGTGTAAAGAAAAGAATACAGGTTGAGTTATGCAGAAAAGTGAATTAAGCAATGTCAATATCATCGACGAACAGGTACTGATTACTCCAGATGAGTTAAAAGCCAAATTACCTCTGAGTGATAATGCTCGTCGTTTTATTCAAGAGTCTCGTCAAACTATCGCCAACATCATTCACAAGAAAGATCACCGTATGCTAGTGGTTTGTGGTCCTTGTTCGATTCATGACGTTGAAGCTGCAAAAGAGTACGCAAAACGCCTAAAAGCACTTTCTGAAGAACTCAGTGACCAACTGTACATCGTAATGCGCGTGTACTTCGAAAAACCACGTACAACGGTTGGTTGGAAAGGTCTAATCAATGACCCACATCTAGACGGCACATTTGATATCGAGCATGGTCTTCACGTAGGTCGTGAGCTGTTGGTTGAGCTGGCTGAGATGGAAATCCCACTGGCGACTGAGGCACTTGATCCTATCAGCCCACAATACCTAGCAGACACGTTTAGTTGGGCGGCGATCGGTGCTCGTACTACCGAATCTCAAACTCACCGTGAGATGGCAAGTGGTCTATCGATGCCAATCGGCTTTAAAAACGGCACTGATGGCAACCTAGGCACTGCGATTAACGCGATGCAAGCGGCTTCTTCAAGCCACCGTTTCATGGGTATCAGCCGCGAAGGTCAAGTTGCGCTACTGACAACTCAAGGCAACCCGAATGGTCATGTAATCCTACGTGGTGGTAAGCAGACCAACTACGATTCAGTTTCAGTACATGAATGTGAAGAAGAACTATCGAAAGCGGGTCTAGAGGCAGCGCTGATGGTTGATTGTAGCCATGCTAACTCGCGCAAAGACTTCCGCCGCCAACCGTTGGTTGCAGAAGATGTCATTCACCAAATTCGTGAAGGCAACAAGTCAATTATTGGCTTGATGATTGAAAGCCACCTTAACGAGGGTAACCAATCTTCTGACATTCCTCTCGATCAGATGAAATACGGCGTTTCAATTACCGACGCGTGTATCAATTGGGATTCAACTGAGGCACTATTGAAGCGTGCACACACGGAACTAGTCCCATTCTTGGAAAATCGTCTAAAAGGCTAGTGCTGGCACAAATCGAGGCTTAAGGATTAGAAAGGAAGAAGAATGGCCGTTGAACTGAACGAATTACGCGACCAAATTGACGTTGTCGATAAACAGATGTTAGAGCTTCTTGCCCAGCGCTTAGCACTGGTTGAGAAAGTAGGTGAGGTGAAAAGCGAGCACGGTCTGCCGATTTATGTGCCTGAGCGTGAGGCTGCGATGCTTGCGTCTCGCCGAGCTGAGGCTGAAAAACTAGGTGTGCCGCCACAGCTTATTGAAGACATTCTGCGTCGTACCATGCGTGAGTCATACGCGAGTGAAAAGGATTCGGGCTTTAAGTGTCTGAACCCAGAGCTGCGTTCAGTTGTTGTTATCGGTGGTAATGGTCAACTTGGTGGTCTGTTCGGACGTATGTTCAAGCTATCTGGCTACGATGTAAAAGTACTGGGTAGCAAGGATTGGGACAAGGCTGATGAGTTACTGAAAGACGCTGGCCTTGTGGTGGTTACTGTTCCAATCCATCTGACAGAAGGTGTGATTGATAAGCTGAACAATCTGCCAAGCGACTGTATTTTGTGTGACTTAACGTCAATCAAGTCGAAACCGTTACAGCGCATGTTGGCCGTTCATCAAGGTCCTGTTGTTGGTCTACACCCAATGTTTGGTCCGGATGTACCAAGCCTTGCGAAGCAGGTGATTGTTTACAGTGATGGTCGTGGTCAAGAAAGTTACCAATGGCTACTAGAGCAATTTGGTATCTGGGGTGCAAGCCTATGTAATATGGATGCGCAAGAGCACGATCACGGTATGACGCTTATCCAAGCGCTGCGCCACTTCACTTCATTTGCTTACGGCTTACACCTAAGCAAAGAGAACCCAAACATTGATCGCCTGCTGCAGCTAAGTTCGCCTATCTACCGCCTTGAAATTGCGATGGTCGGTCGTCTATTTGCACAAGACCCGAATTTGTACGGCGATATTATTCTCTCTTCTGACGAGAACATTGCGATGATTCGCCGCTTCCACCACTGTTTCGGTGAAGCTCTGAAGATTCTAGAAGGCAAAGATAAGGCTCAATTTGTTGAAAGCTTTAACGAAGTGAGCGAGTGGTTTGGCGATTACTCTCAGCAGTTCTTGCAAGAGAGCCAAAGCCTTCTTAAGCAAGCCCATGATTCGATTCATCGCGGTTAACCTGGACTACTGTAAGCTCAACCATATTGAGTGACTGAACAGATAGAAAAAGAGCCACCTATATTAGGTGGCTCTTTTTTTATCTAACTATCATGAGCTTAAAAGCTTTTGGCCTGTGGTAGGTAAAAAGATCATCATAGGTCAAAAGCTATCAAGCATTAGTTTGTTGCTAGTGTTGGCTTTGCTTTGGTCTCATCACTCGATACGGTTTCAATCGACGAGTTGATGTAAGGCACATTAGTCAGATTGATTTGCAGACGCACCACGTTATCGATCAGCTGAACCAGTGGTCCCCACTTAACCTTCTTCTCTTTCTCAAACACGTAATTGAAGTTTTCTGGTGTCCAGTCCATCAAGTATTGTGGATTCAAAGAGCGGCCAAGAAAGCGTACTTCGTAGTGTAGATGTGGCCCAGTAGAGTTTCCTGAGTTGCCACAGCTAGCAATAACATCACCTTTACTCACGAACTGCCCGCTACGCACCTTAAACTTCTGTAGGTGAGCGTAAGAGCTCATGAAGCCAAAGGAGTGGCGCATAGTTAGGAAGTTACCAAAGCCTTTCTTACTTGGGCGCACCGTTTCAATCACGCCGTCAGCTGGAGCAAGAATATCTTCACCACGCTTACACGTAAGGTCGATACCTGTGTGGGTATGACGTTTGCCTGTGATTGGGTTGATGCGACTTCCGTAAGATGAGGAGATACGCTGATAGGCCATTGGGCTGTCATTCGGGATCAAACGGAACATGGTTGCACGTACCGCCGAATCGATGGCTGCTGCGTCAATTCGCTCTTCAAGAGAAGTCTCATCGTTAACCAGCTCTTCATCCGCAAGGCCAAGTACCGATTCAACATCGAATACACGCTTACCAAGCAGCTGAATAGTGCCTTCTTTTTCGGTCAGGGTCTGTGCTAACGAGTGATTGGTTTCAATCTGTTCATCGTACATAAACTCCATATTGTCTTTCTCGACAATCAAAGTTTCGATCAGCTTCTGAGCATCTTGTGCTTGCACTGAGGCATGCTGCTCCGAGGCGGACAACTTCTGCTGACCATCGTAGTGTAAGTAGATGGCACCGCCTACTAAAAGAGGGACGGATAGTATTGCAGAGGTACAAAAGAGTACGGCTTTACGGCCGAAGTAAAATGTCTGCTCCCCTTGGCTCGAAGGAACAGTAATCGAAATTTTCTGAGACATGATGACGTATTAAATAAAAATAATTCGAAGAGTGTGCTTTTATTCTGCTGACTCTTCGCCTAAATCTGTTAGATGTTCTATTTCTCGATAAAGTAACTCATCATCACCAACGTTAAGTTCCACAAGGCGCTTAAGGTGGCTGATACTATCAATATCTAAATGCTCTATGCGCAAACGCACTGAGGTATTGATGGTAGAGACAATAGAGGCTTCTAATTGAATGTCGATATCACTGTCTGTTAATTGAAAGCTAATTTGAACAGGCAAGTGATGGTTTAATTGATGGTGGTTTTCACAATTTATCAATAAGCCTTGCAGTGACAGGTCTTGTATCGTGCCATCAACCACTAAGGTATCTTGGGTTAATTTGGTAGCGACTTGATAAACAATCCTTGAAAATCGACGCCTTTCTATCATAGAGACTTCCTCATCTACTGGTTTGGAATGTCGTATCATATAAGGCCGCTAATTTAGCGGCCTTAGAGTAAATTACAAGCGAAACTTACTTAGTTACACGCTTGTACTTGATACGGTGTGGTTCAGCTGCTTCAGGACCAAGTGTCTTCTTCAGCCATTCCATGTACTCATTGTAGTTACCTTCGTAGAAGTTAACTTGACCTTCATCACGATAGTCAATGATATGCGTAGCGATACGGTCTAAGAACCAACGGTCGTGCGAGATAACCATTGCACAGCCAGGGAATTCCAGTAGTGCTTCTTCTAGTGCACGTAGTGTTTCAACGTCAAGGTCGTTGGTTGGCTCATCGAGTAGCAGTACGTTGCCGCCAGTTTTAAGTAGCTTAGCAAGGTGAACACGGTTACGTTCACCACCAGAAAGCTCACCGATGATCTTCTGTTGGTCTGAACCTTTGAAGTTGAAGCGAGAACAGTATGCACGAGCAGGGATTTCGAAGTTGTTGATCTTAATGATATCAGCACCTTCAGAGATCTCTTGGAATACTGTCTTCGTGTCATCCATGCTGTCACGGAATTGGTCAACTGACGCCAGCTTCACTGTTTCACCAAGCTCAACAGTACCTGAGTCAGGTTGTTCAGTGCCGCTTAGCATCTTGAATAGTGTTGATTTACCTGCGCCGTTAGCACCGATGATACCCACGATAGCACCCTTAGGCATGCTGAATGATAGGTCGTCGATAAGAACACGGCCGTCGAAAGACTTGGTTAGGTTCTTCACATCGATAACTTTATCACCTAGACGCTCACCTGGCGGGATGAATAGTTCGTTGGTTTCGTTACGCTTCTGACGGTCGCCGCTTTGCAGTTCTTCAAAGCGAGCCATACGCGCTTTAGATTTAGACTGACGACCTTTCGGGTTTTGACGAACCCACTCAAGTTCTTTCTCGATAGTCTTCTGGCGAGCTTTCTCTTGAGACGCTTCTTGTTGTAGACGCGCATCTTTTTGCTCTAGCCAAGATGTGTAGTTACCTTCCCATGGAATACCTTCACCACGGTCAAGTTCTAGGATCCAGCCAGCTGCGTTATCTAGGAAGTAACGGTCGTGGGTGATTGCCACAACAGTACCGTTGTAATCTACTAGGAAGCGCTCAAGCCATGCTACAGATTCAGCATCCAGGTGGTTGGTTGGTTCGTCTAGTAGAAGCATGTCTGGCTTCTCTAGAAGTAGACGACAGATCGCAACACGACGACGTTCACCACCTGATAGGTGTTCGATTTTCGCATCCCACTCAGGTAGACGAAGTGCATCGGCTGCACGCTCTAGTGCGTTTTCTAGGTTGTGGCCGTCTTTAGCTTGGATAAGAGACTCAAGTTCACCTTGCTCTTTTGCTAGTGCGTCGAAGTCTGCGTCTGGTTCTGCGTACGCTGCGTATACTTCGTCTAGGCGCTTCATTGCACCAGCAACATCTGAAACTGCTTCTTCAACGATTTCACGAACTGTTTTAGATTCGTCGAGAACAGGTTCTTGAGGTAGATAACCTACGTTTAGACCAGGCTGTGGACGAGCTTCACCATCGATGTCTGTATCAATACCGGCCATGATACGTAGCAGTGTTGATTTACCTGCACCATTCAGACCTAAAACACCAATTTTGGCACCAGGGAAAAAGCTTAGAGAGATGTCTTTCAGAATTTGACGCTTTGGTGGCACAATTTTGCTCACTCGCGACATGGTATATACGTATTCAGCCATTGCCGATCGTTCCTACTTATTGTTCAAAATAAACGATTATTTTATACCAATCTGTCCAAAGATGTTACTCCCCGAGAGGAAAAGGCTTTTCAGGGATAAATCTTGGCTTTTAATTGTCAAAATTCTCACTAAAAGCAGATTTCAAACGCTTTTGAGGTGAAGTGTTAAACTTTAATAATATTTACACTCAAACTCTTTACATTTGATGTGATGTAGGGCGTAAATAGCCTTCACGTATTCAAACACGCACTAAGGAAAGAGCGAATGTTTTTCCGACTTTTCAATAGAAAAATTGCTGTTGCTGCATCAGTGATTTTGCCTTCTATTCTATTGGCTCCTGAGGCTTTGGCGAGCCGAGCTTCTGAGCTAGAAATGCAGCGTGATACTTACGATCAAGCTCAAGATATTTTGGATAAGCGTGACCTTAAGGCCTACGCTAAGTTGCGATCCAAAATTCAAACGTATCCGTTAACGCCATACACGGATTATCGAGCGTTTCTGATTGATTTGGGACAGCGAACTCCGCAAGAGGTCGAAGCCTTTATCGACGACAATCGTGCGCTTCCGTTTTCTAGTCGGATTCGAGCCCCTTACTTGGCTTCGTTAGAGTCTCAGAAAAAGTGGTCAACGATTCTTGAATTTCAAACACAAGAGCCTGTAGGTGAAAAGTACCAATGTATCTATTACCGAGCCCATTATGAGCAAGGCAATAATGATTTGGCTTATAAGGGGGCAAAACAGCTTTGGCTTAGCGGGAAGGGGATCGACGATAGTTGTGACCCACTGTTTTCAGCGTGGGATGAAGCTGGCCTGCGCAGCGATGAGCTGATTCTTGAAAGGTTGTTGCTGGCTTTTGAGCAGCGCAACGGCAAGCTAATGAATTATCTTTTAAAGCAGTTTGATAGCGACAAGGCAGCCAAGCAAGGCAAAGAGATGAAAGCCCTTTTTAGCAAGCCAGAGAGCGTGGCGGACTTTGCAAAAAAACACAAGGTGAACGAGTTCTATCAAAAGCAGACTGAGCTAGGTTTCCAGAAACTGGCACGCAAAGATGCTAAAGCGGCACAGAAGGCCTTTGATAAAGTCATTGATGGCCAGAAGTTCTCAAAAGAGCAAGCTCAGCAGTTGGCTGATTATCTTGCGTTTCGCCTAATCAATACTGACTCTGAAGAGATGATGGCTTGGCGAGATCAAGCAATAGAAACTTCTTCCAAACAGGTACTGATCGAGCGACGTGCTCGCCTTGCTATCCAACACGCAGATTGGACTGGTTTGCAACACTGGATTAGCAAGCTCGATGATAACCACCAAAATTCGATTCGTTGGCAGTACTGGCGTGGGCGCGCCGAGCTAGCTACTGGTCAAGAAGCAGAAGGAACGCAACGACTCACCGATATTCTTGGTCAGCGTAACTTCTACAGCGTGGCCGCGGCAAAACAGCTGAATAAACCTGTACGCTACGAAACGTCGTCATTGACGTACAACGCGAAAGTTGTGAAGCCATTTGATACCGCTTTGGTGCGAATTGATGAGCTGATCACGCGCGATAAAATCGCTGCCGCGAAGAGTGAGTGGCGCTGGTTGTTAGCAAACGCAAACAAAGAGCAGAAGTCGATGCTGGCTGCCTATGCCTCTCGCCAAGGCTGGAACCATCTCACCGTCACTGCGAGTATTTCTGCCAAGATGTGGGATAACTTGGAACTGCGCTTCCCAGTTGCTCATAAATGGTGGTTCAACTTCTACGCTGAGAAGCATGACATTGACCCGGTGACCTTGATGTCGTTAGCGCGTCAAGAGAGTGCATTGGATAGCGAGGCGCAATCTCCAGTGGGTGCTCGCGGGATAATGCAGATTATGCCAGCAACGGCTAAGTACACGGCTAAAAAGTACAAGCTTAAGTATCAAGGGCGCGATGATTTGTATAATGTTGGCAAGAATATCGAGATTGGTAGTCATTACCTTGATGGCTTGCTGAATCAATACGACAACAATCGTATCTTTGCTCTTGCGGCTTACAATGCGGGCCCTCATCGAGTGAAGCAGTGGCGTTCTCGTAGTGAAGGTAAACTGGATGTGTTTGCTTTTATCGAGATGATTCCGTTCAAGGAGACGCGCGGTTATGTACAAAATATCTTGATGTTTGAAACCTACTACCGAGATATTTTGGGTGAGCAAGGGCAGTTCTTGGCTGCTCATGAGCGTGACGCAAAGTATTAACCACTAAGCCAAAATCAGTTGGAGTTCTTTTTTAAATTGGATTCACTATAGGGTTTCGGTATACATTAAAAGGCAGTCGCAGCGCGTCTGCCTTTGTTTAAATAGAATGACAACAAGAGATAAGTGTAGGGATATGGCATCACAACCAGAGTACAGCAATTGGCAAGAGTTGATGGATTTAGTAAAGAGTGCCGCTGAAAACGAACAGCATGAACTCTTACTGACCATGATGATGACCCCTGATGAGCGTGAAGCTTTGGTTGCTCGAGTGAACATCCTTTGTGAATTAATGAAGGGCGATCTTTCGCAGCGACAAATCAGCCAGATGTTAGGTGTTGGTGTTGCTACCATCACTCGCGGTTCGAATGAACTTAAAGCTAAGTCGGAACAAGAGAAGCAAGAGATTGCTCAGTTGTTGCTGAAGTAATGATATTTATCCGTCAGCACAACCTAAAAAACGCTAGCCTCGGCTAGCGTTTTTACTTTCTACAATTTGGCTATTCACACTACCAGTTTAGCTTTAATGGTTTGGGAAGTGTTCTGGGTTTACAAATGGGATGAGAGCCAAGATCAGTGCTTGGTGGTAAACCGAACTGCGCGTGAGTTGGTTGTGCGTAAGCAGTCCAATAGCGCCACCTTTCTGTTTGATATTGTCAGTACCAAATACTTCATCCATAACATCACCTAACTCATTGGCATGGGCAAGTTTCTCAATGACTTGAGGTGGCAGCATTAGGCTCGCCGAACGAGATTCTCCTCGTTGGCCGTTAGACTCAATGACCATCCACGCGAAGGTCACATTGTCTTCAATCCCCGCTTCTAAGCCGACATAAAAATCGCTATTTGGGATAGCTTGTGCCGCATTATGGACTCGGTTGATCGCGCCTTGATAAGTCTCTTGGTTGCTCATGGGCTGGTCAGCAACGCCGCTTGCGACGCTAACGCCCTTGAAGTCAAATTCTTGTTGCGGGAAAGCAGCTTCAAAAGCACTTTTCACCGCGTTGATTTTAGCCGGGTTGAGTGACGCGATAGTGACTGTTTTCATAGTTTTCTTATCTAGGTTCTGTCAATGGTTGTGGTGAGAGTGCCGTATATTGAACTTGATGATGCTTGTACCAAGTTCCTAATTCTTCGAGAGGCATTGGTTTACCAAAATAGTAGCCCTGCAGTAGATCACACTCTGCTTCAAGTAACCACTGGTGCATGGCTTGGGTTTCAATGCCTTCTGCCGTTACTTGTTTACCTTGCGCATGGCACAACTCAATAATGGGTTTTACTATGTTCTGATTGTCTGTTTCAATCAAGGTTTCCAAGAAGCCCTTATCCAGTTTTATTTTCTGAGTTGGGTATTGAACCAACTGAGTTATCGAAGTAAAGCCGGAACCGAAGTCATCGATCGCCAACATATAACCCATTCGAGACAGTTCGTTGAGTAGAGGGAACTCTTGAGAACCCGATTCGAATGTTTCTGTGATCTCAAAATCAATGAGGTATGGAGGTATATTGTGTACATCAGCATGACAATCAATAAACTCTGCTAAGTGTGTGCTGGCAATGCCTGCAGAGGATAGATTGATTGATAGCTGCACAGGGTGTTCAAACTGGGATTGCAGTTGCTCAAAATCACGAAAAGCGTGCTCAATGACCCATTTGTCGACTTGCTCAAATAACCCGGTTTGCTCAGCAATGGGGATGAACTCATCTGGTGGCACAAAACCAAGCTGCTTTGAATGCCAACGAAGTAGAACCTCAAAGCCTACCACCTTGTTACCCAACGCACTCACATAAGGCATATAGACAAGCTTGAACTCATCATTGTAGTTTTGTTCACGCAGTGCTCGTTCGATATTGGCCTGACGTTGTATTACCGCATCCAAATCACGTGAATAGTAAGCCGACTGATTTTTCCCCGCCCGTTTGGCTTGATACATCGCAGTGTCGGCACTCGATAGTAGTTTCTCTATGTTGATACCGTCATTAGGGTAGGTCGCAACACCAATGCTCACCGTAATAGGAAAACTGCCGGAGTGAGTGACGAACCCTTGTCGTAAGGGTGTGAGCAGTTGTTCTGAGAAAGAGCGTTCAATATCTCCTGAAACAGCGGGGGCGTTAATGAAAACCACGAACTCATCGCCAGACAGGCGAGCAGGCATACAGCTGGCGAAATAGCGTGTCTGATACTCGCGACATAGCGCCGTGATTCGCTCTGCAAAAGCGATCAGAATAGAGTCTCCGATTTGATGTCCATACTTGTCATTCACGAACTTAAAATTGTCGAGATCCAGATAAAGAATCCACGTA
This sequence comes from Vibrio fortis, assembly GCF_024347475.1. Classification (NCBI taxonomy): domain Bacteria; kingdom Pseudomonadati; phylum Pseudomonadota; class Gammaproteobacteria; order Vibrionales; family Vibrionaceae; genus Vibrio; species Vibrio fortis. The sequence continues at coordinate 601,490 of NZ_AP025487.1, forward strand.
TTGCTGGTGGTATTGGTCTCTGGTAGTGCTCGTTCGACGAATGACTGAAATTGATGACGATTAGCGATTTTCGTTAAAGGATCATTCTCAGCCAGTATTTTTGTTTGTTGGTATGTATCGTCTAGTTCTTGATACATATCGTAAAAACGCTCAGACAGACGACCGATCTCATCATTACTGCTTTGACGCTCTATGTTCTTCCGTTGGCGCTTTTCAACTTGTTGTAGTTGGCGATCTAAGCGTGCGATCGGGTTTGTTACACTGCGAGATAGCAACATAAGCAGCAGAATAACGGTGACTAAGGCCGATAAAGCAAAAGAGAAACTGATCTCATTCCATATAGAGCGTAACTTGTTGTCGAGCAAAAATTTGGCTGGGTCTACAGTGACATAGAGGCCTGGTGCCAGTTTCACTGACTGAGTTAAATCACTTTCCGGTGCAACAGGAGCGGAGGTAAAAAATAGGCTAGTTTGATACTCAAACTCAATTTGCTTTCTCAGTGCATTGAATTTGTCTAGAGAGACCGACACCACCACAAAAAATACGTCGTCAAGTTGGTAGCTAAGTGGTGTCGATATTGTACGTTTATCGAGAAGCTCATAACGCACCAACATCCCTTCACCTTGTGAGTTTTGAGTGTAACTGATGTTGGATGTCGCAGAGGTTTCGAGGTATTTGTCGTTGATAAACTTGATGATTTTAGGATCCATTTCGGCAAATGGATCGCTGCTGTTTTCGGCGTAGTAATTTAGGTTACGGTTGCCGTCTAGTATGGCCAATCCGGTAAAGCTCTCGTTGCCATCTTGCAGCAGTTGAATGGTTTGCTGCAGGTTATCGATAAGCTCAAGCTCACGATAAGGATTATCACCGACCAAGAAGTAGCGTTTAATGATGTCACTTTTGGTTAGAGTGTAAGAGTAGCTATTAAGAAAAGAGCGAGATTGACGAAAGTGCCCAGCCAGCTTTTCCATACTGAGCTGGAGAGCGTTGTCTTCACGCTTAATGAAGCTATTTTTCTGCGTAGTATAAATAATGTAACTCGACGCGGCTGCGCTACACAGAATAACAGGCGTTATGAGAAGTAATATTTTAGTGCTGAGCTTCATGACTTTTCACAACATTATTAATGATTTTAGTTAGTAAGTTTATGTTAATTGGAGTGAGCCTTCTATCAATTGCACTATTGTTATTAATTTCCTGTGAACGGAACAGTGTGTTGCCCTGAGTATAGAACTCAGAAAGCAAAACAAAAACAACAGGCTTCAACGGTTATTTCCATGGTTTCTCAAGCACTTTGTTTTGCGCTATTTATCTAAGAAAAAATCTATGAGACTGATTGCTAGGTCAATCAATCACTTTGTGTAAGCTTCCTATGTTGCTGGATAACGGCATGACTGATTCGATTACGAAGGGTCATTGATGTGTTAATCAACGTCGAGTAGAACTGCGCTTTTTGGAGCAAGCTTTGATCAGGGTAGAGGGCTAAGTGCTGCTTTTCGTAGGGCGGCACATGCTGATGAGCTTGGCTGTTGGTGGTTGGCATTGATAAGTCGAGAGCATTGAGCGCTGCGATATCTGGACGATGTAGGAAATTTAGGAATCGAGTTGCTAATTCAGGGTTAGGTGCACTATTGAGTACGGCAAGACAGTCAACCCAAAGAATCGTCCCTTCATCGGGCACATGGAAGCCCCATTCATAGTCTGGAGTAAAAGTTTGCAAGGTGGCTTCGTCGCCGCTGTAACCCATTGAAAGATGGATGTCTTTTGCTCTCGACGGATCTTGCTCTACGTAGGTCAGCAGGTATTCATAAGTTTTGACATAAGGGACTTGCGCTACTAGTTCTTGATAAACCTCTTTCAGCACAGATTTATTGGTGGTATGGGCTGATACGCCACGCACAAACAGTGACGGCAGCAACAAATCAATATAGTCGCTTTGCATCACCAAGTGCCCTTGATGTTCTGGCTTTGGTATCAGGATTTCATTCCAGCTGGTCGGTGGTTCGGGGAAGACATCTTTACGATAGATAAGACCAATAGTGCCCCAAAAGTAAGGGATGCTATATTCACCACATTGATTGCGCCATAATTCCGGAATGTAAGACTGGTTAGTAATCAGTGGATTATCACTGAGCTTATTGAGTCTATTTTGTCGTGAAAAGTTGCGCGCGGAGACTTCGTCTAGAATCGCAATATCAATGTCATTACGTGTTAGTTGGTTGATGACTCGGTCGCGTTTAGTGTCGCTGTCGAAGTACACCAATTTGATGGTGATACCTGTCTCTTTCTCCCAGAGTTCGATGACGTGATCAGAAAGGTAGTATTGCCAATTGAAGATTGTAAGGATCGGGTTGCTCTTTGCCTGTGTAAAAGATGGCAAAGATAGAATAAGTAAGCCACTCACAAATAAAGACAGAACGCGCATACATCACCTCGTAATGAGGTTATTGTACGGTTTCTATACTAATAAGTCAGTAGTTACTTATTCTATTTTTTAACTAAATACGCATTTTGTTAACAAGCTGATTGTTCACAAACTTACTGTTTGCCAGCTTGGGTTTACAAGCTACGGAAGCTTAACTTGTGTCGCTTTAATGTTCTCACTTGGATAACAACCTAGAACCTTCAGGTGACGTGTAATGGTTGTTAGCTCAGTAATCGCCTGCTGCATGTTGTCTGAGTCTAGATGTGCCTCTAGATCCACATAGAACATCTCTTCCCAAGGGTTCCCCATAATAGGACGAGATTCAAGCTTGGTCATGTTGATACCGTAGCGTTGTAGAATCAGTAGTGTTTCTACTAGGGAGCCAGCTTCTTGCGACGTCGACATGATCAACGTTGTTTTCGCTGGGATCTGAGTTGAAACTTCAACAGGCTTACGTGCTACTACGATGAAGCGAGTATGGTTTTCAGTTTGGTTTGCGATGTTGCCTTGAATTGGCTGAAGGCCATAAAGTTTACCACTTGAAGAGTTACCTATTGCTGCCACAGTATCGTCGTCAAGGTCTTTAACCTTCTTCATAGCGTCAGCTGTGCTCGCACACGACTCTAGCGTGACGCCTTTCAAGCGACTTAAGAACTCACTGCACTGCTGATGCGGCTGTGGATGTGAGTAAAGAGTCGTAATGTCTTCTAAACGAATATCGTTTTTGGCGACTAAGCAGTGCTCAATCGGTTGTGAAAGCTCGCCCACGATGTAAAGCGTTGTGTGCTGAAGTAGGTCGTATACCTCGTTGATTGAGCCTGAACTGGTATTCTCAATAGGAAGCACACCATAATCAGCATGACCAGATTCGACAGTCGATGTGACCTCTTTGAAATGGCTGCAGTTGAGCTCGATGAGTTCGGTGTTACGTCGGCTGAAGTATTCACGGCTTGCAAGGTGCGAGTATGAGCCTTTAGCACCAAGGAACGCAACACGCGCTAGAGGTTTACGACTTTGCGGGTTAGCAAGGTTCTGTAGATAAGACTGCTGAAGGAGTACTGAGTCCTCGATGATGGTGTGAAACAATTTAGTGATGTATTGCGCATCAAGGTCGTACTTTTCTTTTCCATTACCGATCAGCTTAACGAGTAGCTGTTGTTCACGAACGGCATCTCGAACTGGCTTTGATGTCTCTACCTTGCTTTTAGCCACTTCAATGCTGAGTTTGCGACGTTCAGACAGTAGGCTTAGCAGCTGATCATCAAGATCATTTAAGCGAAGGCGAATTTCATCAAGCGAAATGGGTTGGTCAGTCATAAATGTGTCCTTATAAAAAAGCCTCCCTTGAGTGGGAGGCTTTCTGTTCGTTTTTGACTTGTTTTTCTAAAACGACTTAGCCTCCGGTTTACGGAAGGAAAAAGAAGTCAAAAATAAACAGAGTTTGAATATGCATAAAAATGGTTTGTTTTTTGAATGTTTAAACACAATAAGCAAGCGAGCTACCAGCGTCAAGCAAAAAAATAGCGCCGTATTGGCGCTATCTTCGAATACTTTTATTTCTATTATTCTACTTCAGCTTCTAGCTCTTCAATTTGAGGCTTTTCAGCTCGGCGAGCTTCAGGTTTGTGTCTTAGCTTATTCAGTTGTCGTTCTAATTTTTGTTCTACCTCATTAACGGCAACGTACAGGTCATCGTGGATGGATGAAGCAACAAGCTTGCCTTTTGGTACGGTAATGACCGCTTCAAATTTCTTCTTCTTGTTAGGCTCTTCACTAAAGCTTGCTTGGCAGCCGATGATGTCTACTTGCCATTTTTCTAACTTCTTAAATTTACTTTCTATGTGCTCACGGATTGCAGAGGTGATATCGATATTCTTACCAGTGATGTTCATTTTCATAGAAGTTTTCCTCTGTTGTATCCCTCATGGGTTAACTCCAGATTACGTTTTTAAACGGGAAAAAATGTGATCTAGATCGTCTTTTGGTGGGCGTTTTTTAGGATTAAAATCAAATGTGATCTCACGCATAAATTGTTATGTTTTTCGAGAAAAATGCTTGTTATCAATAATAAAAAGGATAAATTGAAACCAAGGGTTCGCTAAAAATTACTTCAGTTTTTAGGGAAATCGTACAGCCTTTAAAAGGTGTGCGGTGAATAATTGAACACTGGTTTTTTGTGATTAAGGTCACGCCAAGGTTTTCCCTTGATAATCTGCCAAATTGAAAAAGCCGCTTGGGTGTCATCTCAAGCGGCTTTTCGTTTTCACGAGTTAACATTTCGACACCGAATTTACACGCAGGATAGTTCACTTCGTATTATCGGTATCTTTATCTATTTGGGCTTGTTCGCGGCAGTGGGGCCAATTCCGCGTATTGCGCCAATCGCCTCTAGCTGTTTATAGATAACAAAGTAACGATTGATGTTCGTGACATAGGTGACTGGTTCACGGCTAACATATTTTCTCGTCATGATCTCAACGTTGTTAAACCAGACATTCGGGTCGTAGCCATGTTTTTTAGCCAGATAGCGCATTTTACGGATTTTCGCTGGGCCAGCGTTATAGGCCGCCAGAGTAAAGTAGAGCTGATTATCGGGTGAAATATCCGGGTCATCGAAGTAACGATCTTTAATAAAGCGCATATATTTCACGCCTGCATGGATATTATTGTCGACCTTATGAATGTTCTTGATGTTAACGTTTTTGTCTCTCGCGGTACTAGGCAGTACCTGCATCACGCCAATTGCGCCTTTGTGAGAGACACGGCTTTGATCAAGCCCAGATTCTTGAAATCCTTGTGCGGACATCATCAATGGGTCGAACTCATAGCGACTTGAGTATTTTTCAAATACGCCCGAGAGTTTGGCTACGCGGTCAACCTTGTTTGGATTCATTGCTCGGCTTAACCAGCGCGTATTGTCGATGTATTTTTGATAGATTACGTTCCCCAATAAGGTTCCACTGCGGGCTTGGCGGACATATTTGTTGAGCTCCTTTTTAAGAATTGGGCTCTCTTTACGCAGTGCCCAAGCTATCTGGCTGTTTTCACGCAGCGGCAGGTCATGATGGACTTGTATGTTGTCCATTACGTTAGTCCACAATTTGGCTTTGTGGCTATCGAGTATCGTTGCTTGAATATAGCCTTGGTTGACCATTTCGATCAGCTCATAATCTTGCAGCGTCTCTTCGATAAAATGCACATACAGTGGTGGGAGATTCATCTCGTCCAACTCTTTATTCACGCGTTGAACGCTTTCAAAGTAGCTTGAACTTGCCCTAATCCACACTTCTTTTCCGCTTAATTGAGATAGCTCTTTAAGGGGAGTTTCGCTGTTGCCAGTGATCACTAATTCTTTACCGTCTTTGATCATGGGATCTGAGAAGTCGATGACTTGCAGTCTTTTGTCGGTGATGGTGAGGTTAGCAACCGCCACATCACCGTGACCCGATTGTAGAGAGGGAAGGAGATCATCGCGCTGAACAGGAATGATCTGCACATTAATATACGGATACTTCTTTCTTAGGCTCTTTTCAAAGTGATAAAGCATCTCTGCAATGATGCCTTTCGGCTTACCATCTTCAATAAAGTAGAAACCTAAATCTGCGGAAACCAGCACTCGAACCATTCCCTTCTTGCTGAGCGTATCTAGATCGCCTTGGTAAGGCTCATTGCTCAAGGGAGATAATTCTAAGGCATTTGAGATGGGGACATAGACCACCATCAAAATCAGTAATAACAACCTGCTCACATCCACGCTCCATGTTGATGTTTTGTTAATGGTTATTTATTAAAGATACCTTTCGCTGGTTGATTCATCAAGATTTACAACACGCAGTCCAAAAAAAAAGCACACCGCGATGGATGTGCTTTTCTAACAAACGTTGAGATTTGATTAAGGAAGAGGATTTAGCTCAATCAATTTTTCTGTTCTTGCTACTGCGTCTTCTAGACCAAGTTGTTTATACGCTTCTAGCTGAATCTCTAGAGACTTGCGTGCCGCAATTGTATCAGGGTAAGTCTTCTGTAGCTCTTGTGTACGGTTGATTGCTGCAATCCACGCTTCGCGACGCAGGTAGAAATCAGCGGTGGCTAAGTCGTAATCTGCCAGACGGTTTTTCAATGCAAACATACGTTTCTGTGCGTCTTCAGCATAAGGGCTTGTTGGGAAGCGCTCTAGTAGCTTTTTAAAGTCAGCAAAAGCAAGCTTCACAGGCTCAGGGTCACGATCGCTACGATCGATGTTGAACAGGTCGTGCATGAAGTTACGATCTTGTGCCATGTGTGTTAGGCCACGCATGTACAAAACCCAGTCTTGCTTTTCGTGCGTCGGGTTTAAACGTAAGAATCGAGAAATAGTCGCCAATCCTAGCGCTAGGTCGTCGTTCTTGTAGTAGGCGTAGATCAGATCCAGCTGTACTTGTTCTGAGTACGCGCCGAATGGGTAACGAGAGTCTAGAGCTTCTAGCTTCTCAATCGCAGATAACCAGCTACCACTTTGTAGAGATTCTTGTGCATCAGAATAGAGAACCGATGGCGGTACATCTGGGACGATCTCTTCACTGCTACTACAACCAACCAACAGTGATACGGCCAATAGACCCGATAAAGTGAGGTGTTTCATGTCAGGCGTCGATTCCTTGAATTTAAATATTTTGTTCGCTTCCGTTACTTTCTAACCAGTAACAGATACAATGATGCAATTAATCTATTTTATCCATACTAATGGGTATTAGTCTCACGGTTTTTAAAAAAGTTCGATATGGCTCAGCAGATCACATTAACAGACACAGTAAAAAGCAGCCAGTTAGGTCAACGTTTAGACCAAGCTGTCGCTGAACTCTTTACCGATTTCTCTCGCTCTCGTATTAAAGAGTGGCTTCTTGACGGCAAAATCCAAGTGGATGGCGAAGTTGTTACTAAACCTCGAATCAAGGTTATGGGTGGCGAAGAGATCATCTTACAAGCTGAACTTGCAGATGAAGAGCGCTGGGAAGCACAAGATATTCCTTTGGATATCGTTTACGAAGATGACGATTTATTAGTGATCAACAAACCACGTGATTTTGTTGTTCACCCTGGTGCAGGTACGCCGGATGGAACCGTGCTAAACGCGCTCCTACACCACTACCCACAAATCGCAGAAGTGCCGCGTGCCGGTATTGTTCATCGTCTTGATAAAGACACAACTGGCCTAATGGTGGTTGCGAAAACAGTACCAGCGCAGACTCGTTTAGTCCGTGCTCTATCAAAGCGTCGCATTACTCGTGAATACGAGGCGATTGCGATTGGTAAAATGACAGCTGGTGGTATGGTTGAAAAGCCGATTGGTCGCCACTCAACTAAACGTACATTAATGGCAGTGAACGAGTTGGGTAAACCAGCGATTACTCACTACCGTGTTGCAGAGCACTTCCGTGAGCACACGCGTATTCGTCTACGTCTAGAAACAGGCCGTACTCACCAAATCCGTGTACACATGTCTTACCTACAGCACCCACTTCTTGGTGACCTTGCTTATGGTGGTCGTGCTCGTATTCCAAAAGGTGCATCTGAAGAGCTGACTCAAATGATTCGTTCATTCGATCGTCAAGCACTTCACGCGGTAATGCTTCGCTTTGAGCACCCAATCACAGGTGAAGAGATGGAGTTCCACGCTCCTGTTCCTCAAGATATGATTGTGATGGCAGAAGCGCTGCGCGTTGACGCAAGAGACAACAAAGAAGACGACATCTAACCATGACGATGATTATCCCGAATTGGAATGCGCCTAATAATGTAAAAGCCTTTGCCTCAACTCGAGTCAACGGCTTTTCACTAGCTCAGTACCAAGGTCTGAACTTGGGCAGCCACGTTGGGGATGACATTAACTTGGTAAATAAGAATAGAGACTGGTTACAGCAACAATCTAAGATGCCTAGCGCACCTATTTGGCTTAACCAGACTCATTCAACGGATGTTGTTTCAGTCTTTGAGCCAACATCTGAGGTGCTTGATGCAGATGGCAGTTTTACAACTCAACAAGGTGTGGTGTTATCTGCGATGACTGCGGACTGTCTGCCAGTATTGTTAACTGACAGTAAAGGTACACAAGTTGCGGCGGTTCATGCCGGTTGGCGTGGCTTAGCCGGTGGGATTGTCGAAAACGCCGTAGCTAAGTTCACTAATATTGATGACAGCAATCCTTTATTGGCTTGGTTAGGGCCTGCAATTGGTCAAGACGCCTTCGAAGTGGGGCAAGACGTTTTGGAAGCGTTTGTTGGTTTCGATGCAAAGGCTGAACAGGCGTTTCGTGCAAAACCAAATACTCAGAAGTGGCTGGCTAATATGTCTCAATTAGCGACCCAACGTCTTGCGAATGTTGGTGTGTCCCAAGTATTTGATAGCAAACTATGTACCTTTGCTGACCCTGATAATTTTTACTCTTATCGCCGCGATGGAGTAACAGGTCGTCAAGCCACCTTCATCTGGTTAGATTGATTTAAAAACAGTGAACTTTCTGCGTGATAGTTCACTCCTTTCCCCTTGAAAATGACCGATACCGTATCCATCTTCTATTCATAAGATAAACATATCTATAAGTAGGAAGGTTGGAATGCGTCTCGATCGATTCACCAGTAAATTTCAAATTGCGATATCTGATGCTCAGTCTCTCGCATTAGGTCGTGATCACCAATATATCGAACCTGTACACCTAATGGTGTCGTTGTTAAATCAAGATGGTAGTGCGATTCGTCCATTGCTCACCATGTTGAATATTGATGTGGTTCAGCTGCGCTCTAAATTGAGCGAGATCCTTGACCGCGTGCCAAAAGTGAGTGGCATTGGTGGTGATGTACAGTTATCAAGTGCAATGGGTACCTTGTTTAACATGTGTGACAAGGTGGCTCAAAAGCGTCAAGACACCTACATCTCTTCAGAGATCTTCCTACTGGCAGCAATTGAAGACCGTGGCCCTTTGGGTAGTTTGTTGAAAGAGCTTGGCTTAACCGAGCAAAAGTTATCTCAAGCTATCGAGCAGATTCGCGGTGGTCAGAAAGTGGATGATCCAAACGCAGAAGATAAGCGTCAAGCTTTGGAGAAGTTTACGGTAGACCTTACTGAGCGCGCGGAGCAAGGTAAGCTCGATCCTGTCATTGGTCGTGATGACGAAATTCGTCGCACCATTCAAGTACTGCAACGTCGTACCAAGAACAACCCAGTCATCATCGGTGAGCCAGGTGTTGGTAAAACAGCGATTGTTGAAGGTCTCGCTCAGCGCATCATTAATAATGAAGTACCTGAAGGTCTGCGTGGTCGCCGCGTGTTGTCTCTTGATATGGGCTCGCTGGTCGCTGGCGCTAAGTATCGTGGTGAATTCGAAGAGCGTTTAAAGTCGGTTCTCAATGAGTTATCGAAAGAAGAGGGTAACATCATCCTCTTTATTGATGAGATTCATACCATGGTCGGTGCCGGCAAAGGCGAAGGCTCAATGGATGCCGGCAACATGCTCAAACCGGCATTAGCTCGTGGTGAACTTCACTGTGTGGGCGCAACTACCTTGGATGAGTATCGCCAGTATATTGAGAAAGATCCTGCGCTAGAGCGTCGTTTTCAAAAAGTGCTGGTGGATGAACCAACAGTTGAAGACACAGTGGCAATCTTACGTGGTCTGAAAGAACGTTATGAGCTTCATCACCATGTTGAGATTACTGACCCTGCGATAGTAGCCGCGGCAAGTCTATCACATCGTTATGTCTCGGATCGCCAGTTACCGGATAAAGCTATCGACCTGATTGACGAAGCTGCATCAAGTATCCGTATGCAGATCGACTCCAAGCCTGAATCTCTGGATAAGCTAGAACGCAAAATCATCCAACTTAAAATTGAACAGCAGGCGCTGACAAATGAGAATGATGATGCCAGTGAAAAGCGTCTGAAAACTCTAGAAAACGAATTGCTTGATAAAGAGCGCGAGTTTGCTGAGTTAGAAGAAGTCTGGAATGCCGAAAAAGCAGCACTATCTGGTACTCAACATATTAAGTCAGAGCTAGAGCAGGCTCGTATGGATATGGACTTTGCACGTCGTGCTGGCGATCTAAACCGTATGTCTGAACTACAGTACGGGCGTATTCCTGAGTTAGAAAAACAGTTAGACCTTGCCACTCAAGCTGAAATGCAAGAGATGACGCTTCTTAGAAACAAAGTTACGGATACTGAAATTGCCGAAGTGTTGTCGAAGCAAACCGGTATTCCTGTTTCCAAAATGCTTGAGGCTGAGAAAGAGAAGCTACTGCAAATGGAGTCAGTACTGCATAAGCGCGTCATTGGTCAGGCTGAAGCAGTAGAAGTGGTAGCTAATGCGATTCGTCGAAGCAGAGCAGGCCTGTCTGATCCAAATAAACCTATTGGCTCATTCCTATTCTTAGGTCCAACGGGTGTGGGTAAAACCGAGCTGTGTAAAACTCTAGCGAACTTTATGTTCGACAGTGATGACGCTATGGTTCGGATTGATATGTCTGAGTTCATGGAGAAACACTCGGTGGCTCGTTTGGTTGGTGCTCCTCCCGGTTATGTGGGTTATGAAGAAGGTGGCTACTTAACAGAAGCAGTAAGACGTAAGCCATATTCGGTGATTTTGCTAGATGAGGTGGAAAAGGCGCACCCTGATGTATTCAATATTCTACTTCAGGTGCTTGATGATGGCCGTTTAACTGATGGACAAGGTCGAACTGTCGATTTTAGAAATACAGTTGTCATTATGACGTCGAATCTAGGCTCTTCTCGAATCCAAGAAAACTTTGCGGCGTTGGATTATCAAGGAATTAAGAATGAAGTGATGGAAGTAGTGAGTAAGCATTTCCGTCCTGAGTTCTTGAATCGTGTTGATGAAAGTGTGGTGTTCCATCCACTAGGACAAGAACACATTAAGTCAATTGCCTCTATACAGCTAAAACACTTGAGTAAGCGAATGGAGGACAATGGTTATGAGCTTGAGGTATCAGACAAAGCACTAGATCTGATTGCTCAAGTAGGCTTTGATCCAGTTTACGGTGCAAGACCATTGAAACGCGCGATTCAGCAGAGTGTTGAAAACCCGTTAGCGAAAGCAATATTGGCTGGAAAGGTCAATCCGGATAAAAAAGTTCAGCTTCTAGTTCATAACGATCGAATCGTTGCTCATCAATAAAAATCAGAGTAATTAAAAGAGCGAACCAAGCAAAATGGGCTGGTTCGCTTTTATTTTGTGCGTTTTGTTTGCTTTGTGTTCGAACGGAGCGGAAATGTGATTTTATTTGGATTTACCCCTTGTGCAGATCGGATTTGTCTCTATAATGCGCCTCCGTTGTCAGGGATAACCAAGCGGTTTGAACGAAGCAACTAAGACGGTATTAAGCATTTAAGATGCTTTGAAAAATTAGCGCTAAAAAGTGTTTGACACTGAAAGCTAATTCGCTAGAATGGCCGTCCACTTCGAGAGGCTCCAAGCGAAACTTTAGAAGTAAGCTCTTTAACAATTTAAACCTATCAATCTGTGTGGGCACTCGTTGATGAATATCAAAATTGATTCTTAGGAATCACATTGATTTCAATGAACTGAGTGACCAATTCGAATCGTAAGATTCGGCACAGTCAATTCACATTCACTATTCGTAAGAATAGGGAATGTAATCAGTATTCGTTGAGTCACAAAATCTTAAATTGAAGAGTTTGATCATGGCTCAGATTGAACGCTGGCGGCAGGCCTAACACATGCAAGTCGAGCGGAAACGAGTTATCTGAACCTTCGGGGAACGATAACGGCGTCGAGCGGCGGACGGGTGAGTAATGCCTAGGAAATTGCCTTGATGTGGGGGATAACCATTGGAAACGATGGCTAATACCGCATAATGCCTACGGGCCAAAGAGGGGGACCTTCGGGCCTCTCGCGTCAAGATATGCCTAGGTGGGATTAGCTAGTTGGTGAGGTAATGGCTCACCAAGGCGACGATCCCTAGCTGGTCTGAGAGGATGATCAGCCACACTGGAACTGAGACACGGTCCAGACTCCTACGGGAGGCAGCAGTGGGGAATATTGCACAATGGGCGCAAGCCTGATGCAGCCATGCCGCGTGTATGAAGAAGGCCTTCGGGTTGTAAAGTACTTTCAGCAGTGAGGAAGGGGGTGTCGTTAATAGCGGCATCTCTTGACGTTAGCTGCAGAAGAAGCACCGGCTAACTCCGTGCCAGCAGCCGCGGTAATACGGAGGGTGCGAGCGTTAATCGGAATTACTGGGCGTAAAGCGCATGCAGGTGGTTTGTTAAGTCAGATGTGAAAGCCCGGGGCTCAACCTCGGAACTGCATTTGAAACTGGCAAACTAGAGTACTGTAGAGGGGGGTAGAATTTCAGGTGTAGCGGTGAAATGCGTAGAGATCTGAAGGAATACCAGTGGCGAAGGCGGCCCCCTGGACAGATACTGACACTCAGATGCGAAAGCGTGGGGAGCAAACAGGATTAGATACCCTGGTAGTCCACGCCGTAAACGATGTCTACTTGGAGGTTGTGGCCTTGAGCCGTGGCTTTCGGAGCTAACGCGTTAAGTAGACCGCCTGGGGAGTACGGTCGCAAGATTAAAACTCAAATGAATTGACGGGGGCCCGCACAAGCGGTGGAGCATGTGGTTTAATTCGATGCAACGCGAAGAACCTTACCTACTCTTGACATCCAGAGAACTTAGCAGAGATGCTTTGGTGCCTTCGGGAACTCTGAGACAGGTGCTGCATGGCTGTCGTCAGCTCGTGTTGTGAAATGTTGGGTTAAGTCCCGCAACGAGCGCAACCCTTATCCTTGTTTGCCAGCGAGTAATGTCGGGAACTCCAGGGAGACTGCCGGTGATAAACCGGAGGAAGGTGGGGACGACGTCAAGTCATCATGGCCCTTACGAGTAGGGCTACACACGTGCTACAATGGCGCATACAGAGGGCGGCCAACTCGCGAGAGTGAGCGAATCCCAAAAAGTGCGTCGTAGTCCGGATTGGAGTCTGCAACTCGACTCCATGAAGTCGGAATCGCTAGTAATCGTAGATCAGAATGCTACGGTGAATACGTTCCCGGGCCTTGTACACACCGCCCGTCACACCATGGGAGTGGGCTGCAAAAGAAGTGGGTAGTTTAACCTTCGGGAGGACGCTCACCACTTTGTGGTTCATGACTGGGGTGAAGTCGTAACAAGGTAGCCCTAGGGGAACCTGGGGCTGGATCACCTCCTTATACGAAGATATTCACGATAAGTGTCCACACAGATTGATACGGTTTAGAAAGTTAGAGTAAGGAAATACTTTTCCAGATGGGGCTATAGCTCAGCTGGGAGAGCGCTTCGCTGGCAGCGAAGAGGTCATCGGTTCGATCCCGATTAGCTCCACCATCTTTAAGTGTTCTTCCTTAAGAATCTTTAAAAATGGTTACTTCATTAAGAAGTGATTAGCTCTTTAACAATTTGGAAAGCTGACTGATTTAAATAACACAGTTATTTAAATCAAATTAAAAGTTCTCAATGTTTATCTGCTCTTATTTATTAAGAAGAGTAAACACAACACAAACACATTCAAGTGTCTTGTATTCGAATCAAACTCAGTTTGATTCACCATTGAGTCCGGCAAACACGTAATAAGAACTAACCCTTCTTATTACAACCAAAAACCTTGGTTAGTTGCCATACTAGTTTGTTTTCACTTTTCAAAAGTGAAAGTAAAACAGAGACCCTTTCGGGTTGTATGGTTAAGTGACTAAGCGTACACGGTGGATGCCTTGGCAGTCAGAGGCGATGAAGGACGTATTAACTTGCGATAAGCCCAGATTAGGTAGTAAAAACCTTTTGAGTCTGGGATTTCCGAATGGGGAAACCCACTTACACAAGTAAGTATCTTGTTGTGAATACATAGCAGCAAGAGGCAAACCGGGGGAACTGAAACATCTAAGTACCCCGAGGAAGAGAAATCAACCGAGATTCCGAAAGTAGCGGCGAGCGAAATTGGATTAGCCCTTAAGCTTTTAATGATGCAGGTGAAGGCTCTGGAAAGTGCCGCAATAAAGGGTGATAGCCCCGTAACCGACACATCATAATCAGTGAAATCGAGTAGGGCGGGACACGTGATATCCTGTCTGAATATGGGGGGACCATCCTCCAAGGCTAAATACTACTGACTGACCGATAGTGAACCAGTACCGTGAGGGAAAGGCGAAAAGAACCCCTGTGAGGGGAGTGAAATAGAACCTGAAACCGTGTACGTACAAGCAGTAGGAGCGGGCATTGTCCCGTGACTGCGTACCTTTTGTATAATGGGTCAGCGACTTATATTCAGTGGCAAGGTTAACCGTTTAGGGGAGCCGTAGGGAAACCGAGTCTTAACTGGGCGTTCAGTCTCTGGATATAGACCCGAAACCAGGTGATCTAGCCATGGGCAGGTTGAAGGTTGAGTAACATCAACTGGAGGACCGAACCGACTAATGTTGAAAAATTAGCGGATGACTTGTGGCTAGGGGTGAAAGGCCAATCAAACCTGGAGATAGCTGGTTCTCCCCGAAAGCTATTTAGGTAGCGCCTCGGACGAATACTACTGGGGGTAGAGCACTGTTAAGGCTAGGGGGTCATCCCGACTTACCAACCCTTTGCAAACTCCGAATACCAGTAAGTACTATCCGGGAGACACACGGCGGGTGCTAACGTCCGTCGTGGAGAGGGAAACAACCCAGACCGCCAGCTAAGGTCCCAAAGTATAGCTAAGTGGGAAACGATGTGGGAAGGCTCAGACAGCCAGGATGTTGGCTTAGAAGCAGCCATCATTTAAAGAAAGCGTAATAGCTCACTGGTCGAGTCGGCCTGCGCGGAAGATGTAACGGGGCTAAGCTATACACCGAAGCTGCGGCTGCACACTTTAGTGTGCGGGGTAGGGGAGCGTTCTGTAAGCCGTTGAAGGTGGTCTGTAAGGGCTGCTGGAGGTATCAGAAGTGCGAATGCTGACATGAGTAACGATAAAGGGAGTGAAAAACTCCCTCGCCGGAAGACCAAGGGTTCCTGTCCAACGTTAATCGGGGCAGGGTAAGTCGACCCCTAAGGCGAGGCCGAAAGGCGTAGTCGATGGGAAACGGGTTAATATTCCCGTACTTCTTACAATTGCGATGGGGGGACGGAGAAGGCTAGGTGGGCCTGGCGACGGTTGTCCAGGTTCAAGTACGTAGGCGGAAAGTTTAGGTAAATCCGGACTTTCTTAACGCTGAGATACGATGTCGAGCCACTACGGTGGTGAAGTCATTGATGCCATGCTTCCAGGAAAAGCCTCTAAGCTTCAGATTGTAAGGAATCGTACCCCAAACCGACACAGGTGGTCGGGTAGAGAATACCAAGGCGCTTGAGAGAACTCGGGTGAAGGAACTAGGCAAAATGGTACCGTAACTTCGGGAGAAGGTACGCTCTTATCGGTGAAGTCCCTCGCGGATGGAGCTGACGAGAGTCGCAGATACCAGGTGGCTGCAACTGTTTATTAAAAACACAGCACTGTGCAAAATCGTAAGATGACGTATACGGTGTGACGCCTGCCCGGTGCCGGAAGGTTAATTGATGGGGTTAGACTTCGGTCGAAGCTCTTGATCGAAGCCCCGGTAAACGGCGGCCGTAACTATAACGGTCCTAAGGTAGCGAAATTCCTTGTCGGGTAAGTTCCGACCTGCACGAATGGCGTAATGATGGCCACGCTGTCTCCACCCGAGACTCAGTGAAATTGAAATCGCTGTGAAGATGCAGTGTACCCGCGGCTAGACGGAAAGACCCCGTGAACCTTTACTACAGCTTGGCACTGAACATTGACCCTACATGTGTAGGATAGGTGGGAGACTTTGAAACCGCGTCGCTAGATGTGGTGGAGTCGTCCTTGAAATACCACCCTTGTAGTGTTGATGTTCTAACGTTGGTCCCTGAATCGGGATTACGGACAGTGCCTGGTGGGTAGTTTGACTGGGGCGGTCTCCTCCCAAAGAGTAACGGAGGAGCACGAAGGTGGGCTAATCACGGTTGGACATCGTGAGGTTAGTGCAATGGCATAAGCCCGCTTGACTGCGAGAATGACAATTCGAGCAGGTGCGAAAGCAGGTCATAGTGATCCGGTGGTTCTGAATGGAAGGGCCATCGCTCAACGGATAAAAGGTACTCCGGGGATAACAGGCTGATACCGCCCAAGAGTTCATATCGACGGCGGTGTTTGGCACCTCGATGTCGGCTCATCACATCCTGGGGCTGAAGTCGGTCCCAAGGGTATGGCTGTTCGCCATTTAAAGTGGTACGCGAGCTGGGTTTAGAACGTCGTGAGACAGTTCGGTCCCTATCTGCCGTGGGCGTTGGAAGATTGAAGGGGGCTGCTCCTAGTACGAGAGGACCGGAGTGGACGAACCTCTGGTGTTCGGGTTGTCATGCCAATGGCATTGCCCGGTAGCTAAGTTCGGAATCGATAACCGCTGAAAGCATCTAAGCGGGAAGCGAGCCCTGAGATGAGTCTTCCCTGGCACTTTAAGTGTCCTAAAGGGTTGTTCAAGACTAGAACGTTGATAGGCAGGGTGTGTAAGCGCTGTGAGGCGTTGAGCTAACCTGTACTAATTGCCCGTGAGGCTTAACCATACAACACCCAAGGGGTTTTGATGGACTCAAAGATATAAGCACTTGAATGAGTTTAGAGAATAACAGCTTTCCGAATTTTAAGAATTTGCTTGGCGACCATAGCGTTGTGGACCCACCTGATTCCATGCCGAACTCAGAAGTGAAACGCAATAGCGCCGATGGTAGTGTGGGGCTTCCCCATGTGAGAGTAGGACATCGCCAGGCTTTAATTTTAGAACCACGTCTAAAGACGTGTTTACCACTGCGGAGTGGTAGTTCAGTTGGTTAGAATACCGGCCTGTCACGCCGGGGGTCGCGGGTTCGAGTCCCGTCCACTCCGCCACTTATTTAGACAAAGTTAAGTCTTTAAAACAACTACAGGGGTGTAGCTCCAATTGGCAGAGCAGCGGATTCCAAATCCGCGTGTTGGGAGTTCGAATCTCTCCACCCCTGCCATATTTAAGGCTCTAGTCGAAAGACTGGAGCCTTTTTGCTTTTTGATATTGAAGTAATCAATTGGCAGAGCAGCGGATTCCCCGACTTACCAAAAACAGCGCGTGTTGAGGCGAAGCTTTTGAATCTCTCCACCCCTGCCATATTTAAGGCTCTAATCGAAAAACTGGAGCCTTTTTGCTTTTTGATATTGAAGTAATCAATTGGCAGAGCAGCGGATTCCCCGACTTACCAAAAACAGCGCGTGTTGGGAGTTCGAATCTCTCCACCCCTGCCATATTTAAAGCTCTAGTCGAAAGACTAGAGCCTTTTTACTTTCTGGGGTTAAGGTATGTCATTACTTCTAGGTGATAGCAGTAATCCTTTTGCTCCAATTGAACCTCTCCCTTCCTCTCTAGATTTAGATAGGCTCTTACCATTACGAGCTTACCCCTTACCTATATTAACTTCTTATCAACCCATAAAGATCTCAGAGCAATACTTTGCTCGTGTAAGTTCGTTGTTAGATTTAGTTTTTACAATATTCAGCTATGCTCATAATCAAGGGCTGACTGTGCAGTAAAATGATGAGAGGGATAAGGAATGCTAAAGAAATGGGGGAGCGGGTTATTATTGTTCTTAGTCTCTTTGTTAGTGCACGCGGTTCCTACGCAATGGGAAGGTGTAGATAGCCCGACGCGTAATCAAACCAGTTCAATAGGCTCTTATGCCAACGGCTGTTTAGATGGTGCGCAGGCACTTCCGTTACAAGGTTTGGGTTATCAGGTTATACGTCCTCAGAGAAAGCGATATTATGGCCATACAGATGCGATTAGGTTTGTAGAAGAGCTTAGTAAAAGTGTTAATGACAATCTGAATCAAGTGCTTATGATCGGTGATATTTCACTTCCTCGTGGCGGCCGCTTCTCCTCTGGTCACTCTAGTCATCAAACAGGATTAGACATTGATATATGGCTTAGACTGAATGATAAGAACCTTTCTCTGAATCAACTAGCCGTGCCTACTCCGATAAGTGTCGTTGACCTAACTAATTACAAGTTGCGTAAAGAAAATTGGCAAGACAACCACTTTAAAGTACTTCGATATGCGGCAAAAGATCCAAACGTCGCGCGTATATTCGTCCATCCAGTAATTAAACAAACACTGTGTGATTCTGAGACAGCACAGGGTGATGAACGCAATTGGCTGGGAAAGATAAGACCTTGGTGGGGGCATCATTCGCATTTTCATGTTCGTCTCCACTGTCCTAAAGATGCATCGAGTTGTGTTGAGCAGAAAGCACCACCAAAAGGGGATGGTTGTGGTTATGAACTTGCAAGTTGGACTCCTAAACAGATACCAGTTCCTCCACCGACTAAAGTCGCCAAATCAAAACCAAAGAAAAAAAAGGTGATGCCAGAATATTGTTCATCTGTCATCGCTAACTGATCGTTTGAAGCAAAATTACCGGTTTCTGATTCGCTTCAGAAACTGGAGAAATGTCACACTTTTGTCTAGAGTGAGTAAAGAGTAAATAAGAATATCGTTTGATATTTCATCTTTCACAATCCGACAAAAACAAAAACAGAGTCGAAGTGGCATAGTTGGGTCATAACAAGAATGTTTTTGGGGTGACAAATAGGACTTACACGCCGTATATAAGAATTAGAGTCTAGATACCCGTCGATAAGTAATTCGAGGACAAAACCATGACAATGATTTGTGCGAAGGAGTTTTCTGAGTGGTTAAGGCATAGATTTAGCAGTGAGGTTTCTGGTGTTTCTTTAACACGAGAAGATTTAAATAGCTTAAC
This sequence comes from Vibrio fortis, assembly GCF_024347475.1. Taxonomy (NCBI): domain Bacteria; kingdom Pseudomonadati; phylum Pseudomonadota; class Gammaproteobacteria; order Vibrionales; family Vibrionaceae; genus Vibrio; species Vibrio fortis. Next base: position 620,764 of record NZ_AP025487.1, read on the forward strand.
AGGGCGACAGCGCGTAGACCCTGGTTTTATCAATGATGTGCATTATGAGTTGATGCAGTATGGGATGGCCTTCGTAACCGACACAAGTCGAGAAAACTTTTACCTTGTACATGTCTCTCAAGCATCCAATTGGAGAGAGAGGCTAGAGTATCAATTCGAGAAAGACTTGTTCTGTAATATTTACCCGATAGAGAAGTCAGGATAAAAAAAAGGTTCAACTTAACGCTAAGTTGAACCTTTTAATTTTAGGTGAGGCCTTGAATGATGACGAACTTCTCTAAGAGTTGATCATCAGTTTCGATGTGATTTGGGTCTGTAATGATACATTTTGTTATCGGGCATACAGACTGACACGTCGGCTTTTCGTAGTGACCTTTACACTCAGTACAGAGATCTGGGTCGATCTCGAAGATCGTGTCACCCATAGTGATTGCACCATTTGGGCATTCAGGGTCGCACATATCACAGTTAATGCACTTGTCAGTTATTAGCAGAGCCATCTTTCAGCCTTAAGGTTACTTACCTGTTGGGTTACGAGTATCCTGACCAGAATTTAGGTTACGCATTAATAGGCCGTATTCTAGATCCATATCTGCTGGTACAGGAATGAATACGAAGTGGCCGTTTCCTTTTGCGTCCTCAATTTGTTGTGACTTGCGGTTTTCCATCGCTTCTAGAGTGAAAACAACGTTGCCTTTTGGCGTCATTAGCTCAAGGCTGTCACCAATAATGAATTTGTTCTTCACTTCTACTTCAGCTAGGTCACCACGGCGTTTACCTGTGAATTCACCAACGAATTGTTGTGCATCAGACACAGAGTAGCCGTAGTCGTAGTTCTGGTATGTGTCGTGAGTGTGACGACGTAGGAAGCCTTCGGTGTAACCACGGTGAGCTAAGCTCTCTAGAGTGCCCATTAGGCTCTCATCGAATGGTTTGCCTGCAACAGCATCATCGATTGCTTTACGGTAAACCTGAGCGGTACGAGCACAGTAGTAGAAAGACTTAGTACGGCCTTCGATTTTCAGAGAGTGAACACCCATCTTCGTTAGACGCTCAACGTGCTGGATCGCGCGTAGGTCTTTCGAGTTCATAATGTATGTGCCGTGCTCGTCTTCAAACGCAGCCATTTTCTCTTCAGGGCGGTGTGCTTCAGAAAGTAGAACCACTTCATCTGTTGGCTTACCACGACCAATAGTCGTTTCAGGGCGCTCGTCTTGAACCTCAACAGCTTGTGCTTCAGCTGGATCGAATTTCTCAACGATGTCGCCAGTCTCGTTCTCTTTGCCTTCTTCTACTTTGTATTCCCAACGGCAAGCGTTAGTGCACGTACCTTGGTTAGGGTCACGTTTGTTGATGTAGCCAGAAAGTAGACAACGACCAGAGTACGCCATGCATAGAGCACCGTGAACGAATACTTCTAGTTCAGTTTCAGGACAGTGTTCGCGGATTTCTTCGATCTCTTCAAGTGATAGCTCACGAGAAACAATTACACGCTCAACGCCATTTGCAGCCCAGAACTTTACTGTTGCCCAGTTAACCGCGTTTGCTTGTACAGATAGGTGGATTGGCATTTCTGGGAATGCTTCACGAACCATCATGATAAGACCTGGGTCTGACATGATAAGAGCGTCAGGGCCCATTTCCACAACCGGTTTTAGGTCGCGGATGAATGTTTTCAGTTTAGAGTTGTGCGGCTGAATGTTACACACAACGTACAGCTTCTTGCCTTGGGCGTGAGCTTCGTTGATACCAATTTGTAGGTTTTCATGGTTAAACTCGTTGTTACGAACGCGAAGGCTGTAACGAGGTTGGCCTGCATATACTGCATCTGCACCGTAGGCAAATGCATAACGCATGTTTTTAAGGCTACCAGCTGGTGATAATAGTTCTGGTACAAATGGTTTTTGTGTCGTCATTGCTTCTTTCTCTAATCTGATCTCAAGTCAGGTTGACATCACCAAGTGATATCAAAGGGGCGCAAATTTTACGCTAAAATGAGATCCAACACTAGTTATTTAGGGTAGAAGCCAGTAATAAAAGCAGGGGTATTAGGGTCTGTTAATCTTTCGAGCTGATTTTTGCAGCGCTTTGTGGGAGATTTCTACAAGGCAGAGGCTTTGATGTGTAGTTAGCCTACATGAAAAGCCGACAACGCAGTAGAGATGAACCACAAAGGCTGCCCGAAGGGTTCGGCTAGAATCGTTTTATGCTTTGTTAAGAAGTATTTACTTAGAGTTACTAGGCTACATACTCCTTGCCGCGCCTAAAACGATTCTAACTCGAACAAAACTTAACTGCGAAAGGTCAACAGACCCTATCAGGCTCTCAAGAGAATAGATCTTGAGAGCCTTGTTTGATTAAGCCTCTGGGTGAGGTAGACCACCTAAAGAGTCAAATAGATTTGGTAGGAAAGCGCTGAACTCACCACACAGTAGAGAGAAGTCTGCATCGAATCGAGCTGCTTGATCTTCACGTGGAATATCGTCGTTTTCGTCTTTAAGGTCATCGCTGAATTTCAGGCGCTTAATGCTGCCATCTTCACCAAGAATGAACTCAATACGATCTTGCCAGTTAACGGCAAGCTTAGTGACGACTTTGTTTGCTTCGATGTGGTTCTTGATCTCGTCAGCTTCTAGCTCTTGCTTCTTAACGCGAATGATACCGCCATCCTCTTGGATAGATTTAAGCTCTGCTTCGTCCAACATGTTAATGCCTTGTGGAGTGTCGCCAGTTTTCACCCACTCCGTTAGGGTTTCATCGATTGCACGCTCTGGAATTGCAGGTACAACAGGTAGGCTACCCATTGTTTTACGTAGCAATGCCAATACGTCTTCGGCCTTTTTGTAACTGCTCGCATCAACAACGATGAAGCCTTCTTTTGGCATGATTAAAGCGTATGTTAAGTTGCTGCGACTGAACGCACGCGGAAGAAGATCGATGATGATGTCTTCTTTGATGCTGTCTTTCTCTTTTTTCTTCACAGGTTGGCCTGATTCAACCTCAAGCGCTTCTACTTTTGCATTCAATGTTTCTTTAATCACTGAAGCGGGTAGCATCTTCTCTTCTTTCTTTGCACAAATCAGAATGCGGTTTTCAGAAACATGCGTCATCATGTCACCGTGCTTACCCATAGCGTGAACCCAACCAAACTTCTGTTTGTCTTGGCTGCCGCAAGGTGTGAAGCGAAATTCTTCTAGCTGCTTCTCTAGCTTGTCTGCATTGAACTCAATATCACGATTGAAGCGATACACTAGGCAATTTTTAAACCACATATACTTTTTCTCATACCTTTTTAGAAGTGCTCCATCATAGGGGATTTGATCGAATTTGTCGTTAATTCGCTATCAAAACTTCTAAAGTGAAACGATTGAGACAGTTATATTAAAATTTGTTTTCAAAGGTCACAAAAGTGTCATAATTAACTCTGATAATGCAATGCGTTGATTAAATACAAAGGCTATTCAATTATGTCGAGAAGGATTCTGGTCGTTGAGGATGAAGCACCTATTCGTGAGATGCTGTGTTTTGTACTTGAACAAAAAGGCTACCAAGCAGTAGAAGCTGAAGATTACGATACAGCGGTGAACAAGCTATGTGAACCTTTCCCAGATCTAGTATTACTAGATTGGATGTTACCGGGTGGTAGCGGTATTAATTTCATCAAGCATATGAAGCGCGAAGAACTCACTCGTAACATCCCAGTGGTAATGCTGACAGCGCGTGGTGAAGAGGAAGACAAGGTTCGTGGTTTAGAAGTGGGCGCAGATGACTACATCACTAAGCCATTCTCACCAAAAGAACTGGTTGCTCGTTTGAAAGCTGTGATTCGTCGTGTGACACCAACGGCTCTAGAAGATGTGATCGACGTGCAAGGCCTCAAGCTTGATCCTGTTTCTCACCGTGTTACCGCGAGTGATGGCCCTGTTGATATGGGACCGACAGAATTCAAAATGTTGCATTTCTTTATGACGCATCAAGAGCGTGTATATAGCCGCGAGCAGCTACTGAATAATGTTTGGGGAACCAACGTTTACGTAGAAGACCGTACTGTGGATGTACATATTCGTCGCCTTCGCAAAGCGCTTGAAGCTGCAGGCCACGATAAACTGATTCAAACAGTTCGCGGTGCTGGCTATCGCTTCTCTACAAAAGCTTAATATATGGCTTCGATGCCCGATTTACGGAGTCCTGAATGGTTGAAAAGTTAACCTGGAAGAAGCTGGCTTGGGAGCTGGCTTTTTTTTACGCACCTTGGTTTATAGTTGGCTGGATATTTGGCTATCTACCTTGGTTATTGCTGGCTGCTACGGTATTGCAGTTGGCATGGCATCTTCACAACCAAATGCGTCTATCGGCGTGGTTGTGGGATGAAAAGCGATTAACACCACCTTCAGGTTCTGGAAATTGGGAGTCTCTGTTTAACGGTATCTACCGCATGCAACAGAGACAGCGTCGTAAGCGCAAAGAGTTAACCAATCTGATTCGCCGTTTCCGTAATGGTGCGGAATCGCTGCCTGATGCCGTTGTGGTATTTCGTAGTGAAGGCAATATTGTTTGGTGTAACAAACTCGCTCAATACTTACTCGGCTTTCGTTGGCCGGATGATTCTGGTCAGCCAATCTCCAATCTGATTCGTACTCCAGATTTCATAAAGTACCTCAATAAGCAGGACTTCTCTGAGCCATTAGAGATGCCTTCTCCCCTGAATGTCGAGCGTATGTTGGAATTACGTATCGTGCCTTATACTGAGGGCGAGCACCTTATGGTGGTGCGTGATGTTACTCAGCTTAAGCAACTTGAGGGCATGCGTCGTAATTTCTTCGCTAACGTTTCTCATGAACTGCGTACACCAATGACTGTGCTTCAAGGCTACCTTGAAATGACTGAAGACCCAGATATGGTGGTCGGCCCGATGTGGAGTAAAGCGCATGGGGTGATGACAGAGCAGTTGAATCGCATGAATAGTCTAGTCAATCAATTGTTGACGTTATCCAAGATTGAAGCGGCTCCAATGCATGATCTGGATGAAGTGGTTAATGTTCCTGCGATGCTCGAGGTACTCGAGAAAGAAGCGACAAGTTTGAGTGGTGATAAAGAGCATAAGCTTGAATTTGATATCGATAAGAGCTTACGTGTTCTCGCCGATGAAGATCAGCTACGCAGCGCCATCTCTAATCTGGTGTACAACGCAGTGAAATACACGCCAGCGGGCGCTACGGTGAAGGTGCGTTGGTATCAAACCAGTCAAGGTGCCTGTCTAGATGTCTCCGATACCGGTGATGGTATTGAGCCTCAACACCTGCACAGATTAACTGAGCGTTTCTATCGTGTAGATAAGGCGCGATCTCGAGATACCGGAGGGAGCGGCTTAGGGCTCGCGATTGTGAAGCATGCACTCAGCCATCACGACTCACATCTCGAAATACAGAGTAAAGTTGGCGTTGGGAGTCGTTTCTCCTTTACGCTACCAAGCCGTCTAACAGTTCAATGAGTCAATTGATGAGAAAATTGTCCGTCTCTAGCCTTTTGATTGCCACTCTAACCATGAGTGGCATCGTTCGTTCTGAGCAAACTACGGAATCTCTGCCAGACTACAAAAAAGTCCATGGTATTTCGGGAAGTCTCTTATCGGTTGGATCAGATACCTTGGCTGGTATGACAACACTGTGGATGGAAGAGTTTAAGACTTACTACCCAAATGTGAACGCGCAGGTACAGGCTTCTGGTTCGTCGACTGCTCCTCCTGCATTGACCGAGGGCACAGCACACTTAGGGCCAATGAGCCGACCAATGCGCCTTCGTGAGATTGAAGCCTTTGAGCGTGAACACGGCTATAAGCCGACCGCGCTTAAAGTTGCAATTGATGCGATTGGTATCTTTGTTCATAGAGATAACCCCATTCAAGGGCTGAACTTTCGCCAAATCGATGGCATCTTTTCGCAAACTCTACGCTGTGGTGCCAATCAATCCTATGAGACTTGGCAAGACCTGGGTATCACCCAAAGTTGGGCTAAACACCCGTTTCAGTTGTTCGGACGAAACTCGGTTTCAGGGACATATGGTTACTTCAAAATGAATGCGCTATGTGGCGGTGATTTTAAAAACCGTGTCAATGAGCAACCGGGCTCTGCCTCAGTAGTTCAGTCTGTTTCCTCGTCGATTAGTGGTATTGGTTACTCAGGTATAGGTTATCAAGTGGCTGGCGTTAAATTGATTCCGGTAGCGATTCAAGGTGATGATTACGTGGATGCCACGCGAGAAAACATCATTGATGGTGATTACCCATTATCTCGATTCCTCTACGTTTATGTGAATAAGCATCCAGAGAGACCTCTTTCACCAGTAGAGCAGGAGTTCCTAACTTTTGTGTTCTCAAAGCAGGGGCAAGAGTTGGTTGAAAAGGATGGCTACGTAGCGATCCCAAGAGAGTTTGCCCAACAAGAGCTAGCTAAAGTTGGGCTGTAATTGCGCTACTTTATGAAGGCTTGGTTTCGGTATTATCATCGAAACCATTCTCTTCGAAGCCATTGTTATTAAAACCATTGTTATCGAAGCTAAGCTGCCAGTCGACTTGCTCCCAAAGTTCTTGCTCTTGTGCTAAATCTGCGGCGAGCAGCTTGTTTTCAGTCAGCCACTCAGGGTTATCACAGCTCAGCTTCCAATGATCTTTATCCACGGGCTCTATCTTAATATCTAACAGTGGCGCATCATTACGCTGTCCATTCAATAAAATAGCTAAACGAAGAATTTTCACTAAACCGATTATCTGCTTTTTCTTGAACAGGCTGAAATCGGGTATATCTTGAAGCTTTAAAGACTTGCGTTGGAAGCGTGCCAAAGTCGCCATCACCGACTGCTGCTCACTGTTGAAGCCAGGCATATTGGTGTGCTTTAAGATGTAGGCAGAGTGACGATGAAACCCTTGAAAGCTAATACTAAGACCGACTTCATGGAGTAGGGCACTCCAACTCAAGAGGTCAAATAGCTGACTTTTTTTCTTGATGCCAAGTGAATCTTGCAGTTGATGGATAAACTCTAAGGCTTGGCCTTTAACTCGTGCTGCATGTTCTAAGTCGACCTGATGTTTGAGTGCTAAGTTTTCTGTGGTTCGCATTCGAATATCGGAGCGTTGAAAGCGCTCTTCCATTTCATACAACAGACCCTCTCGAAGTGCGCCATCTGAAAAGTGCATCTCCTTGATCGATAACGCTTTGAAAATACCTGTAAGAATAGCAACACCCGCCGCAAATACCGGCTGACGCTCAACGGTTAATCCCTTAATGTCGATATCGTCAATGGTTTTGTGCTCGCATAAGGTATCGATAAGGTGTTCTAATCTTTTCTCTGTGATGATTGAGTCTTCATAACCTAAGCCAATTAGGACTTCTTTGATGGCTTTAATCGTACCAGAAGAGCCTAGAGCTGCCTCCCAGCCTCTCTTTTTATATTGTGCAGTCAGTGGCTCGAGGCGCTGTTGGGCAGCGATTATCGCTTTAGCAAAGTTCTTTGATGAGAGTTTATTATTGGCGAAATAGCGATGAGTAAAACTTACACAGCCCATTTGTTTACTATTGACCAGCTTGGCTTCAAAGCCTTCACCAATGATCAGTTCGGTACTGCCCCCGCCAATATCAACCACCAGTTTAGAGTCGGATTCGGGTTGGGTGTGCGCAACGCCAAGATAGATGAGACGAGCTTCCTCTTGGCCAGGGATCACTTCAATTGGGAAAGGGAGCACCTCTTTTGCTCTCTGGATAAAAATATGAGCATTGTTTGCTTGTCGAAGGGTATGAGTTGCCGCGATACGAACGTTGTCTAACTCAAAGCCTTGTATGCGCTCTGCAAACATAGCTAAGCACTCAAGGCCTCGCTCCATGGCACTGTTGCTGAGGTTAGACTGGCTGTCTAGACCAGAACCTAAACGCACGCGCTGTTTGTGGCGGCTAACAAGTTGTAGCTCTTGGCCAATGACCTTCGCGACCACCATGTGGAAGCTGTTGGAGCCTAAGTCAATGGCCGCGACATTTCGGATTGGCGTAGATGCCGCCTCAAGTAAGGCGGTATCTAGGGAAGTATTTTTTTCTTTAGAGGAAGCATCGTTAGTTTTGCTCATCGTCTGGCTTTGGTTCCCTGGCTTTTTTGGTGTGCTTTTCGACCTGCTTGAGGTAATCATAGATGGCGACTTGTGAGCGAACTTTTTTACGGTTACCACGTGGAACGTAATTATTGCTCATCTCTTTATCAATCCATCTAGCTTTAACTGTATCGGTAAAATGGAGATTTACAATATCAATGATACGTTGTTTCAAACGTTCATCACGGATTGGTGCCGCAACTTCAATGCGGTGGTCAATGTTTCGAGTCATCCAATCTGCAGACGAGATGTAGACCTGAGGATCTCCATCATTGTGCGTGATAATGACGCGAGGGTGTTCAAGAAAACGATCAATAATACTAATAATTTCAATGTTTTCACTGATACCTTCCACGCCAGGGACTAAAGAGCACATACCTCGAATGATCATGCGAATTTTCACACCTGCACTGCTTGCACCATAGAGTTTATTAATCAATCCTTTGTCTACAAGGTTGTTCACTTTTAGCGTCAGCTGCGCTTTCTTACCGGCCTTGGCGTTTGAGACTTCACCATCGATCAAGCGGTATAGTTTTTTACGAGAATTGCGCGGTGAAACAATTAAGTGATCGAAGTGTACAGGGCGGTATGGGTTTTCAATGTACCCAAAAACGTTACGTACCTCATTTGCCAAATCTTGGTCGGCAGTCAGGAGAGAGAAGTCCGTATAGATGCGAGCATTTTTTTCATGGAAGTTTCCAGTACCGATATGAGCATAGCGGGTAATCTCTTCCCCTTCGCGACGGCTAATCAAGAGCAGCTTTGAGTGGATCTTCAAGCCGGGTGCACCAAAGATAACGTGTACACCGGCTTCGGTAAGCACTTTTGCCCATTCAATGTTGGCTTCTTCATCGAAGCGAGCTTGCAACTCAACCACCACTGTGACGCTTTTTCCATTGTGTACGGCATCAATGATCGAGTTCATCAGCTTGGAGTTCTTCGCAACTCGATAGATGTTTATCTTAATGCTGATCACTTTAGGATCGAACGAGGCTTGGCGAACCAACTCTGTGATATGGTCAAAGGTGTGATAAGGGTAGTAGAGCAGAATATCTTTCTCTTTGATCGCATCAAATGTGTTATGGAAGCCGTCGAAGTCGGCGCACTTCATCGGGGGGAGGGGCTTATTCTCCAAGTACTCACGCCCCATGTTTGGGAAGGCGATAAAGTCTTTGAAATTATGATATCGACCGCCTGGGATTAAACTGTCATAGTTGGACATCCCAAGTTTGTTACACAAGAAATGGAGCATCTTTTCAGGCATAGTGTGCTCATACACAAAGCGCACGGGCATAGCACTCAATCTTTGTGCGACCCCTTCCGACATCTGCTCTAGCAGACTATGCTCGACTTCATAGCTGAGATCATACTCGGCATCTCGGGTCATTTTCATGGCGTAGCAATTGAGGCTATCGTACTCAAAGAATCCTTTGAATAGATCGTCTATACAATAGCGAATGATGTTGTCGAGCAGAATGATGGTCTTGCGACGCTTGCCCTTCGGTTCAGGCACTTTAACGAAGCGAGGGAGGTGATCGGTCGGTATTTCGATCAGGGCATAACTGGACTGTTGATCTTTTTCTAGCTCGACGGTGAGATACGCATACTCATCTTTTAGAAATTGTAATACGTCGATCTCATCGGTCATCAGTAGCGGGGTGATGTGAGGCAGTATTTCTTTACGAAAATACTTTCGGATCCACTTTATCTGCGATTCGTTTAATTGCGTTTCATTGACCAGAAAGATGCGCCGTCTTGCCATCTCTAGAATCAATTCATTGTAGAGTTCATCAAACCTTTGATTGAGTTTTAGTGCTTTGGTTTGCATTTTAGCCAAGAGGTGCTTTGAATTATCATTAATGCCGCGCTCTTGGTTAATTAAGATTCGGCGTTTGACATCAGCAAAGCGAACTTTGTAAAACTCGTCCAAGTTGTTGGAGAAAATACCCAAAAAGCGGACACGTTCTATCAAAGGAACATGTTTGTCTGCGGACTCTTGCAATACTCTCTCATTAAAAGAGAGCCAGCTAAGTTCTTTTTCTATGTAGAGTTTTTCCGCATTCATTAAGACTCTCCTTGATTGACTGACGCATTTTTTGGGGCTTAATTATAAAAAATAAGCAGCGTATGCTCATTTTGTTACGGTATTATTGCAATTGAAAGTTTATGCAAAAGTTGCTACTAGTTTCAGTTATTTAATGTGACCTGTAATATAATTGTCATCTAATCGAAATATTATGATATTAGCTCAAAAAAGGTAGATAGAAAGATGACCCCAAGCCAATTTTCACTGAAAGAAAAAGACAAGAAGCGATGGTTGAAAGACCGTCTTGTCCGCTTTTCTGTGACGTGCGGCGGGGTAAGTGTTCTGGCAGCTTTAGTACTGATCTTCATTTATCTCGCTATGGTCATCCTGCCGGTATTTTCTGATGCTGATATTCAGGTCAGTGATAATCCAAAGTCTCTTAATGTAAACAATGCTGTAGCGCTGTCCGTCGATGAGTACGGTAAGCATGCCTTTACTATTGAAAACTCAGGTAAAGTACAGTTTTGGGACTTAGATACACAAAACTCAGACTCTTATTTTTCTGAGCAGATTACCGCAGCACCGGTTGCTTTCGCTCGTAATACTCCAGCGGAAAATTGGTTTGCATTTGCGACGAACAGTGGCGACATCACCTTCTTCTCTCCTGAATTTAGCGCGCCGTTATACAAACCGAACAGTATTGCTGAACCTAAGGTACAACGATTAAATACCATTGAACGTTTCTTATCGGTGACGGAAAGTAATGGAGCTGAGATAGAGCACTTTGCTTTCTCACGTCATGGCTCACAGTTGACCATCACTGCTCAGCTCACCGATCAGCGTTTACTTGTAAAATGGTATCAAGCCGATCTACAAGGCAATTACCATCAGCAGGCAAGTCAATGGCTCTCAACTAAGTTTAGTCAACAAGATCAGATCTTGATGACACCTGATGGCAATACGCTTTACTTGAGAGCAGGATCTGAGCTGGCGGTACTAACACTCAGCCAATCCCAGTTTTCGGTTAGAGAGCTGGTGGACTTGAGTCTGAGTGATGAAAAACACGCCGTGAAGACGATTGATCTGCTGTCTGGCGCTTATTCTCTGCTCGTTACCCATAACGATGGGCAGGTTTCACAATGGTTTGATGTGCTCAAGGATAAACAGCGCAGCCTAACCCACATTCGAGACTTTCAACTCGCAGAAGAAGTACAGTTCATTCTGCCCGACACCTATCGAAAGGGCTTTTACAGCTTCTATAAAAATGGCACTTTGCAAAGCCATTACACCACCAGTGAAAAGCTGTCGTTGTTTGAGCGTGCCTTTGAAAAATCGCCACAGTTGGCCGCGATGTCCGCTAATGAATTACACCTCGTGGCATTGATAGACGATGAAATTCGCGTAGCCGCGGTTGATAATGAATATCCTCAGATCTCACTGTCCTCCTTGTGGCAGAAGGTATGGTATGAAAGCTATCCAGAACCTGCTTACGTATGGCAATCGACATCAGCCAATGACGACTTTGAAGAGAAGTTCAGCTTAATACCGATCACTTTCGGAACGATTAAAGCTGCGTTGTTTGCGATGCTTTTTGCAACGCCGATTGCTGTGTTAGGTGCCATTTACACGGCCTATTTCATGTCGCCAAGAATGCGCCGAGTTGTGAAGCCGTCGATTGAACTTATGGAGGCTTTGCCTACTGTTATCATCGGCTTCTTGGCTGGTTTATGGTTTGCGCCTATTGTCGAAACCCATCTTACGGCGGTTTTCTCTTTGATGATTGCCCTTCCATTAAGTGCATTGCTGACCGGGTTGGTTTGGTATGTAATTCCTAAAGGCTTTACTCGCCGATTCTCTAATGGCTGGCATGCATTGATACTGATACCGGTGTTAGTTATTACCATTATCTGTGTGTTCTTGTTAGGGAATCAGATTGAAGCTCTGTTGTTTGGTGGGGATATTCGCACTTTTCTTGCTGGATACGGCATTGGCTTTGACCAAAGAAACGCTCTGGTGGTTGGTTTTGCTATGGGCTTTGCTGTGATTCCTACCATCTTTACCATCGCAGAAGATGCGATCTTCTCTGTACCCAAGCATCTCTCTGACGGGTCGCTAGCCTTAGGTGCTACGGCATGGCAAACACTGATTTATGTGGTATTACTGACTGCAAGCCCGGGTATTTTCTCTGCAATCATGATGGGGTTAGGGCGCGCTGTGGGTGAAACCATGATTGTACTTATGGCGACAGGTAATACCCCGATTTTAGATTGGAACATCTTAGAGGGGATGAGAACGCTATCTGCGACCATCGCAGTTGAGCTACCTGAATCCGAAGTTGGTGGCTCCCACTTCCGCTTATTATTCTTAGCGGCGTTGCTGCTGTTTGTCTTTACGTTCGCTGTAAACTTCTTAGCGGAGTGGGTAAGACAACGACTGCGCGACAAGTATCGTGCGTTATAGTTTTGAAGGGGCAGCATAGTATTCATGGCCAATAAATTTAAATCTCTACTTAACTGGGTACAGTCTGGCTCCCCTTGGATTTGGCTGACCGGTGGTGCGGTGAGTATCAGTATGCTTTCCGTGCTTGGATTGATGCTCTTAATCGGTTGGAAGGGACTAACGTACTTTTGGCCCGCTCCTCTTTACCAGTGGCAACTAGATGAGTCGACCCTTTCACAGGTTGAGCTAAATGGTTCACCCGATCGCCTTATCGGGCAGCTGTATGAGAATAAGTACATTCCTATCTCACAGATCCCACAATCTCAAGAGTATTTATCTGAGCAACAACTCGCGACGGGTTTGGTGAAGCGCTTAAGCATTAAAGTAGCCAATCGAGAGCTATACCCAGCCGATTTCGTCTCTATTTTAGATATCAATTTGCAGCAGCCAACAGAGCCGCAAGAGTGGGCAGTGATAGAGCGTAGTCGAGGTGGATACTTCTTTGGTAAGCCGATTGGTTTTGAAAGCGCTGCTGGCTCAAGTGTGACCGATATAGATCAGTCTTTGGAAGATGGTCTTGCGTTTGCAGATGTACTTCGTGAAGAAACCTCTCGGATCGTGAATCAAGAGATCCGTGGGATCAGTTGGCAATTAGATAAGTTAAGACTTGAAAAGCGAAAGCTAGAGCTAAACTCAACGGTTAGCGATAGCTACTTAAAAAGTTATGAAGACACCCGACGCACACTCAATGAGCAGCTTGATGATGCCGAATTGCGTTTGGAGCAACTAAGAACTCAGCTCAACATCGAAAGCTTAATTGTTGAAGACATGACCGGGCAGCACGTTGAGATTCCTTTGAGCCACATTCTAGATTACTGGTATCCAAACCAGATGAACTATGCTGAGAAAGTGACGCATTGGTTTAAGCAGATCTGGAAGTTTTTGTCGGAAAACCCGAGGGAGTCAAATTCAGAAGGTGGCGTTTTCCCAGCAATATTTGGTACTGTGTTGCTAGTGATATTAATGTCGATTGTGGTGATGCCCCTTGGTGTCATTGCTGCTATCTATCTTCATGAATATGCGAAGACTAATGCTCTCACGCGTCTAATTCGTATTGCGGTGATTAATTTAGCCGGTGTTCCGTCGATTGTGTATGGGGTATTTGGCTTAGGTTTCTTTGTTTATACGATCGGTGGCTCGATTGATACGCTGTTTTATGCTGAGCGTTTACCAGCTCCAACCTTTGGTACTCCTGGACTGTTATGGTCTTCACTGACTTTGGCTGTGTTAACGCTTCCCGTGGTTATTGTCACGACAGAAGAAGGTTTAACGCGAATCCCTAGTGCCGTTCGTCACGGTTCATTAGCTTTAGGGGCAACACAGTTTGAAACGCTATGGCGCATTGTGTTACCGATGGCAAGCCCAGCGATCATTACGGGTTTGATTCTCGCGATTGCGCGTGCAGCAGGCGAGGTAGCGCCATTGATGCTGGTGGGTGTCGTTAAGCTGGCATCTAGTTTACCGGTCGACGGTCAGTTCCCTTATGTGCATCTAGATCGAAAGTTCATGCATTTAGGCTTCCATATTTATGATGTTGGCTTTCAGACGTCAAACATCGAAGCGGCAAGACCATTGGTGTACGCCACATCGTTTCTTTTGGTTACTGTGATTGTTGGGTTGAACCTAACCGCGATTAATATCCGCAATAATTTGCGTGAGAAGTACCGAACCTTAGGACAAGATTAGATGTTTTCAATTAATGAAACCTTGGGTTATTACGCCCCACTTGATGTACACAATCTAACGGATGAGCAAACCGCTATCTCGATTGAGGGGCTAAATCTTCATTACAAAGAGAGCCAAGCACTGGATGACATCTCAATGAAGATCCCTAAAGGACAGGTAACTGCATTTATCGGGCCTTCGGGGTGTGGAAAATCGACCTTGTTGCGCTGCATCAATCGAATGAACGATTTAGTGGAAGGGTGTCGAGTCTCTGGCAAAGTGAAGCTTTATGGTCACAATGTTTATGATCCTCAAGTAGATGTTGCAACCTTACGTCGACGAGTCGGTATGGTTTTTCAAAGACCAAACCCTTTCCCTAAGTCGATTTATGAAAATGTGGTTTACGGTCTGCGCCTTCAAGGTATGAGTAACAGTCGTGATCTTGATGATGCGGTCGAGCGCTCTTTGCGTGCAGCAGCGTTATGGGATGAAGTAAAGGATCGACTGCATGAAAACGCGTTTGGTTTGTCCGGTGGTCAGCAACAGCGTTTGGTGATTGCGCGTGCGGTGGCAATTGAACCTGAAGTCTTGTTATTGGATGAGCCAACCTCGGCACTCGATCCAATTTCAACACTGACGATTGAAGAACTGATTAACGATCTTAAAACGCAATACACGGTAGTGATTGTGACTCATAACATGCAACAAGCGGCGCGAGTGAGTGATCACACCGCCTTTATTCATATGGGTAAGTTGATCGAGTACTCAGATACAGATTCAATCTTTACGTCGCCATTGAAAAATCAAACTGAAGACTACATTACAGGAAGATACGGTTAAGTTTGCTATCGTCATAGTAAGCCATCATTTA
Source organism: Vibrio fortis (assembly GCF_024347475.1). Taxonomy (NCBI): domain Bacteria; kingdom Pseudomonadati; phylum Pseudomonadota; class Gammaproteobacteria; order Vibrionales; family Vibrionaceae; genus Vibrio; species Vibrio fortis. The sequence continues at coordinate 635,959 of NZ_AP025487.1, forward strand.
GGAGCGGACATGCATTTCGGTCGTCATATATCTGGACAATTTAACGTGGAGCTTGAGTCAATACGTACTCATGTTTTGACTATGGGCGGCCTTGTGGAGCAGCAGCTCTCTTTTGCAATGCAGGCACTGCATAAAGATGATATTGAATTGGCTAAGAAAGTGATTCGAGATGATCATAAAGTCAATGCAATGGAAGTGTCGATTGATGAGGCGTGTACTCGAATCATTGCCAAGCGACAACCCACAGCGAAAGATCTGCGTTTAATCATGGCGATCATTAAGACTATTACTGATCTTGAACGTATTGGTGATGTCGCATCTAAGATTGCTCAAGGTGCGATTGATATCCCTTCAACTAAGAACCAGAAATTCCATGTCTCATTAGAGCCACTCTGTCGCCATGCTATTGCGATGCTGCATCAGGTTCTTGATGCTTTTGCACGCATGGATGTCGATGCTGCAGCGGAAGTGCATAAACTTGATGATAAGCTCGATGCTGAATATGAGGCGGTAATTCGTCAGTTAATGACCTATATGATGGAAGATCCCAAAAACATCCCCAATATTCTGCAAGTGATGTGGTCGGCTCGTGCCATAGAACGTGTGGGAGATCGATGCCAAAACATTTGTGAGTACATCATCTATTTCGTGAAAGGGAAAGATGTACGCCATCTAGGAAACCAAAGCCTAGATGACGCTTTGAAATAGTCTGACGGCTTGAATAATAATCTTCGAAGCTGAGCCGCTATTTTTTGAAATTCGCTATTAGTACTAAAAACTGATGATGGCACCAAGATTAAGGTTAATCGTGGTGTCATAAGGGATATAAGTTTTGTTATGGTCGAAGATGTTCATATCAGCCCCAGCTCTTAGCGCGAGCACAGATGTAGCTTGGTAAACGTAAGCTCCTCCAATGCTCAATCCTGTAGCAGATTTGCTTTCCGTAACTCCCGAACGTGTTTTGTCGCCATCGTAGGTAGCAAAACCAATTTCAGCTTGAAATCCGTGCGTACCTTGCGCGCCAAAACTTTTTTGGATACCCAGTCGATATGAGTCAACAGACTCGTCATATCTGTCACTTTCATACCAAAGGTGAGAGTAGTTAAGGTAAACCGCATCAAAATTGGCGACTTCAGTCACTCCCGCCTGTATACCAAATCCATGGTAAGCACCAATTTTTAGTTCAGGAGAAAGGTGAAGACCGTTTGCATGAACAAATGGCGCGCTTAAAAAAGAGAGAGCTAGAGCAATATGTTTGAGTTTCATAGATGACCTACTAATCAGTGCCCACCTTGGCGAAATACTCCTTGATGCGATGGTTTAAAGTGTTGGGCTAAAACTTGTATCCGAAAGTAATGGATAGCTGATCGATGTCGTAGTCATCAAGCATCATAAAGTTGAAGCGAAGATCACTGTATAAGCCAAAGTCAAAGTGTGCGCGTACACCTGCACCCATCAGAATAGAGGTATCGTTTCTTGAGATGGTGTAGCTATCTTGTGCATCGCTAATTGTTTGTTTATCAATGATGCGGGCTAAACCAATTGCGCCATAAGGTTTAAGATTGAACCCATCTAAATCAAATGTATAACCAATGTCTGAGTCTAACTTAATGGTTGTGACTTTTGATTCGTACTTAATACTGCTGAAGCTATAATCGTCGGTGATGTAATCCATCGATGCGTTAAAGCCAAAAATACGGTTTAAATCGTAACCATATTCCAGCTTGAGTCCGCTACCCAAATCGGCATTTGGATATCCGGAGTACACATAGTCTATTTCAGCAGTAGAGAAGCCAGCACCTATTCGATGACTCGAAAAGGCATCTTGTGCAGCAAAGCTAGCCGTTGATAAAAGGGCGGTAGTTAAAGCGATCGTTTGTACAATTTTCATAACACTCTCATTAATGATTAAAGTAAGCGCATCCGGCACTTCGGTGAATAAAGCTCCCTGAAGAAAAGGTCCCCCACCATCCTTAGTAGGGGAGAGAGTGTTACTTGAAGTTAAACTGGACACCCACGCCACCAGAGACATCTGATGATGAGTATTTGCCTGAGGTCTCGTAGTTGAATGTGCCTGATACGCTCAGTTGTTCACTGATACCGTAAGCGCCACCTAGAGCAATCGCTTCTTTAGATCCAGCAAAACCAACACCGGCACCGACAGCAAATTCACCGTTAGTCACGAATGGGCGTGCGTTCGTTACCGCGTGTAAGCTCGCACGGATACCATCCATCTGCTCTTGATGCTCATTGAACTTTTGGTTGTACTCTTCAGCCATTGCTTGGAAGCCAAGTTCTAGAGCAGAAGTTCGCTCTGATTCGGTTGGGCCTGAAATATCAGGTGTATCACCGAAGTCAGGCGTCGGACGATCTGGTGCGTTATCAATTGGTGGCTGAGACGGAACACCTTCAATTGGGTTTGTTGGACGCTCTGGTTGTGGACGCGGCGGAGTGTTATCAATAGGTGGTTGCTCTGGCGCAGCTTCGATTGGTGGTTGAACGTGAACCGGTGGCTGCGGACGATCCGGGATACCAGGTACGCCATTGTCAACTTCAGGAAGAACAGGTTGTTCTGGCGCTGCTTCAATTGGTGGCTGAACATGTACAGGTGGTTGTGGACGGTCTGGTACACCAGGAACACTATTGTCGATACCTGGAAGCACAGGTTGCTCCGGTACTGCTTCGATTGGATTTGTTGGTTGATTCCACATTGGGTTTTGAACTTCTGCTTCTGCAAAAGCATTGAAAGAAAATGCGCTAGCTAGAGATACCGCAATAATTGATTTTTTCATTGAATACACTCTCAATAATTTGAATATTGAGCATCCCTACTATGGCTTAATTGGTTGACTCCGTGTCGATGGAGTGAATATTAAACAGTGTATTATTTTTAGGCTAAGTAGGGTTTTATATAGAGGTGATAAGTATTACTTATTAATCTGTTCTTTGAGTGCCTTCTTGACCACGCTATCGAGCCAGTTGTGTAAAGGGTTGTTGCGGTTTTTAATGTGAATATGGCTGTATACTGAGATCGTTTTTTCCTCCTCTTCGAGATCCACATCAATAACTCGTAAGTTAGGGTAATTTTGGATAGGAAAGAGGTTTGAATGTGGCATATACATATCGGAATTGAGCAATACATCAATGATGGCTAATACCATCTCCGATCGGAAGCCGACTCGATGGGGAATCGAATACGCGTCAAGCAATTTGGAAGCTTGGCTGAAATTGTCGTTCCATCCTGGTGATATTAGAGATGCGATTTCGTAGCCTGCAAGATCTTGCGGTTTGACGATGGATTTTTTAATTGGATGGTCTTTTCGTACAAAGAGTCTGCCCTCAATATCAACGAGCTTTTGAGCGTAAATTTCTTTAGATACATAAGGGAGCTGGTACGCAATTCCCATCAAAACATCACCTTTTCGAATATCCTCGGCAGAAGCTGTAGTCCAACTTGCCAGTTCCAATTTACAGTTTGGGGCTTGCTGTGTGATGGTTTTGTAGAGTGAGCCAGACAAGCAAGCGAGTACTACGGGTGATAGGGCAATTTTTATTGGGTAATCGATCTCTTTAGGGTCAAAACCATACGAAGAGTTCACGGCACTTTTAATCCCATCCATATGCGGTGCAAGTTCATTGGCCAATTGCTCGCTAAAATGAGTAGGTTGTAATCCGCCATGCACCTTAACAAATAAGTCATCACCAAAATGGTGTCTGAGTTTTTGCAATGCTTGGCTCACTGCGGGTTGCGTAACGAAAAGACGCTCAGCGGCCTTACGAGTATTTTTTTCCTGATGAACAATCAAAAAGGTTCGTAGCAAGTTAAGGTCGAGTGTGCCAAATAAATCCTTTGCCATATCTATCCGTTAATGTCGTTGACTGCTTTAAACAATATACGCGACTCTAATCGATAAACCAGTATTACTCGGTAACGCTTTGTTAAACAATTAAATGTGATTGAGGATTACGGTTTTTACGGCTCTTATTTTTTCTGAGCTAGTAATAGGAATAAGGTAATCATCAACATCGTGGTTTCCCATTTTTGTAGATGATGTTGCCTTCATTCTGCTAGTACGGGTGGTTTTTCCGGATAAATGCAGTGCATCAACATTAGATGAATCTAGCAGAATCGACGCATTTGCGGCGTTTACACCAGCTCCCGCCATGATATCAATGCGTCCGCTCGCCTGTTTTACCATTTCCGTTAAGATATCAATTCCAAGCTCAGCAGTTAGAGCAAGTCCGGAAGTGAGAATTCTTTCAAAGCCCAATTCGATAGCTTGTTCTAATGCACGTTCATAATCTGCGCAAACATCAATCGCTCGATGGAGAGTCATACCCAAGTTGAGGCTCTTTGCCTTTTTAGTGAGTTGCTCTAATGCGCTTATGTCCAGACTACCATCCGAGTTGGTAACGCCTAAAACCACCCCTGAAAGCCCTGCAATAGAAGCAGCCTCAATATCTTCAAGCATGCACTCGATATCCTCTGAGCTAAAGATAAAGTCTCCCTGTCTTGGCCTGATCATGGCATAAACTGGAACAGAAGAGTGCTCAGCCGCTTTCTTCATAAAACCAAAACTTGGCGTTAGCCCACCTAGAGCGAGAGATGAGCAGAGCTCTATGCGATCTGCACCACCTTCTATAGCAAGGTGAAGGGATTCGAGGTTGTCGATACATACTTCTAATTCAGGTTTCATTTTGTCGTTCCGAAGAGGGGATAACTGGATGATAGCAATAGCGAGTTATGAAAGGGTAGAGGGAAAGGGAGCGAAATAGGGGTAAATCTTTTCGGTAATCGCTGCCTCAATTGAGAGACTTGAGAGAAATGGGCAAGAAGGTTCTGATCAATATAAGAAAAGCCCGAAGCGTGAACTTCGGGCTTTAAATAAGACTTTACTTCTTAACTGATTGGCGTTGCACTTTGTGCTATTGCTTTACGCTTCTTGTGCCTTTGGCTACTAAGAGAGCTTCCAACCATTCACCCGAGTTGAGCGCGGGCTTAAGAATGTAATTACTTGCTTAGGTCGTCTGCGTGCTCAGATAGGAACGCTGCAACACCTTTTGGAGATGCGTCCATACCTGATTTGCCTTCTTCCCATTGTGCTGGACAAACTTCACCGTTCTTCTCGTGGAAGTTTAGTGCGTCAACCATGCGTAGCATTTCGTCGATGTTACGGCCTAGTGGTAGGTCGTTAACAACTTGGTGACGTACAAGGCCGTCAGCGTCGATTAGGAAAGAACCACGGAAAGCAACACCAGCTTCTGGGTGCTCAACGTCGTATGCTTTACAGATTTCGTGCTTAACGTCAGCAACTAGTGGGTACTTAACTTGACCGATACCGCCATCAGCGATAGCAGTGTTACGCCATGCGTTGTGAGAGAATTGAGAATCGATAGAAACACCGATTACTTCAACGCCTTTAGCTTGGAAATCTTCAAGACGGTTGTCGAAAGCGATAAGCTCAGAAGGACAAACGAAAGTGAAGTCTAGTGGGTAGAAGAAAACAACCGCTTTCTTACCTTTTGTGAATTCTGCGAAGTTGAAGTTGTCAACGATTTCGCCGTTACCTAGAACAGCTGCTGCAGTAAAGTCAGGGGCTTGACGACCTACTAGTACCATTTTGGAATCTCCTAAAAAATTAGTTGGCCCAATACTTCTTTGATTGGGCTCCGTTTCTACGCGACAAACTATAGTACAATCGGTACTATAGAAAAAAGCGAATTAAATAGATTGAGTTCATCGAAAAAAGCGATAAACCCATTCTTTGTCCTTTCCAAGTCTATTGACCATTCCAGGTGGGTAGACTCCAACTTATCTTACTCATATTACAAAGTAATTTCATGAATAAATGGCCAAGTCTTAAGCAACTTCACTATCTAGTGACACTACATGAAACACGCCACTTCGGGGATGCGGCCGAGCGTTGTTTTGTTAGTCAATCAACCCTGAGTAAAGGGATACAAAACCTAGAAGAGTTGATTGGGTGTCCTCTATACGAAAAGAAAGACAAGAAGAGCCCATTGGTGTTTACTCATGCAGGTGAACAAGTAGTGGAGCATGGCAGAGAGTTGCTAGCCAAAGGACAAGACTTAGTTGAATTAGGGAGATTGTGCCAAGGCGGCGATATGCAGGGGCAGCTTAAAGTGGGCTGCATTCCGACGATAGCTCCTTTTCTTCTGTGTAACTTAGTTCAAGAGGTTAATGTTCGCTTCCCTGAATTGAATATGTTGCTACGTGAAGACACCACGACCAACTTGCTGGCAGCTTTACGCCAAGGTGAGCTGGATGTGTTGATTTTGGCACTTCCTGTCGATATTGACGGAATGGAGAGCCAGATTGTTGGTAGTGATCCATTCCGTATGATCATCAGTCGCAATCAGGCGGATGCGATTCGCACGCCAATTAAATATGCAGACCTTCCCGACGAGTCGGTGTTTCTTTTAGAAAAAGAGCACTGTTTAACAGAACATGCAGTGTCGGCTTGCCAGCTAACCGATAAAGAGAAGATAAACCCGTTCTCAGCAACCAGCCTTCATACTCTAGTGCAAATGGTCGCGAATGGTTTAGGCACAACATTCATTCCGCAGATGGCGATTGATCATGGCTTGATTGAGAACCAGAACTTAGTAGTGGTTGATGCACCGGGGCAGCAAGCCCACCGTCATATTGGCTTAGTTTGGCGTCCTAGCTCTTCACGAGTAAGCACATTCAATCAGTTGGCAGAGGTTGTTTCTGAGTTACTTTGATCTTTTTTGTATTCACGATAGCAATAAGTATTAAGTTGAATAGTTGAAACTCACATAAAAAGCACACTGTATTAGGTGTGCTTTTTAGTATTTTATACTGCGGATAAGCATTTATTTGACTACAAATGATCGAGGTGCTGTTAAGTAGCTTTCATTCATTTGTGAAATTTTACACGCTTAATTTTACACACCTCTTTTGGGCTCTTGTTTAACTTCCCTGATGTATATGTATTTCAGCCATTGACACTCAACGACTTCTTTCTGTTTTCTTGGAATCAAACAACTGTTTTAAACTATGAGGTGCTCAATTTTTCGACGTAATAAAATTACGTAAATTATCGAAGGATTGGCGATCAAATAGTGGCTGAGATCACAACGATATAAAGCTTTGAATTTAACTTTTTATTAACTTTAGACCTTTTGCTCTATGTTTGTTTGAGGTAACTTAACTGCATGAAGATTAAGACTTATGTCTAGGTGGCTCTTGCTTGTAATCGATTTCAAATTTGGAGATGGTAATAGGCGAAGGCAACACGAAGCAGCCAAAGATAGAGCAAGCAACCCATACAATATAATTAGCTTGCGACTGTAAGATGTAGTCTTTGAGTTACAAATATTTTTAGATTTATAGTGATAGTGTCGAACAGGCAAGCTTGAGGGATTAGGTACCCTTTCACCTAACCCTTAAGTTATTTTCCCGAAATGAAGCCCAAACCTTTTTATCTGTGCAAGCGTGCAGGATGTGAAATCAAGGAGTGCAGTGATAAGCGAAGCAATAAGTAGGAAGGCCGCCTACCTATATAAGAATGAAAACCAGATCGAGCAATAACAAGATTCCTTACTGTTTACAGGAACGCATGAAACCCTGACCTTCGAGCGGCCCAATCCAGCCGCTCATTTTTTTGTCTGTCGTCTATAAAATTCATTGAGCGAGATGAACGGAATCAAGCTTGTTGAATTCTATTGAGACAATAAACCCGCTTTAAAGAGTGTTTTCTAAACTTCAATCTCTTCCGGTTCACTCTCTTCTTGCAACTCTAAAAGATTGATTGCAATCGTTACGAAGTCACTGTCTGTGATGATACCAACCAACTCACCGTGTTCTACGACTGGTAGACAACCGACCTTATGTTTCTGCATATAAATAGCCGACTCTTTTAGCCCTGCTCTTGGTTCAACCGACATGACGTTTTTGTGCATGATGTCATTAAGTGGTGTGGCGAGAGTATAAGATTGAGCTTGAGGGATATTTTGTAGGCTAGATTCTTGAGCGGCAAGGACATCGCGTTGAGTAACGACACCAAGCAGTTTTCTGTCTGCATCCACGACTGGAATGTGCCGAATATCCAAGGCTTCCATGGTGTGTTTTGCATCGGCGAGTGAGTGTGAGCGCAATAGGGTATGAGGGTTGCGAGTCATCATGTCTTCAACCTTGATCATACGGACCTCCTTATTATTCTATTTTACTGCTTCTACTATAGATTTATCTCCCCAAAATATCTGAGAGCTAACTCATTATTGGGTGACTTTTATGCAACAAATGTCGCTAAAGTCATGTACGATTTCGAGTCGATTTTTTACGCCTATTTACAATAATCCGATACGCAAAACCTTGCTATTGCGTCACGTGCGCCTATACTAGCCCACTGCGAAAAATTTAGTCGCGGCTTCGTGTCGTCTACTGAATTGACCTCATCCAACTAAACAAGACTAGAAGAATGCAAGTTTCAGATTTTCACTTTGACCTACCCGATGAACTTATTGCTCGCTATCCACAAGAGGAGCGCACAGCAAGCCGCCTATTAAAACTGGATGGCAACACGGGTAACTTAAATGATGGTTCGTTTAAAGACGTTCTAGACTTGGTTGAACCCGGTGATTTAGTGGTTTTCAACAATACTCGCGTTATCCCAGCTCGAGTGTTCGGTCGTAAAGCATCTGGCGGTAAGCTAGAAGTGCTGGTTGAGCGCATGTTGGATGAGAAAAGTATTCTTGCACACGTTCGTTGTTCAAAATCACCAAAACCAGGCACACAGTTGTTCTTGGGTGAGAACGATGAGTATGAAGCAGAGATGGTCGCGCGCCATGATGCACTGTTTGAGATTCGCTTTACTTCTGAGGAGAGCGTTCTAGATATCTTGAATAGCGTTGGCCATATGCCGCTACCACCTTATATCGATCGTCCAGATGAAGACGCAGATAAAGAGCGTTACCAAACGGTTTACAACGAAAAGCCAGGTGCAGTTGCTGCACCAACGGCAGGTCTTCACTTTGATGACAAGCTGATGGCGGATATGAAAGCCAAAGGTGTGGAATTCGCGTATGTAACACTTCACGTTGGTGCAGGTACATTCCAGCCGGTTAAAGTAGACAACATCAATGATCACCACATGCATGCTGAGTACGTAGAAGTACCGCAAGAGGTTGTGGATGCAATCGCGGCAACCAAAGCTCGCGGTGGGCGTATTATTGCTGTAGGCACCACATCAGTCCGTTCACTTGAAAGTGCGGCACAAGATGCTATGAAAAAAGGTACTGAGTTAGTTCCGTTCTTTGGTGACACTGAGATCTTTATCTTCCCTGGCTATGAATACCAGCTGGTGGATTGCCTAATCACTAACTTCCACCTGCCTGAATCAACTTTGATTATGCTGGTGAGTGCTTTTGCTGGTTACGACAACGTGATGGGTGCTTACGATCATGCAGTGAAGAGTGAATACCGCTTCTTCAGCTATGGTGACGCGATGTTCATCAACAAGAAAACAAGCTAATTTTAGCCAGTAATAAGCGATATAAATAGAATTTACGGGTGCTAGCAGTAGGCTAGGAGAGAGGTTGAGCATCAGCCTCTTTCTCGCAAGGAATCCGCGACCGCTCCTCATAGAGTCTTAAGACGAACTTAAGCTCTGAATTAACAGTCAGATTGTTTCTCTGGCATATTGGAGGCTTCGTGAAATTAAAATACGAACTTAAGAAAACAAACGCTGGTGCACGCCGTGGTCAGCTTCAGTTTGAACGTGGTACGGTGGAAACTCCGGCATTCATGCCTGTGGGCACGTACGGTACAGTAAAAGGCATGACACCTGAAGAAGTAAAAGACACAGGTGCAGAGATCTTACTGGGTAACACGTTCCACTTATGGTTACGTCCTGGTCAAGAGATCATGAAAATGCACGGTGACTTGCACGATTTCATGAACTGGCAAGGCCCTATCCTTACCGATTCAGGCGGCTTCCAAGTATTCAGCTTAGGTGCGATGCGTAAAATCACTGAAGAGGGTGTACATTTCCGTAACCCAGTAAACGGTGACAAGATCTTCATGGACGCTGAAAAGTCTATGGAAATTCAAAAAGACCTAGGTTCAGACATCGTGATGATCTTCGATGAGTGTACGCCTTACCCAGCGACCCACAAAGAAGCGAAAGACTCTATGGAGATGTCTCTACGTTGGGCAGAGCGTTCACGCAACCACTTCGACAAACTTGAAAACCCGAACTCACTATTCGGTATCGTTCAAGGTGGTGTATACGAAGACCTGCGTGATGTATCTGTTAAAGGCCTAACTGAGATCGGCTTCGACGGTTACGCGGTTGGTGGTCTAGCAGTAGGCGAACCAAAAGAAGATATGCACCGTATTCTTGAGCACACATGTCCTCAACTGCCTGAAGATAAGCCTCGCTACCTAATGGGCGTTGGTAAACCTGAAGACCTAGTTGAAGGTGTTCGTCGTGGTATCGACATGTTTGACTGTGTAATGCCGACGCGAAACGCACGTAACGGTCACCTATTTGTGACTGAAGGTGTGATCAAGATCCGTAATGCGAAGCATAAAACGGATACAACGCCACTAGATTCAGAGTGTGACTGTTACACTTGTAAGAACTACAGCAAGTCTTACCTACATCATCTAGACCGTTGTAACGAAATCCTAGGTGCGCGTCTGAACACGATTCACAACCTGCGCTTCTACCAACGTGTTATGTCTGATATCCGTAAAGCGATTGATGAAGACCGTTTTGAAGAGTTTGTGGCAGAGTTCTACGCAAGAATGGGACGTGAAGTTCCACCACTGGGTAAAGAATCTTAGTATTTCTTTTGCGAGCCCCGTCTCTATTCATAGGGATGGGGCTTGAAAATAAAGGGATGCAACCCAATAAGACAAACAATTACGAAAATATAAATAGAGGATGTTTTAATGTTTATTTCTCAAGCACATGCAGCAGCAGAAGGTGCACCAGCTGGCGGCGGTTTTGAAATGCTAATCATGCTAGGTATGTTCGCGGTGATCTTCTACTTCATGATCTACCGTCCACAAGCTAAGCGTGTTAAAGAGCACAAAAACCTAATGGCTTCTATGGGTAAAGGCGACGAAGTTCTAACAAGCGGTGGTCTAATCGGTAAGATTACTAAAATCGCTGAAGACAACGACTACGTTGCAATCGAGCTGAACCCAAACAACGAAGTAGTGATCAAGAAAGACTTCGTTACAGCAGTGCTACCAAAAGGTACTCTGAAATCTCTATAAACAGCTAGAGGATCCTCGCTGTGCTAAACCGTTATCCGTTATGGAAGTACCTGATGGTGATGTTTACCATTGCTATCGCTGCGTTGTACGCACTTCCAAATCTATACGGTGAAGATCCGGCAGTTCAAGTTACAGGGGCGCGTGGCGCCTCTGTAGATATGTCTACGCTGGATACTGTCACCAAAGCTCTTGAAGCTGAGAGCCTTTCTACTAAATCCGTTGCTCTAGAAAACGGTTCTATTCTTGTACGCTTTAACGATACCGATACTCAAATCAGTGCGCGTGATGTGATCACTGAAGCTTTGAATGAAGATGTTATCGTTGCCTTAAACTTAGCGGCTTCTACTCCAGACTGGCTTGAATCAATTGGTGCGGCACCAATGAAGCTTGGCCTTGACCTACGTGGCGGTGTTCACTTCTTGATGGAAGTGGATATGGACGCTGCGATGGAAAAGCTGGTGGGCCAACAAGAAGAAGCGTTCCGTAGCGAGCTTCGTGAAGAGAAAATTCGTTACCGTGCAATCCGCCCATCTGGTAAAGATGCGGTTGAAGTATTGCTGCGTAATGAAGAGCAACTAGCAGCTGCTAAGTCGTTGCTGGAATCTCTACACCCAGACATGACTTTCGTTGATTCTGAGTCAAACGGTCGCTTTTCTCTGATTGCTAACTTTACTGAAACGCGTCTTCAAGAGATCCGTAACTACGCAGTAGAGCAAAACATCACAATCCTTCGTAACCGTGTTAATGAATTGGGTGTTGCTGAGCCATTGGTTCAACGTCAAGGTGCTAGTCGCATTGTAGTTGAGCTTCCAGGTGTTCAAGACACAGCTCGCGCTAAAGAAATTCTTGGTGCGACAGCAACGCTTGAGTTCCGTGAAGTGGATAGCTCTGCGGATCTTGCAGCCGCTGCGGCAGGTCGTGCACCAGCAGGTAGCGAAATCAAGCAAGACCGTGATGGTCGCCCTGTAGTGCTTAAGAAGCGCGTGATTCTAGGCGGTTCAAGCATTACGGATGCAAGCTCAAGTGTTGATGAATATGGTCGTCCTCAAGTTAACATCTCGCTAGACAGCGAAGGTGGTAGCAAGATGTCTGCGTTCTCTCGCCAAAACATCGGTAAGCTAATGGCTACCGTATTTGCAGAGTACAAAGACAGCGGTCGTAAGACACCTGAAGGCAAAGTGATTCTGACCAAGCATGAAGAAGTGATTAACCAAGCAACGATTCAATCTGCGCTAGGTCGTAACTTCCGTATTACTGGTATCGATTCTGCTGCTGAAGCACACAACCTTGCACTTCTTCTACGTGCTGGTGCTCTGATTGCACCTATCTCGATTGTTGAAGAACGTACCATTGGTCCATCTATGGGTCAGCAGAACATTGACATGGGTATCATGGCGATGATCTGGGGTATGGCTGCAGTAATGCTATTTACGCTTATTTACTACCGTCGTTTTGGCCTGATTGCTAACGTCGCGCTAATGGCGAACTTGGTGCTGATTATCGGTGTGATGTCGATGATCCCAGGTGCAACCATGACGCTACCGGGTATTGCAGGTATCGTACTGACGGTGGGTATGGCGGTCGATGCGAACGTGCTTATTTTCGAACGTATTCGAGAAGAGTTACGTGAAGGTCGTAGCCCACAACAAGCGATTCACCAAGGTTACGCGAATGCATTCAGTACGATTGCCGATGCTAACATCACCACGCTTCTAACAGCCATCATTCTATTTGCTGTTGGTACGGGTGCGATTAAAGGCTTCGCGGTAACGCTGTCTATCGGTATTCTGACTTCTATGTTTACAGCTATTGTAGGTACACGTTGTATCGTGAACCTAATGTATGGCGGTAAGCGCGTAGATAAACTGTCGATCTAAGGCTAGGAATTAATATGTTTCAGATTCTAAAAGCAGACAAATTGATCGACTTTATGCGTTGGTCAAAGGTAGCTTTTGTTCTTTCTATCTTAATGATTGGTACAGCCATCTTTACTCTATCAACCAAGTCGTTGAACTGGGGTCTAGACTTTACTGGCGGTACCCTGATTGAAGTGGGTTTTGAGCATCCAGCTAACCTTGAAAATATCCGTTCTGCACTAGAGGCAAAAGGCTTTGGTGACGCAACGGTACAGAACTTTGGTTCTGCACGTGATGTTATGGTTCGTCTACGCCCACGTGAAGGCGTTGCAGGCGAAACACTAGGTAACCAGATCTTATCGGCTATCGAACAAGGTACGGGTGAGCAAGTTGAAATGCGCCGTATCGAATTCGTTGGTCCAAACGTAGGTGATGAGCTAACAGAAGCGGGTGGCCTTGCTATCCTTGTTTCTCTTATCTGTATCTTGATCTATGTGTCGGTACGATTTGAATGGCGTTTGGCTGCAGGTGCGGTACTCGCATTGGCGCACGACGTTATCATTACACTGGGTGTTTTCTCTCTGATGCAAATCGAGGTAGACCTGACCATCGTCGCGGCATTGCTAACGGTTGTCGGTTACTCGCTCAACGATACCATAGTTGTATTTGACCGTATCCGTGAGAACTTCCGTAAGATGCGTAAAGGCGAAGCACCTGAAGTTCTAAACAGCTCAATCACACAAACATTGAGCCGTACATTGATCACTTCTGGTACAACCTTATTCGTAGTTATCGCACTGTTCGTTCAGGGCGGCGCTATGATTCATGGTTTCGCGACAGCACTTCTACTAGGTATTACCGTTGGTACTTACTCTTCTATCTACGTTGCATCTGCACTAGCTATGAAGTTGGGTATTACGCGTGAGCACCTAATGCCACCACAAGTGGAAAAAGAAGGCGAAGAGTTTGACGAAATGCCATAAGCTTTGGCTTATAACTTTCGATAAACCAGAAAACCGCTAGGCAACTAGCGGTTTTTTTATGCCTGAATTTTGTAGGAAAACTCAATACAAATTTTACGGTCGAAGTGAATTGCACTTAATGTCATAAGCGCTATTCTGCTCGCATCTCGCATCTCGCATCTCGCATCTCGCATCTCGCATCTCGCATCTCTCGGAATTGCAGATACAAAAAAGCCCCGCTAAAGCGAGGCTTCGAATCTTTCGGCTCTCATTTAGGAGAGCATCAACGTAAGGTCTGAATTACTTCAGCATACCTTCGTTTGCGTTCTCACGAACGTGCTTAAGAATAGCTTTAACACCACGTGCACTTGAAGCAACAACGTTACCAGACTTCATGTAGTCAGTACCGCCAGCAAAGTCAGTTAGGATTGCGCCAGCTTCACGAGCGATTAGGTCGCCAGCTGCCATGTCCCATGGTTTTAGGTCTAGCTCTAGGTAACCGTCAACACGGCCAGCCGCTAGGTAACATAGGTCTAGTGCTGGAGAACCAGTACGACGGAAATCAGAACAATCAACGAATAGACCAGAGATGATCTTCATGAAAGATTCTGAGTGCTGTTTAGCTTTGAATGGGAAACCTGCAGCTAGGATAGAACCTTGTAGGTCTTTCAGCTGAGTTACACGCATACGAGCGTTGTTTAGTTGAGCACCAGCGCCACGTTGAGCTGTGAATAGCTCGTTTAGCATTGGGTCGTAAACACACGCTACTTCAGTACGGCCGTTCATGCGAACTGCGATAGATACTGCGAAGTGTGGGAAGCCTTTAACGAAGTTGTTCGTGCCATCTAGTGGGTCAACGATCCATTGAACATCAGAGTCTTTACCTTCAGTAAGACCGTTCTCTTCAGAAACAATGCTGTGCTCTGGGTAAGAAGCTTTGATTGTTTCAATAATCATGTATTCAGCTTCTTTAGCAATATTTACAACGTAGTCGTTGTTGCCTTTCAAAGATGTTTCGATCTTATCAGTTGTTTCTAGAGATTTAGCAATGTGATTGCCTGCTTTACGCGCAGCGCGAATAGCAATGTTTAGCATTGGATGCATATGGAGATTCCCACAAGATGTTAAAGAACGATTTAAAGCGGCGGCGAGTATACCAAAGTTTTTGCAAAAGGGAAGTGGTTATTTTTTGAACTCTTGAAATCACATTCCGTGAAGGGTCTGACCATTTTACTTTGTGATGTGTTAATATCTCGCGATTATTTTTAAAGTGGTGTCATATAGCATGTTAGACAATGTAAAAGTCGTTCTCGTTGGTACTTCTCACTCGGGCAATATCGGCTCTGCCGCTCGTGCGATGAAAGTTATGGGTTTAAGCCAATTAGTGTTGGTGGATCCTCAGTGTGAAGTGGATGAGCAAACAATGGCTTTGGCAGCGGGTGCTGGTGATATCGCAGAAAACGCGAAAATTGTTTCAACATTAGAAGAAGCAGTAAAAGACTGTGGTCTTGTTGTTGGTTCAAGTGCACGCTCTCGTACATTGGAGTGGCCAATGCTAGAGCCTCGTGAGTGTGGCGAGAAATTTGCTATCGAAGGGCAAAAGCACCCAGTGGCGCTTATCTTTGGTCGTGAACGCACTGGTTTAACGAATGAAGAGCTGCAAAAGTGTCACTACCATGTTTGCATTCCAGCAAACCCAGAATACAGCTCGTTGAATCTAGCGATGGCGGTTCAAACATTGAGCTATGAAGTTCGCGTTGCTCACCTAAACCAAGAGGCGAGTCAGTACCCTCCACAAGCAGAAGATGAGTACCCACGTCACGAAGAGCTCGAAATGTTTTATGAGCACCTTGAAAAAGTGATTACGGATACCCAATTTATCTCTAAGGACAAACCAGGTCAGGTGATGAATAAGCTTCGTCGTCTGTTTAGCCGTGCACGCCCTGAAATCCAAGAAATTAATACGCTGCGCGGTATTTTGACCTCAGTTGAGAAGTCTCAGAAGGGCGAATAAGTAACCACAAATTCCGTAAGGGTGAATACCTGACTAAAATAGTCAATTAAATACTTGACCATTTTAGTCAGGTATGGAAAAATTCCAACCACATAAACAATGTGGATACGGTGTGATATGAAACTTACATCTAAAGGAAGATATGCGGTCACAGCTATGCTAGATGTAGCACTGCATTCGCAAAAAAGCCCTGTACCTTTGGCTGACATCTCTGAACGTCAAGGTATTTCGTTATCTTACTTAGAACAACTATTTTCTAAGTTACGCAAAGCTGGCCTTGTGGCGAGTGTGCGTGGTCCTGGTGGTGGTTACCGCTTGGGCGCAGAAGCCGGTGACATTGCTGTCGGAACAG